>CAMWCA010000053.1 GCA_947172705.1 uncultured Lachnospiraceae bacterium
GTGAGAGGGGAGATTTAATCTCCCCTACTCGATCGCCATCCGTGGCGGAATCACCTTGGGTATCTTGCCATTCTATAAGTGAAATGACCGATTTCTCGCTAGGTCGCTGAAACCCATATGGGAAAGCTTCCACCCCATTGGTTTTGCGCCGCTGCCCCTGCTCTATCTTTTGAAAGGGAATGACGTGTAAGTTGCTGTTGACATATGGTGTCTACAGGTGTAAACTAAAGATGTCTACAAAAGTAGACGGCTACCGTTTGGAAATAGAGGGAGATGGGATTGGATGGAGAAAAAGGCAGCAGTATCAGATGCGGAACTGGAAATTCTGGAGGTTTTATGGGCGGCAGGCAGGGCGCTTAATGCAGGCGAGATCCGGCAGCAGCTGAGTCTTTGCAAGAATTGGGAAAGAACAACGGTTCTTACGCTGATTCAAAGGCTTTTAAAAAAGGATGTGATCTGCCAGGAAAAGCGGGAGGTATATTATTACTCTCCCTGCATAAAGCGTGAGGAATATGTAAAGGAAGAAACGAAAAATTTTGTGGACAAATTTTTCAGGGGCAGCTCCAGGAACCTGGCGGCGGCATTGGTGAACAGTGAAGCGCTGACCAAAAAAGATATTGAAGAACTTCGGGATTATTTTAATCAGAATTGCTAGTGGGAGGGGAAGCATGAAGCAGATTTTTTTATGCGTTTTGTCGTTGTCCTTATCGGGCGCATTGACAGGCTTATTACTTTTATTAATATATCCTGCCGCCGGGAAAATTTTTTCAAAGAGCTGGCGGTATTACATGTGGCTTCTGGTAGTGGCAAGATTGCTGATTCCGGTTTATATTGAAACGGATATTTCCGGACTTCTGTCCTCTCATCATGTCAGGGAAGAGCTTACCACAGGGGAGGTAGAAAAAACGGACTTATTGCCTGTAGCAGAAGAGGAAAAGGGACAGAAAGCAGCTACAGATCAGATTGTGGCGGAGCAGACAGGGGATTTTTGGCAACAGGAGAAAGCACCTGCCGATGTGGACTGGCTTCAAATGGCGGTGTATCTCTGGGGACTTGGGGTAATAATTAGTCTGGGAGTGAAGATAGGCGGTTACTTTCGTTTTACCCACAGAATCCGAAAGGGGTGGATGCCTGTCCCGGATAGGCGCGTGCAGGCGGAGGCGGAGGGCTTGTGCCTTAAGCTGGGGATGAGAAAACCGGGGATCTATGAAAGCAGTATGGTTTCCGGACCGATCACAGTAGGGATGGGAAGACCTGTTATCGTTTTGCCCTCTGGGTTGCCTTCAGGGGAAAGAGATTTTGACAGGCTGCCTTTGATTTTACATCATGAGCTTGTGCACATCAAACGAAGGGATCTGCTGTATAAGTGGCTGTACCAGATCGTGTTGTGTATTCACTGGTTCAATCCTGTTTTATATCTGGTGCATCGAAAGCTGAATGCAGACTGTGAGCTTTCCTGTGATGAGACGGTGCTGTCGGCGCTTACCGGAGAAGGGAAAAAGGCTTACGGCAATGTTCTGCTGGATACTGCTGAGAGAAGTATGAAGGTGAGAAGAAATGTGCTTTCAGTAACCCTTTTGGAGGGAAAAGAGGATCTGAAGGAACGGTTGAAAGGGATCGTACAGTATCGGAAGGGAAACGGATTCAAAGTGATGGTCTCTGTGGGTGCATCGGTAATGCTTCTTCTTTTGTCGGCTTGTGCAGGTGTGGAGGTTTCTCCGGACGCCGTACCTTTTCAGATCTCAGAAGAGCCGGTGATCGTGAATAAGAATAGCGAGGCATGGCAGGTATATGACGACGACCAATTGATCGGGGAAAAGGATATCAGCGATCAATGGCATATGTATAACTATGCAGGGGGCGAAAGGATTATCTGCAGTAAGATGCTTTTGAATGGCGCAGCGAGCGTTATGATTGCCAATGCCCCTGAGGATATAGAGATTCAGGTGAAATCGGAATTTGATCTTCAAAAGGGAAAATTTAAGCTGGTTCATATTGACCCGGAGGGAAACGTAAGCGTACTGAACGATACCGGAGAGAAAACATCCGTTGGCGTTATCATGAAAGAGGGCAGAAACGTGATCAAGCTTGTGGGGCAGGGGGCTAAGATCCGGGACTTGAAGGTAAATTACGATGACTTCAGGGAAAAGGATTTTGAAAGCGTTTTCTATTCTCAGGAGATGGAAGAACAGGAGAATGTAAAGGCAGAGATCGAACAGGGGAATGCGGATAAAGAGAAGGTGATGGAGAATCTTGCTTATCTGGAGCATGAGACGGTAAGCAGAGCCTTTGCACTTCTGCTTGCCAGAGGGGAATCCTTTGACGCGGAGGAGCTTAAGCGGGTTATCACCTATTCGGATGGTGAATTGTCTGTTCAATATCTGATAGAAGCAGTGGAAAGCGGGACGGTGCAGCCTCCCAGCGCGCTTGCCGTTTCCGGCGTCAAGGCTTATCTGGATTCGGATAGCCTTGCCCGGCTGCTTCTGGTGATGGGGGATCAGCTTACCTTTGAACTTCTTAAGGACTGCGCGCCTTATTTGGGCAGGGATCAGTTGGAGATGTGTGTGAAACAATATATGGAATTGGGGAATCAATTGACCCAGGAACAGGCAAATAAGCTAAAGCCCTATATGAATGAGGAGGCTTTAAAGCCTTTAAAACCGCTGAACCCTTTGAAGTCTGACTAAGCGGTTACAGATTTGAAAATCAGAGATTGCGTTTGTGATGAGGTTTTGTGTAATATAGAATATGGCGGTTCTGAAAATATGCAGATGCTGCCAGATAACTGAAAAGAGGTTGGGGATTATGTTATGCATTGCAACAGCTCCATGCAAAGTCGATTAGGGCAGAATTGCATGGAGTGAAGAAACTGCTCTGGGACTTTGCAGACTTGACAATAAAAATCATTTGAAAAGGAGCAAAGTCAATGAATCAATTGAAAAACAAAATACAGGAAATGAAACCGTTTTTACTGCTTTGGAGCACCCAGTCTTTTTCAGGGCTTGGAAGCGCCATGACAAGCTATGCATTGGTGATATGGTCTTATACCCAGAAGGGTTCCGCTTTGATGAGCGCCCTTTTGATGGTCAGCTCGTATGCCCCCTATGTGTTGCTGAGTATTTTTGCAGGGGCATTAAGCGATAAATGGAATAAGAAAGTCACCATGCTGGTATGCGATTCCGTAGCGGCGCTGACCACAGTGGTTATGCTGGCGCTTCTTCACAGGGACGCATTGGAGATCGGGCATTTGTATCTGATTAACGGCATCAACGGCTTGATGAACACTCTCCAGCAGCCTGCATCGGAGGTTGCCACCACAAGGCTTCTGCCAAAGAAATATTACCAGCGGGTGGGCGGTATGCGGTATCTGGCAAGTTCGCTGAATTCGATCCTGACACCGATTATTGCAACGGCAGTTTTAGGGATATTGGGTATGGGCGCGGTAGTAGGCTTTGATCTGTTTTCCTTTGCCGTGGCATTTTTGACCCTTGCTTTCGGCATCAAGATTCCCGAAGCAGAGGGGAAAGCGGAAAAGGAAGAAAAGCTGATGGCTTCTGCGAAAAAGGGGATTACCTATTTGCAGGCGAACAGAGGAATTTTTGACCTGATTCTCTTTTTGGCGGCGATCAATCTGGTGGCTTCCGTTTATAGCGCGGCGTTTCCGGCAATGCTTCTGTCCAGAGAGGGAGGAAGCGAAAAGGCGCTGGGGATGGTGAATACGGTGATCGGAGTTGCGACACTGCTGGGAAGCCTGCTGGCGTCTGTTCTGGGAACGCCTAAAAGTCGGGTACGGGTGATCTGTAACAGCCTTTTACTGTCCATGAGTACGGAAAACTTTCTCCTTGCCTTTGGAAGATCCCCATGGATCTGGTGCATAGGAGGATTTCTGGGATGGATCGGGATTCCCATTATGAATACCAATCTTGACGCCATTATGCGGCTGCATGTACCGGAAGGGATGCAGGGACGGGTATATTCCGTGCGAAATTCCCTGCAATTTTTCACCATACCGGTGGGATATCTTCTGGGCGGACTTCTGGTGGATCAGGTTTTTGAACCCTTTATGAAAGCGCAGGCGGAGGATAGTATACTCAGCATCTTGTTTGGAACCGGAAAAGGTTCCGGAGCGGCGCTGCTGTTTTTTGTGATCGCCTTTGCAGGGATAGCTGTATGCCTGTATTTTAGAAAAGATAAATACATTTGGAAATTAGAAGAATAATATATTATTTCGGTGTAAAAAATGTAATTAGAATGCCGATTATCGTTGTATATTTTGTGCGTCTATGTTATGCTATACAAGTATTACCCCCATGGAGGCATACTGATGTATAGAACAGCCATAGAAAAGCTTTATAAATGGAAAGAAAGCAAACGACGCAAGCCGCTGATTATTGAGGGCGCGAGACAGGTTGGGAAGACCTGGCTGATGAAGGAATTTGGAAGCAGGGCATATGCAGACACTGTGTATATCAATTTTGATTCCAATTCCAGAATGGCGGAATTGTTTGCCTCTGATTTGAATACGGATCGGTTGATAATGGGGATCGAGTTGTACGCAGGCAGGAAGATCGATCCCAGTAATACGTTGCTTATTTTTGATGAAGTGCAGGAAGTGCCAAGGGCGCTTTCTGCGCTTAAATATTTTTATGAGGATGCGCCCCAGTATCATATTATCTGTGCCGGTTCGCTGTTAGGCATTGCGCTGCACCAGGGCACGTCTTTTCCGGTAGGCAAGGTGGATTTCCTGAAACTGTACCCGCTGTCCTTCAAAGAGTTTTTAATGACGATTGCAGGGGAACAGTATGCGGAACTTCTTACGAAACGGGATTATGGGATGCTTGCCCCTTTTAAACAAACTTATATCGATGCGTTGAAGCAGTATTATTTCGTGGGAGGTATGCCGGAGGCAGTGCAGAGCTTTGCGGAGGAGAAGGATTTTAATGAGGTAAGGGAGATTCAAAAGCGTATACTGACCGCTTATGAGCAGGATTTTTCCAAACACGCCCCGATTGAAATCGTTCCGAAGATCCGCATGATATGGAATAGTATTCCCTCTCAGTTAGCGAAGGAAAATAAAAAGTTTGTCTATGGTCTTGTGCGCGAGGGAGGACGGGCGAAGGAATATGAATCCGCGATCATGTGGCTTTGTGATTGTGGTCTTGTCCATAAGGTCAGCCGTGTGAACGGGGGTGGGATTCCTCTGAAAGCATACGAAGACCTGAAGGCATTTAAGTTGTTTCTGGTGGATGTAGGGCTGCTTGGCAGTATGACAGGGCTGCACCAGCGCACATTGCTAGATGGCAATGATTTATTTTCTGAGTTTAAAGGCGCTTTGACGGAACAGTATGTATGTCAGCAGCTTAAAACCATAGAGGATATAGGAGTATATTATTATACCAATGACCGCAGTTCCTGTGAAGTGGATTTTGTGGTTGATATGGGCGGGAAGGCAGTGCCGGTGGAGGTTAAGGCAGAGGTGAATTTGAAAGCCAAAAGTCTTAAAACTTATCGGGAAAAATTCAACCCACAGATTTCCGTGCGCGCTTCCATGGCGGGTTACAGAGAGGAAGAGCGGCTGGTGAATCTTCCTTTATATGCGGTGGAAGAGATTCGGCAGTGGAATGAATAAAATTTCGGATCAAAAACGATAGAAAACAGGGAGGTTTACGATGGCATTTGCACATCTTCACGTCCACACAGAATACAGTCTCCTGGACGGTTCCAATAAGATAAAAGAATATGTAAAACGGGTAAAGGAGCTTGGCATGGACAGCGCCGCCATAACGGATCACGGGGTTATGTACGGTGTCATTGATTTTTACAAGACCTGTCAGGCGGAGGGCATCAAACCCATCTTAGGCTGTGAGATCTACGTGGCGCCCAATTCCCGCTTTGATAAAGAGCTTACAGGGGGCGAGGACCGGTATTATCATCTGGTGCTTTTGGCGGAAAATAATACGGGCTATGATAATCTGATGAAGATCGTCAGCCGGGGCTTTACGGAAGGGTATTATTATAAACCCCGTGTGGATATGGAGCTTTTGTGGGAAAACCATGAGGGCATCATCGCCCTATCCGCGTGTCTTGCAGGAGAGGTACAGCGTTATATCCAGAAGGGGCTGATAGAAGAGGCAAAAAAATCGGCATTGAAATACAGGGACTGCTTTGGGGATGGAAACTTTTTCCTGGAGCTGCAGGATCACGGGCTGCCGGAGCAAAGGATGGTGAACACCACGCTTTTGCAGATGAGCAGAGAACTAAATATTCCCCTTGTGGCAACCAATGACGTTCACTATACCTATGCAGATGATGTGAAGCCCCACGATATCCTTCTTTGTCTTCAGACCGGAAAAAAGCTTGCAGACGAGGACAGAATGCGCTATGAGGGCGGGCAGTATTATGTGAAAAGCGAGGAGGAGATGAAGGGGCTGTTTCCTTACGCCTGGGAGGCGGTGGAGAATACCCAGCGGATCGCGGACCGGTGTCATGTGGAGATCGAGTTCGGGGTAACCAAGCTCCCTCATTTTGAGGTGCCGGAAGGCTATGATTCCTGGACTTATCTGAATAAGCTCTGCTATGACGGATTGAAGGAGCGTTATGGGGAGGATGAAAACGCCCCTGCGGGAGATACCGGACAGACGCTGAAGGAACGCCTTGACTATGAGCTGAATGTAATCAAGACCATGGGGTATGTGGATTATTTCCTCATTGTGTGGGATTTTATCAACTATGCCAAGAACAACGGTATTATGGTGGGACCAGGCAGAGGATCGGCGGCAGGGAGCATTGTCTCCTATGCCCTTAAGATTACCAACATCGATCCCATTAAATATAACTTGCTGTTTGAGCGTTTTTTAAATCCGGAACGCGTTTCCATGCCGGATATTGATATAGACTTCTGCTTTGAAAGACGGCAGGAGGTGATTGACTATGTGAGTCGAAAGTATGGCTCCGAGAAGGTGGTGCAGATCGTTACCTTCGGTACGCTGGCGGCAAAGGGTGTGATCAGGGACGTGGGCAGGGTCATGGATCTGCCCTATGCTTATGTGGACTCCCTTGCCAAAATGATTCCCAACGAGCTGAATATTACCATAGACCGTGCCTTGCAGGTAAACCCCGAGCTGCGTAAAATGTATGAGACGGATGAACAGGTGAGAGAATTGATCGACATGAGCAAACGGCTGGAGGGGCTGCCCAGGCATACTTCCATGCATGCCGCAGGGGTGGTGATCTGTTCCAGACCGGCGGAGGAGCTGGTTCCTCTCTCAAGAGGGGCGGACGGTTCCATTACCACCCAGTTTACCATGACCACCATTGAGGAGCTGGGGCTTTTGAAGATGGACTTTCTGGGTCTGCGTACCCTGACGGTGCTTCGGGACGCCGTTGCTTTGATCGAAAAGGGAAAAGGCGTACATATTGACATCGACCACATTGATTTTGACGATAAAAAGGTTCTTGCTTCCATCGGCACCGGACGCACGGACGGGGTGTTCCAGCTGGAAAGCGGGGGCATGAAAAGCTTTATGAAGGAGCTGAAGCCGGAAAATCTGGAAGATATTATTGCGGGAATTTCCCTGTATCGTCCGGGTCCTATGGACTTTATTCCTAAATATATTAAAGGAAAAAATAATTCCGGCGTGATCACTTACTCCTGCCCTCAGCTGGAGCCTATTTTGTCCGCCACCTATGGCTGTATCGTTTATCAGGAACAGGTAATGCAGATCGTCCGGGAGCTGGGAGGCTATACCCTGGGGCGAAGCGATCTGGTGCGCCGTGCCATGAGTAAAAAGAAACAGGCAGTGATGGAAAAGGAACGCGCCAACTTTATTTACGGCAATCAGGAAGAAGGGGTTCCGGGCTGTGTGGCAAAAGGCATTTCGGAGACGGTAGCGTCCCAGATCTATGACGATATGATGGATTTTGCCAAGTATGCTTTTAATAAGTCCCATGCGGCATGCTATGCAGTGGTGGCATACCAGACGGCATATTTGAAATATTATTATCCGGTGGAGTTTATGGCGGCGCTTATGACCTCTGTGATCGATAATTCCAGCAAGGTTGCGGAGTACATTATGGTGTGCAGAAATATGGGAATTACCATACTGCCGCCGGACATTAATCAGGGAGAAAGCGGCTTTTCGGTGAAGGACAGATCCATCCGCTATGCCCTGACGGCGATCAAGAGCGTGGGAAGACCTGTGATCGAGGCGGTGGTGGAGGAGCGAAGGATCAGGGGACCGTTTACCAACTTAAAGGATTTTATTACCAGAGTTTCCGATAAGGAGGTCAATAAAAAGGCAATTGAGAATTTCATTAAGGCAGGCGCCTTCGATTCCCTTCCCGGAACCAGAAAGCAGTTTATGAGCGCTTATGTGCAGATCATGGACAGGATCGCCCATGACAAAAAGAACAATATGGCAGGGCAGATCAGCCTTTTTGACCTGGTGGACGACAGTCAGAAGGATGCCTATGATGTGAAGCTTCCCGACGTAGGGGAATATTCCAAGGAAATGCTGCTTGCCTTTGAGAAGGAAGTGCTGGGGATCTATATCAGCGGACATCCTTTGGAAGAACAGGAAGAACTTTGGAAAAAGGGCATTACCAATACTACGGCTGATTTTCTGCTGGATGAGGAGAGCAACGAACCGGCAGTAAGGGATAATGCCACGGCTGTGATCGGGGGCATCATTGCTGACAAGCGGATCAAATATACCAAAAACGATAAAATCATGGCATTCCTTCAGGTGGAGGATCTCTTTGGCAGCGTAGAGGTGATCGTATTCCCCAGGGATTATGAGAAAAACAGCGAAAAGCTGGTGGAGGATAACAAGGTGTTTATCCGGGGAAGAGTTTCCCTGGAGGAGGAGAAAGACGGAAAGCTGATCTGTGAGAAGATCACAGCGTTTGATGAGATTCCAAGGAAATTGTGGATTAAGTTCCGCACAAAGGAGGAGTACGACCAGACTTTGGAGGAGGTGATGGGATTTCTTGCTGATTCTGACGGTCACGACAGTGTTATCTTTTATATAGAAGAAATGAAAGCAATGAAAAAGCTCCCTCCCAATAAGAATGTGTGCGCAGATGAAAAGCTGGTTACCACCCTTGGAGAACGATATGGCAAAGAAAATATAAAAATCGTCTGGGATGTGAAAAAAGATTGAAAATGACATAAAATCAGGGTAAAATAAACAGCAAAGGGAAAGGACGGTGCCTGATTATGGCGAAAGAAATTAAAACCATCGGTGTTTTGACCAGCGGCGGCGATGCACCGGGAATGAATGCGGCAATTCGTGCCGTTGTGCGTAAAGCGATCGGAAACGGTGTACAGGTAAAAGGCATCAAAAAGGGATACCAGGGCCTTTTAAATGAAGAGATCGTAGATATGGAAAAGAAGGATGTTTCCGATACGATCCAGAGAGGCGGTACCATATTGGGTACGGCGCGCTGCCCCGAATTTAAGCTGGAGGAAGTTCAGGAGAGGGCTGCCGATATATGCAGAAAGCACGGTATTGACGGCGTGATCGTGATCGGAGGAGACGGTTCCTACCGGGGCGCCCAGGCGCTTGCGAGAAATGGCATTAACACCATTGGCATTCCGGGAACCATCGATCTGGACATTGCCTGCACGGAATATACCATTGGTTTTGATACTGCAATTAATACGGCAATGCAGGCGATCGACAAGGTAAGAGACACTTCTTCTTCCCATGAGAGATGCAGCATCATAGAGGTTATGGGAAGGAACGCCGGCTATATTGCGCTGTGGTGCGGTGTGGCAAATGGAGCGGAGGACATTCTGCTTCCCGAAAAATATGATTTTAACGAGCAGAGCATTATCAATAACATCATCAGCAACCGCAAGAGAGGGAAAAAGCATCATATCATTGTCAACGCAGAGGGAATCGGACATTCTACTTCCATGGCGAGAAGAATTGAAGCGGCTACCGGTATGGAGACGAGAGCTACGATTTTAGGCTACATGCAAAGAGGCGGTTCGCCTACCTGCAAAGATCGGTTTTATGCCTCTATTATGGGCGCTTACGCGGCGGATATTTTGTGCGCAGGCAAAAGCAACCGGGTAGTGGGCTATAAACGAGGAGAATTTTTGGACTTTGATATTGAGGAAGCACTGAATATGCAAAAGGAAATTCCGGAATATCAATATGAAGTCAGCAGATTATTGTCACAGTAAAATGAAGAACGCCGGCAGTTGCCGGCGTTTGCTTTGTACTTACCTGGAACGGAGAAGGATATGATTACAAGTCTGGCAAACGGACGGATGAAAGCTTTGCGGCTTCTTCAGGAGAAAAGCCGCGCAAGGAATAAAGAAGGCGTTTTTCTTGCAGAAGGTATTAAAATGTTTGAAGAAGCGCCTTTAGAGGCTTTAAAGGAAGTGTATTGTGCGGAAAAGCTCTGGAATCAGATAAACGAAGAGAGGGCGTATGAAGCCTTGGGAAAAAAGCTGCAGAACTGTCAGGAGAGAGGAATTCCTGTGGAGCAGGTTTCCGATGAGGTCTTTCGGCATATCTCAGATACCCAAACCCCCCAGGGAATCTTGTTTGTAATGCGCCAGTTTACTTATTCCCTGGAGGAAATGGTAGAAAAGGCAGTGGAGAAAAAGAAACACCATGGAAAGCAGCCTTTGTTTCTGCTTTTGGAGGATATACAGGACCCGGGAAATCTGGGAACCATGCTGCGGACTGCGGAAGGAGCGGGCGCAGACGGCGTGATTATGAGCAGGGGAACGGTGGATCTTTATAACCCCAAGGTGATCCGTTCTACCATGGGTTCCCTGTACAGGCTTCCTTTTTGTTATGTGGAAACTTTGGAGGATGGCATCAGGCTGTTGCAGCAAAACGGAATCTCGGTGTATGCCGCCCACTTAAAGGGAGAGCGCTTTTATGATGAAATTTCTTATGAGGGGGGCAGCGCTTTTCTCATTGGGAATGAGGGAAA
This sequence comes from uncultured Lachnospiraceae bacterium, assembly GCA_947172705.1. Classification (GTDB taxonomy): domain Bacteria; phylum Bacillota; class Clostridia; order Lachnospirales; family Lachnospiraceae; genus Suilimivivens. The sequence goes on from CAMWCA010000053.1 coordinate 10,957, forward strand.
AGGGCTTAAAAAGGAGACGGCGGAGCTTGCCGACAGTTATTTGAAGATTCCCATGGAAGGGAATCTGGAATCTTTGAATGCAGCGGTGGCGGCGGCGCTGCTGATGTATCAGGCGGCGGGATACAATAGAAGAAACGGCAAATAAAAATTTCAGCGTAAAACGCTTTAACACGGAGGGAAAAAATGAAGATCGGATTTATTGGACTTGGGAATATGGCAAAGGCAATGATTGGGGGGATGCTCGCCAAAGGAATCGCACAGCCGGAGGAGCTTACAGGATCTGCAAAGACGGAGAAGACCCGGAAGGCGGCGGAAGAGAAATACGGTATTGAAACTCTGGCGGATAACGGAGCGGTGGCGGAGGTTTCGGACATTTTGATCCTGGCGGTGAAGCCCCAGATGTTTGATACAGTGATCCCCCAGATCAGGGACAGAATCAGGAAGGATACGCTGATCGTCAGTATTGCGGCAGGGAGAACCATTGCCCAGATCGAAGAGGCGCTGGGCGGAAGCTTTAAGGTGGTTCGCTGTATGCCCAATACCCCGGCAATGGTGGGAGCTGGCTGCAGCGGCGTATGCAGAAACGAAAAAGTGACAGAGGAAGAGATGGCAAAGTGTATGGAATTGCTGGGCAGTTTCGGGCTTGCCGAAGAAGTGCCGGAGAAGCTTATGGATGCAGTGGTAGGCGTCAGCGGAAGCTCCCCTGCTTTTGTGTTTCTGTTTTTGGAGGCGCTTGCCGACGGCGGAGTGAAGGCAGGAATGCCCAGAGAACAGGCGTATCGTTTTGCGGCTCAGACGGTTATGGGAAGCGCAAAGCTGATGCTGGAAACCGGAAAACACCCCGGAGAATTGAAAGACATGGTATGTTCCCCCGGAGGAACCACCATTGAAGGGGTGCAGACATTGGAGGATATGGGACTAAGGAGCGCGGTAATGAGTGCGGTGGAAGCCTGCGTGGAAAAGTCTCGAAATATGTAAAGAAAATGTAATATAAATATTACGTATAAATACAGGTAAAAATACAAAAACTTGACAAATTTAGGAAGATTTGCTAATATGATGCTTACACCCATTGTAATAAATCTGTAATATATGACATATATATAAATGTGTACCAAACGCCGGCAGGCTTTGCAAGCCGGTTTGTTGGACAAAATACAGAATATTTTTTGGAGGTAGTATCATGAACCGGAGAAATAAACTGCTGGCAACGGTAGCGGGTATTTTGATCGTCCTGCTTTCCCTTTCAGCAGGGGAAATAACCGTTCAGGCAAGTGAAAATCAGGACGATGATCTTTTGACAGCAGGCGTGGCGGAGGTCTTAAACCCCAGTTCGTTCAACATTGATCAGCCCGTAGAGGAAGAAGAAGAGCTGAATATTGATGAAAAGTTTGAGGCTGAAAAAGAGAGAATGGAGCAGGAGCTGACCATGGCGAATGTGCAGAATGCGCTGAATATCAGAGCGCAGGCAGATGAGGACGCTGAGAAAGTGGGGCTTTTGTACAAGGATTGCGGCGGCACTATTTTGGAGCGCAAGAACGGCTGGACCAAGCTGAAGTCGGGCAATGTGATCGGTTGGGCAAAGGATGAATACCTTTTGTTCGGCGAGGAAGCAAAAGATATGGCGGAGGATGTGGGAAACTGGATCGTTACTCTGGATGTGGAGGCTGTCCGGGTGAGAACCGAGCCAAACGAAGACGCCGATATGTATGGTCTGATCGCCTATGAGGATTCGGTGGAGTTTATTGATACGGTGAAAGAGGGCTGGATCAGCGTTGATTATAACGGTGAGACCGGCTATGTGAATTCGGAATATGTCAACGTCAGGTATCATATTGACGAAGGCGAGAGTATGGAAGTCATTAAGGCAAGAGAGCGGGAAGAGGCGGAACGCAAGCGCAAGGCGAACCGGGGAGCCGTTGCAGCAGATGCAGATGAGTTGAGGCTTTTAGGAGCGCTGATCTACTGCGAAGCAGGCAACCAGTCCTATGAGGGTATGGTAGGCGTAGGCGCTGTGGTTATGAACCGTGTCAGGAGCGGAGCTTATCCCAATACCATTCATTCTGTGATCTATGCATCAGGGCAGTTTACACCGGCTATGACCGGAAAGGTGGCAAGAGTATACGAAGGAAATGTACCCGATGCATGTATGCAGGCGGCACAGGCGGCGATCAACGGAGAGACTACCGTAGGCGGCGCAACTCACTTCAGGCGTGCCGGCAAGCGGGAAGGCTTTATTCTGGGAGACCATGTATTCTGGTAAAAGGGAGGAAGAACCTTGCCTAAGAGCTATTCAGAGCAGGAGCGGGAATATATCAGGAAGCGATTAAAGGAAGAAGCGGCGGAGTGTCTTGCCAGGTACGGTGTTCGCCGCACTACGGTAGATGAGATCGTGAGCCGTGTCCATATTCCTAAGGGAACTTTTTATCTCTTTTATAAATCCAAGGAATTGCTTTTATTCGAAGTGATTCAGGAACAGCAGGAAAACATCAATCGCAAGCTGTACCAGATTATCTCTGATATTGCCCATACAGGGTTTTCGGCGGAAAAACTAACGGATGCGATTTTTGCGTTTTTTAAAATGACAGAAGAAATGCCGATTTTGAAGCGGCTTGATGTCAACGAAGTGGAATTGCTTGCACATAAGCTGCCCCGGGAAATCGTAGAGGAGCATTTCAAGGAGGATACAGATACCATTGAAAAGATGTTCGCCCTGTTCCCGGTAAAAAAGGAAGTAAACGTAAAGGTGATCAGCGCCGCATTTCACGGGATCTATTATGCAACGCTGCATAAAGCGGAAATAGGGGAAGAACACTATGACCAGGCGCTGCGGGTTCTGATCCATGGTATTGTAATACAAATGATTTGAAATAAGTCCGGCAATCAGCCGGACTTAAAACAAGCTATTAATTGACTATTAAATCGAAATTAGTCAAATAGTATAAGGAGGGACATATGATACAGGTCAACAATCTTTCATTCAGCTACACAAAACAGCCTTTTATTTCCGGCATGAGCTTTTCCGTTTCTCATGGTGAGATCTTTGGATTTTTAGGTCCTTCCGGGGCAGGTAAAAGCACGCTGCAAAAAATTCTCATAGGGATGATAACCGCTTATCAGGGTTCCGCCATGGTAAATGGTGTCGAGTGCAAAAAGCGTACAAAGGATTTTTATGAGGACATAGGAGTGGACTTTGAATTTTCCACCATGTATGAAAAATTAACGGCAAAAGAGAATTTACAGTTTTTTTCATCATTGTATGAAAAAAAGTCTCGTTCCATAGAGGAACTTTTGGAAATGGTGGGATTGGACAGGGACGGGGATAAACGGGTATCGGATTATTCAAAGGGCATGAAATCCCGCCTGAATTTTATCAAAGCGCTGCTCCACGACCCGCTTTTACTCTGCCTTGACGAACCCACCAGTGGGCTTGACCCTACAAACAGCCGCATGATGAAGGATATGATCCTGGCGGAAAAGGCGAAAGGAAAAACCATTCTCCTGACCACCCATAATATGCAGGACGCAGCGGAGCTTTGCGACAGGGTAGCGTTTATTGTGGGAGGCAAAATATGCGCCCTCGACAGCCCCCATAGTTTGATCATGTCAAAAGGCGCGGCAGCCGTAACCTATACATGGCTTGAGAACGGGGAGCACAGCGCAAACTGTCCTATTGACCGCATATCCTCGGATGAACGCTTGAAAGGCTTGATTTCCGAAAACCGTCTTCAATCCATTCACAGCGGCGAGCCCACCTTAAACGATATTTTTATGGATATTACCGGGAGGACACTAGTGTGAAAAATCAGCTTGATAGCTGATTTTATCACACGTGAACTTGTTCACGGTGGCTATATTGTGCCGGAGCGTCACAAATAAGCCCTGATGGCAGACGCAAATTTGAGATTTGCGTCGCCCCGTCGCGTAAACGCTCCGGAATGGAGAATAGTATGAGACTAAGGAATTTATTTTTACTGGATATGCGCTTTCAGGCAAAGTACGGTTTCTATTTTTTATATGTTGCCTTAACGGTCATTTATGTTGTGATTCTTTTGGCGCTTCCCCAAAGCTGGCGGGAAAAAGCCGCCGCCATTCTGATTTTTTCCGATCCGGCTTCCATGGGTCTGTTTTTTATGGGCGCCATTGTCCTTTTGGAAAAAAGCCAGCATACGCCCTGTGCCTTTGCGGTTTCCCCTGTCCGCGCCGGAGAATACATGCTTGCCAAGATAGCTTCTTTGTCCGCCATTTCCCTGGTGGTCGCCGCTTTGCTGGCGCTGACTGCAGGCATAGCACATTTACACATGGTACTTTTTGGAACAATGCTGTCCAGCGTCCTGTTTACCTTATTGGGAATGATGGTGGCAACGAAAATAGTGAGCCTGAATCAGTTTATTTTGTGGACCGTGCCAATAGAAATTCTGGCTTTTATCCCAGCCATTCTGCACTTATGGGGCATTTCCCCCGCTGTTTTAAAAAATTATCCTGCCAATCTATGCATGGATATGATCAGCGGAGCCTCCGTTTCTTTCCTGGGATTGTTTTGTACCGTAATTTTAATTGGTGTTTTATTTATGGCAGTTCGAAAATGTGTCATTAAAATGTGGCAGGAAGCCGGAGGCATAAAATTATGAAACCAATTTTATCCAGTTTTTTACAAATGCTCAAATCTGTTAAACGCGACAGGATGCTCGTTGCGGCATGCGTTGCCCCGCTTCTTGTGGGGATTGCCATAAAGTACGCAATACCTTTTATGGAAGAAATACTGATCGCACAGACCAACCGCAGGGAGATCCTGCGCCCCTATTACGGTTTATTTGATATCTTTTTCTCCATGATCACCTCCGCCATGTTTTGCTTTGCCGCGGCAATGGTGCTCCTGGAAGAGCATGACGATCATATCGAAAGCTACTGCTCCATTACCCCGTTGGGAAAAACGGGATACCTGATATCACGCATCTTCCTTCCGGCGTTTGCCGCGTTCCTGATGACAGGAATATTGCTTCCGATCTTCCATCTTACCCCATTGCCGCCTGCAATGACATTTTTTTTCTCCCTTACAGGAAACCTCCAGGGCGTCATCATCGCCCTGCTGGTAGTAACCCTGTCCACGAACAAGCTGGAAGGCATGGCTGTTACCAAAATAGCCTCCGTCACCATTCTTGGCGCCCTTGTCCCTTACTTTCTGCCGGAACCCTTGCAGTATACGCTGGCTTTCCTCCCCTCTTTTTGGGTGGGAAAATCAGTCTGTGACCAAAAGCTGATTTATATGCTTCCGGCAATTCTGGAAACTGCGATATGGATTCTCATTCTACTTAAAAGATTTCGCAGAAAAATGCCTTAGTATTTACGTGACATTTCACACCTATGCCAGGGTTAAGGATACGGCAGCAGACAAAAGCGGGGCGCAGGAGGACTCGGCAGAGCACGGTCAACGTGACTATTGCCAACGCGGCGACAGCCAACCGACTGGGGATTTTTCATATGGGTTCAGTGCGGGTCTTGAAATCGTATTTCACTAATGGAATGGGGAAGGGTATCGATAATTGGACGGGTCGGAACCGACGGCATCCATGCCGTGTGGTCCCTGATCCCGCCGTCCGTGGCGGGATCACCCTGGGTATCCTGCCATTCCATAAGTGAAATGACCGATTTCTCGCCAAGGCACTGAACCCATATGAAAAATCCCCAGCCGGTTGGCTGTCGCCGCGTTGGCAATCGTCACGTTGACTGTGCTCTGCCGAGTCCTCCTGCGCCCCGCTTTTGTCTGCTGCCGTATCCCTAACCCTGACATAGGCGTGAAATCATCCCTGCCATAAGGAGCAGAAGCGTATCGGCGTTTGGCAAGAAGGATTCGCGGGGGAAGGCACAGCGACACACAGTCAATGGGCACAGCGAAAAGCGCCGGGGGAGGGCATGTACAGGTTCAGAGCCTTAACGAAAAATCGGAAATTTCACTTATGGAATGGCAGAATACACAGGGAGATTCCGCCATGGAAGGCGGAATCAGGAGCCACACGGCAAGGATGCCGTCGGCTCCGACCCGTTCAGTTTTCGATGTCCTTCCCCATTCCGTTAGTGAAATCCGATTTTGAGATAGGTACTGAATCTGTACATGCCCTTCCCCGGCGCTTTTCGCTGTGCCCATTGACTGTGTGCCGCTGTGCCTTCCCCCGCGAATCCTTCTTGCCGGACGCCGATACGCTTCTGCATTCCCCTGCATTTCCAAAACCAAACAGTTGCCTACTTCCTCTTTGTGTAGTAAAATATTTTTTGACAATGAATTCATGCAAAAGTATGATTTTGCCTATAATAAACATAAGGGCATAACAAAGGAGGGTAAAATGAACTTAACCACAATCTGGCTTATTGTCTTTGTGGCATGTATTGTAATTGAAATTATCACCATGGGTCTTACTACCATCTGGTTTGCAGGAGGGGCGTTGTTTGCGGCGGCAGCAGCGGCATTAGGAGCGCCTTTGTGGCTTCAGATCATGCTGATGGTGGTGGTATCTTTGATCCTTTTATACTTCACAAGACCTATTGCGGTAAAGTATTTCAATAAGGATCGGGTGCGAACCAATGCGGAAAGTCTTGTGGGACAGCAGGCGATCGTGATCAGTGAGATCGACAACCTGCAGGGCATTGGGCAGGTGACGGTAGGCGGGCAGGAATGGAGTGCCAGAACTACCATGGAAGGCGTTACGCTTCCGGTTGGCAGCGTAGTGGTAATCCGTGCCATCAGCGGTGTTAAACTGATGGTGGAGGAGAAAAAGATCCAGGGTGTGCCGAAAACGGAAAACTAAACAACGAATGGGGGAAAACCCCGGAAAGAAGAGGATAGAATGGGCTATTTTGTACTTGTGATACTTGTAATCGTACTGATTTTACTTGCTTCCTGTGTGAAGATCGTGCCTCAGGCATACGCATATGTAGTGGAGCGTTTGGGCGCTTATCAGGGAACATGGTCGGTAGGGCTTCACTTTAAGCTGCCCCTGCTGGATAAGGTTGCAAAAAAGATCAACTTAAAGGAACAGGTAGTGGATTTTGCACCCCAGCCTGTTATTACAAAGGATAACGTTACCATGAGAATCGATACTGTGGTGTTCTTTCAGATCACAGACCCCAAGATGTTTGCCTACGGCGTGGAAAACCCTATTATGGCGATTGAAAATCTGACGGCAACTACTCTGCGTAATATCATCGGTGATCTGGAACTGGATCAGACTCTTACCTCCAGAGAAACCATCAACACCAAGATGCGGGCATCCCTGGATGAGGCGACAGATCCCTGGGGTATTAAAGTAAACCGAGTGGAGCTTAAGAACATCATTCCTCCTGCCGAGATCCAGAATGCCATGGAGAGACAGATGAAGGCGGAGCGTGAAAGAAGAGAGGCAGTTACCCGTGCGGAAGGTGAAAAGAAGGCAAGCGTAACCGTGGCAGAAGGTAAAAAGGCAGCGGCAATTCTGGAAGCGGAGGCTGAGAAGCAGTCCGCCATCTTACGAGCAGAGGCGCAGAAAGAGAAAATGATCCGCGAAGCGGAAGGTGAGGCGGAAGCAATTCTCAAGGTGCAGCAGGCAACGGCGGACGGTATCAGAATGATCCGTGAGGCAGGAGCAGACGAGGCAGTGCTTCGCATTAAGAGTCTGGAAGCGTTTGAAAAGGCGGCGGACGGAAAGGCGACCAAGATCATCATTCCTTCCGAAATTCAGGGAATGGCTGGGCTGGCAACATCCCTTAAGGAACTGGTAGTTGAGAAATAAGAATAGAAGGGTATACAGATGAATTTAAAAGGCAGAAATTTTTTGAAGCTGCTGGATTTCACACCGGAGGAGATCCTTTATCTGGTGGATCTGGCGGCAGAGTTGAAAGATAAAAAGAAAAAAGGCATCCTCACAACGGATATGCATCAGGGTAAAAATGTGGCGCTGATCTTTGAAAAGACCAGCACCAGAACCAGATGCTCCTTTGAGGTTGCCGCCCATGATCTGGGAATCGGAACCACCTATCTGGACCCTTCCGGTTCCCAGATCGGTAAGAAAGAGAGCATTGCGGATACCGCAAGGGTTCTTGGAAGCATGTACGAGGGAATTGAATACCGGGGCTATGGACAGGAAATTGTAGAAGAGCTTGCCAAATATGCCGGAGTACCGGTGTGGAACGGGCTTACCAATGAATTTCATCCAACCCAGATGCTTGCGGATGTTTTGACCATTCGGGAGAAGCTTGGTCGGATTCAGGGAGTAAAGCTGACTTATATGGGCGACGCCCGCTACAACATGGGAAATTCCCTGATGGTAGTCTGTGCTAAGCTGGGGATGCATTTTACCGCATGTACCACGGCAAAATACTTCCCGGAGGAAGGGCTTGCGGAAGAATGCAGGAAGATTGCCAGGGAGACCGGCGGTTCCATTACCTTTACAGAAGATGTGACGGCAGGAACAAAAGATGCCGATGTGATTTACACAGACGTGTGGGTGTCCATGGGAGAGCCGGAGGAGGTGTGGGCGGAAAGAATAAAAGAGCTTTCACCCTATCAGGTCAACGGCAAGGTGATGGAGAATGCAGGTAAGGATGCCATTTTCATGCACTGTCTGCCGGCATTCCACGATCTGAAAACCAAGATCGGCAAGGAAATGAGCGAACGCTTCGGCATCTCAGAGATGGAAGTGACGGATCAGGTATTTGAATCCCCTGCATCGGTGGTTTTTGAGGAAGCGGAAAACAGAATGCATACTATTAAGGCAGTGATGGCGGCTACCCTTTAAGGGTGCAGAAATTTAAAACAGGGTGTAACGTACCTTTGGAAAAAGACACATTTGCGTGAGCATGGAGGCAGGAGAATGGATCAAAATGCCGGGGAAGAGAGAGTGGTGCTCTGCGGAGCCAATGCATACGAAAAGAAGTATTACTTCAATGAAACGTTTGCGGGAATACCGGATTCCATCAAAGAGGAATTGCATATCATCTGCGTACTTTTCACTGAGGAGATCGGCGGGATCTTTACCATTGAATTTGAAGAGGATGGAAATGTGACCATGCGCACGGAGTACGCTGAGGAGGACTATCTTTACGATGAGATCGGGAGCGGGCTTTTGGTAAACGAAGTGCGGCGGAAGCGGCAGGAGCTGTTTGAATCCCTGAGCTTATACTACAGAGTTTTTGTTTTGCATGAGGATATAGGAGAACTATGAACGACAAGGTAAAAAAACTGCAGATCGGAAATGTGGTTTTGGACAATAACTTGATATTGGCTCCCATGGCAGGTGTAACAGACCTGCCATTTCGTTTGCTTTGCAGAGAACAGGGGGCAGGGCTTGTGTGCATGGAGATGATCAGCGCCAAGGCAATTTATTATAAAAACAAAAATACGGAAGAACTGATGGAAATCCATCCACAGGAACAGCCGGTCTCCCTTCAGCTGTTCGGTTCCGATCCGGATATCGTCAGCGAGATGGCAAAAAAAATTGAGGACAGACCCTTTTCCATACTGGACATCAATATGGGATGCCCGGTACCCAAAGTAGTCAATAACGGAGAAGGCTCAGCGCTGATGAAAAATCCCAAACTTGCAGGGGAGATCATTGCCAAAACAGTGAAAGCGATCCATAAGCCGGTGACGGTAAAGATACGAAAAGGCTTTAACGACAGTATGGTCAATGCGGTGGAGATTGCAAAGATTGCGGAGGACTGCGGCGCTGCGGCGGTGGCGGTTCATGGCAGAACCAGAGAACAATACTATACAGGAGAAGCGGATTGGGAGATCATCAGAAAGGTAAAGGAAGCGTTATCCATACCGGTGATCGGGAATGGAGATGTAACCGACGGTCCATCGGCAAAAGCGTTGTTGGAAAAAACCGGATGCGACGGAATCATGGTGGGCAGGGCAGTGCGGGGAAATCCCTGGATTTTTAAACAGATTCGGCATTTCCTGGAGACAGGAGAAGAAACTTCCGGGGTTCCGTCGGCGGAGATCCGGGAGGCAATTCTTCGTCACGGACGTATGGAAGCGGCGTTAAAAGGGGAATATACTGCTGTCAGGGAAATGCGGAAGCATATTTCCTGGTATACCGCAGGCTGTCCCAATTCCGCCGCCCTGAGAAGAAGGGTTAATGAGATGGAATCCTTTCAGGAGCTGGAGCAGGCGGTAAAAAGCATTTTTCCGGAATAGGAAGAGGTCAGCTTACATATGCTTTTCTATGGAAACTGACATTATTAATATTTTTTATATGGGAATTGCATATGGCGTCTGGGAAAAGGAACCCCGCAGGCTAAAAAAAGAGGGGCTGACCATTCAGAAAGCAGGGCGGGAGCTTCCCTATCTCTGGGGCGGAGGACGGGGGAAAAAAGGAAAGGTTCAGATCTATTATGCGTTGCTGCCGGAATATCAGGGAAAGGGAAGGTTCAGCGGCGCGTTAAAGCGGTGGAAGCCGGAAAAGGTCAAGGCAATGCTGGAACAGACAGCGGAAAAGGCAGCAGTAGGATTTACCTGCCGTGAACTTTTATGCGCTTTTGAATTGAATCAAGATCCAGAGCAGGTTCCCCAGGAGCTTCTGGCAGTCTGCCTGTACAGGCAAAGACCCTTTGACCGGATCTGCATTTCCCTGCCCCAGGATGGCGGCGAATATCAGATGCAGTATGCCCTGGAACTGATCTTTCCTTATCTTACCAGAATTCGGCAGGTGATTTTAAAGGGCAGTGACAGTGAGGCATCGAAGCTGCTGGAGGAGTATCTCTACGAAGAATTTGGCATTATTATGGTAAGATCCGATGCAGCTCAGTCAGGGGTACCATGGCTGGATCTGAGGGATAAAGAAGAAAAAAATCGTCAGCGGAGGGAAAATCCGGGAAGCCGAGGGTGTATAAGCAGAGACGAAGCATTGAAATTTCTTGACACTGCGGTAAAAAATGGTTATAATACGGACGTTAATTAAGAACTTTAATTAGAAATAAGAAACATAAAGGATGGAAGGGCGATTAGCGATGGAAGAAAAGAAAAACATACTTACCTATGAAGGACTGCGTAAATATGAAGATGAGCTTCATGATTTGAAGGTGGTAAAGAGAAAGGAAGTTGCACAGAAGATCAAGGAAGCAAGGGAACAGGGCGACTTATCCGAAAACGCAGAGTATGATGCAGCGAAAGACGAACAGCGCGACATCGAAGCAAGAATTGAAGAATTGGAAAAAATTCTGAAAAATGCAGAAGTAGTCGTGGAGGATGAGGTGGATCTTGACAAGATCAACATCGGATGCTGCGTAAAAATCCGCGATCTTGAATATAACGAGGATCTTGAATATAAGATCGTTGGATCTACAGAGGCAAACAGCCTGAAAGGGAAAATTTCCAACGAATCCCCGGTAGGAAAAGCGCTGATCGGAAGAAAGACCGGAGATATTGTTGAAGTGGAAACCCAGGTGGGAATTTTAAAGTACCAGGTTCTTGAAATCCAGAGATCCAATTAATCACAAAGGCAGAAAACCTTTCAAAGGAGTGTAAACAGTGGCAGAACAGCAAAATAATCAGCAAAAAGGCAATCAGAAGGAACAGGACATTAACCAGCTTCTGAAAATAAAGAGAGAGAAGCTTGCCGCTCTTCAGGAGGCGGGGAAAGATCCTTTTCAGATCACAAAATTTGATGTAACCGCCCACAGCAGAGACATTAAGGAAAACTTTGAACAGATGGAGGGACAGACGGTGTCTGTTGCCGGACGTATTATGCAGAAGCGTGTCATGGGAAAAGCGTCCTTCTGCAATGTACAGGATCTGAAAGGAAATATCCAGTCCTATGTGGCGAGAGACAGCATTGGAGAGGAACCTTACGCAGACTTTAAAAAGTATGACGTAGGTGACATTGTAGGCATTACGGGAGAAGTGTTCAAGACGAAAACAGAGGAAATTTCCATCCATGCCTCCAGGGTTACGCTTCTTTCCAAGAGCCTTCAGATTCTGCCTGAAAAATATCATGGGCTGACCAATACGGATATTCGTTACCGCCAGAGATACACGGATCTGATCATGAACGAGGAAGTGAAGGAAACCTTTGTGAAGAGATCCAAGATCATTTCCGCCATCAGAAGGTATCTGGATGACCAGGGTTTTATGGAGGTGGAAACTCCCATGCTGGTATCCAATGCAGGGGGCGCTGCGGCAAGACCCTTTGAAACCCATTTTAACGCCTTGGACGAAGATGTGAAACTGCGCATCTCCCTGGAGCTTTACCTGAAGAGACTGATCGTAGGCGGCTTGGAGCGGGTCTATGAGATCGGTCGTGTGTTCCGGAACGAGGGGCTTGACACAAGACATAACCCTGAATTTACTTTGATGGAATTATATCAGGCATATACCGATTACAATGGTATGATGGATCTCACCGAGAATATGTTCCGCTATGTGGCGCAGGAGGTCTGCGGCACCACCAGCGTACCCTACGGCGAGCATATGATCGATCTGGGCAAGCCTTTTGAAAGGCTGACCATGATCGAGGCAGTGAAGAAATATACAGGCATTGATTTTGATCAGGTTCCGGATACGGCGGCTGCTAAAAAGCTTGCGGATGAGAAGGAAGTTCACTATGAGAACCGCCATACCAAGGGAGATATCCTGAACCTGTTCTTTGAGGAGTTTGTGGAAGAGCATCTGGTACAGCCTACCTTTGTAATGGATCATCCGGTAGAAATTTCCCCTCTTACCAAGAGAAAGCCGGACAAGCCGGACTATGTGGAACGGTTTGAACTCTTTATCACCGGACGGGAAATGTGCAACGCTTATTCTGAATTGAATGACCCCATTGATCAGAGAGAGCGGTTTAAGGCGCAGGAAGAACTGTTTGCCCAGGGAGATGAGGAGGCGAACCATACGGATGAGGATTTCCTGAACGCACTGGAGATCGGGATGCCGCCTACGGGAGGAATCGGGTATGGGATTGACAGACTGGTGATGTTGCTTACCAATTCACCGGCGATCAGGGATGTTTTGCTGTTCCCGACGATGCGGACAGTTGATTAAAAAAGCTGATAAAATCAGGGGTTTGCGGACTTTGAAACAGTATGGTACGACAAGAGTACGACAAAATAAACTCTCTTAAAGGGTTAAAATAAATGATTTTAAATTAAACTCGTGTCAGTTCAAGTTAATATTTTGTACGATAAGGACATTTTTCTAAAAGAAAATTTTAGGGAAGTGTCCTTTTGTTATGGTCAAAAAACAAAATAAGAAATGGAGGAAATGAACATGAGTAGTACAGCGTTAGGAGCAGAGAAAGCGATTATTTTTATCAGCGATGCACATGAAAAATTCTACTATGAGAAATTGAAAGAGGTCAGGTATCAGGACGTGTACCACAAAGCGCTTGTATATTGTCTTGGTATCAGCGATGACACAAGAAGAAATATCAAAAGCATTTATAACTTTAAGACAGGATGTGTAAAAACGGAGTGCCTGCATGAAGGATGGCAGACCAGCGGGAGCTTAAAAGTAGTCAGGATGGCGTTTAACCTTTACTGCAATGGTACGCCGAGTGTCCTTGACTATGATGATGCGGAGGAACAGGTGGACGAGTGCAGACGGTACACAGTGGAAGAACTGTTCTGCTGTGCCTATGCGCCTTATTTTTGGCAGGCGGTACAGATTCGTTATCCGGAATATGTAACATATAACCACAACTTGTACGCCATGCTTGGAGGACGGGATTGATGTTAAAAGTCAGGCTTATGGGAACGAAGAACGATATTAAGTGGTTCGGGAAGATTTTACAGCGTAACCCGAAAATCGAAGTGACGGAGTTTTCCGATATGTTCCCAAACAAAGGGACAAAGAAATATTACAGGACTTATGTGGAAGTCAGGAAAAGCAACGTAAAAGAAAATTAGTAGAAGCAAAGGAGAATTATCATGTGTAAAATAATCGCAATCGCAAACCAGAAAGGCGGTGTGGGCAAGACCACCACCACAAGCAATTTAGGAATCGGGCTGGCAAAACAGGGAAAGAAAGTGCTTCTGATTGATGCGGACGCACAGGGCAGTCTGACCGCAAGTTTAGGCTTTACAGAGCCGGACAGTCTGGAAGTCACGCTTGCAACCATTATGGGGAACTTAATCAATGA
>CAMWCA010000054.1 GCA_947172705.1 uncultured Lachnospiraceae bacterium
CAGGGAACTGGTTCCCAAATGATAAGACAGGAAAATCCTGACAGGAAAAATCCTGGTCAAAGAATTCTTTAGAATACATTTTCAAATGCTTAATTAGACATTCTTATTGTATCATAATGAATAGCAAAGTGCAACAATATTTTTATATATTTGTTTGTATGCAAACTTTGGTTTTTTATCCTTTTCATCTTCCGGCATCATGTTATAATAAATTTGACAAAAATCTGAAAAAGTCAACGGCGTTATTTTTAAGAAGGAACAAAAAATGTCAAGAGGAACAAATCAAAAATTGAAGCTTGCATTTCTCACACAAATTATGCTTGAGAAAACAGATGAAGATCATGGGCTTACCCTGGCGCAAATTATGGAGGAACTTGAAAAAAGAGATGTGACTGCAGAGCGGAAAAGCCTTTATCAGGATTTTGCAGATATGACAGATAAACTTGGAATTGAGATCATAAAGGAACAAGTTGGCAGGGACACCTATTATCATGTGGCAAGCCGTCAATTTGAACTTGCGGAAGTGAAGCTTCTCATTGATGCAATTCAGGCATCGAAATTCATTACAGAGAAGAAATCAAGGGAACTGATCAAGAAAATTAAAGGATTTGTCAGCGAGCATCAGGCAAAGCAGCTTGAAAGACAGGTTTATGTACAGGGCAGAATCAAAACCATGAATGAGAGCATCTACTATAATGTAGATGAAATTCATAGGGCAATTGCAGAAAACCGAAAAATTACTTTCAAATATTATAAGTGGAATATACATAAAGAGCTTGTGGAAAGACATAATGGATTTGTATTTTGTGTCAGTCCCTGGGCGCTTACCTGGGATGATGAAAATTATTATATGGTAGCTTTTGACGACAGGGATAAAGGGATTAAGCATTATCGTGTGGATAAAATGAAACATATTGAGATTATGGAGGAGAACCGGGAAGGAAAAGAATCTTTCAAAGGCTTTGATATGGCGGCATATTCCAGGATAAACTTCGGAATGTATCAGGGCGACATAAAGAAAGTGAAAATTGAATTTGATAATAATATGGTGGGAGTATTTCTTGATCGTTTTGGAAAAGATATTTCTATTCGGGCTGTCAACGGAGAACGTTCTTCTACCGTGGTTGAGGTTGCGGTCAGTTATCAATTTTTTGGATGGATCTTTAGTCTGGGAAGCGGAGTTAAAGTTACAGAACCGGATGAAGTTGTAGAAGAAATAAAAAAAGCAGCAAGTGAATTTGCGGGATTGTATTAATAAAGTATGGACTTTCAGGGCAGATTTTTATGGAAACATGAAATTCTGCTCTTTTGCTGTCATTTTTAAAGGACACCTTAAATGTTAAAGTAAAATACAACAAAGGAAATAAAAAGTGGAGTTGTCAATGAAAAGATTTAAGTATTGGTTGCAGAAGAAAAAGCGGGTACAGAAGAAAAAATGCGGTCAATGTTGTCTGACATGCAAATATTATGAAGACTGCATTGCAGACGGAGAACTTTAGGAGGTGCTGATATGGCAGAGATTTATTTGACAATAGCAGGTACAAATTACTATCACGGTCACAAATTTATTGAACCCAAGATGGAAGTAAAGCTTGTAAAGGAACCGGACAATAAAGTAGATCCGGAAGCAATTAAAGTTGAAATGCCGGGTATTGGGCTAATCGGTTATGTGGCGAACAGTCCCTATACAGTAATCGGCGAGAGCATGAGTGCCGGACGCATATATGATAAGATTGGTGATACGGCGAAAGGAACAGTTCTCTATGTGCTCCCCAAAGGGGTGCTTTGCATCCTTCATGCAGAAGATATAGTGGGAGTTGATAAAGAATAAATCGCAAAAATGAGAAATTAAGATAGAATAAAAGAAGGCATTTTGCTATAATGGAAAACAGCAAATTTTAGACACTCAAGAGAAATTCCCCTTCGGGATGGAGGTAAAGATGTTTCATTTTGGATTTTCATATGTAGGGCTGATCTATCTTCTGATGCTGTTTATCCCCAATATCATCTGGACAAAACATAAGCCTGAGAATTATGAGCAATATGCGCAAAAAGAAAATAAGGTTTTGCAAACGTTGGAAAGAGCAGGAGAGGTATTGGTGTGCTGCTGTGTGCTGATCTTCTCTGATTTTAATGTGCGGCTGGATTCCCTATGGTGCATATGGCTATTGATTTCATTTATGCTGATGCTGGTGTATGAAGTATATTGGATAGGATATTTCAGAAGTGAAAAGAGGATGCAGGATTTTTACAGAAGCGTTTTGGGAATCCCTGTTGCGGGAGCCACATTACCGGTATGTGCATTCTTTTTACTGGGGGTGTATGGATGTAATGTATTTCTTCTGATTGCCGTGATTATTCTGGGAATCGGTCATATAGGAATTCATTTTGGGCATTATAAACAGCTAAAGGACGGTAAGAAACGGGGAATTTTGTCCAGTATTCTGAAATGGGCAATGTGCGGCGTTCTTTTTGTGCTTGTAGGCATAGTTGTCGTAATCATCGGGTGCAGGAATTGGAATTATATAGATTCCTATATCAGCAAAGACAAAGGGGTAAACGAAGGAACCTATGTTGCCTTTGGGGGGCAGGAGCAATACCTGCTGATTCAGGGGAAGAATAGGATCAATCCTGTTATAATCTGGCTGCACGGAGGTCCTTCAAGTCCGGATACCTTTGTAAATTATATTTTTCAGAAATATCTTGTGGAAGACTATACGATAATTAACTGGGATCAAAGAGGCTGCGGCAGAACGTATTTCCATAATAAGGAGGAAGACGCTCTCAATAAAACAGCTACTTTTGAACAGACCCAGGAGGATCTGGACGGGCTTGTAGATTATGCCTGTGAACGTTTCCAGACAGAAAAGGTGATCATTGTGGGGCATTCCTATGGAACCATGCTGGGAAGCCGATATGTACTGAACCATCCCGAGAAGGTGGCGGCTTATATTGGTGTGGGGCAGGTGGTTTCCATAGAAAGCGATCTTTACAGCTATGAGGATGCGCTGGCAAAAGCCGTTGTGCTGGGGGATGATACGGAGGAAATGGAAGCGGCTTACCGGAAATATATGGAGGAAAAGTCGCTGATTAGTATGATGAATTTAAGAAATTATACCGGTAAGTATCATGTGGCAAGGAAGTCGTCAAATACCATCTGGCAGGGAATTACTTCTCCTTATATGGGAATCGATGATGCCCGGTGGTTTTTAAAGCAGGCAGGGGATTTAGAGAAATATATTGCCTTAAACGAGCAGCTGTTCCAATACATAATGGTGACAGATGTGGGGGATTACGGATTGGAATATCAGGTGCCTGTGGGATTTATCACAGGTTCCGATGATTGGACAACGCCTGGTAAGTACATGGAAGAGTATTGTAATGCCATCAGCGCGCCCCAAAAGCAGTTTGCGCTGGTGGAAGGCTGCGGACATTCGCCGCAATATGATTCTCCCGAAGAATTTTGCAGTCTGTTAAAGGGTATGCTGGAGGAGTATGTGGAGCATTGATTCTTTTAAAGGCTGCTGCCTGATGTCAAGGGCAGCAGGATCGCCACAGACCTGCACACGTCTCCTGAAAGGGCAAAGTCTACCGTTCCCTGATGGATCTCTACGATCTGCTTTACGATCCGAAGCCCCATCACATGGGGGAAAGAACCGTTAGCGTCCGCAGGTTCAGTTTGTGTCAGGAGTTCGATCACCTGAACGGGAATGCCTTTTCCTGTGTCGGAAAAGGTAAGCTTCAGAAAACTTCCCTGTACGCTGCCGCAGATTCGGATGCTGCAGCCCTCTGGGTTGTGTCGGATGCTGTTGTCGATGAGGTTGCGGAAGGCGCGGGAAAGCAGCCCCGGATCTCCGTTTAAGGTAAGCCCCTCAAGCCCGGTATCCAGCGCCAACTCCAGGGACCATTGCTCTGTCAGGTCATGGTTGCAGAAGGAGGCGACGAGGCTGCGGAGAAGAGCGGCAGGGGAATAATTTTTTATTTGCAGAGGATAGGAATCATACGCAAGCCGTGAGGTAAGGTTCAGATCCGCAATCAGTTGTTTGATCAGGAGGCTGTTTTCCCGAATGGATGCAGCCTCCTTTTTTTCCTCCGGGCTTAAGTTTGGACTGTCGGCAAGATTGTCGCTAAAGCCCAGAATAAGGGACAGAGGAGTACGGATATCGTGGGATACCCCGGCGATCCAGTTGGTTCTTGCGTTGTCACGCTTTTCAAGGGCTTTTTTCTGAAAAACCAGAGTGGCGGAGGCTTCATTCAGTTTTTGGGCAAGATCCCCTGTGATCCCCTGCTGAGGCAGGGTAAGCGCCTGATCTTCTGTAAGCTGTTCGATTCCTTTGACCAGGGGCTTTAAGGAAGTGTAAAAGCGGTGCCCAAAGAGGATGGCGAAGGCAAAGATCAGCAATAGATTGCCAAGGAGAACCAGCAGCAGATAAGCAGGAAGTGCGCCTATAAAATTTTCCTGGAATTCCGCGTTTTGCTTCCATATAGAGTGACGGGGGGTGGCGGCAACAAAGAGACCGTCAGGGCGCGTGTGAACCTTTACAGGATAGTCACAGAGATACCAGCGGGTGAAGGATGCCACCTGAGTGAGGGAGTAAGAGCGGGGAATATCATCGGGAAGATTCTGGCTCCATACCACCTGCCCTTCCTGATCGATCAGCATGGCAAAGGCAAGGTGTTCATCGACCTGCTTTTGGGCGGTTTCCGAAAGGGTATATTGTCCATTGGCATCTATCGTCAGTTGGTCAGAGAGAAGATCGGCGCGGGAATCCTGATAATTTTCTGTTGTTTTGTACCCGAATTGGTTCAGGAGAAAGAGGAACAGGAGCAGAAAATTGAAAGCAAGTATCAAAATGCTGATGGAAGCGGCGGTGAGAAGCCATTGGGGGTGGGAGGGATCTTCCTCCAGCTTTTCCCGAAGACGGCGGATGTGCACCATCAGGGTATTTTCGTAAGTATAGTAGCCGTCGCCCCAGACGGCGTCACATAGGGCGTCAAAGGTCACGATGCGGTTTCTGTTTTCGTAGAGTTTCTTTAAAATAAGTAGTTCCTTGGCGGTGAGAGCCGTTTCACCTTCAGGAGTTTCCACGGTTCCCCGGTCAAAATGGACGGTGTGGGTTCCAAGGTTCAGAGTCTGGGCTTCGGGTTGAAGAGAACGTTCTGAAAGATAGGAACGGCGGATAATGGCGCTGATCCTTAAGATCAGTTCTTTGGGTAAAAAAGGCTTGGTGAGATAGTCGTCGGCGCCCAGCCCCAGTCCCAGCAGGCGGTCATTGTCCTCATCGCAGGCGGAGAGAAAAAGAATGGGAATATCCGCCTTAGCCCGGATCTCCTGAAAGAAGGAAAAGCCGTTGCCGTCCGGAAGCATCACGTCCAGAATAATGAGATCCGGCAGCTCCTTTGCAAGCGCCTCTCTTGCCTCCTGACAGCAGGCGGCGGTGGTAAGGCTTGTGAAGCCTTCCTTATTCAGCATCCGTGTCAGCATGGAAAGCAGCTCTCTGTTGTCGTCTATCAACAGGATACGGCATTCATAGATGTGGTTCATGGGTATCGACCTCCTGAAAATAGTTTTGCAGGTTGCTTTTCTCATTATGATGTGGTGTTAAAAGCCCTGGCTGCTGAGTGCGCCTGGCAATCTGCACAAAAAAGTTGTGCGCCTTCCATTGTGCGGAGCATTCCGATGAGTCTCTGAAAACGAAAATCGTGTTCAGCAGAGGCTTCCACGATTTTTGAGTCTCATCTCCATCGCACAAAAGTCAGTTGCACGAACTCTTTTTGTGCAGATTGCCAGGCGCACTCAGCAGCCAGGGCTTTTAACACCCATACCTTATTATAAAATAAAAACCGAGGGATTTCTTCTTTTTTATCAAAAATTAAGGTAAATGTAAGGCATACGTCATGGCTATGTAAGGGGAAGGGCGTATGCTCTTTTTATACAGAAAATGCATTTTGTGTAAAAAGCGAAAGGAGAAAACCGATGGAATATATAGTAGAGACAAGAGGGCTGACGAAACGATATAGCGGCAAGGAGGTGGTGAAGGATGTGGATCTGAAAGTGCCCAGATCCTGCGTTTACGGCTTTATGGGTCCAAATGGTGCGGGAAAGAGCACTACCCTTAAGATGCTGCTGGGGCTGATCCACATCAGCGACGGACAGGTTGCCATAGGAGGGGAGAAGGTGAACCGGAAAAACCGTATTGCCATTCTTAAAAGCACAGGTTCCCTCATTGAATCGCCTTCCTATTACGGTCATCTCACCGGGCGGGAAAATCTGGAGATCGTACAGACGCTAAAGAAGGTGTCCGGGAAGGAGATTGATCAGGTGTTAAAGCTGGTGCGGATGGAGGAGCAGCAGAATAAGAAGGTGCGGGAGTATTCTCTGGGGATGAAGCAGCGTCTTGGGCTTGCGGAGGCGCTTCTGGGGAACCCCTCTCTTTTGATACTGGATGAACCCACCAACGGTCTTGATCCGGCGGGTATTCAGGAGATCAGGGAGTTGATCCGGGAACTCCCCAGGCGTATGGGCATGACGGTGCTGGTGTCCAGCCATCTTCTGGGAGAAATGGATCAGATGGCGGATTATGTGGGTATCATCAACCACGGGCAGTTGATTTTTCAAGATAAGCTGGAAGCGCTGCATGAACACAGCAGGGATAACTTAAGGCTGCGTGTGATGAACCAGACGGCGGCTTTGCATATTTTGAAAAGGGAGGGAATCTCCTGTGCCCTGAAAGAGGGGGATCTGGAACTGCCAAGGCTTGCGGATGATGAGACGGCACAGCTTATTGGTCGTCTCTGCGAGGGCGGCGCCGGGGTATATCGGGTGGAGGAGAAACAGAAGAGTCTGGAAGAGATCTTCTTAAGTTTGACAGGAAGGAGGGGGAGCCTGTGATGCTGGGTGAATGGAAAACCGAATGGATGAAGGTGCGGCACAGAAAGATTGCTTTGATACCGGCGGCTTTTTTATTATTTACGTTTCTCTGGCTGTCCTGGGCAGCAGGCAGCGTCCATATGGAGTCGGCGGAGGACGGCTGGCTGTGGCTGCTGATGTGCCTGGGGCTGGTGAACACCATTTTAGTCCCCACTATGGCGGCAATGCTTGCCAGCCGCCTTTGCGATGTGGAGTTGAAGGGGAATACGTTAAAGCTTTTGTGCACCATGGAGAGAAAAGGACGGCTGTTTGACATGAAGCTTTTAACGGGAGCGTCCTATCTGAGCGTCTATGTGGCGGCGGAGCTTGTGATGATGGTTGCCTTTGGGCGGATGCATCACTTTGCGGGAGAAATTACATTACGGCTGCTGGTATGTTTTCTCTTACAGTCAGGGCTTGTGAGTCTGGGGGTGTTGCTGCTTCAGATGATGCTGTCACTTTTCAGTGCCAATCAGATTTTGCCCCTTGCGGTGGGGCTTGCAGGTTCCTTTCTGGGACTGTTCAGCTGGTTCATGCAGTCGCCGTTCTGGAGACCTGTGGTGTGGGCGTACTATAATCTGCTGGGATATATCGGGCAGGATTGGGACGTGGAGAGCCGGATCGTGAGCTATTATGAGGTTCCAATGGATCGGCAGGCGCTGATTATCTTTTTGATTGCCCTGCCTGTGGGGTATGTTTTGGGCAGACGGTTATTTATACGCCGTACACCGGGCTGCGGCTGAATTTTTAATGGAAGTTTTAACAGAACTTTCGGGAAAGGAGTTTTTTATGTTGACAATATGTATGAAAACGGAGCAGAAAAAGTTGAAGCATTCTCATCTGTGGATGGTGTTTGCCGGGATTCCCCTGCTTCCCGCTGTGCTGGGCGGGGGAAACTATCTGAATAATCTGGAAATGCTGAAATCGGGGTGGTATTCCCTGTGGACGCAGCATTCGCTGTTTTACGCCGGCTTTTTTTACGGACCGCTGATTGCTATTTACTGTTCTTATATCTGGAGAGTGGAGCATTTGAATTATAACTGGAACAGCCTGATGACCATGCCCACATCGGAGTGGGACATATTTCTTGCCAAGCTGTTGATGGCGCTTCGCTGCACGGTGGCACTGCAGCTTTGGGTTGGGGTTCTTTTTATCCTGTCGGGAAAGATCGTAGGATTGCCGGGGCTTCCTCCTGGGGAAATTTTATTCTGGCTTTTGAGAGGCAGCCTGGGCGGTATGGTGACGGCGGCTTTGCAGTTGGTGATGTCCATGATGGTCCGTAGCTTCGCGGCGCCTGTTGCTGTGGCGCTTCTGGGAAGCGTGGCAGGGTTTCTCTTAAGCGGTAAGGGGGTGGGGATGTTTTGGCCTTATGCCCTGATGACGGAGGGGATGAATGCCAATAAGAGTACGGATGTGTTGTCCAGCCCGGTTGGATTTGGGGTGGCGGTATGCGGGTTTTTAGTTTTATTTACGGTGGTTGGGGTTGGCTATTTGAAATATAAAGATGTGCACGCGTGAGGGGAGAGGGCATGGCAGAGCACAGCCAATGTGGCTACGGACAGTGCGGCGGAAAATTTTACATATGGGATCAGTTCTGGTCTCAAAATCGGATTTCACTAATGGAATGGGAAAGGTTGTGTTAAACTGGACGGGTCGGCGTATAGCGGCATCCATGCCGCATACTCCTGATTCCGCCGTCCGTGGCGGAATCACCCTGGATATTCCGCCATTCCATAAGTGAAATGACCGATTTCTCGCCAAGGCACTGAACCCATATGTGAAATTTCCCGCCGCACTGTCCGTAGCCACATTGGCTGTTTCCCGAAATATGGTATTATACTATTAGTGGTGAGTCCTACCGTAAAGTGGACTGCTAAAAGTGTACACAAAATGGCTATGTGGAAACGCATAGCTATTTTTTAAGGAGAAAGACGCAGACAGACCCCTTTTTACAGGCATTACCGCAATTATAAAGAATTTTCTGCTTGATTTTTTGATCTTACCAATGTAATATTTAGTTTGATCTTACATATGTAAGATTGCGATAAATAATATAAAAAGAAGAGGGGGCGCAGATTTATTGAGAAGAAATAGAAGGAATTTTTTATTTATAATGTTTGTCATGGCAGCAGTGTTGATTGGCTGTAGTGGAAGATCAGAGAGATTAGACACTGATATCTTGGAGGAGAACAGCGGATTATATATATCCTATAAAACAGACAATGTTGGTGCAGAAGACATAGGAGCGATTTACGGTGACATTTACCATGAGGCGGTAGAATCGGGCAGGCGGGACAGTCTGGATATTACAAGGCGTATCGTGTCCGGGCTAGGGGATAAGGGGTATGCAGCCGTTGACGGCAGAAATCAGGTGGATATGGCGGGAGCCGGACAGGTGCGGGAATTTTGTAAAGCGGTGGAGGAAAGGGAAAGTGCGGAGCTGACGATCATAGTGGTTATGGAGGCAGGATTTCGGAAACTTGATTTGAAGACGGAGAATGGAACGGTAAATGTTGTCAGTGGATATTACCAATATGATCAGAGCGGTTATCTGCAAAACAGAAGTACGGTGAGCTATCCGGTGAGTTTATGGAAGTACACGGAGGAAGGTTATCTGATCTTTGAAGGAAGCTATTTTTCAGAGGATAGCTATGTGTTGACCTTAAGCGACATGGCGGAGCACACTGCATTGCGGGTTCAGCCGTTGGAGGAAAGGTGCAGGGAATTGAACAGAAAATATCTATTGCCGGTGGGATATGAGAGAAATAATGTGTTTCTCTGTGACTGGAAGGAAGGGGACTATGGAGAGCTGAATTTTTACGATGTATTCGACAGATTTTATCCTGTTCTGCATGGGAAGGCTGCTCCCTATAACATAAATGGAAATTCTGGGGAAAAAGGCATTTTTCAAGTACCGGAAAGGGAATTTGAAGGCGTTATCAGGGCATATTTTTCCATAGACAGAAACCTGCTGCGGTCAAGGGTAAATTATGTTTCGGAAAACGCGGCATATGAATATAGACCGCGGGGATTTGAGGAAGCCGGATATTCGGAGATACCATATCCGGAAGTGGTGGGCTACAGGGAAAATCAGGATGGAACGGTTACGCTTATGGTCAACGCCATATATCCCTATGAAAATACCTCTAGGACATTTCGCCATGAAACGGTGATTCGCCCTCTGAATGGAGATCGGTTTCAATATGTATCTAACCGGGTGATTTTGCCGGAAGAAGGTTATGATTTCTGGTGGCATTCTGATCGCTTGGCGGAGGAGGACGGGGAAAAGGAAGGGGAAGAGCCAGAGCCGGGGCTGGAGGATACCGTACTGACGGCGGCAGAACTGCTTAAAGAGGTGTATCGGGAGATAGAACTGACGGAAGAGCCTTTTTATGGCTCCGGTATAAAGGAATTTACTAGGGAGCAGTGCAGGGAAGTGGTCTCGATTCTGGGAAAGGCAGGGTATGTCAGCGTTACGGAAGACACCAATATGGAAAATTATGAGAAAGTGGAAGCATTTTACAGGATGTATCAGGAAAAACGCGATGCTGAGGTAACTATTTACAATGTGAATCCGGACGGTTTTCTTGGAGCCGTTACTTTCCTGTACAAGAAAGGCAAATTGCAGACGTACTTTGTGGGAATCGGATGGAAGGAGGGCGGCATACCGGAGATCAGGGAGACTTCTGTCAGGGAGATAGAGGAGATCAACCTGACGGAGAAAGGCTATTTTATCTATCAGTATAAAGACCCAATTGCCCATTCCAGCTTACGACAGTATTGGAGGATAAAACCTCTTTCTGACAAGTGCAGGGAATTGACGGCAAAATATGTATATGGGCTAAGTTATGTAAACTACAATGTTCTTGTGACGAACTGGGACAAAAGCAATGTGGAGGACATATTAATGCCGCGTATGTTTGGGGACATCTACCGAATCCACACGGGAGAAAACCTTAAACCGGAAAACTGGAAAATTCCAGCCGAAACATATGAAAAGATCATGATGATCTATTTCCCGGTGTCAACGGAGCAATTGCGGGAAATATGCGGATATGATGAAAAAACCAACAGTTATGAGTACGAAATGATTTTTCCAAGGCAGTATCCTCCCTTTGGAGAGGTGGTGGATTACAGGGAAAATACCGACGGTACGATTACGCTTACAGTGGACGGCGTATGGGCTGATTATAATTCTGATCTTGCATTTACAAATACTCTGGTGGTGCAGCCTTTTGAGGACGGTACATTCAGATACTTGTCCAACTCCATAGAGTCCAGGGAGATGGAATTGCCTCCCATATAGAAAACCAGCCGCTTTAGAGAAGGATACCCATGTGAGAGAGGATATCCGCCGTTATATCCGCCGCTTTGCTTCCGGCGGCATCGGTATCACTGTGGATATTAGTGGCAAAGAAACAGGTATCCTCAGGGGTTTCCAGAAAACCTACGAACCAGCCGTTTATATCCTTGCCGTTTACGCGTCCGGTTCCGGTTTTTCCATAGAGGCTTTGCTTTTTGGAAGAAGAAATGCAGATGGAATCCTTCACTGCGTTCAGGTTTTCCGGGGCAAAGCCAAAGCGGTTGCAATAAAGGTCTGTTAACAGTTCTACCTGCTCTACCGGAGATATTTTCAGGGAGGATTCCAGCCAGTAGGAGGAGAGATCCTGATTCACCTGCCTGTTTCCGTATCCAATTTTGTCAACATAGCCGCGGACAGCGGATCTGCCAAGCTGTGTGTCTATTTCCTGAAAATACCAGTTGACGGAGGACTCCATGGCGGAAGGCAGGTTCTGGTCGGCATTCCATGCCTCGAAGGGATAAGGAGTTTTGTCCCATGTCATAGAAGAATCCCCAGGGCTGATAATGCCCGCTTCCAATCCAAAGAGAGCGTCATAAATCTTATAGGTAGAGTTTGGAGCAGATCTGAAGGTGGCATAATCCGGATCGTAGATCTGCCAGGTATCTTCCTGCAGGCGATACAGGACAAAACTGCCCTTGTATTCATTAAAGTATGGGGACAAGTCGATTGTGGAAACTTTTTCAGGAGAGATGTCCCACTTATAATGGTTTGGCTCCAGGGCATAGGTAGACAGCGTGGGGGAAAGTCCCCCAAAAACAACTGCAATAACGCAGAAAACAGCGGTTCCTTTCAGCTTTTTGGAGATAGAAGGTTTCCTGTAAGAGGAAATATGCATGATTCGTTTTTGCAGTTGTTTCATGTTTCCGCCTATTCCTGAGGCAAAAGGAAATGGCGTAAAAGAGACCTTCTCTGCAAGATCGATGAGAACGCTGCCATAACTTTCATAGTCTCGTTCCTCTAAAAGCGCCAGAACAGCAGCATCGCAGGCAATCTCTCTGTCGCAGCGCATTTTTTTCAATGCAAACCATACAAGGGGATTAAACCAATACAGGATACCGATAAAAGTCATAAGATAACCGGCAAGGGCATCCCAATGTTTGTAATGTTGCAATTCATGTAACAGCATATAACGCATACTTGCTGCGTGAAAGTCTGATACCAGGTGAATGGGAAGATAAACAGAGGGTCTGAGAAATCCCGCAATGACAGGCGACTTTAAAAAAGCAGTGCTGTAAATGGGAATCCTACGCTTGATGTGCAGTTCTCTTAAACAGCTATGATATAGTGCACGGACGGTTTCGTTTTGCAGGGGAAGGGCAGATTTTTTCAATGCGGTTAAGCGAAGGTTTGATTTTGTCAGAAGTAAAAGCATTGCCAAAATGCCCAGCAGCCACACGATGAACAAGGAAAGTCCGATCACAGCCAGCGGTCCGCCGTCAGCAGAAAGGGCGAAGTCTTTCATATACCATGGCGTACCGGAAATAGCAGCACTCTGGACGGATTGGGCAGCAGGTGCAGGATTCGATGGCAGGGTATATTTCAGGGCATCGAACCATAGAAGAACTTGAAATGAATCTATCGGGCGAAAAGGAAGAAAAGGGATTACCAGGAGTCCGAGCAATGGAAACCACAGATTGAATTGCATACGGCTGGTAAGGTGATTTCGAAATATCCGTTTTACCACAAGAAATAAGCCTATGATGGCACAGGTTAAAATATTACAGAGGAAAAATCTTATGCCAAAATCAGCCATCTTATGTGTTCTCCCTGTTTTGCGTTCCCTTGCGAAGAAGGGAGCGCAAAGTGTCTATTTCCGCTTTGGAAAGCTTGCCGTCCTCAAGATAGGAGGAAAGCATGGCGGTAATATCTCCGTCATAATAGCGGGCAAGAAAGGAACGGCTTTTTTGTCCGATATATTCTTTTTCTCCCACCAGAGGGGTGTAAACGAATACCCTGCTCTGCTTTTCATAGGAAAGCACGCCTTTTGTCACAAGACGCTTGATCAGGGTCTGTATGGTTTTGGGATTCCAGGAAGTGGTCCTGGTCAACTTTTCGGTGATTTCGTTGGTGCTGATGGGGGCATACTTCCATATGACCTTCATCACTTCAAATTCTGCTTCTGAAATTTGCGGTAATGTTTTCATGCTGTTCCTCTCGATCCCTTACAGTTGTAATAAATTATAGAGTAGAAAGGGGAAAGTGTCAATTATCCATTGACCGGGGGTTGGGGTTAGTGTAAAATTTTTTTATAGTGACAAATTGTACTTTTTAAAGAAAATTGAGAACCTGATTTACTGTGTGGCTGGACATATGGTGAGGAAGAGGTAAGTGGATTTGGCAAAAAAATTGATAGAGATAGTGTCAGGCATTATAGGGGCGGTATTGCTTGTGCTTTCTCCTGACGAAAGCGAAACGGAAATCGTATATGATATAAATGAGTATGGGACAGTGCAGGAAACCAGGCAGGACTTTCCAGACGAAGAAACGGGAGAAATATACTATTATTATGAGATGGAAAAGTTCTTCTTCCATGAAGGGTTTCCCAATGCCGTTTCGATCAATCAAACCCTGCAGCATATCTATGACGGGTACGAGGACAGCTACAGGGAAGCGACGGAAGCGGCGGAAGCATACGAAGAGAATTGGAAATCTCTGAATACGCCCCTTGAATATTGGCGCATTTGGCACATCTTATCGATTACTTATGTGGGAGAAGATTATGTGAGTATTTTGTATAATGATGTTTCCTATATGGGCGGCGTCCATCCGTACTCATGGTTTGACGGCATTACCATCGACCGTAAAACGGGTGAAGAGGTTCCGGCTTCGCAGTTTCTGGGAAAAAGCGACGAAGAAATTTTAGAGGAAATCAGCGATAGGCTGGGGCAGGATGTGACTGGAACATGGGATGAAATAGATTTTTACCTGATGGATTCCACGATAGTATTTTTCCCCAGGATGCCGGGAGTTTGGGAGGATTCTGTGGTATTGCCGAGGGAAGAATGAAAAACAGGTTCAGGTGGCCAGGAATTATAGAAACATATTGCTGCAAGGTAGGGGGGAACTGCTATGGAACTGCAAAAAAGGGATGCACGTATGGCACAGGGGCTTGCCATTTGGGGATTGATAATACATCATTTGTATGTACAAAAAGGAGACGGGGTTCATGGGAACCCACTGATCTGGATAAATGAGGAAGTGCCTTTCATTTATTATCTGGCATTTATAGGAGCAATCTGTCTGCCATTTTACTGCTTTTGCACTGGCTATGCATTGTTTTTGCAATTCAATCAGATGGAATTAAAAGAATATTTGAAGAAAACATATTTCAGATTATTTAAATTTGTAATTCATTTCTGGGTAATTTGTATTATTTTCAGTGTTGTAGGTTTGGTTTTTGATCAATATGGTGAGATCCCGGGTAATATTTATAAGTTTTTGGGCAATTTCTTTTTACTTGAGTATACATATAACGGCGCATGGTGGTTTGCCTCAACTTATGTGTTGTTTGTGCTGTTATCTCCATTGTTTTTAAAATTGGCAAAAAAGGCGGATAGCCGGGTTTTATTCATTGTGTTTGCACTGATATTCTGTGCATACTATCTCTGCAAAGTCAGGAAGATGTTTGTCGTAAGTCCGGAGGATTACTATTGGGGAGGATTCTTACTCATAAAACTATCGGATTTGTGGTATTTGTCGTTTTTCTACATGGTAGGAATTTTGTTGGCAAAGGAAAAGGTCATATCCAGAATTGGAAGATGGTGGGAGCGGGTAACCGGAGGAAAAAGTAATTTTTACCTTTTCATTGTCGTTGCAGTGGCAACCTTAGCGATCTGTGTGGTTGAAATATCAGGAACAGTGTTTTTCTTTGCTATCTTTTGCTTTATATGTTTTCATATTTGGAAGAAGCCAGCTTATGTAGAAAAGTTTTTTCTGTTTTTTGGAGAGCATTCCACAAATATATGGCTGACGCATATGTTTTTCTATTTGTTCATTTTTAAGGATCTGGTCTTTATAGTGAAATATCCGGTTTTTGTGCTTGCGTTTATGTTTGTGCTTACAGTTGCTTGTTCCTATGTGATCAATTTTATTGTGAAGCAATTGTGGAAAAGCCCGCCGTTTCGGAAACTGACTGTTTGCGTAGAGAAGAAAAGTTAGAGGGCATATTCCGGATTCAACGCATAATTGCGAAAAAAAACCAGGTATGTTATAATTGAGCGTACAAAAAGAGCAAATTAATTGCAAAAGATCTGATTTGTCAAAGAAGTGGGGTAAAGCTAATGAAGCAGGAGAAGAGAAACAGGTATGCGGAAATTTTACTTAATGCATATCAAAGCGGTATATTCAAAATTGTATGGAGCACATCGGGCTTTTCAATGGCGATCGATTCAAAGAAAAAGGACATGCTTCCGGAATTAAAAGAGGAAGAATTTATTGAATATGCATTTTCTATTATTAAGATGGTTATTGATTTAGCAGAAGACAAGGCGGTAAATGAAAAGCATGAAGGCGACTTAAAGATTGCACAGGCAATTTTTGAGAAGGAGCACGATTTAAAAAATCATCTCTACATAAAAAGAAACAGTAAAATGGATTGTTTTAAATTGCTGGAATATGAAATTATCAGTCATAGAAACAAAGAAAATCCGGCAAATATAGAAGTTACGTCTGCAATCATAAAAATGACGATTGAAAAAGAAGATGATGAAACTGCTTATGCATTTGAGGTTTCAAGAAGAGATCTGGAAGATATAATCGATAAATTAATTGAGTTAAAAGAGAAAGTGGATACGGTAGTATAGGAGGAAGAATGATGGCAGAGCTTTTGAGAAAAGCCCCTGAAATAAATTTTCCTGAAATGTATACATATAAGAAAAAAGACTGGACAGAAAAAGAATATGAGCCTGTACTAAATTTGAATTATAGGGCATATACTAAAAATATGAAGCATAATATCATCTTTTTACAAAACGGTCACATAAATTATCAGGAAATTGAACAGTATTTTAAAAAAATCACCAGGAAATTTACACAAATTCAAATTGATGAGAAAATATTAGGCGGCATGCCAGTGATAAAGGATACAAGAATACCAGTCAGTCTTATAGCCGCTTGCCTGAAAGATGAAATGACTTTTCAGGAAATTTGCGAAGAGTATAAATTAAAGCGGGAAGACATAGAAAAGGCTATGGAATATGTGATTGAAATCTTGGATGTTCCGTATCAGGAAGGTTAGAAATGAAGATTTTACTGGATGAAAACATTACTGCAAAAGCAGTACCGGTTTTGGAAAAATACGGGCATGATGTTATACATGTACTAAACAGATTTAGTACAGGGCGAAGCGATGAGGATGTATTTCAATTAGCTTTAGAGGAACAACGCGTATTAATTACTTTGAATGGAAAAGATTTTTTGATTTTGATTCCACCAATGACAGAATTAGAATTGCACTACGGTTTGATTTGGCTCAGGGGATTTCTGGTTACTAAGAAAACTTATCAAAGCGTTATGGACGTAATAGGTTCTTTTCTAAGGGACAAAGGAGATTCTATAAAAAACACATATTATGCAGTAAGACAAAAAGATGGTTCTTACGAAATAATACAGAGGTATCCTAAATCTGCAAAGGTTTTTATTGAAATATAAAATTTTTTAATCAATTTGGTAAATTGAAAGCGTTCGTTAATTCCCTCTTGTGTTTTGTACGATAAGGCATGCATGAGAGGGTTTATAAATTTTAAAATCGAAAGGACAGGGGTAGTATTCCCATGAATAAATTTCATGCCAGATTTTTAATATGCATTTTATCAGCATTCCTGTTAACCGGCTGTGCCCAATCCACTCCCAAGGTATTATCCCCAGATAGCTCTGAGGCTTCTGAGCAGGAGGATTCCGTTTCTAATCAGGAGGAAGCAGCTTCGGAACAAAAGGAATCCGATGCAGGTATTGTGTTCGAAGCAAAGGACATAGAGGGAAACACTGTTACATCATCGGTTTTTTCTGATTCCAAACTGACAATGGTAAACGTATGGGCGACCTACTGCAATCCCTGCCTCATGGAAATGCCGGGGCTTGGAGAACTTGCCGGCGAATACGATGAAGATCAGTTTCAATTGATTGGAGTGATCAGTGATGTGATGGAAGGGGCTGACCAGAAGACCATGGAACAGGCGGCGGAGCTGATTTCTCAGACGGGCGCGGGGTATTCCCATCTGCTTCTCAATGAATCCTTGTACATGGGACTTCTTCAGAATGTAACCGCTGTGCCCACAACTTTCTTTGTGGATGAAAATGGGGTAGTTTTGGATACAGTAGTGGGCGCTATGGCGAAAGAGTCGTGGGAGGAGAAAATCAATGAGCTTCTGGAAGAAAATTAAGCAGAAGGGTTGGTTGTGGGGCATGCTTGCAGGGCTTGCGTTTCTTGGTATCGGCGCAGTCGGAGGACAGTTTACTGTGATTTGGAGAAAAGCAGTGATGATCTGTCTGGAATGTATTGGTATCGGGTGAGCAGATGGGAAAAATAAGACTGGCAGTACAATTGCTTTTTACAATTTTCACCAATGGATATGCCTATGGTTTCCTGGGAGGAAAGATCTATCAGGGACAGTTGAAATATGCCTGCGTGCCGGGGCTTAACTGCTATTCCTGCCCCGGCGCCATTGCCTCCTGCCCTATGGGCGCGCTGCAGGCGCTGTTGAATCAAAAAGGCTTTACGATTCCCTTTGGCATGCTGGGCATTTTCTTTATCTTCGGCAGCCTGTTAGGGCGGTTTGTGTGCGGATGGCTGTGCCCGTTTGGCTTGGTGCAGGATCTTCTGTATAAAATTCCGATTTTCAGGAAAAGGAAAAGGCTTCCCTTTCATGGGATTTTAAAATATGGGAAATATGCGGTTCTGGTTTTGCTGGTGCTTGCAGGCTCCGCTTTTTTATTTGGGGGACTGGCAAAGACACCGGCGTTTTGCAAATATCTTTGCCCATCCGGAACACTGTTTGGCGCGCTGCCCCTTTTGAGGGCAAACGAGCAGCTGCGGGAGCAGATCGGCGGGTTGTTTTACTGGAAATTGGGAATACTGTTGTTGATTTTAGTGGCATCCATAAAGATTTTTCGCCCTTTCTGCCAATATCTTTGCCCACTGGGAGCTATTTACGGCTGGTTTAATCACTTTAGTCTTGTTCAGATTCACTGGGAGAAGGACAGATGCATTTCCTGCGGAACCTGTGAAAAAGCGTGCCCGGTAAGCCTTTCCACAGAGGAAATTTCCTGTTCGCCGGAGTGCATCCGCTGCGGCAAATGCGTGGAGGCTTGTCCGGAAAAGTGTCTGCATTTTTTGGGGAAAAGTACTAGGGCGAAAAAGACGCGATAAAGGAGGAAAAAATATGTGTACAGCAGCAACTTATTTGACAAAGGATTTTTACTTTGGGCGTACTCTGGATTATGATTTTTCTTATGGAGAGGAAATTGTGATAACGCCCCGGAACTTTGTGTTTCAGTTTTACAAAATGGGCGTTATGGAGAGGCATTATGCAATGATCGGCATGGCGCATGTGGCGGAGGACAGACCTCTTTACTACGATGCGGTCAATGAGAAAGGGCTTGGGATCGCCGGGCTGAATTTCGTGGGAAATGCGGTGTACAGAGAGGAAATTCAGGGGAAGGATAATATTGCAACCTATGAGCTGATTCCCTGGATACTGGGACAGTGCGCTACGGTAAAGGAGGCGCGGGAACTGCTTGGAAAGATCAATCTGACTAACGCCACCATCAATGATAAACTGCCGGCGGCGCAGCTTCATTGGATAATTGCCGACTGCAGAGAGGCAATTACGGTGGAGTCGGTGAAAGAAGGCATCCGGATCTATGACAATCCTGTGGGAGTGCTGACCAATAATCCGCCCTTTGACGAGCAGATGTTCCAGTTGAACAACTATATGCATTTATCCCCCAAAGACCCTGCGAATTGTTTTTCGAACCAATTGTCCCTGCATACTTACAGCAGAGGAATGGGAGCGTTGGGGCTTCCGGGAGATTTATCCTCTCAGTCCCGGTTTGTGAGGGTAGCTTTTGTTAAAATGAATTCTCTTTCCGGAGATTCGGAGGAGGAGAGCGTTGCCCAGTTCTTTCATATTCTCGGTTCCGTGGATCAACAGCGGGGATGCTGTCAGGTGGGGGAAGACAAATATGAAATTACCATTTACACCTCCTGCTGTAATGCGGATCGTGGGATCTATTATTACACTACTTACGAGAACCATCAGATCACGGCTGTGGATATGCACAGGGAAAATCTGGATGGGGCGGTTTTGAAAAGATTTCCACAGATTACGGGGGAGCAGATCAGGTATCAGAATTAGAAAATGCTATTTAGGGAAAGATGTGGTATACTATAACTATAGGAGATTTTAAAAATTGGCAGGTATGAGGTTTGTATTTCCAATATTATGATGAATGAAATACAGGAATGCAGTGAGGAAAAACTGCGTATATTGTTGGATTATTTGAATCAGATTGATTATAACATGGTCAGGGTTGATGAAGATACTGTGGAGCTTGCCGGAAAATTTATTGATTTTGGCATCTTGCGACAGAAAAGCTTTGATGATCTATCCGCCGTCAGCATTGGTGGAAGAGGATGAAGATGATGAATAAGCCGGAGATAAGCAATTGTTTTGATGTAGATGATATCAGAAAAATACGGGAATATAATTCCCTGCGCCATATCCACATGACACCAGAGGAAATTATACAAGAAACACAGGCAGGGGCAGAAAAGGTGTTGCGGATGCTGGAACAGAGAAAGCTCATGAAAGTATGAGAAAATTGTCTGATATGTTGCGGACATGTGGGGAGCATAGAAAGATGATTTCAGGGGGAAGCATTATAAAATACGAAAATTGAATCAGGTTAAAGCAAAAATGGTGGTAAGGTAAAAGGCGTTGCGGAGCATGGAACCGGGGCGTCTTTTTTTGATTGACAAAATTTTCCTGGGGGGGGGTAGAATGGAAATATAAAATTTACAAAAGAAAGTGAGGTCAAAGGGAATATGAATTATTGGGATTTTGAATTTGTAAAAGAATGCTATTGCTCGGAAAAATTATCGACAGAGCAGAAAGTGGAAGAAATGGGAAAAAGGTTTCCGCAGTTGACCAACATATATGCGGATGATCTGAAAACTATTTTTACCGGCAAACTGCCGTTGGCGAAAGGCGTGGAGATTAAAACCCGGTTTGGAGATAAAAATCCCTGCTGTTATGTGGCGGTTACCAAAATGCCGGAGGAAATATCTGTGGATGTTCAGAAAGCAATTATGCGCGTAGGGGCATGTCTTGGCGGATTTAAGATTGAAAAGTGGGGGATCGGATATCCCAATACAGAGGCGATTAAGCGGCATTTGTCAGAGTATCTGAGGGAACATGCGGTTCAGTACATTCCGGGGGAGGCAGCAGGCTATCCCAAGGTGCTGGAAATCAGCAGCAATGAGGTGGACGGCGCATCCAATGAGTGCTATCTGGTTAGTGAAATTACAGGAATTATTCTCAGCTGAAAAAGCGGAAAACCGATGGGAGGGGCGCAGGAAAATGTTTGACAAAAGTAAAAATGAAATGAAAAAAATAGAGAAAAATATGGACCAGGTTGAAAGCAGGATTCGTGAAAATATCTGTGAAATAGGGCGGTTGTTTTACGATGCAAATAAAGATAAGGATGAAACGGATGACAGCTATAAAGATTTGATGGAAACCGTCAGGCAGCTTGAAAAGGAAAAGAAAGAATTATACAGGGAAAAGTTAAAGCTGCAGGGGCTTATGCAGTGCGAATCCTGCAATAACCTGATTGCATATGGAAGTACATTCTGTAATCACTGCGGACAGAAAACGGGAATGAATATATCTTTGGAAAAAAAGAAAATATGTCCCTTCTGTGGAACGCAGTTGGATGAAGATACTCTTTTTTGCGTATCTTGCGGAAAGCAGCTTGACGGAGGAGAAGCGTGATGATCTGTAAAAAGTGTGGAGCGGAATTAGACAAAGCCTATGATTTTTGCCCTAAATGCGGAAATAAATTAAAGCGGAAACACAAAGCCGGAAAGATAATCGGAATCGTATTGCTGCTCTTGATTTGCGGAAGCGGGGCTGCTTTATATGTATCGGGATATTATAAGGATATTGCGGCAGGATTGGGATGGATAGTTGAAGAACCAATAGCGGAGGTATCGGATAACCGGGGAGAGGACATGGAAATAATTCCCACTGATTCAGCAAAACCAAAGGAAACGGAGAAAAAAGCGGCTGCAGAAAAAGCAGAAGTGGAAGAAGAGGCAGCAGAAGAAGAACCGGACGAGCTGGAGCTGTTTTTAAATGAACTTTCCTTTGAACCCATTGAAATGACGATGGGCGAAATATATCAGGTGGAACTGGAGCGGGAAATTAAGGATATATCATGGTCGTCCTCTGATGAAAAAGTTGTAAAGGCAGCGGATGGGAAGCTTATGGCAATTATGCCGGGAATATCCACCGTCACATTGTCCGCGGGCGGAAGGGAGATTCCCCTTGAGGTGACAGTAAACGCTTTTTCTGATATGACATTGGCAGTGAATTGTTCCAAAACCATGGAACTGAATGAAATGCTATCCAATGTGCGCTGGGAATCTTCTGTTCCCGAAATTGTGTCGGCGGAGGATGGGGTGATCAGTTCTCTGTCAGCAGGCGCTTCCACTGTTACCGCATATATCGACGAGGTTCCGTATTCCTTCGAGGTGGTTGCAACGACGCCTGATATTACCACTACTTCTGTGCGGAAGATCATCGGAAACACAGAGCAGATATCCATTCTGGGTACAAACGGTAAGGCGGAGTGGAAAAGCGATAATACGGCTATTGCAACTGTTTCAGATACAGGGCTGATAACGGCGGAACCCACTGGTGCGGGTCAGAATACGGTGGTTCACGCTTATGTGGACGGAATGGAATTCAGGATAGATGTGGCAGTGGAGCCAATACCGCAGTTGTCGAGTACTTATAAGATGTATGGGCACCAGGATAACAGCAAGTATAAGAATGCCAAAATAACGATCTGTACCAATGCAAATGAGACGATCACTTATACTGGGGAAGTACATAGGAATGGCAATGGTGGGTATATATATATAAATTGCGAAAATGTGTTAAATGTGGCAGATGTGGATTATAGCAGAGGTGAAATTTACCCATTATATCATGCTTTCTATTCTTATACAGATGATGAAAATCATACGGATATTTATCTCGTAGGAACTTCGCAAGTAGCGGAGGTATTGGTTCAGCGGTTGGACTATTATTATAGTGATGATGCTGGATTAAGTCAAAATCCAAGCAAAGCGAACTCTGTTGCAACATATGAGGCATGTGATAACTACGGTATTATTCATATTTATAATCATGATTATCCCGGTCGTTTATTGGTTACTGTTGCTGTTGATGGTTATCAATATCAATTTGTAGTTGATTCTCCATCTGGGGCGTATAATGGCGGATTAAATTATGATTACATAGATCAATTTCCAGCAGACTATATGATAGAAGAATGCTCCGTAGATGAAATAGTAGTTCAGGAGAAGGTTAATGTTAATTACGGAGCATTGCAGGCAAATTCAAAGACCTATATTCCGGACAATGACTGGGTGGAAAGAATAGGAACCAAGTTTGTGGAGGCGGTGGAAGACCAGGCAATAGAGATGGCGGCGGGAGCGCTGCTGAAAATGATTTTCCTGTAAAGGTGAAAGCGGAAAAGTTAAATTAATTGAAGCGGCAATTTTCTGATCCCATAAGACAGATACCCCATGCAATGACAACGTTGCATGGGGTATCTTAAAAAATATATAAATACAGATTCCTGATAGTCATTTAGGAATGTCTGTGCTATGATGGAGATGATATTAATAGAAAATATAGACAAAGGGGATTGATATTGTGATAAAAATGGAAATCCGTATGGATGATGAAAAAATACTAAGGGAGAGAAAATACAGGCTGGAAGCAATTCATGAAGCAGTTGACAAGGCTTTCAAGCAGTGGAATTTTAAAGGAGAAGAGACCAGCTCCGGCTCTGTTATTTATAAAGATAATGGAAATGAGAGGGACTTTGGCAGGTTTGGCAGTATTGTAAATGCTCTGAAAAAGCAGGAATGGTTTATGGGAAACGTTGCAACATGGGTATTGTATGACAGCGATGATTCTGATTCTCCGGATGATTTTGCAACGGAAGACCTGATAGCGCATTATGCGCGGAAGAGGGCTATGGGTGCATGAATTTCGGATCAGATATCAGAATTAGGAAATAGTATGACCTGAGGAGTTTATATTTATGTTTGGGAAAAAGCGGATGGAAAAGAAAACCTACGATAAGGAAAACCTGCGTCCTGTTCTGCGGTGCAGTATCTGCAATGGAGAACAGGTTGCAGGTTTTCAGAATATCCATACCGGTAAATTTGAAGAAATCATGCTTATTCGCAACGAGCAGGATCTCAATGCGTTTAAGGAAGCGTACGGTATTGACACAATTGCCAAAGAATATTAATGCAAATGACATGTGGACAAAATTGGATAAAACTGCGGAAACTTAAGCAAAAAGTAGCTTGTCTGCCAACTAAAAGTATGGTATAATAAATTTTGCTTGATGGACGTGTATTTTGCACAAAAAAGTTTTGACGTTCTTTACTTTTTTGTGCAAATTATTTATTGACAATAAGGACATACGTTTTTTATTGCATATATCATATAATAGTATATAAATCAATATACAGAGTACAAAGGAAAAATAGAATGAGTGATAAGTTAAAGCATACAATACAATGGTCTTTATATATACTTATGATGGTTATTGTTATTATAACATTTATTTGTCTTGGCGCTAATATAATTGCGCCTACTTTTTTCCCTAATACAAATATTAATGGATTCAAAGATTATATAAATACATTATGTGTTATATTGAGTTTTCTATCCGCAGGTTTAGGAATATATTCTATTTTACAAGCAAATGTAAGTGGAAAGCAAGCCAGTGAAATGATAAATTCTATTCATGAATTAAAAGAGCAGCAAGAAATCTTTCTGGTAACATTAAAAACAACGGATAATTTAAGTGTTGTTGCTGCAAATAACCCAAAAGGTTCTTGGCTACATGATGATGTTGTTAAATAAAAAGGAGAAAATTATATGTGCATGAAATATGTAAATGCTACTGCGACATGTTTTAAATTAATTACTATGGATAACAATAAAATTATTGCTTACAATGCTCCATTTAATAGCATCAAATCAACGGAAGAAAATAATATATTATCCCTTGATAATTTTTCTATTGTTACTCAAATTGATTTTTTAGGCACTGGCAGTCCTGAGCATAAAGCGGATAATCCACTGGAAATGAAAAAAAACGTTGATTTTATTATACGATTGACTAATTGTGATCATATTGAAGAAAATAGATTGGGACGAGATTTAGATTGTTTTTCAATTAATTTGAAAGAAATGTATGAAAAACAACAAGTTGATAAAGCATGTTTTGATTTTTTTAGTTATACAAGAATAACCAATGTTAACAATTTAGATTTGCCAAGGGGGACTGGAAAATATGTTATTAAAGTATTAATTAAAAATTCCGAAGATACAGAATATTCTATTCAATCTATGACGAAATTAGTAATTATGTAATTAATCTTTAAGGGGCTGTTGCAAAAGTAGATGAATAATCTACCGGAGCAACAGCTCCGTTTTT
>CAMWCA010000055.1 GCA_947172705.1 uncultured Lachnospiraceae bacterium
GAGAGGATGTATGTCCCCTTGGGTAAAGAACCAGGACGCCAATACGCCGCTGCTGCCCATGACAGGGTTGAACTTTCCCATAAGTTTTAAAATTCAGTTGACAAAACGCTCTCTTTTGAATATGCTGATAGTGTATTAAGATTTTCTGATGAATCAAAGCATCGGTACAATATAAGGGAAATGCAGGGAACGGAAAGAGTATATTATCATTCTCCAGAAACGGAGTTATCACCCAGAGAAGGAATGTCATTGGCTGGAAGCATTCCTGTGATCAGGATAATAGAAGTGCATCCGGGAGCAGGTTCTGTGAATTTTACTGGTAGCAGGACACGTATTCACACGTTACGTGCAATGAGCGGAGGCTGAATATGCCTCTAAATAGAGTGGAACCACGGATAACTTCGTCTCTAAGGAATCGGAGTTATCCTTTTTTGTGCACACAGGCACCAAAGAGGATTATGGCGGATGCTTTGAGCTTCGGATAAAGGAGAAATCAGTGGGATTCATAAATAAAGTTAAGGAAGAAATAGCGGTGATCCGTCAGCGCGACCCGGCGATCCACTCTTCCATGGAAGTTTTTCTCTACCCCAGCTTTAAGGTGATGATGCATTACCGCATTGCCCATAAGCTTTATCAGAAAAAGCATTATTTTCTGGCAAGGTGGGTGTCCCAGCGAGGGGTACGAAAAACGGGGATTGAGATCCACCCGGGGGCGCAGATCGGGAAAGGATTTTTCATTGACCATGGAAATGGCGTGATCATTGGGGAAACGGCGGTGATTGGAGAAAATGTGACCCTGTATCAGGGAGTGACCCTGGGAGGAACCGGTAAGGAGCAGGGAAAGCGCCATCCTACCGTGGGAAACAATGTGATGATCAGTGCAGGGGCGAAGGTATTGGGGTCCTTTACCATCGGAGATAATTCCAAGATCGGGGCGGGAAGCGTTGTGCTGGAGGAGGTGCCGCCCAATTCGACGGTAGTGGGAGTGCCTGGCAGAGTGGTGAAGCGCAATAACCAGTCGCTGCCCCAGGAGGAGCTTGACCAGGTAAACCTGCCTGACCCCATCAAGGAGGATCTCAGCGCCCTTCATCATGCAAATGCAGAACTGATCAACCGGATGCTGGATCTGGAAAAGGAATTGCGGGAGATAAAAATAAAACAGAAAGGAAAACAGGGAATAAAGGAATAGCTATGAAAATCTACAATACACTGTCTAAACGGAAGGAAGAGTTTGAACCCCTGGAAGAGGGAAAAGTAAAAATGTATGTATGCGGTCCTACCGTGTATAATCTGATCCATATTGGGAACGCACGCCCCATGATCGTGTTTGATACCGTGAGAAGATATATGGAGCATAAGGGGTATGAAGTAAACTTCGTGTCAAACTTTACGGATGTGGACGATAAGATCATCAAAAAGGCGATCGAAGAAAAGGTGGATGCGTCGGTGATTTCCGAAAGGTACATTGCAGAATGCAAAAAGGATATGCAGGCAATGAACGTAAAGCCGGCGACTACCCATCCTAAGGCAACAGAGGAAATCTGCGGCATGCTGGATATGATCGAAACCCTAATCGAAAAAGGGCATGCCTATATGGCGCAGGACGGTACGGTGTATTACCGCACCAGAAGCTTTAAGGGCTATGGAAAGCTGTCTCATAAGAACATCGATGAACTTCAGGGAGGAAACCGGTCGCTCCTGGTAACAGGAGAGGATCAGAAGGAAGATCCCCTTGATTTTGTACTCTGGAAGCCTAAGAAGGATGGGGAGCCTTATTGGGAATCTCCCTGGTGCAAGGGACGTCCGGGCTGGCATATTGAATGTTCGGTTATGAGCAAAAAATATCTGGGAGAAGAGATCGACATACATGCGGGAGGGGAGGATCTGATATTCCCCCACCATGAAAATGAGATTGCCCAGTCGGAGGCGGCAAACGGAAAACCCTTTGCAAAGTATTGGATGCACAATGCCTTTTTGAATATTGACAACAGGAAGATGTCGAAATCCGCAGGGAATTTCTTTACGGTGCGGGACATCAGCGAAAAGTACGATCTGCAGGTACTGCGCTTTTTCATGCTTTCCGCTCATTACAGAAGCCCCCTGAATTTCAGCGGGGAGTTGATGGAGGCGGCGCAGAACGGCTATGATAGAATCGTAACCAGCGTAACCAATCTCAATTATTTGCTGGAAAACGCGGCATCTGATACAATGAGCGAGGAGGAGGAAAAGCTGATCCAGGAGGCAAAGGGCTATATCGCTAAATTTGATGAGGCGATGGACGACGATTTCAATACTGCTGACGGACTTGCCGCCATTTTTGAACTGGTGAAGTTTGCAAACACCAACGCAGGGGATCGATCCGGCAGAGCGTTTTTGCAGGCGTTGAAAGAGGAGATCCTGATGCTTTCCGATATCTGTGGGCTGATCGTTGAGAAGAAGCAGGAAATGCTGGAAGCGGATATTGAGGCGTTGATTGAGGAGCGGCAGGCAGCAAGAAAGGCAAAGAACTTCCAGCGCGCCGATGAGATCAGAAAGGAACTGCTTGACAGGGGGATTATACTGGAGGATACTCGAGAAGGAGTTAAATGGAAACGAGCATAGATCTGTTAACATTAGTGAAAAAGAGTTTTGGGTTAAAAGAGGTGGATATCAGGACGTATTCACCTCTTACGCTTGCTTATCTGGGAGACGGGGTTTACGATCTGATCTTTCGAACCGTGGTGGTTTTAAGGGGCAACGCTCCCGCCAACAAGCTCCATCATAAGACGGTGGAGTATGTGAAGGCGCCGGCGCAGGCATTGCTGGCGGAGAAAATATTGGAGGAGCTAACGCCGGAGGAGCTTTCCGTGTATAAAAGAGGAAAAAATGCAAAGCCTTATACCATGGCAAAAAATGCTACTGCAGGGGAGTATAAAAAGGCAACGGGGCTGGAAGCGTTAATGGGCTATCTTTATCTTACGGATCAGATGGAGCGGGCGCTTGAATTGATACAAATTGGTTTACATAAGTTAGAAGGAGAACGGGCAAGTGGAAAAGCAGGGAAATAATGAATTTATCATAGAGGGAAGGAACGCGGTGATAGAGGCGTTTCGTGCAGGGAAGCCCGTTGACCGGGTGTACATACTGGATGGCTGTCAGGACGGTCCTGTTTTGACCATCAAACGGGAGGCGAGGAAACAGGATGCTCAGATCAAATACGTGCCCAAAGAGCGTCTTGACCAACTGTCGGAGACAGGCAGGCATCAGGGTGTGATCGCTTGGGCGGCTGCCTATGAGTATGCAGATATTGAAACCATGCTACGGCAGGCAAAGGAAAAGGACGAGCCTCCGTTTCTTTTCCTGCTGGATAATATTGAAGACCCCCATAATCTGGGAGCCATTATCAGAACGGCAAACCTGGCGGGGGCGCATGGGGTGATCATTCCAAAGAACCGCGCCGTAGGGCTTACGGCAACGGTGGCGAGAACCTCGGCAGGGGCGTTGAACTATACCCCCGTTGCCAAGGTGACCAATCTTGCCAAGACCATAGAAGAATTGAAGGAAAAGGGGCTTTGGTTTGTCTGTGCCGATATGGACGGCGACAGGATGTATGATCTGGATCTGAGAGGTCCCATAGGGCTGGTGATCGGAAGCGAGGGAGAGGGCGTGGGCAGGCTTGTGAAAGAGAAGTGCGATATGACGGCGGCGATTCCCATGAAAGGAAATATAGATTCCCTGAATGCTTCTGTGGCGGCAGGGGTACTTGCCTATGAGATCGTTCGTCAGAGGCTTATGTAGATGGTGGTAAACAGCGCTCCGGCATGGAGGATAAAATGGAAAAGATAAACAAGTTTTTACTAATGCTGATAGCCATGGGCGGGATTATGATCGCGGCAGTAGGGCTTGACAAAGGAATACAGGCATATAACAACCGGAAATGGGACAGCGAACGTCTGGTGAGGATGGAGCAGGCGCGGGCGGATGTAGAGAATATGCAGATGACCATCAGCGAGCTTGCCCGGGATCAGGAGGCATTGGAGCGGTTTATGGAAGAAAACAGCGCTTTTTTCGATGATACAGACGGCCAGTCGGAAAATTTTTTGCCGGTGGAGGGAGACAATGTTCAGGTGGAAGCCCCGGTCAATACGCCGGAGGATGACCTGCAGACAAATGTATCGGGAAACGATCAGGAAGACATATCGGGAAATCAGCAGAAGGATATATCGGGTAATGTCACGGAGGATATATCCGGAAATCAGCAGGCTGGCATGCCGGGCAGCGGACAGACAGATGTATCCGGGAATTGGCAGACAGATATATCAGGTAACTTACAGACAGATATTTCAGGTAACTTACAGGGAGCAGTATCAGGCAATCAACAGACCGTCATATCAGGCAATCAACTGGGAACCGTGTCAGGGAATCAACAGGCGGATGTATCAGGAAATCGGCAGGGGGAGGTGTCCGGAAATATATCAGGGGGCGTTTCCGGAAATACCCTGTGGGAGAAACGGCAGATCAGAGGCTCCTATATGGAAACTCAGATGCAGAATGTAATTGACAGAAAAGTAATTGCAGAGAGTCAGATTGACTTTTCCAATCAGACCATTGCATGTCTGGGGGACAGTATTACGGAGGCATCTAATTTAAGCAATATGGAGAGCTACCAGCAGTACTCTTACCCGAAAAAGCTGGGTGAAATTCTCATGGCGGAGAAGGTGACAAACCTGGGAATCGGAGGTTCCTCCATTGGACGGTACTGGGCGGACCCTTTTGTGGAAAGATTTACAGACATTCCTGCGGATACGGACTTGATTATTGTAATGGGGGGAACCAACGATGGCTTCTGCCTGAGCCAAAAAGAACTGGGCAGTATGGAGGAGCGGAAAGAGAATACCTTTATTGGAGATCTGGACGAGTTGATGCGGGGATTAAAAGAAAATTATCCCCAGGCGCAGATCGTGTTTGCAACGCCCCTGCCTAATGTGCTGCATGATATGCTGAGAAAGGAAAGAGAATATCTTCTTCCCCAATCGATTTTAGTGAACGCCATCAAGGAGCTGGCGGCGGAATATGACATTCCTGTGATCGATCTTTACAATTCCAATATATTAGATACCCATGACGCGGCAGTGATCTACAATTATATGCCTGACGGCGTACACTGCAATTCCGATGGGTATACCATATTGGCGGAGCATTTTGCGGCGGAACTGATCAGGCTTTATGAGCAGGATCAGGAGCTTCCGGAGCAGAACCAGGGGGAATAATGGAAGAAAGCAGGTACAGGGTAAGGAATGGATAAGGACTATGAAAAATGCAGCGATGAGGAGCTGATCGTCCGGCTTCGGGATGGGGAAGCTGCAATTACGGATTATATTATGGATAAGTATAAAAATCTGGTTCGCAGCAAGGCAAAATCCATGTATATTCTGGGAGCTGACAGGGAGGATCTGATCCAGGAGGG
Source organism: uncultured Lachnospiraceae bacterium (assembly GCA_947172705.1). Classification (GTDB taxonomy): domain Bacteria; phylum Bacillota; class Clostridia; order Lachnospirales; family Lachnospiraceae; genus Suilimivivens. Next base: position 5,447 of record CAMWCA010000055.1, read on the forward strand.
GATGATTGGGCTCTTTAAAGCGATCCGGGACTATGATACAGGGAGGGACGCCAGCTTTTTTACCTTTGCGGATCTTTGTATTTCAAGGCAGATGTATACGGCAGTGCAGGCGGCAGGAAGGCAGAAGCATGCGCCGCTCAATACCTATATTTCTCTTTATGCCGGCAGGACGGAAAAGGGAGCGGAGCAATCGGAGGAGAGAGAACTGATCGACAGCGTGCTTTCCAGATCAGAGAGAAGCCCCGAGGAGCTTTTCATTGACAAAGAGAATTTGGAATTGCTGGAAAAGGTGATCGACAGGGAACTCAGTTCCTTTGAAAAGCAGGTGCTGGATCTGTATCTGACAGGCATGAAGTACAGCCAGATCGCCAAAGTTCTGGGAAGAGACGATAAATCTACAGACAATGCCCTTCAGCGAATCAAGGCAAAGTTAAAAAAGCAATTCTAAAATAATTCTAAAGATGTTAAATTTGAGTAAAAAATTTTAAGAGTATATTGACATAAGAGGATTTTGTCAATATACTTTTTTGTGCCGACCGACTGGTCAGACGGAAAAGACAGAAAGAGGAGCGCATACATATGTTTTCTAAATTCAGTGTAAAAAAACCATATACGGTGCTGGTTGCAGTAGTTCTTGTGTTGGTACTTGGCGTCGTATCCTTTACAAGGATGACCACAGATCTTCTGCCTAATATCAGCCTGCCTTATGTGATCGTAATGACCACTTATCCGGGGGCAAGCCCTGAGACTGTGGAAGCGGTGGTGACGGAGCCTGTGGAGTCGTCCATGGCAACGGTAAGTAATATTGAAAGCATCAGTTCCGTATCCAGTGAAAATTATTCCATGGTAATTCTGGAATTTGCCCAGTCTACAGATATGAATGCCGCTTCCCTGGAAATAAGGGAAAACCTGGATCAGATCAAAAGCTACTGGGATGATTCCGTTGGAAATCCTATTATGATGAAGCTGAACCCCGATATGCTGCCGGTAATGATTGCAGCAGTGGGCGGAAATAACATGGACGCTGCAGAGGTTACACAGATGACCCAGAATACCATTATTCCGGAACTGGAGAGCATTGAAGGGGTGGCTTCCGCGAGCGCAACAGGGCTTTTGGAAGAGAGCGTAAGCGTAGTGATCCGGCAGGAAAAGATCGATCTGGTGAATCAGCAGGTCTTTGGCTCTATTGATGAGGAAATCGAAGAGGCAAGGCAGGAACTGGATGAGAACAGACAGGAAATATATGACGGACAAGCTTCCCTTGCAGACGCAAAAAAGGAGCTTACGGATTCTAGGCAAAAGCTGGTAGACAGCCAGCAGGAACTGGAGGACAGCCGAAAAGAGCTGGAAGACGGAAAAGCAAAGATTACAGAAGGAAGAGCGGAAATCGCATCTAACAGAACAAAGTTGGAAGAAGGAAAAGCAGAGCTTGCTGACAAAAAGGATGCTGCGGCAAGACAGCTTGCTGAAACAGAGACAGAGCTTCTCACGTTAAAGGCGGACGCCGAGGCGGCAAAGGTACACATGACCCTTGAAATTGTGCAGATGAAGACCATGCTGGAGGAGGCGGAAAAAAATCTGGGCAATTTAGGGGGGATTGACGATTCTATTCTGCCAGAGGGTATCCCTGGCAAGGAGGAAGTGGAGCAGAATTTAAACGAAGCCGAAGAACTGTCTGCAACGCTGGGGGGAATGGAGGCAGACGCTCCCTACTCTGAGTTAGACGAGGCATTGAGAGTCCGGATCGAAACCCTGACGGCTCCTGATTTTGCTCCCGGGGAAGATACCACAGTGGGAGAAGCGCAGGCGGCGGTCAGCATGAAAGCGGCGGAATTGCAAGGCTATAAAGATATATGGGATCAGATAGAGGAACAGCTGGGAAATCAGTCTGCGGCACAGGAATCCATACAACAGATCATAGACACTTATAAAGAATCCATTGCGCAGATGGAGGAAGAGGTGTTAAAGCTGGATGGACAGATCGCTCAGCTGGATGAGGGGCTGAGCCAGCTTTATGCAGGAAACATCAAGGCGGCAGCGGAACTGGCAAACGCCCAGACCACCATCAGCCTGGGGGAGGCGCAGCTGACTATTGCGGAAACCCAGTTGGATGCCACTGAAAAACAGCTTACATCCGGAGAAGAACAGCTAAAGTCAGGACAGGAGCAGATCGACTCGGGGTGGGAACAGCTGAAGGATGGCGAGGAACAGCTTAATGACAGCGCAAAGCAGTTAGAGGAAGCATTGGAGCAGATCAAAGAAGGGGAGGAGCAGCTGGAGGAAAGCAGAGAGGATGCTTATGACAAGGCGGATATGACGGGTGTCCTGACGGTTGAAACGGTTGAAAAGCTGCTCCAGGCACAGAATTTTTCCATGCCTGCAGGTTATGTTACCGAGGAAGGCATTTCTTACCTGATCCGTGTAGGAGATAAACCTGATAGTATTGAAGAACTGAAAAAGATGCCCCTTCTGAATTTGGAGATGGAGGGAGTGGATGTAGTTACCCTGGGGGATGTGGCGGATGTCTTTATGACGGACAATTCGGCGGATATTTATGCAAATGTAAACGGCGCCCCGGGTATTATGGTGACCATTCAAAAACAGACAGGCTATTCTACCGGAGATGTGTCGGATAAGCTGTTGGATAAATTTGAGCAGTTGATGGAAGAGAACGAGGATTTGATGCTGATCACATTGATGGATCAGGGGATCTATATCGACCTTGTTATGGATTCCATTATCAACAATATCCTTTTCGGTTCGGTACTTGCCATATTGATATTGATCCTGTTTTTAAAGGATCTGCGCCCAACGGCTGTGATTGCCTGCTCTATTCCCATCAGTTTGGTGACGGCGATCGTATGTATGTATTTCAGCGGCATTACCCTGAATGTGATCTCCCTGTCAGGGCTTGCCCTTGGTATAGGAATGCTGGTGGATAATTCGATTGTGGTAATTGAAAATATATACCGCCTGCGTAAGGAGGGCTATTCAGCGCTGGAGGCGGCAATTGAAGGCGCAAGGGAAGTAGCGGGGGCAATTATGGCGTCCACCTTAACCACGGTATGCGTATTCCTGCCCATTGTATTTACGGAAGGCATTACCCGGCAATTGTTTGTAGATATGGGGCTGACCATAGCATACTCTCTGCTTGCCAGCCTGCTGATCGCTCTTACGGTGGTGCCGGCGATGGCGTCCAAGACCCTTGTGAAGACCAAGGAGAAAACAGACGGAAAGTTCTTTACGGCGCTGACTGATGGATATGAAAAATTACTGAAGCTGTCCCTGAAAGGGAAACCGGTGGTGCTGGTTTTGGTGGTAGCGCTTTTGGCAGGCAGCGCAGCGGCTTCTTATGCAAAGGGAACCGCCTTTATGCCGGACATGGACAGTACCCAGTTTACCATCTCTCTGACCTTGCCGGAGGATACCCCTTTGAAGGACACTGCATTGGTGACAGACGAGGTGGTTGAGCGGCTGGTGGCAAGGGAAGATGTATCAGACGTAGGCGCAATGGCGTCTTCCTCATCTATGTCCATGCTTACAGGAGGCGGCAATGCGGCAACCAATGCAACCACCATCTATGTAACCTTAAGCAGGGATAAAAAGCTGTCTAACGAGCAGATCGCAGATGAGATCATGGCGGATATGGAGACGCTTTGCAAAGAACATCAGGCGGAAATGGTGATCGATACTTCCTCTATGGATATGAGCGCATTAGGAGGAAGCGGCGTTACCGTTCAGGTACGGGGGCGTGATATTGACAGACTGCAGGAGATTGCAGGAGATATTGCGGCAATTGTGGAAAAGGTAGAAGGAACGGAAAATGTTTCCGATGGTATGGAGGAATCGACAGGAGAGCTTCGAGTGATCGTGGACAGAAATAAGGCGATCGATCACGGCATGACGGTTGCAGAGGTCTTCCAGCAGGTTTATGCAAAGCTTGCAGAAAGCGCCAGTGCGACCACCCTTGAGGCGGAAAAAGACGAATATGGCGTATACGTGAAGAACGGCAAGGATATGGAGCTTACGAGAGCCCTTGTGAAAAAAATGGAAATTGAGAGAACCAAACAGGATGGCACAAAAGAAAGGTTCCCGCTTTCCGAAATTGCAACTTTTGAGAACACCATCTCTCCTGATTCCGTAAGCAGAGTGGAGCAAAACAGATATATTGCAGTGTCTGCCGAGATTGCGGAGGGGTATAACGTAGGGCTTGTGTCCGATGTAGTGGAGAAAGAATTGGAACAGTACACCATGCCGGCAGGCAACACACTGGTTATGTCGGGAGAAAACGAGACTATTAACGATGCAATGGAGCAGCTTTATCTGATGCTGATCCTGGCATTGATTTTCATGTATCTGATCATGGTGGCTCAGTTCCAGTCCCTGCTGTCGCCCTTTATCATCATGTTTACCATTCCCCTTGCCTTTACCGGCGGTTTTATGGGACTGGTGATCAGCAACAGCGAAATCAGTGTAGTGGCGTTGATCGGTTTTGTCATGCTTTCCGGTATTATTGTTAATAATGGTATTGTTCTGGTAGATTATATCAATCAGCTGAGAGAAGAAGGGATGGAAAAACGGGAAGCGATCCTGACGGCGGGAAGAACAAGACTGCGTCCCGTGCTTATGACGGCGCTGACAACGATCCTTGCTTTGTGTACGATGGTATTCGGAAATGATATGGGGTCCGAAATGGGCAAGCCTATGGCGACAGTCACCATTGGAGGGCTTACTTACGGAACGCTGCTTACCCTGGTGGTGATCCCATGTATTTATGATATTTTTTCCAGGGAAAAGAAGGACGGAGAGAAAAAAGAAAGAAAACTTTTCGGCGGCTTGAAGGAAAAGTTGAAAAAAAGGGAAGAGGCACAGATATAAAGGAGGAGAAGCCATGGAGGGGATGGAACTTGCACCTAAGGTTAAAAATACCTATCAGGCGGTGATCGAGTTGATGATGGAAGGCGCAGATCTGAACAGCCTGACGGTTGCAGAGATTACGGCAAGGGCGGGCATCGGAAAGGGTACGGCATATGAATATTTTTCCAATAAGGAGGAGATGATTGCAGGCGCGCTTTTCTACGAGGTGGAAAGCTCCTGTCGGGATCTGTGCATGCGGATCAAACAGCAGGAGAGCCTGTATGAAAAAGTTAACTTGATTTTGGTGGATATGGAAAAGCATATTACAAAGACCAATTGTTTTTTGCGCGCTGTCCAGATCTTAATGGATAATTCGGCGATCAGCAGTAAACTCCACGAAATGATCAGAGAAAAGAAAACGAGCGAGATCCTGATTATGGATATGATCGGCATGATTATTGAGGATGAGATTCCGGACAGTTACAATATGCCAAAGGAAAAACGCAGTTACCTGACTATGATGATTCTCTCAAAGATCGTGTGTTTTGCAATGTATCTTTTTAGCGTGAAAGAGGAAGTTACTTCGGACAGCAGTATCATGAGGGAACTGATCTGCAAAAATACCTGTCATGAAATAGACAATTTTAAAAAAGAGGAATAGGGGAATTTAGAAAAATATGAAAAGGATTAATTTCAGGCAGGCAGCAGCAGGAATTTTCCTTCTGCTGCTTCTGCTAAGTGGATGCGGGCTCCAAAAAACAGGTGCAGGAGAGCATGAGGGAGAAGAAAGGCAGGAAGAAATAGCTTCTTTTTTTGATGACCTGGGACGGGAAGTACAGGTTCAGGGTACCGGGAGAGTGGCGGCATTGACGGGCAGCTTTGCGGATATCTGGCTTCTCTCAGGGGGAGAACTTACGGCGGCGGCTGACGATTCCTGGGAAAGCTTACAGCTTCCCTTGGGAGAAGAGACGGTCAATCTGGGAAGCATTCAGGAACCGGATGTGGAGAAGCTGATCGCATCAGAACCAGAACTGGTACTTGCAAGCGCCAATATAGAGGGAAATCTTGCACTGGAAGAAATTCTCGCAGGAGCGGGTATACCCGTTGCCTATTTTGACGTGTCTGATTTTGATGAATACCTGCACATGCTGGATATCTGCACCCGGCTCACAGGGCGGAGAGATCTGTATGAAGTGAACGGGCTTCAGGTGCAGGGGCAGATTGAAGAGATCAAAGAAAGGATCGACGGCAGTTCGCCCAAGGTGCTATTCCTTCGGGCATCCTCAACCAGCATAAAGGCGAAGGGAAGCGATGGTACTGTCTGCGGTGAAATGCTTGCAGATCTGGGCTGTGTCAATATTGCGGACAGCGACAGTGGACTTTTGGAGGATCTTAGCATGGAAGCGATCATTGCGGCGGAACCTGAATATATTTTCGTAGTGATTCAGGGAAATCATCAGGAAGCGGCAATGGAGAATATAGAGAAACTTCTGCTCACTCATCCTGCGTGGAATTCCCTGAAGGCGGTGCAGGAAGGAAATTATTATCTGCTGGATAAGGGGCTTTATAATTTAAAACCCAATGAAAGATGGGGGGAAGCGTATAAAGGGCTTGCAGACATTCTTTATCCGGCAAAAGAAGAGAAAGGTTAAAGTGGGATGAAATGGGATATTTTCCGTTTTTTATTGACATAGAAGGAAAAAAGGGGCTGGTGGTGGGAGGAGGCACGGTGGCAGCTCGGAAGGTAGAAAAGCTGCTTCCTTTTTCCCCTGAAATCACAGTAATAGCACCTGTTATTTTGACGGAACTTAAGGAGAATAAGGCGATTTCCTGCATGGAAAAGGAGTTTACAGATGAGGCTGTAGAAAATTGTACTTTTGTGATCGCTGCATCCGACGATGGGGCATTAAATGCCCATGTGTCGGCGCTTTGCAGGGAGAAAGGCATTTTGGTGAACGCAGTGGACGACATGGAAAACTGCGGCTTTTTGTTTCCTGCGTTGATCAGGGAGGGAAAACTGACGGTTGGGATTTCCACAGAGGGAGCAAGCCCTTATGGGGCGGCAAAGCTGCGTGACCTGATCCGGAAGCAGATTCCCAGCCAAATAGAGGAAATTCTGGATTTCCTTGCCCAGGTGAGGAAAGAGGCAAAGGAACAGATTCCAGACCCTGCAGAGCGCGCCTGCTTTTTGAAGGCGGCGGCGGAGCTTTGCATGGAAAGAAATATGCCTGTTTCCATAGAGACAGGTCATTCAAAAAAGTAATAGGCGCCGTCCTGATCTTCAAAGCGTTTCCATTTTACATGGAACACTTTTTCTATTATATCAGATTTCAGACATTGGTCAGGTGTCTCAAAATGAAGGATCTCAGATCCTTTCATAACTGCAATATGATCCGAGATGCGGAAGGCATGGTTCAGATCGTGAAGGGTGAGGATAATGGTTTTGCCCTGTCTGCGCAGTTCTTTTAGCATGTCCAGAAAATTTCTCTGACTTTCCAGATCCAGATAGGTAGTGGGTTCGTCCAACACAATGATATTGCAATCCTGGGCAAGGGTCATTGCAAAGAAAACTCTTTGCCTTGTGCCGCCGGAAAGGGTGTCCACAGGCTGCAGAGCATATCTGTTTACGTTTGTAAAATCCATAGCGGCTTGAACCAGATCGGCATCGGATTTTGTTTTTTTCCTGGAAAAGCCCAGATAGGGGAAGCGTCCATGCTCTACCAGTGTCTTAACAGGCAGGGAGGGAATAAGCGTTCGCACCTGAGGCAGAAAGGAAAGCCTTTGCGCCCGTTCCCGGGGAGAAAGTTTTAAGTAATCCACACCATCTAAAAGGATCTTACCTGAGGTTACGGTTGACATGCCGTTGAGGCATTGCAGGAGCGTGGTTTTGCCGCAGCCGTTAGGACCGATCAGAGTGGTAATTTTGCCGGTGGGAAAGGATAGAGAAACATCCTTCAGAATAGGCGTACGCCGGCAGGATACGGATACATGACGATACTCAAGCATGAATTCTGCGCCCTCCTTTCTTTTTCAGCAGCAGATACAGGAAAAAAGGACCGCCGATAAAAGCCATCAGAATACCTGCGGGAAGTTCAAAAGGGGCAAATAAAACGCGTCCTGCAAGATCGCATAACAGCACAAAGCTTCCTCCTAAAAGTGCCGAGCAGGGAAGAAGAAAGCGGGCATCATTGCCAAAAAGCTGTCTGCATATATGCGGTACGATCAAGCCGATAAAGCTTAAAAGCCCCGCATAGCTTACCACGCAGCCTGCCATGATACTGGCGAGAAGCAAAAGCATCAGTCTGGTAAGGGGAACCCGCATGCCAAGGGAGCCTGCAATATCGTCTCCAAGCCCAAGAATATTCAGGGATCTTGCAAGCAGGAGGGAAAGGAAAAACGCCGCCAAAATACAGCAGCAGGGAAGGAGCAGACTGGTTAAAGTAAGACCTGATAAGGAGCCTACCATAAAGGAAGTCAGGTTAATGGAAATTTCAGAGTCAATAAGCTTAATGGCATTCATCCCTGCGTTGAAAAAGCTGGAGATGGTAATACCGGCAAGGATGATGGTGGTTCGTGAACTGTCACCCAGGTAAGCAAGCAGAAATACGAAAAGGGAAGTAAGAAAAGCGCCCCCAAAAGCAAAAAAAGGGACAACGCTGGCATTTGCGGGAAAAAGCATCATGGCAAACATAACGGCAAAGCCCGACCCGGAGTTAACACCGATGGTGTTGGGGCTTGCCAGAGAGTTGTTCATAACGCCCTGGAGAATCACCCCTGCACAGGCAAGCCCGATTCCTGCAAAAAGTCCTCCTAAAACCCGTGGAATGCGTACGGTTCGGATTAATATGCCGGCAGTGGAATGGATATCTCCTGCCAGCAGTGTTCTGATCACTTCAGCCGGGCTTAAAGAAACGCTTCCAAACAGAATTCCGGCAAAAGAAGAAAAAAGAAGCAGAAGGCATAAAAACAATATGACGTTACGTCTGCTTTTTGTATTTGTACATTGCACCATAAAGAAACCTCTTTGCTGCTTGATTGACCAGTAATATGGTACAGCATACCATATCTTAACGGTTTGTACAATCAATTCATATTTTCCTCCGGTACCATTTTAAAGCATCTATAATGAGAGAATTGAGTTAAACATTTTGCTATGATACAATAACAAAAACTGCTCTTTGCATTACAAGGAATTCTTTAATAAGGTGTAGTAGATTATTTGCGTTTCATCAACAGTATATAATGGGGGTGCTTTTATGTTTGGAAATTCAAAAACAGTTATGATTGTAAAAGGTAAAGGAAGAGAAGCGAAATATGCCCAGCTGCTTTTTCAGCTAATGGCAAAGCTTCCAAATTTTGAATCATCTCAGCCCATTACAGAGGCTGAGTATGCAGCCAGTTCTTTGACGGTGGATAATATCCCTAATGGGAAAGTGATTTTTTTTGGAAACGGCAAAGAAGCTATCCTTCAGGGAAAGGCTGTTAATTGGCAATATAATTGTTTTGGGATGAAGTATGGATGGCTGGGAAACAGATGCGTTATTACAGCTGACCCCAATGGAATATCTCTTAAAGAACAGAGTGCGTTTGCTGAATATTATAATGCTCAAATAGCAAAATTCCGCAGATTAAGGGAATTGCAGAGTGTTCATTATTCCGAAACGGAAACTTTGGATATTAGTGAAATGGAGGATGAAGCGGCAAAGACAGTTAGTACTGTGGTTTTGGAGCTGGCTAAAGGACTCAGAAAAGGCGCCTCGGATACATTTGAAAATATACGTGCAACGCTTGAGAGGGAAGATCTTTGGGAACATCAGTATGAGTTGCTGGTGTGTAAGTTCATACTTGATGGATACGCGTGCTTTATGAATAATAACACTGAAAAAGAGATTGGAAAGAAAGCCATTATCGTATATGATACGAAAGAAACAGAGTATGCCCATCTGCTGAATAATCTTATACAGCAGCATACCCGGTATGATGTGGCGGAATATACAGAGAAGATGTTTGTGGATAATGCCAAAAAACTGTCATCAAAAAATAAGATCATTTTTTTAGGAAAAACAAAATCATCAAGAGAACGCTGGCTTGACAGTAACAGATATGTTTATTACGAAAACGGTATGCGTTACGGGTGGATTGGAAATCATGCTTTTGTTTATGTCAGACCATTGAAACAGGCAGAAATAAAGGATTTTATAGAGGCATACCAGAAAAAGAGCAAGGAGTTTGAAGATAAAGCAAAACAATATTCCGAAAACAATGGTAATAGCATTGGGAAAAATTTTGCAAAAGGCTATCATTTTGCAATAGGCTATGCAACTGCAATGTTTGCCCTTCCTGTGATGGGGGTGTTTAGCACTGCGGCGGAAGTGGGAATATATGAAATATGTTACTGTGTAGAAGAGTTGATAAAAAATAAGGTCAATACAATTGCAGAACTGAAAGAATATCAATATCAGCTGTTATTGCGTGAATTTGTATTTGATGGATTTATAAAATTTGTGGAGGAAGCATAATGTCAGTTTTCAGGGATGGCTATGAAAATTTTGTATATCTGAATGATGCGAAAATAGGGGCGGATGCCGGTTCTCTTTATATAAGCGGAATCGAAACGGAAATTGAAAAAATAGTCACTGCAATGAATGAACCGAGGAGGAAAATTGATAAATCTGATATTAATTCGGTAAAAGGCTTTGTTGCAGAGTGGTGGCACGAAGGAACCTTTAATATCGATGCCGCATTAAAAGGCGTTGAAGCACGGGCAAGCGCTCCGGATGACAATGGGCTTGTTGATATTTTTCTGACATCAGGCGAAAAATATTCGGCTAAATACTATAAGTCCGGAGATGAAAGTGCAAAGCAACAGGCAAAGTCAAATTTGCAGAGATATAAGGAATACTGTGCCGAGTATCGAAGAAATCATAATGGACAGAATCCAACCAAAACATTAGAGGAGTACCTTAAAGAAAGAAAACCTGACGATCCTTACTATTTAGGGCAGGGACGATTGATCCCCGCTGACCAGATGAAAGATGCACAGGAGTGGTTAAAGAATAAAATAAACAAAGAGGCAAACGGAGGGCGGCTGGAACAGGTGAAGCGCTATCAGGAAGCGCTTGATAAGTTAACGGATCGTCTGGAAAGCAGCGATGGCGCTGAATCGATACCTTTAACCGAAGCGGAAGCAAAGGAACTTGCCAGGCTTGCAAAAGAAGCAGGATTTGATCCGGCGGAATGGGGGCTGACGACAGAAGAACTGATGGAATTTGAGTATATAATGAATCAGGCTTTTAAAGCCGGATTGTCGGCTGCGTTGGTGAGTGTCGTCCTGAAGGTGGCTCCTGAAGTATGTGGTATTTTCTGCAGATTGATCAAGGATGGAGAAGTTGACGCGGAACAATTGAAACGTCTTGGTTTTGCGGCAGTAAGCGGCGGCGTTGAAGGATACATTCGAGGAACGGTGGCGGCTGCCGTTACAATTGCGTGTAAGGCAGGGTTAATGGGAGAGACCCTCAAAAACCTGAATCCCAGCATAATAGGCGCCATAACCGCAATAGCAATGAATACGATTCAAAATGCCTGCCTTCTGGCAATGGGTAAGATGAGTAAACATGATTTTGCCAGTAAATGCGCGGAAGATTTGGTTATCACGGCTTGTTCCATCGGAGTGGGAGCTGCAACGGCAGCGCTCTTTACGCCTGCCGCCGCTGTTTTTGGTTATATGATAGGCAGTTTTGTGGGTTCAGTAGTAGGCGGATTTGTATATAAGGGAATATACTCTTGTGTTATATCTTTCTGTGTTGAGAGCGGAAGTACCTTTTTTGGTATCGTGGATCAGAATTATGAATTGCCGGGAAGTGTGCTGGAGAAAATCGGAATGCAGGTTTTTGAATATGAAAAGTTTGAGCCGATCAACTTTGCTTATCAGACATTCCAGGCTGAGAAATTTGAGTATAATCGATTTGAGCCTGTTCAGATCGATATTACTTTTTTGCGTCGAGGTGTAATAGGCGTTGGGAAGATAGGGTACATAGAATGAAACTGAATACTTAAAACTTTTAAAATCCCTTATTTACGCCATTCTTTTAAGTTCTGGCATAAATAAGGGATTCTAATTTGAAAGCTGCTGACGGGAATCGGACTTGTGAATATTGTATTTATCACTGTTTCTATTTGTTCGTGGTGCATGGTTTCAAGATATTGTTCCCTGGACTCTTTAAAAGTTTTGTCAGTCAGAATTTTTCGATTTGCTTTTTCTTTCCGTTATAGCATCTCCTTCCTGAAGGGCATAAAAATGCCCGGTGTAGTTGCAGACCGCTTCAGTGTTGGTGGCACTGAGGCGGTTTTTCATTTTAGCTTTTTCTGTTCACGTTCAATTTGCTTAATGCTTTTGCTAGGAGTGGGCAAATCCTCAGGCATGGTGCCGCCAAGTCTTTCAATTGTATTACGGACTTCTTTCCCTACATCATAATGTGCCTGATTAGCATTAGTTTTCCCTTGGATATTTTCGCGGCGTAATTTTGCTTCTGCCTGAGTTGCACGAAACAGGTTAGCAGCTAATTCCTCATAGCCCATATAATCTAAGATTTTTTCACCCTTTTTAAGTTTTTTTCTCTCATGGATTTCCCTGGCTCCTAAACCGCCATACAATCCTTTATATCCATAATTCTGAAAAATTGCATAATCTTTAGTAGTTTCGACACCAGCATCTTTGGCGGCGGCAACTAACATTTTATTGTGTTCGATCATTTCATAGCGGATAGCAAGCCGTTTTTTATCTTCGTCCAGTTCATCAAAATTTTCAATCAATTCCTGCTGTCTGGTTTTTACTGCAAAGTAAGACTGACCAAGGGCTATAACTTTTTTTTGTGGATTTCCGTTCTGGACAATGAGATAACAAGCGTAGCGAGATAATTGGATGTCATCCAGTTCACGTTCCGCACCAGAACCTATGTTTACCATTTTGTTGGTGTCAACAAAATGGTCAGATACTAAATTTTCGCTACTTTTACAAGCAGTAATTGCTTTATTAATAACCTTTTTGAAATTACGCCATTCTGCATACTCTAAAGCAATTTGAAGTTCCCGAGCATACCAAAATTCTTCCCCATATTCATTTACATGGCGAATCGACTCAAAAAGTGATTCAGTGTAATTTGTTTCTTCTTCGGGGGATAATGCCTTAGATAGAACCCTTTCTGATAATGCTTGTAATTGTTCTTCAAATTCTTTTTCGTTCATGGGTGATCCTTTCTGCCCTGGTATTGGAGGCATGGCGGTTTTTCTGTTTGACAGAATTTTGCATATTGGTTATAATATGCTTAACAAGACAGCTGGAAGATAGATGAAGCCTATCCGATCCGGCGAAGTATTTAGCTAAGTAAGCCGCCTATTCCGACCAAGAAGCAGGGCGGCTTACTTATTTTTCAAATTTAGAATTGCAATGATCAGAAGACCTACGGTCAGGATAACCATAAATTCTTCATATGTACTCATAAGCACCACTCCTTCCGCAAGACTCAGAACGAATGGCTGCACGCCCTCCCAGCTGCCCGGGTAAGCATATTATATTGTCAATGTTGCTCTAGCGTTCACAGTACTGGGCAGTTTTATATTAATAACATTTTTCACATTTTTCATATCCATTTTCAACTGCGTATTCAAGGGAAACCTGACGAGCTTTATCGGGATTCATTCGTCCACAATTGTTAATTCGGTGATATTTTTCTCCTGTAGCTGAAAGCCATACCGTATCACCAACTGGTGTTGAAACTTGAGATTCCGGCTCTTTTTCTACTTGCTGTTCTGGTATTTCATCAGTTGATGAATTTACTTGTGGCGCTTCAATAGGTTGTGGTGCCTCTGTAGGTAAATTTGGTGCTTCTGTGGGCAATACAGGGGGCTCCGTAGGCTGTAGTGGCGGTGTGGCTGTAGCTGTAGGTTGTGGCGTAGGCAAATTAGTAGGCAGTGGTGTGGGTGAATCAGTAGGCTCTGGGGTAGGAGTTTGGGTTGGTGCTGGTGTAGTTGTTGAATGGATGGTAGGGGTAGCAGTAGGCGCAATTGTAGGCTGTAATGTGGGGGCAAGCTGAGGAGTGGGAACAGTCTCTTTTAGCGTTGCTTCATAATTAGAATCACTTTCCGCTTCAATAGAAGACAACGCTTCTGATTGATTTTGTACTGGATGTGTTGCCAATGAGTAAACAAAAAGGGAAAGTGATAGTATAGATGCTAAAAAAATACCAATTGTATATTTTTTTTGCTTGCTTGGTTTATCGTCCATTCTTTTCCTAAAAAAAATTAGCCATATGATTCCGGCAATCCAACCGAAGCCAGCAACGATAGAAAATAAAAGAAAAGCTGCAAATATTATCAAACATGTGGTTAGGCAATTTCCTTTCTTAGAAGAGCTTTGTTTTCCCATTTCCAATCCCCTTTTCTTTAGTATTTTATTAAAGTATTGTAATGATTTTATTATGTAAAAAATCTAATCTGTTTATATTCTTATTGATTTTTTTCTTTTTCTGTATGAGCGGATATTAAGTGTATAACCTTATTTATTGTCCACTTACAAGCAAGGTAGATATAATAAAAGATGTAATAGGTAAAGTAGCATAAAACTTTAAGAATCCACCAAAAAAGAATAACGCTAACTTTGCACATATATATCATAAGATTAAAAAATCCCATTGTACATGCAATCATAAGTCCGATAATTCCTCCTCCACTTTTGGCAGAAAAGGTTTTTCGGTATCTCAATCCAGTTCCAGGAATGCTTAAGTTGATTGATGATCTTCCGCGTGAATTTATACTAACCCTAGCACCTTTGGTTCCTGTACTGATACCAATGCTTTTATTGCTTATGTTTAGTTTCGTGTTTTTGCTTAAAGATTTACGTTTCCGGTATTGAAATCCCATAATATGTCTCTTCTCTTTAGTTTTATTAAAATTCCGTAACGGTTTATCCTAGAATTTCCTTCTTAATTCAACTACTTTGCCAATTATTCTTACTGGTTTATCAATAATTTCTTGATTAGAAAAATCTAAGGGTTCATATGTAGGGTTATTTGCGATCAATTCAATCCCGTCTTTATATTTTCTAAGACGTTTGCATGTAGCGTCTGTTCCATTTACTGTCGCTATAACAATATCTCCAGTTTCAGCATCTTCTTGTTGACGCACAATTACAATATCACCATCACATATGTTTGGTATCATACTGTCTCCGTGAATTTGAAGACCAAAAAAATTTCCAGTTCGTGCAAGTTCTTCTGTAATTTCTTCTGTATTAATAATATTTTCTATTGCTTCAATAGGAATGCCAACAGCTACGCGCCCAAGAACATTGATGGTTATTCCCTTTTTTTTAGGTAATGGAGAATCAATATCTCCGACAAGGTCTCGTGAGGTAGTACCTAAAGCCTTGGCAAATAACTCTATTTTAGATTGTTGTAAATCAACTTGTCCCTTTTCAATCTTAGTAATGGAAGAACGGTCAGTGTATCCGGTTAGTTTTGCCAAGGCATCTTGGGAAAGTCCTTTTTCCTCTCGTAAACGTTTTATGTTTTTATATAATTCAAGCATTTAATCACCTCCCGTAAAAAAATAGTAGCATGAATGTGAAAAACATTCAACAAAATTATTAAAAATGTTGATAATAATTCACGTAGACGATATGGCGAATATAAATCAATGATGACGTGCGGGGTGACAAATATAAATACGTTAAAAGAATGTATATCAAACCATGGAATATCAATAACATTTGTTGCAGAAAAAAGTGGGATATTACGAAAAACATTGTATAATCGTATGAAAACAGGTGATTTTAAGATTTCGTAAATAAGCGTTTTGTCTCAAGTATTAAATTTATCCAGGGATGAAAGAGATGCCATTTTTTTGCTACAAATAGTGAATTAAAATCAATATAGAAAGGAAAGGGAGATAGAATGAAAAGCGGAGAACAGGGAGAAGTGATGCCGACATACGTATTTGAAAAAGTAGCAAATATTAAAGAACTTGAAGATTACATCAGTTGCTGAAATGGTGCAAAATATGGTTAATAATTGTATCATGAGATGCAGTAATAAAACATAAAAAATCCCTTATTTACGCCATTCTTTAAAGGTTTGGTATAAATAAGGGATTCTAATTTGAAAGCTGCTGACGGGAATCGGACCCGTGACCTCCGCACTACCAAAAATATTTTTTACTTTTGATATTTGTTGGTAGTGTTGCGGAAGTATTGATTTTATCACATTCTTCAATTTGCTTGTTTTATATCTTCATGTAGCCTTTTATAGGTCTGTAAATGTTCGGTAACTAAACAGTAACCTTAACGATATGGAGCATTTGAATGTGTAATTTTTATTGCATCCGAATAAATATCGTCTATATATCCAAATTGAGTTAACATTAGTTTTATATCTAATTCACTTATGTTACATTTAGGACCAATAATTATTTCTTTAATGAATTTGGATTTGATTTTTTCAAAGCCAAGTTCTATATATGTTTTTATATCATCGTCAATGCTTCTATATTTTAATTCGCTTCTTGAAAACGAGGAACAATAATTGGGATTGGCGCGAAATATTCCGTCTAAAAATTCTGCGTATCCATAGTCATCTACACCGTCTGAATCATTAAAATTACTAGATGTAAATCTTTTCATTATACGCCATTCACGTTCTTCTGAAAAACTATTATGTTTAAATACAAATCCTTCTTGAAATATTGAAAAAATCAATTGTGATAGATTCAATAAAAGTGTCTGTGCATTTAAATGATTCTTTTCGTCTAAGGCATCTTGAATACTCCATTTTAATTGTTCACACATTCCTTTATACAAAAGGCGATTACTGTCTTTCCTGTTATAGATAACTTTTGTAAAACCGTAAGATGTACTTGATACAAATTCTTTTAGATACTCTGAGTTAAATCCTATAGCTAATCCTTGTCCATTGTTTGAATATGCTCTCCATTGGCTCAATAAATCTCTTGCTTCAGAGAAACATATCAATAGATTTTTAGAGTTCTTTACAATGGGAGTTTCTCCACCTGTTAATTTTTTGATTACTAACTCAGAGCAAATTTTTGCTTGCAAAATAGTCTCCTCTGTAAAAATCGACTTGTATTGTAATAAAATATCATCAATGATGTTTGAGATATTCTCAAATAATCCAATGAGTTCTGTTTCATCGTTTGTTTTACTTGCATCTGCCAGCCATAAATTTGAATTTTTTATTATACTTAAAAAAGAATGTGTTGAACAATAATGATATAAATTTTTTGGAACCTTAGGGGAATAGTTTAAATATTCATTTGTTAATAGTGGCATAAGGCTTCCTCTCTTTAGTATTCTTTGATTCAATTATCCAATACTTCAAAAGGGAATGCAATATAAAAATAGTCCAAAATAGTTGTCAATCAAAGCATAATTTGTTTTCTTGACTTTGAATAAATGAAGTTCTATAATTAAGACAAACACACATTCGATTTTGGGAAGAGGGGATATAATGGCAAAACTGTTAATTCGAAGAGATGAAATGATTTTACTAAAGAATAGTGAAGCAGGAAAAAACTTTGATTTATATGGAAACCTATTTGCTACCTTGCAAACATACGATGTCCTTAGCGAGGATGAATTTTATAAAAATCAAACACTAGATGATAAAGCACGTGCAGTTATATTAAATAACAAAAAAATATTATTCGATGAGATAAAAAATGAATGGATTGGTATTGGATGCAATGATGAAGCAACAGGAGAAGTTCGATGCCAATTATGTAGAACAAAGAATAAACTTGTTTTTTATATTCACAACAAACTGAATGATAATGAATTAAATGTTGGCTCGGAGTGTATAAAGAAATTTCCAGGCATTAAAAATGTTGCAAAAATTAGGCGTACTTACAATGAACAGCAAAAATATCAAGCAGAGGTCAAACGTAGAATTGAATTTGATGAAATTGACTTGGCAAATATCAATTACATTAAAGAAGCCGAAGAATGGTTTAAAAATTTTAGGATACTTTTACCATATAAATTGTTTAATGATATTAAAACAATACTTTATAATCTAAATTCTCTTAAAGCAACATACATTAAGAGTGGTGGAGAGATAACGCATATAAAGCAGCAATATTTTGAATTTAAAGGGATTTTAGAAAAATGTAAAAGCGAAGCCGAAAATATATATGAAGTAAATAAAGGGCATATTTTAATCTGCAGAAAAGAATTGGCAGATTGGTTAAATGTAAATCACCATGATATTTGGGAAGCAGTTATGAAAAATGGTGGATTGCTAAATTCGGAAACTTTGAAATATTGCTATTATACAAAGTTTGTTCAAAGCCATTTAAAGAGATTTAATGCTCGAATATCAGATAAAGACATTAGTATAATAGGCATGAACGGTCCACTTATACGTTTGACAATAAAGAACAGCGATTACATATATCCATTGTATTTTGGGATAAACTGCAATGTGTTTATGCAAAATATTGGATGTTATTGTTTAACAAACAAAAATTATTATTTTGGAAAAAAAGAATTAGTTAATATTAGTGTAGAACAAACCAATAGTAATTTTGATGCAATGTGCAATCGTATAATGCCTCCATTAGAAAGAATTGGATTACAGATAGAACGAAGTAGGTATACAAATGAGAAATACTATGTCCGTTTGCCTCAAATTACTAGAACTTCTAAATGGAGTAATCGAGTTGAAACAACAGAATTAGGTTATAAAAAAATTGCAGAATCTGCCATTTTTACAAAGTTTAGTGACTTAGTATTTGCTTCTGATGAAGAAATTGAAATAGCATTCGCTAGGATATTAAGCCAACTTAACAGGACTACAAAATGGTTGACCAAAGATGAGAAAGATAAGATGGAAGAAATTTCAAAATCTCTTTCTATTCAACAACAAAGGGAATTTGTTCCCTATGCGTAAGAAAATACCTTCATAATTTAGTGAAGGTATTTTCTTACGCATTCTTTCTCAAAAACTTATCAATATTATCACTTGCGATTCTTTTTTATTCCTCAAAACTATAGGCATATATATTCATAGTAGTGCTTGTCTGTGCATGACCTAAAATATCGGAAATATCTACAATATTTACTTTTAAATGCTTTAAAAGCGTTGCATATGAATTGCTGACGGGAATTGGATCCGTGACCTCCGCATTACCAAAAGCAATAACGCTTTATCTGTGTTATCTCGATTTTGCCTAATGTTGCGTGAAACGCTGTAATTATGCGGAGTTCTTTTCACAGATCTGCGTCCTTTTTCATTGCTCGATGTAACTTTACTAACAAGATTCTAACAAAAAGCCAACAACACGTCGAGCGAAATTAAAAACAGTCACGACCGTTTTTTTATAAAATTATTTCTTGTGAATTTCTGTATTTCAATTTATTCCTAGCGCTGCCCCTTGTAGAATTGATTTTAAGGCGATTATAAAATTCATTCCGGGAAATTTTTTCGCAGAATGAATAATAAAAAGGAATTTGTCCGCGTTCCAGAGGGGAGAATCGCACATAAATATAAATGGCTGATTTATAGACTTTTCGTAAGCGTCAAATCCGACGCCCCTCCTAAAATTTAAGCGCCGCTTAACTGCGAC
>CAMWCA010000056.1 GCA_947172705.1 uncultured Lachnospiraceae bacterium
TCTCTTCCCGCCTGCCGTCCCATATCCCCTGCCCTGCCTGAATAACTGCCTGCACCCCCCCATATTTTCATTTTACCATAGATCTGTGGAAAAAACCCTTTCTATTTTGAATATTATGTTGTATAATCTCCATATGTAGACATTTCAGATAACAAATCGTAATCAATTCCCGAAAGAATACCTGATGATTTCATATATTACGTTATGATTATAAATGAATGGAGGATTTTATGAGAGAAAAGTATGAGTCCCTGGCGCTTGCAGACTTAAAAGCCATTGCCAAAGCCAGAGGACTGAAGGGCACATCAACGATGAAAAAGGCGGAGCTGGTTGAATTGATGCTTGCCGAGGACGAAAAAGACAAGGCAAAAGGAAAAGAGCCTCAGCATAAGGCGGCTCCGGCGAAAGCGCCTGACCGGGGGGAGCCTCGGGGAGAAACCAGGGAAGTCAGAGGGGAAGCAAGAGAAGCCAGACCTGAGAGGACGGAATACAAAACAGAACGTCCGGAAAGCAGGGTGGAAGAACCCAAAGGAGATGAGGACAAGTTCCCCACAGAGTTGGACAGCGGTATTGTGGCAAGGGGCATTTTAGAGGTTATGCCCGACGGATACGGTTTTATTCGTTGTGAAAATTATCTTCCGGGCGATCACGATGTGTACGTGGCGCCCAGCCAGATCAGAAGGTTTGGCTTAAAGACAGGGGATATTCTGGAGGGAAATACCAGAGTTAAAACCCAGGGAGAAAAATTTGCGGCGCTTCTTTATGTGAAATCCATTAACGGATATACGCCTGAGGAGGCATCCAGAAGATGCAACTTTGAAGATATGACACCGATCTTTCCGGATGAAAGGCTGCACCTGGAAATACCCGGTGCAAGCGTTTCCATGCGGATCATGGATCTCATCAGCCCGGTGGGAAAAGGACAGCGCGGTATGATCGTTTCCCCTCCTAAGGCAGGTAAGACCACTCTTTTGAAAGATATTGCCAAATCCATTAAGCGCAATGCGCCGGAAGTGCATCTGATCATTCTTCTGATCGACGAGCGTCCGGAGGAAGTGACTGATATCAAGGAAGCCATAGAAGGCCCTAATGTAGAAGTGATCTATTCCACCTTTGATGAGCTGCCGGAGCATCACAAGCGCGTTTCAGAGATGGTGATAGAGAGAGGCAAGCGTCTGGTAGAGCATAAGAAGGATGTTATGATTTTGATCGACAGCATCACCAGACTGACAAGGGCCTACAACCTTACGGTTCCCCCAAGCGGCAGAACCCTGTCGGGAGGTCTTGATCCTGCGGCTTTACATATGCCCAAGCGTTTTTTTGGCGCGGCAAGAAATATGCGTGAGGGAGGATCGCTTACCATTCTTGCCTCCGCACTGGTAGATACCGGAAGTAAGATGGATGATGTGGTTTATGAGGAATTTAAGGGAACCGGAAACATGGAGCTTGTACTGGACAGAAAGCTGTCCGAAAAGAGAGTTTTCCCTGCCATTGACATTCCAAAATCCGGCACCAGAAGAGAGGATCTTCTGCTTGCGCCGGACGAGCTTGAGGCGATCAATATTATGCGCAAGGCGTTGAATGGATTGAAACCTGAGGAAGCGGTGGATAAGATCCTGGATATGTTTGCAAAGACCAGAAACAATCAGGAGTTTGTGAATCTTGTCAAAAAAATAAAATGGTTTTAAAAAAGACTTGCAACATAGAATAAGCTATGATACAATTAAAAAGCTGTTTCGGGACAGCAAGTATATGTATTTTATACGTGTTTGCACGGGAAACTGTGCAGTGGATGGGAACAAATTTTTTAAGAGACTATGTTTTTATAGAGAGGTGAAATCATGAAAGAAGGAATCCATCCTGAGTATTATCAGGCAACCGTAACTTGTAACTGCGGCAACACATTCGTAACAGGCTCCACCAAGAAGGACATTCACGTTGAAGTTTGTTCAAAATGCCATTCATTCTACACAGGTCAGCAGAAAGCGGTAAGAGCCGACGGACGTATCGACAAGTTCAACAGAAAATATGGCGTAGTAAGCAAATAGTTTTGCAGGAAAAGGTTGGGGTGATGCATCTCAACCTTATTTTGTATATGGAGCGTAGAATGAAGAAAGATAAATGCAACAGATCCTCAGGAATAGGCGGACAGGCGGTTTTAGAAGGCGTTATGATGAGAAACAAGGACGATTATGCAGTGGCAGTCCGGAAGCCTGATGGGGAAATAGAAGTGGAAGTGGATGTGTTTCATGGATGCATGCACGGAAGTATGCTGACCAGAATCCCGTTTATCAGAGGGGTATTCAATTTTATAGATTCACTGCGTCTGGGAATGAAAACTTTAAATTATTCAGCCTCTTTTTACGAGGATGAGGAAGCGGAGGAGACGAAGCTGGATAAGGCGCTGGACAATGTGTCCGGCGGTATGGGAGAAAAGGTACTGATGGGGATTACCACTGCTGTTTCCGTAGTGCTTGCAGTGGCAATTTTTATTTTACTGCCTTATTTTCTTACCTCCCTGCTATCAGGATACGTGCGGAATGCCTCTTTATTAGCGATCATCGAGGGCGTTATCAGAATTATCATTTTTCTCTCTTATGTGGTAGGGATCAGCCTTATGAAAGATATTCACAGGCTGTACCAATATCACGGAGCAGAGCACAAGTGCATTAACTGTATTGAAAAGGGAAGACCCCTTACGGTGCATAATGTAATGCGCAGTTCCCGCATTCATAAGAGATGTGGAACCAGCTTTCTGTTTTTCGTAATGTTTGTAAGTATTATTCTTTTTTTCTTTATCCGGGTGGAGAATCCGGCGCTGAGGGTGCTGCTTCGGGTTGCCTTGATACCGGTTATTGCGGGAATTTCCTATGAAATTATCCGGCTTGCAGGGCGCAGCGATAATCTGTTTGTCAAAATAATTTCAGCGCCGGGGATGTTGCTCCAGAGACTCACGACCAAGGAGCCGGATGAAAGTATGGTGGAAGTTGCCATGAAGTCCGTGGAGGCTGTTTTTGACTGGAAGGCTTATCTGGAGGAGACCTTTGGATATGAGATAGATGATTCCTGGCTGGTGGATGAAACCGGAGATAAGGAAGAGCCGGATGAAAATGACGTATAAGGAATTATATGACAGAGGCGTGGCATGGCTGGAAGAGGCACAGATTGAAGGCGCAGGTTTGGATGCACGGCTATTACTGGAGGAGATTTGCGGTACAAACAGGAATGATCTTTTGGTGCATGGGGACAATGAAATAACAGAACGGCAGCAGGAATGTTATGTAAACTATATTGAACAGAGAAAGAAGCATGTGCCTTTGCAGCACATTCTGGGGTATCAGGAGTTTATGGGACTCAGATTCCGGGTGACAGGCGATGTGCTGATTCCCCGGCAGGACACGGAAACGCTGGTGGAGGAGGTTATGAGAAACCTTCATGACGGTATGCATATTCTGGATATGTGCACCGGGTCAGGCTGTATTCTTTTAAGCCTGTTAAGGTATTCCAATGACTGTGTGGGAACAGGCTGCGATATTTCAGAAAAGGCGCTTGGGATAGCGCGGGAAAATGCCCGGCTGCTGGGGCTGGAGGCAGAATTTATACAAAGCGATCTGTTTGAAAAGGTAAAGGGGAAATATGAGATCCTTGTTTCCAATCCCCCTTATATTGCATCCGGAGAGATTCCCTCTTTGATGGAGGAGGTCAGGGAGCATGATCCCCGCCAGGCTCTGGATGGCGGAGAGGATGGGCTTTTCTTTTACAGAGAGATCATTCAGGGCGCAGGGGAACACCTTTATCCCGGCGGCATGTTGTTTTTTGAGATTGGCTATGACCAGGGGGAGACTGTAAGCGGTTATATGCGGCAGGCAGGTTATAAAGAGGTGATAGTCTGTAAAGATTTATCAGGACTTGACAGAGTGGTGTCAGGAATTTATGGAGGTTGAAACAGTGTTTGATAAACTGGAAGATCTGTTGATCCGATTTGAGGAGATCATGGGCGAGTTAAATGAGCCTACAGTGGCAAATAATCAGGAAAGATTCCGCAAGCTGATGAAAGAGCAGAGCGATCTTACGCCCATTGTGAATGCCTATAAAGAATATAAGAAATCCAGGCAGGATGTGGAAGATTCCCTTGCCATGCTGGAGGAAGAGTCAGATGACGATATGCGGGAAATGCTGAAAGAAGAATTGAACGGAGCAAAGAAGCGTATCGAAGAACTGGAGCAGGAGTTGAAGATTTTGCTTCTGCCCAAGGACCCTAATGATGATAAAAACGTTATCGTGGAGATCAGGGCAGGCGCAGGAGGAGACGAGGCGGCGCTTTTTGCCGCTGAAATTTATCGCCTTTATGTGCATTATGCGGAGAGCCAGCGCTGGAAGGTGGAGACCATGAACGTGGATGAGATCGGCATTGGCGGTATGAAGGAAGTCAATTTTATGATCAGCGGACAGGGCGCTTATTCCAGGCTGAAATATGAAAGCGGCGTTCACCGTGTGCAGCGTGTGCCGGAGACGGAATCAGGGGGACGTATTCACACATCCACCATTACCGTGGCGGTTATGCCCGAGGTGGAGGATGTGGATGTGGTGATCGATGAGAAGGACATCCGTATCGACGTAATGCGTGCTTCCGGGAATGGAGGGCAGTGTGTCAATACCACTGACTCAGCAGTCCGGCTGACCCATTATCCTACAGGGATCGTGGTATACAGCCAGACGGAGAAATCCCAGCTTCAGAACAAGGCAAAGGCATTTGCGCTGCTTCGTGCAAAGCTTTATGATATTGAGCAGCAGAAGGCGCATGATGCAGAGGCGGAGCTTAGAAGAAGCCAGATCGGGACAGGAGACCGTTCCGAGAAGATAAGAACTTACAATTTTCCCCAAGGAAGAGTTACGGATCACCGCATTGGGCTTACCCTCTATAAGCTGGATAAGGTTATGGACGGGGACATTCAGGAGATCATAGATGCCTGCGTTGCGGCGGATCAGGCGGCGAAGCTGGCGAAGATGAATGAAAACGGATAGGGTTATCTACATGGGTTCAGATGAAAACCTCATACGAAAAGGGAAGCTCTATATTGGCGTATCATTGCCGATATAGAGCTTTTTTAAAAAAGTTTGTAACAAAACAAAAGTTCCAGCGTCTAATCATTGAAAGAGAAAAAGGTGGTGATAGGTACGTGGATTTGGAAAACAGCTTTGAAAGAATATATCAGACATATTTCATGGAAGTATACTCCTATGTAATGACCCTTGTAAAGAACCCGGAGCAGGCGGAAGAGGTTACCCAGGAAACCTTTTACAGGGCAATTAAAAGTAAAAGCAGCTACCGGGGAGAAGCAGGCGAGCGTACATGGCTTTGTGCAATTGCAAAAAATATATGCATGGATATCTTTCGGAAAAAGCGTGAAAAGGAAGAACTCAGCGAGGAAATACCGGCGACTGTAAATACCGTAAGCGGCGAAGTATATTCTCTGGAAAAAATGATTATGGACAAGTCGTCGTCCCTGCAGATCCATCAGGTGCTCCATCAGCTGGAGGAGCCTTACAAGGAGGTATTCAGCCTGAGAATCTTTGGAGAATTGTCCTTTCAGAGTATCGGAATGATCTTTGGCAAGTCGGAAAACTGGGCGAGAGTAACCTATCACCGCGCCAGACTAAAAATTCAGGAAAGACTGGCATGACAGTCGGAATGGAGGAATTATGAGCGAATTAAAGTATAATTGCGAATTGATACAGGATCTGCTGCCCCTTTATCAGGATGGGGTATGCAGCGGCAGCAGCAGGAACGCCGTGGAAGAACACTTGAAGACATGTGGGAACTGTCAGGAGGTTGCGCGAAAGTTGACAAATTACAGGGTGGATGAGATGCTTACCCAGGAAAAAGAGACGGTTTTGACCGCCCATGAGAAAAAGGAGCGCAGAAGGACTCTGACAGCGGGCATTGTGACGGCGGGCATTCTTATGGTTCCGGTGATCGTCTGTCTGATTTGTAATATTGCCATTGGTCATGGGCTGGATTGGTTTTTCATTGTACTTGCCGCCATGCTGCTCACGGCATCGTTGACAGTACTGCCTTTATTGGTGCAAAATAGAAGATGGGTATGGACCATTGGGGGTTCTCTCTGTTGCCTGCTGCTTTTGCTTCTGGTATGTTGTATTTACAGTGGGGGAAGTTGGTTTGGAGTAGCGGCGGTGTCCTGTATTCTGGGAATATCGGTGCTTCTGGCGCCTTATGTGATATACAATATTCCCCTTCCCAAAGCGCTGGCGGATAAAAAGGGTCTGCTTGTAATGGGGTGGGACACCTTATGGCTGTATGGCTTGATCGGAGTCTGCGGAGTATTCGTTCAGGGCGGCGGCTTTTACTGGCGTACTAGTCTTCTCATTACCACATATTGCTTATGGCTTCCCTGGTTCATTTTTGGGGTATGCAGATACCTTAAGACAAACAGTCGCATAAAGGCAGGGTTGATCGTGATTGCCGTGGGCGTGTTTACCGCAGTGACAAACAGTGTGATAGAGGCAATTACAGGAATACCAAACGGAGGGAACATATTTAAGATAGAATTTTCATCAGGGCATATCTCAGGCAATATGGAGTCTCTTAGGGCAAGCCTGCTGTTAAGTTTTCTGGTCTTGTCTGTATTGATTGGAGGATCTCTGATTATTGCGGGATTGACCGGAAAAAAGCAGGATGCAGAGGAAAGAAAGGGTAAATGATAACACGAAAAATATTGATCATTGAGGATGATAAAGATCTTGCGGGGATAACCCGGGATATGCTGGAAAGCTATGGGTACGAAGTGGCGATGGCGGAAAACTGTGAAAGGGCGTTTGAGATTCTCAGAGGCGAACAGTTTCATTTGCTTCTGGTAGATGTGAATCTGCCCGATGGAACAGGGTTTGAGGTGTGCCGGGAGCTGAGAAGCGTGTCCAGGGTTCCCGTGATCTTTGCCAGTGCCAGAACCGGGGAGGAGGATAAAATCAGAGGGCTTGACATGGGAGGGGACGATTACCTTGCCAAGCCTTATTCTCTCAGGGAGCTTTTGGCAAGGGTGAACGCGCTGATCAGGCGAACCTATGATGCAGGCGGGGAAGAGCCGGTATACCGGCTGGGCGACATTACCGTTGACAGAAACAACAGAACAGTGGAAAAGAAAGGCAGGGAGATCAAACTGGCGCTGAAAGAATTTGATCTTCTTGCCTATTTGTGCGCCCATCCAGGGCAGGCGGTTCGAAAGGAGGAACTGCTCCATGAGGTTTGGGGTATTTTTTCGGAAGCAGAGATCGCTACCGTTGCAGTACATATCAGATGGCTGAGAGAAAAGCTTGAAGAGGAACCCTCCAATCCCCGGTTGATTAAGACAGTATGGGGAGTGGGATATCAGATTGATCCACAGACGGAATAGGGAAAGAATTTTAAAAGGGAGGAAGAATGAAGGGGAAATTTATAAAGCTGGTCATTGCCAGCATTGGCTGCTTTTTAGTGCTGACAGTGGGAATTCTGGCTTTTATGGAAAAGAGAACAGAAGCGGGAGAAAAGGGAAAGGGTCTGGTGCTTTTAAACGAGATCGACCAACTGACTACCCATAAGGATGGGAGTAATCCGGCGAAAGAAGAGATCGTTCAGCTGGGCAGGCTGCTGAAAGAGGAGAGCGGAGAAGGGCGGAAAAGCATGGAGAGGGAAGTTACTCTGATTGTGCTGGGTGCCGCTCTTTTGTGTATGATCGCGGTGTTTGGGGTCGTTTATGGCAGGATAATCGCTCCTTTTTACAGGCTGGAAAAATATGCGGATGAGATTGCAAAGGGAAATATGGATTTTCCCCTGGAGGTTGAAAGGAGCAATTTTTTTGGAGCCTTTACCTGGGCGTTTGACCACATGCGCAAGGAGATTACAGAGGCGAGGGAGCGGGAGAAAAGCGCGGTCGGTGAAAATAAAACCATCATCGCCACCTTATCCCATGATATCAAGACACCTGTTGCCTCCATCAGGGCGTATGCGGAAGGACTCGAAGCGAACCTGGAGGCTGATTATGAGCAGAGGGAGCGCTATCTGCAGGTGATCATCAAAAAGTGTGATGAGGTGACGCGGCTTACCAACGATCTTGTGGTGCATTCTCTCTCGGAACTGGATCGTCTTTCCATTGGGCGGGAAAGGGTCGAGATACGAAAGCTTGTCACAGATACGCTTCATGATCTGGAATATGCCTGTGTAAAAATATGCCAGCCGCTGCCGGAGGCATGGGTATGGGGAGATGAAAAACGTATTGCCCAGGTTCTTTCCAATTTGATGGATAATGCCCGGAAGTATGCGCCGGATGCAAAGGTGGAGGTAAGCACCGCCATCCGCGAAAACCGGTATGAAATCAGTGTGAGAGACTATGGAAAGGGTGTCCCTCCGGAGGATATGCCCTTTATCCTCAATAAGTTTTACCGTGGAAAAAATGTGGAGGACAAGCCGGGGTCAGGGCTTGGCCTGTATATTGTGAACTACATCATGGAGAAAATGGAGGGAGGCATGACCCTTAATAATCATGAGGATGGGCTGGAGGTTTTGGTGTGGCTGCCACTTTAATGTTTTTCGGTATCAGTGGGAGTGGAAGGTTTCTCGCTGATAAACGGCTCATACATCATAATTGCCGAATTTTCCACGATCAGTTGTTCTTCAAGCATATTTCCTGCCAGATCATATTTCTGCTGGTATAATTCGTTGTGTCTGGTGTAGCCGCCCCATAATTCACTTCTCATTTCATGGTTTCGTTCTACGATCTCGTAGCGGTATTCCGGGGCGGATGAAACCCGCCATTGTCCATAGAGGTATGTATCATCCATCCAAATGAATAACTGGTATGTATCGTTTGTATGATTGCGGATCATCAGATCTCCATGAGGATAAAAGCAGGTAGCGCCGCTGCCGAAGGGCTGGGTTCGGTTGGAATCAGGAAATACGTCATAGCTGTGCCGGTGACGCTCTGTTACCGTAAGAGGAGTATGAATGGTCATCCAGAAAATCAGATTGGAAAGCTGGCAGAGCCCGCCGCCGCAACCGGCATGGAAGGCACCGGATTTCAGAACCATTCCGTCTAAATATCCCTTCCGCCTGGTGGGCTTCCCAATTAATTTCCAATAACTGAACACCTGACCTGGAGGGAGAAGGATTCCGTTTATTCTGTCGGAAGCAAGCTTTAAATTCGTGACTTTGTTGCGCTGCATCCACATGTCCACATCCCTTAATTTTCGGTAAAGGGGCGTTTTGTGTGTAAAGTAAACGAAGGGCAGAGGGGAAGGGAGCCTGGTTCGGGCAAACTGCCTGTGCATGGTAAGCCAGAGCATATGGCGGAGCAGGTTGTAGTATGCAAGACCAAGCCGGCTCCTTAGGGGGGATCGTTTGACAGGTTTTTGAATGGCGTTGTTTTTCATAGGATTTTCCAATTCCTTTCAAACCTGATTTTAACATGAAATTTTTCCTTATTAAAGATATATTAATAATTATCCTTTCACGCTTCCACTGGTTAATCCTGCTACAAAAAACTTCTGGCAGAAAATAAACACGATCAAGATAGGCAGCAGGCTGAACACAGATAAGGCAAACACATATCCCCATTGGGTGAACTGATGCTGTCCAAAAAATCCGGAAATGGCAATGGGAATTGTACGTTTCAGGTTATCATTAATTACGGTATTAGCCCATGGAAATTCTTCCCATGCTGTGAGAAAGTTAAATATGGATACGGAGGCAATTCCGGGTTTTGCCAGAGGAATAATGATTTTCACGAACACTGTCAATACACTTCCGCCATCCATGTAAGTGGCTTCATCCAATTCCCTTGGAATATTTTCCACAAAGCCTTTTATCATAAAGGTGGAATAGGGGATGGTCCATGCAGTATAAAATGGGATCAGCCCAGCCAGTGAATTGATCACATTCAGCTTTACCGCTAACTGATATTGCGGGATGATCAGAGTGAGACCAGGGATGATCATTGTCAGCACGATAAAGGAAAATAAAAAATTTCGTCCCGGAAAGGAGAAGCGGGCAATGACATATCCCAGTGCCGAGGCGATCAACGCCGCTAAAAAAACAGAACAGACTGCTACAAAGAAGCTGTTTAAAAAGTTTACATAAAATTTCCCCTGCCCAAGTACATAGCTGTAATTCTCAAGGGTGATTTCTTTTAGACCGGGAAGAAATCTGGGAGGGTATTCATATAGGGCGCCGTTTGGTTTTAAGGAAGTGCTGATCATGTAAACCATAGGCAGTACAACGATTATCAACGCACTTACTAGGAAAAGATGGAGTATGATCTGAGTTATGGTTTTTCT
Source organism: uncultured Lachnospiraceae bacterium (assembly GCA_947172705.1). Taxonomy (GTDB): domain Bacteria; phylum Bacillota; class Clostridia; order Lachnospirales; family Lachnospiraceae; genus Suilimivivens. Next base: position 10,327 of record CAMWCA010000056.1, read on the forward strand.
TTTCATGATAGTTCCTCCTGTTAATTTTTCTGCTGCATCATTCGGAACTGAATGAGCGCCAATACGGCAAGCACAACGGTAATGATGAAGGACAGCGCTGCGGAATAGCCGAATGCCCCGGTGCTGAACGCTTTATGGTACATCCATGTGAGAACCACATCCGTTTTATGCCCGGGTTCTCCTCCGGTGATCATTTTTACGGACGTAAATACATTAAAACCCCCGATTGTCAGCATAACAAGGGCAAACAGAATGGTTCCTTTGATGCTGGGAAGGGTGACGTGGAAAAGCCGCCCAAGGGCAGTTGCGCCGTCGATAGAAGCAGCCTCATATAAATCGGCAGGTACCGTCTGGAGCGCCGCAAGAAAGACCACCATATTCCAGCCAATGCCTTTCCATATGCCAAGGAACATGGCGACTGTAAGCCCGCCCCATCTGGTATCCAGCCAGCGGATATTCTGCGGAGCAATATGGATTACATTCACCAGAAAGTAGTTGAGAAGACCTTCTGTATTGAAAACGTACTTAAATACCAGCGATGCGATCACCCATGAAGTGATAACGGGGAGGTAATATAATACCCGGTATCCCACTTTAAAGCGCGTGATCTGGTTGATCAGAAAAGCGGTTAAAAAGCCAAGGATCATTTGACCGGGAACAGTCACAAGGGTATAGACTATGGTGTTGGCAAATGAAACCTGAAAGTATTTGTCGTTTAAAACTTCTTTATAATTTTGGAAGCCGATAAAATGCTGTCCAAAAATATTACCAAAATCCCATTCAAAAAAACTCATGATAAAAAGCTTGATAATGGGATATACGGTAAAGATGCCAAAGATAATCAGCCCTGGTAAAAGCAGCAGACCTATTTGGAATTTTCCTTTTTTGGAGATTTTCATAGAGATCCTTTCTTTATGGGGCTGCAGCGGACAGCCCCATTTGACTTTTAAGCGGGTGTCTTATATAATGATGTAGATCTTATTTTGCCAACATTTCATCGAATGTGCCGGCAAGTTCGTCCATTGCCTCCTGGGCAGTCTTTTCGCCGTTCATGACTGCGGATACGGCAACGGAAAGTTCACTGTCCATTTCCGACCAACACGCAACGGTAGGACGGGATTTTGCCGTTTCAATAGCGTCGATGAAGGGAGCAAAGGAAGCGTTTTTGACCGTATCGCTGTTAAGAGCTTCCTTATTTACAGGGATTTGACCGCATTTAGCCATTTCCTCCTGTGCAAAAGGGTCTGTCATGAATTTCATAAATTTCCATGCAGCATCCTTATTTGCGCTGTTAAACATAGAAATATCTTCGCCGCCAAGGACAGATATGGAACCGCCTTTGCCTGCCGGAATTTCGGTGACAGCATACTCGAAATCAGGGTATGCGCCTTGCATTTCGGCAATTTTCCACGGACCTTCCAGTAACATCATATATCTGCCGGTGCCGAAACCGTCGGTCATGGGGATGTCCCCGCTGTTCCATCCGGTTATGCACCCCTGGGCATAAAGATCGGCGAAGGTTTGGATTGCCTGTACGGTTTCAGGGCTGTTAATGTAGCCGGAGGCTTTTGTCCCTTCTTCATTGGTGATGGCTCCGCCCATGCTCCAGATGAAAGGGCACAGATTCCAGCCGGCAAGCGCAGGTTCATTGTAGCCCCATACCTGCTGTCCGTTGTCGTTTGCGCCGGATAAGGTTTTCACAGCCGCGATAAATTCATCCATGGTTTTGGGAACGGCAATTCCAGCATCCTCAAGGGCTTTTACGTTGTAAAACAAGATTTTTGAATTTGTGTTCAGCGCAAGACCATAGGAGTGTCCGCCTACGCTTGCCGTGCTCATGGCACTGTCCAGCAGTCCGGCGGCAACGTCGCCGTAATCGGACATTTCCGTGTCCAGGGCAGTCAGGATTCCCATTTTTTCAAATTCAGGTATCCATGCGCTGTCCAGACGCGCTACATCGGGAAGGGTGTCTGACTGGGCGCTGATCAACAGTTTTTCATGCAGGTCAGCCCATTCATGGGATACTGCGTTTACCTTAATGCCTGGGTTTTCCTCTTCAAATTTGGGGATCAGCACATTCATAAGGGTGTCGTTTTCAGCTGACTGGGCGCTGTAATGATGCCAGAAGTTGAGGGTTATTTCTTTTTCCGCGGAAGCGGATGTATCCTCGGCGGCGGTATTATCTGCCCCGTCATCTTTTGTCTCATTGGTCGTTACCTGACTTTCAGAGTCATTTTTCGTTTGTACTGGCGAATTACTACATCCTGCCAACGCCGCCAAGCAAGTCGCAGCTGTGAGTAAGACCGCCAGTACTTTTTTGCATTTCTTCATGTTAATATCCTCCTTTTTTGATTAAAATTTTAACAGCATAGGGCGGCATTTCCAGGGAAACGGCTGCCTTGTAAGCTGTTATATCCTGATTGTAAAATTGCCCTGCCAGAGGAACCGCTTTTAGGGTTTCGCCGCTGTCTGACAGCAGGTCTGTAAATTCTCCATCTTCTAATACAGGGCAAAGGATCTTGCTTTTTTCAGGGCTGTTGTTAAACGCAGCGTAGATTTTTTCGCAGTTTTCCGATCCCAGGCAGTACCTTACAAAGGCAAAACTGTTTGTACGGTCGTCGGCATGGATGGTGCGGTAACTGCCTTCCCGTATACAGGGATGGTCTTTCCTCACGGCAATTATTTTCTGATACCACAGGAATAATTCCTGATCAGCCTGCCCGTCCCATACCATACATCTTCTGCAGTCCGGATCATTTTTTCCGGTAATGCCTGCTTCGTCCCCGTAATAGATTGCCGGAGAACCTGTAAACAGCATTTGAAATGCGGAAGCCATCTGCAGAATCTTTTTATTTTCACCACAGACATACATAAATCGTTCTGTGTCATGGCTGTCCAAAAGGTTGTACAAAAGATGACAGGTTTCCTCCCGGTACAATGCAAGCATGGTATTGATGCGGTGGTCAAAGACTGTGGCGGAAATACAATGTTTACCGAAATAGTCCCACAGAGCATCCCGGAACATGTAGTTCATGACGCTGTCTAATTGATTTCCCCGGAGCATTCTGCCGCCGTAACCCCAGGTTTCTCCAAGAAGAATGCAGGAGGGATATTTTGATTTTAATATGATTCGTGCCTGCTCCCAGAGAGTGGAATCCACTTCATCCGCCACATCAAGGCGCCACCCGTCTATTTGGTATTCCCCAAGCCAATAGTCCATAATCTTTATGATGTAGTCCCTGACATCAGGGTTTGCGGTATTTAATTTTGGCATGTAGGGATAGGCGCCCACACATTCATAGGAATACTGGGAAATGGTAACGGGAAATTTCTCGATCCAAAACCAGTCTTTGTAGTCTGACTGTTCCTGCTTGTCAAGAATGTCCTGAAAAAACTGAAAATGAATTCCTGTATGGTTAAACACGCCGTCCAGTATGATGCGGATTCCCTGTTGGTGGCATTGGTCTGCCAGTTTCTTTAATTCTTCGTTTGTTCCAAAACGAGGATCTATCCGAAAATAATCTGTAGTAGCATATTTGTGATTAAAGTCTCCCTCAAAAACAGGGTTCAGATAAAGACATTCCACGCCCAGATCTTTCAGATAGGGCAGCTTACTGCAGATTCCCCTCAGATTCCCGCCCATATAGTTTTCTCTGGTGGGCGGGGTTCCCCATGTGTCGCAGTCGGTATGATTATGATCAGGGTTTTCGTTAAAAAAGCGGTCCGGAAATATCTGGTAATATATTGTACCTTTTGCCCAATCGGGCGTTTGACACACATCGTTTTGGTTGGCATACAGATATTCAAAAAAACTTTCTGAGGGCGGAAGGGACGTAACCCCGTAAGGGGTGAAATACCATTGCGCTCCCTGTAATTCTTCCATCTCAAAGTAGTATTTCTGATATCTTGCAACTTTAGTAAAAATGATCTTACACTGGAAATAATCAAATAATTCATCTCGGGCATAGCATTCCATCGTTTGCTTTTTTTCCATGCCGCCATCCCTGTTCCAGTAAATAACCTGACATTTTTTAAATTCTTTTTTGGCAGTTCTCAGCCGGAACATTAATTGGTTCCGCGCTATGGGATAAACAAAGTCTTCTGTATTACTATGTAAAACTGCCTCTTTGTTCACCTGTAATCACCTCTTTTCTGTAGATTTGCGTTGAATGATTTTCGTTTCGATTAAGGTCGCTTCCTCCTTTCTGTTTTTCTTTTTGATCATATCAAATAATGTACTGGCAACCTGTTCCCCCAAAAGATAAGTGTCAATGTCCACGGCGGTGAGGGGCGGGTCAAGATATTCGGCAAGAGGGTAATTGTCAAAAGTGATTACCCCCATTTCCTCCGGCACTGATACCCTATGCTGCCTCAGTATTTGCAGTACATGATATGCCATGATGTTATTGGTACAGATAATGCTGTCTGTTTCAGGATGATCCGTTAAAAGCTTTTCTATTTTCAGGGTAATGGCATCCCTTCCGGAGCAATTCTCCACAATGCTGTTTCCGGATGGGAAAATCCTGTTTTCCTCCAACGCTTTCAGAAATCCCAGGGTTCTTTTTTGCTCAAAAGTAGTTCCCTTGTTTTCCACAAACAGAACCGGATGCCGATAGCCGGAATCCAAAAGGTGTTTCACTGCAAGACGACCGCCCCCCTCATTATCCATGTCTACCCAATTGCCTTCGGTATAAGATTGATCCGGTTCGCCCATAACCACAAAAGGGAATTGGTTTGCATTAAGAAGATTGACCAGATCCTCCGTAATGCTGGATACGGGTAAAATGATACCGTCAATTTTATGCTCCAGAACCAGATTTTTAACGGCGTTTTCCGTTTCACGTTCTGTATGGTTTGTAATCAGAAGGTTGTACCCCAGCTGTTGGGTCACCTTCTCAATGGCAGTAATGGACTGGATAAAGAATGTGTTGGCATAGGCGTCGCTGTTGCCTGCATCGATGACGAGCCCAATTGTGAAGGTGCTTCCGTTTACAAGGCTTCTTGCAAGGATGTTGGGATGATAGTCCAGCTCTTTCATGGCAGCCATGATTTTCTCTTTTGTCTCTTCGGAGATGGCTGCCGTTCCGTTGATGACCCGGGATACGGTGGATGGGTTTACGCCTACTTTTTTTGCGATATCTTTTATTGTAGTTGCCATATAAATCTCCTTTATATGCAAACGTTTGCATGATGCGGTAAAAAATATAATGCAAACGTTTGCATTTAATGATTTTAGTATAATCTACAAAAATAGATTTGTCAAATAGAAATATTTGTTTTCTGTTTGACAGAAATCTGTACATTGATTATAATATGCTTAACAAGGGAGCCGGAAGGTGAGTGCGCTTCACCCGACCCGGCGAAAAACTAAATTAGACTTATGGAAATAGTCGTCCAGTCATTGTCAGTGAGCGGGACGGCTATTTCTTATTTTTTAAATTCAGAACTTAATAATCCTCCATGCTACCAACACCTGCAAATTTGGGCGTCAGCACAAATTTGTCTGTGAAAAATTTATTTTTCACAGTAATCACCTCCTCCGAAAGGTACTCGGTTCGGGTGAGAGCACGTCCCCCAGCTCCCCAGGTAAGCATATTATATTGTCAATGTTCTGGAATGTTTTTGTATAAAACAGAGTGCCACAGAGAAATTTTTTCGATTAAGGAAGATATAGATATTGGTATGTTTGCAAGAAAAGGAGGGAAGATCTTTTTACGCCCGATGATAATATGATATTCTATAGAAAGTAAGTTTTTAAATGCTTTCGCACAATCCTGTAGTGCATCCATGGGAATCCTCCATAAAAGGAAACCGCCCTGATAACACAGGGCGGTCGAGCATTTCTTTCGGCTGTTGCCTACTCCGGCTTGAGGTTTCATTGCACAACCCCTCTTGAAAGCTCCACATAACAAGGCGATCCGGTACGTTGCTATGTTTCAACGCTTGGACAAGCACACGCTGTTGCCTGTCTGATGTTATTATTATATGGAGTTACAGAAAATATGTCAATAAAAATTGAGATCTCAAAGTTCTTAAAGATTTATTAATAATTATCCTGTTATGCTTTTTAAGAAGAAATCAAACAGGGAAAGGAATGAAAAAGAAGATGACCGGAAAAACAATTATTATGAAAGCGTCGGATCTCTGCAAAAGCTTTGCCAATAACGGAGGGCAGAATCACGTGCTGGACATGATTAGTCTTGAAATTTATGAAGGCGACTTTACCGTTATCATGGGAGCATCGGGGGCGGGTAAATCTACCCTGCTTTATGCCTTAAGCGGAATGGATCAGCCCACCAGCGGTACGGTTTGCTACAAAGAAAGGGAGATAAGCATGCTGAAGGAGAAGGAAATCGCCGCGCTGCGGGCGGAGGAGTTTGGGTTTGTGTTCCAGCAGGCGCATTTGGTCAGCAACCTTACGCTTTTTGAGAATGTTGCGGTGACGGGGTATCTCTCAAAAAGAAGGAAAGAGAAAGAGGTAAAAGAACGGGCGAAGGCGCTGCTTGAGCGGATGCATGTGGAAAAAGCAATGGACCGGCTGCCCTCCCAGGTATCAGGCGGGGAGGCGCAGAGGGCGGCGATTGCAAGGGCGATGATCAATGAACCTGGGATGCTGTTTGCCGACGAGCCTACGGGGGCATTAAATAAGAGAAATACTCAGGAGGTGCTGGATCTTCTCACAGGACTGAATGAGAAAGGACAGAGTATTTTGATGGTGACCCACGACATGAAAGCGGCGGTTCGCGCCACCAGGCTTTTGTATCTGGAGGACGGAAGAGTGGTGGGCGAAATGGCAATGCCGGAATGGCGGAAGGAAGAGGCGCGCAGCAGGGAAAAGCAGGTGGAAGCATGGCTTTCCTCCATGGAATGGTAGGAGGTGCGGCATGAAATATCTTACTTTATTGAGGGCAAACATAAAATCCCAGAAGGGAAGCTTTATTGGAATAGGGGCATTGATGTTCATCATTACAATTTCCCTGTTCGCTGTTTTAACCATATGGAAAAATGCCAACGATTATGAGGAGCAGCAGCTGGCATACATTGGATACGGGGATATTACCTGCTGGTTGACCTATGGAGTCGATGCGGAAGAACTGACCAGTCAAATCATGGAAATAGAGGATGTGGATCAGGTCCGGGAACAAGCGGCGGTCTATATCAGTAAATACTATGTAAACGGTCATGAGGGAGTAAACGGAATGGCGCAGTTGTTTACCTATGGCGAAGAGGGATATGATTTTCATATTTATAATCAGAGCCTGACAGGCATAGAGGAAGAGCCGGAAGAACTTTCAGAGGGCGAGGTGTACGTTTCTCCTGCGTTTTGCTCTTTATACGACGCCAGGATCGGGGATGAGTTTCTGGTGGAAATAACGGGGGAAGAAGATACTGCCAGCTATACCATAAAGGGATTCTTTGAAGACCCGGCATCAGGCAGTTCCATGATGGGGATAAAAACCATATTGGTCAATAACGTGGACGCCCAAAAACTGAAAGAAAGGGTGGAGGAAGCAAGGCAGTGGGATAAGGCAATGAACGCCAGCCTGCTTCATATTTTCAGGGCGGAGGACAGCGACCTGTCGTTGGGAAAATTGCAGATTCTGCTGGGAGAGCGCACGGATCTCACGGGATGTATGGAGTTTTGTTATTCCAAGGTTTCCATAATGGGTTTTATGTTGGTTCTGCAGAATATTTTTGCCGGCTTTTTGCTGGTTTTTGTGGTGGTTTTACTGGTGATCACCATGGTGGTGACAGGGCACAGCATCAGCAGCAGTATCGAGCAGGACTATGTGAATATGGGAATATTAAAGGCGGTGGGTTTTACCCGGGCAAATCTGATGTGGGCACAGAGTTTGCAATATATGCTTGCGGTATTTTGCGGCGTGATACCCGGGGCGCTTCTTTCCGGAATGCTAATCCGTCTGTTTAACAGACTGACGATTACCGCCACAGGAATGCTGATGCCTTCGGATCTTGATCTGCCTATATGTGGAGCGGCAATAGGGATAATCCTGGTTTTGCTGCTGGGATTTATTGTGGCAAAAACTGCCGGAATCGGAAGGGTTACGCCTATCAGGGCGATCCGCGGCGGCGCTCCGGACGTGTATTTTAAAAGCAGGCTTACCACCAGGATCTATAAAAAGGGGCTGCCCTTTCACCTGGCGCTGAGAGCGCTGGTTTCGGGGAAAAAGCAGTATATAAGCGCAGGTGTGGTGGCAGTGCTTCTGGTATTTTTTATATCTCTGACGGCAAGGATCGGCAGCTGGTTGGGACCGGAGGGAAAGGGGCTTATGAATTCCTTTGCCGCCGGAGATTACGATATGGGTTTTGGATGTGAGGATAAAGAGCTGGAGAAAGAGATTCAGGAGACCATAAACGGGAATGCAAGGGTCGCGGCAAGCTATGAGTTTAAAATGGAGCGCGCCACGATCAACGGTTTCGAGTGTCCCATGAACGTTATGTCTAAGCCTGAATATTTTAACGTAGTGGAGGGAAGAAGCTGCAAATATGAAAACGAATTGCTGGTGACGGATGTGATCGCCAGTGCAATTGAGGTTGAGATCGGAGATACGGTGGTGGTATCTTACAAAGGGACGGATAAGGAATTTATCATTACGGGCATCTATCAATGTGCAAATGATATGGGAGAAAATTTCGGGATCAGCAAGGAGGGATGGGAAGGATTTGGGAGCGAACCGGTAAGCTTTTATCATCATTACGTGCTGGAAGAACCCTCTCAGACAAAGCCGCTGGTTGAGCTGTTGAGAGAGAAATATGGAGACCGGGCGGATATAGATGAGAATACCTGGTCGGGACTGGAAAGTATTTTGACGGCAATGCAGGCACTGGAAATTTTTATGTATGGGATAACGGCGGTCTTTATTCTGGTAGCGGTCTATCTTACAGGAAGCAAGATTTTGTACAAGGAAAAGCACGATATGGGAATATACAGGTCGCTGGGTTTTACCGCAGGAAAGCTGCGAGCCTGCTTTGCGCTGCGCTTTTTCGTAGTGGCTGTGACAGGCTCTGTTCTGGGAAATATACTGAGCAGGCTTTTGACAGATCCTATGGCAGGCGCAATGCTGAAGATGTTTGGAATCAGCAGCTTCAGATCCGCGTTAAGCCCTTTTTCCATGATTTTATCGGGAGTTGTGGTAAGCGGATTGTTCCTGATCTTCTCCTATGGAACGGCAGGAAAAGTCAAAAAAGTGGAACCGGGAATTTTGATCGTGGAATAAAAGAAAGAATAATGTTTACATTTTGATGCTTTTTTTGCAGGATTTTTGTGGTAAGATAAATTCCAAATGGGGGAGTGTTGCAATGACTGAAATTTTGGTGATTGAAGACGACAGCTCGATTTCGGAACTGATCTGCATGAATCTGGAGGCGGCGGGGTATAAGGCAATTCCTGTTATGGACGGGCTGCTGGCGGAGGCATTTTTAAGGAATAAAGAGAGCAGGGAAGTCGCCCTTGCCCTGGTAGATGTGATGCTGCCGGGGAAGGACGGCTTTGCTTTGATGGAGGACTTAGAGCGGGAAAAGATCCCTGTGATCTACCTGACGGCAAAGGACGATGTGGCGTCAAAGGTACATGGTCTGAAAGCGGGGGCGGAGGATTATATTGTGAAGCCTTTCGAGGTGCTGGAGCTTTTGGTGCGTATCGAAAAAGTGCTGAAAAGAACCGGGCGGAGCAGGGAAAGGATAGAGATCAGGGATGTGGTGATTGATTTAAAGGAGCACAGCGTAACCAAAAGAGGTGAAAAGGTGCCCTTAAAGCCCCTGGAATACGAATTGCTTGTTACCCTTGCAGGGAGCAAAAATGTGGCGTTTTCCAGAGAAGAGCTGCTCAACCGGATATGGGGCTGCGATTATATGGGAGAAACCAGAACGGTGGACGTACACATTGGGCAGCTTCGGAAAAAGCTGGATTTTTACCATGTGATACGAACCATATCCAAGACAGGATACCGTTTGGAGGATTTAGAATAGATGAAGCTATGGAAAAAACTTGCCGGTATGACGGCGGCAGTTTTGTTGGCGGCGATGGGTGTGTCAGGAGCGGCGGTAATTTACAGATCTGCTCTTTATAATCAGCAGAAAACCGTGGAGAGCTGCGAGCATCAGCTGAAATCCACGGCATATGCCATCGGAAGAGAGCTGGAGAACGGTCTTTTAGAGGAGTACAGCGAACCTACAAAGAATTCTTTCATCAATTACGTAGTGAAAAAATACGGTGCGGAAGAGTACATTTTGATTGAAGATGATCATGAGATCTGCAATTTAACGCCCTATGAGCTTAAAAACCCCGGGGATGAGAGATGGAACCAAAATGAAAGCTGCAGTGTCATACAAAGAGGAGGAGATCAGTTTATCCTGATTTCAGGCAAGCGCGTACCCATGATGGGAAAAGCGGAGTACAAGCTTGTGCTGGTGCAGGATATTTCCGATCTTTATGCAGATATGCGGGAGCAGGCGCTGTTTATTCTGACCGTTTTTCTGGGAGCAGTCCTGGTTTCCATGATGCTGGTCTTTCTTGCCACAAAAAGGCTTTTACGTCCTTTAAAGAAGCTGCAGCAGGCGGCGGGAGATATCACCAATGGAAAGCTGGAGAGCCGCGCCAATGTGCATACGAAGGACGAGATCGGTCTTATGGCGGCGGACTTTAATAAAATGGCGGAGCGAATCGAGGATCAGGTGACGGAATTGTCCTTGGTTTCCGAGCAGCGCAGGCAGATGTTGGGAAGCCTGACCCATGAATTGAAAACGCCTATGACTTCCATCATCGGTTATTCTGATACCCTGCTCCATGTAAACTTAAAGAAAGAGCAGCAGGAACGTGCCTTGTGGCATATCAAGGAGGAGTGCAGCCGCCTGGAGCGGTTGAGCAGTAAGCTGATGAGCCTTATGGGGCTGTATGATAACGACAGCATTCTTATGGAAGAAGTACAGGTGGCAGAATTGTTTGATCAGGTGGCAAGGCTTGAGGAATATAACTTAAGGGAGAAAAAGATTCGGCTGGATTATTCCTGCTCCATGAAAACCAGGAGGATGGACCGGGATTTGTTTGAAAGTCTGCTGGTCAATTTGATCGACAATGCGGCAAAAGCAAGCGAAGAAGGAAGCACGGTTTTTTTAACTGCCCAGGGCGACAGGATTTCTGTAGAGGATCAGGGCTGTGGGATTCCAAAAGAGGAGATCGAGAGAGTGACAGAGGCTTTTTATATGGTGGATAAGGCGCGCAGCAGAAAAGAAGGCGGGAGCGGTCTGGGGCTTGCTCTGTGCAGTATGATCGCCCAGCTTCATGGGGCGGAGCTTTCCATAGAAAGCCAGATTGGGAGGGGAACGAAGGTATCTGTTATTTTTCGGGAGATATAAAGTTCGTTTGCAATTTGTTTACATTTTGTTGTATACCTTTTACAGGGTGGCAGAGTATGCTTTCAATATACCGGAGAAAAAAGGAACGGAGATTCGTAGTATTTTGGGTGTATTGAGAGAGGAGAGATCAAAAGATGAGGACAAAAAAAATAGCGGCGTTATGTATTACAATGGGCGTCCTGGCTTTGCTGCCTACAGGCTGCGGCGACACCATACAGTCGGAAGAGGAGATTGTGGTTCTGAAGGAGGATGCAGGCGAGCCGGAGCCGGAAAGTCATGACGGAGAAGAAATAGAAGAGGAAGCAGACCAGGGAAATGAAAACGGAATCGCTGAATTGGTACAGGCGCCGGAGCAATATACCTGGGAAGAAAGCAGCGGCGGGATTCAAGTGAGGGCGGATGCGCCTGTAAGAATTCCCCAGGCAGATGGCTTTAAGCCTTATAAGGTGACAGGAAGGGTTTTCACCCAGGCGGATTATGATCAGGTAAACCGGGTGCTGTTAAAAGGGGAAAAGCTTTGGGATAAAGATTATCAGGCTGAGAAAAAAGGGCTTTCTGAGGAGCCGGCGCTGGTGGAGGTTCCGGCAGTGGTTTCCTACAGGGAAAGACAGGAAAATGAGGAAGTGAATGTAGAAAGCTTTGGTGGAAACTGGCTGTATGGATATGCGACGGTGGAGAATGAGGACTATTTTGTCAGCCTGGACAATGATCTGAGGGAGGATTGGAGATGGATCTCTTTTGCAGTCAGGGGAGCCGGGGAACTCAGCAATTATTATCCCGCAGGAGAGAAACCGGAATTCCTGGACTCAGAGCTGCCCACGGAAGCAATACGGCAGGAAGCGGAGCAGCTTATGGCGGATATGGAATTTACGGATTTTGCCGTCGGCGGTGAGGAATATTTTTGCGCTGTAAGCAGCAGGGAGAAGCTGAGGGTATTGCAGGAAAAAGGCGGCTATGGCATACATTTCACCAGAACCTTAGACGGCATTCCGGTGACCTATACAGCCAATGAAGGCACCGTGGTAGAGGTAGAAAACGGGGCAATGTGCCCATGGCCTTATGAAAAAATTGACATGGTGTTTGATGAGGAAGGTCTGGCGGAATTTGTCTGGACCAATCCCTATGAGGTGGAAAAGCTGTCGGATGAGAATGTGTTTCTGCTTCCCTTTTCTGACATTCAGAATGTGTTCCAGGAAATGATTTTTAAAAAATATCAGGACTTCTGGGGGGAAACCAGAGTAGAGGAAGAGCTTTGCATCAGAGAGGTACGGCTGGGATATATGCGGATCATGGAAAAAGGCAACGTTATGGAAGGCAGTATGGTTCCGGTTTGGGATTTTTTTGGGAGCGAGACCTTTTGCTATGATGAAATGGAGGAGCCGGTAACGGAAGACAATCCTTATAAATGCCTGCTGACCGTTAATGCCATGGACGGCACAATTATTGACAGAGACTTGGGATACTAAAAAGAAAGGCATGGTTTTTACAAAGGTGAAGGATCAGAAAGCAATATGTATATCAGCGTCCAATATTGTAAAAAATCAGGAGCACAGTACATCTTATTTTATCAGTGAACTGATTGCGGAGGTATTGGAGGAAAAAGGCGTTTTGTGTGAGATCCTGGATCTGCGGCATTTTGAACTGGCAGCATGTACAGGGTGCGATGGGTGCGGAAAAGGCGTTGGCTGCATACCGGATGCAGATTTTAACAGAATATATGAGAAACTGGAGGGAGTGAAGTATCTGTTTTTTATCGCTCCCTACTGTGCGCCCATTCCTGCAAAGCTGAGCATGCTTTTGGAAAAACTTGAAAAAATGAATGCGCTGCCCTGTGAGGGGGAGGCTGCTCAGGATGCAGGACAGAGCAGTGTTCTCGCCGGGATCGTTTCTTATGGGGCGGGCGATGGAGGAAAATATCAGAATAAGATCGTCAACGACATTATTGCAGAGGCACTGGAGAGGATGCAGATGAAGACCATTCCTTATAATTCAAAATGGGATACGGGGATCAGTCTGCCAGTGGATCATGAGGGGAAGATCAAAGAACCGGGGTATGACAGAGAAATGCTGGGGAATGAAATTGAGCAATATGTGAAGGTGGTGCTCCAGACTGCAAAGTCGCTGCATGCAATTGTGTGATCAGTGGGGACGCACGCCACCGGGGCACGGTATTCCTACAGGGCACGGGAAGGAGCGGCG
>CAMWCA010000057.1 GCA_947172705.1 uncultured Lachnospiraceae bacterium
AAAGTCCGGAAAGGATGTATGTCACCCAGGTGCATCGCCATGACACCGATACGCTCCTGTTCCTTGCGGCAGGTCTGAACTGTTACAAAATTTCCTGCAAACAATGAAAAATCGCTTTACACTGTACAAATTATACGCGTTTTGCTATACTGTTTTTATTAAAAATACAGTAAAAGGCTCACAGCGACACAAATACATTGAAAGAAAGGTTCCTAAAATTATGAGCAAAAAGAAAGCAGTCGTTTCCTTAGGACATAATGCCCTTGGCTACACCACCCTGGAGCAGTGGGATGCCGTTAAAGTCACGGCACAGGCGCTCGCCGATCTGGTGGAAGCCGGTTATCAGTTGACCATCACCCATAGCAACGGTCCTCAGATCAGCATGATCCACAAGGCAATGACGGAGCTGCGCCGTTTATACATCGACTATACCCCCGCCCCCATGTGCGTCTGCAGCGCCATGAGCCAGGGGTACGTAGGATATGATATTCAGAATTCCCTGAAAGCAGAGCTTCTCAGCCGTGGAATCAGTAAAACCGTATCCACCATCTTAACTCAGGTGACGGTAGATCCTTACGATGAAGCTTTTTATGAGCCAACTAAACTAATTGGGCGGTATATGTCTTCTGAGGATGCGGAAATAGAAGTGAAAAAAGGAAACTACGTGCAGGAAGAACCCGGAAAAGGGTTCCGCAGAATCATAGCTGCACCGAAACCCATAGATATCGTAGAAATTGAGGCGATACGGACGCTGGCTGATGCAGGGCAGATCGTGATTGCCTGCGGCGGCGGCGGTATTCCCGTTATCGAACAGAAACATGCTTTAAAAGGCGCTTCCGCTGTAATTGAGAAAGACGCCATTGCCGGTAAACTGGCGGCGGATCTTAACGCTGACCAGCTTATCATCCTTACCTCCGTTCCCTGCGTTTACCGGAACTTTGGCAAAGAAGATCAACAGGCGCTTTCTTCTCTTACCATCAAGGAATGTGAAGAGCTGATTCAAAATAACGAATTTGGAGAAGGAACCATGCTCCCTAAAGTTGAGGCGGCAATCACCTATCTCACTGTCAATCCAAAGGGCAGCGTACTGATCACTTCCCTTGACTCAGTAACAGACGCCTTAAGGGGGAAAGCGGGTACTGTTATCACCGCCTGAAATAAAGCTGATACATACAGCCAAGTCATAGCTTTTCTGAAATGTTTACAATAGCCAGACAGAAAGATTTATCCCTGTCTGGCTATTCTCATAACACGCTTTCCCACTCATCCTCACGCCACGATCAACGCCATCAAATAAAACCAGACCGCCCTCGCATCCCCCGGCAGCACTTGGATCTCCACTCTATGCCGCTTCCTCTCCCCATGGTGCAGCACCGGCTGCAGATACTGGCAATCTCCCCAGTCCTCCTCAAAGCCTCCGTCCAGCAGCACCGCATGTTCCTCGTCTCCGTCCAGCACCAGCTTCGCCTGAAGTGCCGGTTTATGAACAGATTTCCTGTACTGAACGGCAATAGAGGAAGCATCCACTTCAAAAATGATCCGATCTCCTTCTTTCTTCCCGATCCAGCCATTTTTAAAAGTATCCAGATATCCCCGCTTTTCCTCCGTATCTGCACGGAATCCGCAAAGCTCCGGAGAAACCTCACGGATTGTCAGCCGCTTTGCATTCTCATAGCCGTTATCCGTTAAGGGCGGTGACAGAATACGATTTACCTGCTCTTCTTCCTTCTCCAACTCCTCTTTTACGCTCTCCAGAAAACGGATGATCTCTCCTGCCACCAGCTCATGCCCCTTATCGTTGGGATGAAGCCCGTCGGGCGTCAGCTCGCTTCTTTTAAATTCCCCCGCCTTCATTCTCCGATAAACCGTATCCCGTATGCTCACATAAGGAACCTGATACCGCTCTCCCACTGCATTGTGGTATTCCTGGGCGTTTTCCCCGGTATCATAAAAGACATTATTTAAAAGCAGCACCGCCGGCTTTGAGTTCCAGGATAAAAGCTTGCGAATCAATCCCTCATAAGTTTCCTGAAAAAATTCATTTGGCTGGTCGTTGACGCTGAAATCCACCGCCACGAAGTCCGGCTGATACATAAGCAGATCCGTTACCGCCCGGGATACCCCGTAATGGGAGGTGGTTCCCCCAATTCCTCCGTTTACATAGTGAAATACTGCGCCGGGAAAAGACTCCCTCCACCATGTGTAAACGCGGTAGGCATATGTATTATAAGAATCTGACGCCAAACTCCCCTGGGTAATAGAGCCGCCCAAAAATCCAATAGTCAGCTCTCCGCCCGCCTCTGCCTGGCGCATACAGCTTTTTAACCTTGTTAAATCCCATCGGTACATTCCGTTCCCTCCCTTTTAAAACATTTTTCATCGGGCATTTCCTCATCCGGCACGATCTCTTTCTGTCCTCCATACACCGTTTCTTCCATATAAACTGCAAGCTCCTCCGCCATCTCTCTTGCTTCCCCAATGCGGAGATGTCCCGGCGTTCCTTTTCCATTTCTCCGGAAAATATAGTGGCTGATCCTTTCATCTGAAAGCTCCCGGCATACTTCCTCTATGGAATCGTCCCATGCCGGATCGTGGTTCAGAAGGGTGGTACAGCAGATGATATACGCCGAGGGGTACTGTCTGCGCAGCTTTTCCAGAAACATCCTGTAATGCCTGCGCCAGCTTACCGCCTCCGCGCTCTCATAATCCTCCTGCATATAGTCCCTAGGATGACTGTCGTTCTGCCCCAACGCCACCACCACCGCGTCCGGCATGTATTGGGAAAAGTCCCAGGAAGAAGCCTCTCCCAGCTCCGGGGCATAATGTACCTTATCCCACACCGATTCCATTCCCATTCCGTTCGGCTCCTGGAACCATCCTGTGCCATCCATAAGGGCGATCCCTCCCTGGGCAATATCATGAAGCTCGGCATGTAACATGCGCGCCGTCATCCATGCATAGGAATACCAGCTGTTGGAGTATTCTCCGTTATGAACCGGATCTTCTTTTCCTGTGTACGCCACCGCCTCCGACACCTCCCCTGCGGAAACGGAATCTCCGTAAACCTCGATCCTACGCTGAGAAATTGGAGGCGCAGGAAGCAGCGCCGCCCCCTGGGACAGCATCAATGTGTGTAAAACCATTTCATGGCAGCTGTCCTGCCGCTTAAAAAACAGGATATCGTGTCCCCTGTCTTCCGCCTCATCCACAAGGACCAGCTCCGTCTGCCCTTTCTTTTCCAAAAGCCATTTTTTCTGAACCCCGTCCACTACCGCACCGATGTAATTGTCCCAATAAACGCTGCGGTTTTCCACCTTCAAAACTACCTTTCGCCCCCAAAAGCGAAAGTGCAGAGAAGAAGCCGGAAAAATAAATTCCGGCTTCCGGGGGTCTTTTCTGTCTATTCTTCCGCTGTAGATCAGCCCTTCTTGATCCAATGGAATTTCTCTCATATTTTCCATATAACCTCCACATTCTCTCTATATTGAAGCTTCTTGCCCAAGGGTGTGAACCGACTGTCAGATTCACCCCGCATTTCCCAGGGCAAACTCAAGAAACATCCTGTCCGCTTCCCTGTGCTCTTCCTTTTCAAAAAATATCAGTATCACCGGATCATCCGCCTCCTGATCCAAGTATGCCATTAACGGCGTATCCTCTATATAAATTCCATTACATGCGCCGCCCTGCTCCAGAAGCTGATCCTGACAGCGGCTTTTCTGCTCCGAAGTCAGCATTGCCCCCAGATCTGCAAACTCATAGTCCAATTCCATACAATATCGATAAAAGCTCTCGGGAATGATTGCCCCGTCCAGTTCTCCGCCTCCCAGCCGGAAGAAAAACTTGTCAAATGAACTTTCATTTGCCCCCTCGATCTGCTTTCCCACATAGGAAAATACATAGTTTGAATCCACTGTAATCCGCTCCCGGTCAATCCCTGCCGCTTCCCCGAAATCCTGTGCAAGCTTTTCATCCCGCTCAAAATCGATTGCCTGATTGACCATAACAAGGGTAAATTCCTTAGGCGGTTCTCCAAAGAAAAGATGGCGCACCAGCAGAACCACAAGGAAAAGCCCCACTGCCGCAAAGAGAATATGATACCAATAATACGTCCCAATGTACGCCAGCTTCTGTTCCCTGTCCATGCCAGCCGTCTTTTCCCGAATATCCTTTAAGATTCCCTTCCACCAGTCTGCCATCTTTCCTCCGTTTCAAAGCCTTTCTACCTTGAAAGCACCGCCCATCCAAATTGTAAATTCTTTCTCCACAAAAATCAAACCGTTGTGAGCAGCGCCTCAAAACACCCTTCCAGCTCATACTCCCCGGTATTTGCCGTGATAAAGATGCTGTCGCCTTTCTTTACCTCCACACATTCTTCTCCCGAGCGAACCACTCCCGTCCCTTCCAGCACCAGAAGACTTGCAAAGGAAGAGCGGTCGATCTCTCCAAACATCCGCTTCATCAGCTGTCCGTCCAGTACGATCTTATCCACCGTAAAATAATCGCAAGACACAATGTGGGGTTCAAAGGATTTCCGCTTCATAATGGGAATACGGTTGGTCACCTGCAGCGCCTTTTCAATGTGAAGATCCCGTTCCTTTCCATCCGCCCCTTTTCTTCCATAATCATACACCCGATAGGTCACATTGGAATTCTGCTGGATCTCCGCAATCAGATTTCCCCTGCCGATGGCATGAATGGTTCCCGGCTCAATAAACAGCACGTCGCCCTTCTGTACCCGCACTTTATTCAAAACCTCCAGCAAAGTCTTATTTTCAATCCGCTCTACAAACTCCTCCTTGGAGATCTCCCGGGAGAATCCATAGTACAGGCTTGCATCCTCCTCACAATCTACAATATACCACATTTCCGTCTTCCCGTACTGCCCCTCATTTTCCAGAGCGTAAGCATCACTGGGATGAACCTGGATGGAAAGATCCTCCTTTGCGTCAATGAACTTCACCAGAAGAGGAAACTGCTCATATTGGCGGCTTTTTGTGCCGGTCACCTTTTTTCCTTCCATTAAAATATATTCGCTCAGGGTGCTTCCTGCATATTCGCCGTTTTCCACAATGCTCGGTCCGTCAGGGTGACAGGACAGCTCCCAGGTCTCCGCCAGCCTGTCGCCGGAAAACTCCTTCCCAAACTCCGTCATCAACCGGGTTCCGCCCCACAGATAATCCTTACAGCTGGGTTTCAATTTCAAAATTGCCATAAACTTACCCTTCTTTCCGTCCTAAAAGCTCCAAATTTCTGTCAATCAGTCCGCACCTTTGCCTTACGCAATCCGGCGACCGCAAAGGATCTTTGGGTGTGTGAAATAAATAATCCTCCAGCTTATCAATGGTAGTGGTTGCAACATGCATTCTGGTATCACAGGAAGCATAGTAAATATACACATCCCCGTTCTCCCTGGCAATAGCGCCGTTGGTAAATACCACGTTGGAAACGTCGCCCACCCGTTCCTTTCCAAGAGGAACCAAAAGCACTCCGGAAGGTTCCGCCACCACCTTTGCAGGATCTGCAAGATCCGTTCCGAAGGCATAGAGCACATACCGAAGCCCTGCCGCCGTATTCCTCACGCCGTGGGCAATATGAATCCAGCACTTTTTCCCTTTTATGGGAACTGCCCCCGCTCCGTTCTTTGCCTCTGTGAGGGTGTGGTAAATCCTCCTGCTGGTGATCACTTCCTCGTCGATCACAGCATTGGTAATATCATCACAAAGCCCGAAACCAATACCGCCGCCGCTTCCTGTCTCAATAAATCCGTCCATGGGACGGGTATAAAAGGCATACTTCCCATCTACAAACTCCGGATGCAGCAGCACGTTCCGCTGCTGGGGGGATCGCAGTGTTTTCAGATTGGGAAGCCGCTCCCAAGTTTTCAAATCCCTAGTTCTCACGATTCCCGCCTGCGCCACCGCCGCAGACAGATCGGAGGTTGTGGTATCCTTGCTTTCCGAGCAGAATACCCCGTAAATGTAGCCGTCCTCATGTTTGGTGAGACGCATATCGTAAACGTTGGTCTCCTCCGGGCAGGTATCGGGCAGAACCACCGGGTAATCCCAGAAGCGGAAGCCGTCCACTCCATTATCGCTTTCCGCCACTGCAAAAAAGGATTTCCGGTCATTGCCCTCTACCCTTACTACCAGATAAAACTTCCCCTTCAACTCAATGGCACCTGAGTTCATCACCGCATTGACGCCCAGCCTCTCCATAAAATATGGATTGGTTTCGGCATCCAGATCATACCGCCAAAAAAGAGGGGCATGTTCTCTGGTCAGCACCGGATACTCATATCTGTCGTAGATCCCGTTATAAAAACCGCTCTTTTGATTTTTTCTGGCAAAAAGCCTTTCCTGCTTTGCCTTCTCCACATAATACCGTTCATGTATCATTGCCCAGTCTCCTTATAACTTCCATACACATTCTTCCATTATGGTAGGGACATTTCCATGGCTCCACAATGGGTTTATCCAAAGGCTTTCCCGCTTCATCCACTGCCCAGAACCACTCAGACCCTTCTCTTGGGTCGATCAGCTTACAGCAGATGTAATGCCAGATCTTCTCCGCTGCCTCCAAATAAAAAGTCTTTTCCGGCGCCTTTTCATAACCGTTGATAAATCCTACTACCGCTTCCGCCTGCACCCACCATACTCTGGTAGTATCCTCCACGCCTTTTTCCTTCTCGTTGGGGAGGGAATCCCCCTGAAGGGCACGTTCATAAATATTCCTGGTAATTTCCATGGTGATGGGACGAATCTCCTCCGTATAAGAATCATCTCCCAGAACCTCCAGGGCGCGGTCTACCAGCCAAGAGGTCTCAATGTCATGCCCATAGGAATAAAGATCGATCAGAGAATGCCACTGGCTGTCAAAAAACACCTCCTGCCTTCCCTTTTCCCTGTCATAGACCTTATCTTTAAAAAGCTCCAGCATATAACGGATCTGCCCGCCTACCGCCTGATCTCCGCTTACCCGGTACAGTTCCGTATAAGCCTCCAGCAGATGCAGCAGGGTATTCATGGTCCGTCCGGCGATCACGCCGTTTTCGGAAAGTTTATCGTTCTCCATGGGATGAAAGGTCCGGTCAAACGCCTCCAGATACCCTCCTTCATCCTTACACTTTGTCTCGATCAGCTGCCACAGCAGAAAAGCAAGATTCAAAGCCGCTTCCTCCCCTGTAGCGTCATAGTAAGCTGACAGGGCGTAGATGGCAAACGCCTGATTGTAGGTATGCTTGGCGGCATCCCTGACCTTTCCGTCATAAGTAAGCGACCAGTAGATTCCCCCGTACTCCTTATCCAGACAATAGTCCTTCAAAAAGCGGTAAGCGTGCTCCGCGTCCTCCCTTAACTCTTCCTTTCCCAGCAATTTATATGCGCTTGAGAAAAACCAAAGGATACGGCTGTTTAAAATACAGCCCTTTTCAGCTTCTTTGTCAAGGTTCAAATCATAACTCAAATAACCGTAATATCCGCCATGCTCCGTATCCTTCAGATTTTCCCAGAAGGGAATCATATCCTCCTTAAGATGGCGCGCAATTTCCTTTACAAATGTACGCATTCCAGCCTCCCTGTTTACCTTCTGCCTGTCTCCGTGTCATTTTCTGTTACATTGCTGTTTTTCTTAATATAGGAAACGATCTCATCCACCTGAGTAAAGGCAAGCCCCACATAGGTGTCCGCCGCGCCATAGTAAATGGCGATCCTGCCGCTTTCGCTGTCGCAGATGGTTGCGCAGGGGAATGTAACGTTGGGAACAAAGCCTCTCTCTTCATACCATTCCTCCGGTGTCAGCAGGAAATTGGAACAGCGGTACTTTACCACCGAAGGATTGTCAAGATCCAATATTGCCCCGCCGATGCTGTATACATATCCGTTACAGGTTCCGCTTACGCCATGATAGAACAAAAGCCACCCTTCTGTAGTTTCAATGGGCGCTGCACCGCCCCCGATCTTTAAGGACTCCCACCATTCGTTTGCTTTTCCCATCACATGGCGGTGTCTGCCCCAGTAAACCATATCCGGGCTTTCGGAGAGAAAAATATCTCCAAAGGGCGTATGCCCGCTGTCGCTGGGTCTGGACAGCATCATATATTTTCCGTTTATTTTTCTTGGAAACAGCACTGCATTCCGATTAAAAGGAAGGAACGGATTTTCAATCCTGGTAAAGGTCTTAAAATCCGTGGTTTTTGCCACACCGATCGCCGCGCCGTAAAAGTCCTGACACCAGATAATATAGTAAATGTCCTCCACCTTCACCAGCCGGGGATCATAGGCGTAAGCAGGCATAAAAGGCTTCCCTTCCTCATCCACAAACTGAATTTTTTCTTCCTCAAATTTCCAATGAATCCCATCCTGGCTTCTCCCCAGATAAATATAGGGAATTCCGTTGGTCTGCTCTCCCCGGAACACACCAATGAAGCCGTCTTCATAGGGCATTACCGCGCTGTTAAAGATCCTTGCCACCTCCGGGGCAGGATTTCTCCCGATAACAGGATTTTCACTGTACCGCCATACAGGAGCGCCGTGCACCTCCCCGCTCTTTTCCTGCCATGGCATATTGGGCACAGCAGACCCGATAATTTTAACATTGCTCATAATAATCCTCCATTTAGCCTTTCACTGCTCCGGCTGCCATTCCGCTGTATACCTGCTCCTGGAAGATCAGGAATAAGATAAAGATGGGAATAATGGTGATCAAAACGCCTGCGCAGATGTAATTGTACTGATTTCCAAAAGGACCCGTAAAGGTGTAAAGGGCTGTGGAAATCGTCTTTAAATTCTTATCCTGCAAATACAGATTGGACATGTAGTATTCGTTGTACACGCCTACTCCCTTTAACACCAGAGATGTTACGATCGCCGGTTTCAGAAGGGGAAACAGGATTTTAAAGAAAACGCCAAAATAGGTACACCCGTCCATGATCGCAGATTCATCCAGAGATACCGGAAGGTTCTCAAAGAACTGCAGGAAAATATAGATGGATATAATATCCGTGCCCATCAGAACGATCATGTAGCCGTACAGGTGGTTGATCAGATGCAGCTTATACATGATCTGATATACCGTAACCTGGGTCGCAATACCGGGAATCAGGGATGCAAACATAAACAGGCTGTGGATGATTCCGCTTCCCTTAAACTTAAAACGGTTCAACACATAGGCAAGCATGGACCCTGTAAAGATGGATACGATCAGCACCACCACCAGCACAATGCCTGTGTTTAAAAATCCTCTGAACATGTTCGCCTGCTTTAAGGCAACCGAAAAGTTTTCAAAGTACAGGAAGGATGCCGGCAGATCCAATACCGATGTGGCATTATATTCTTCCGTTGTCTTAAACGCCGTCAGCACGCATACGCAGATGGGAAGCAGCGCCACAATGGATGCCAGTATGATAGATAAATACTTAAATACCGTAAACAAGAACGTAGTGGGTTTCATTTTCATAATCGTCATGTCTTTACGCCCCCTTTTTCGCTGCTTTTGCCGCGCGCTTCTTTGCTCTCACCGCCGCCTTGGATTCATCCTCTGTGCCGTCATTGAACACATACTTGAAGAACAGATTCTGGGCTATGGTGCAGATTACAATGATTGCCAGCAATACGATTGCCATAGCGCAGGCAAGCCCTACCTTCTGATTCTCATGGGCAAGCCGGTTCATAATGACAAAGTAGGTTCCGGTTCCCATGGTACCGTTGGTGATAACGTAAGGAGGCTCGAAAGCGCTCAGGGAACCGCTGATGGAAAGGATCAGGTTCAGCACCACAATGGATTTGATGCTGGGAAGTATGATATAGCGGAACTGATGCCACTTATTTGCTCCGTCCAGTGACGCCGCCTCATACAGATCCGTATCCACCGACATCATAGCACCCAAAAACAGGATCATATTCTGTCCCATATATCTCCAAACGGAGGTTGCCGCCAGGGAGATGTTGTTGATCCTCTGATCCTGGAGCCAGTAAGGAATCTCTTCCAACGGCACGCCGAACATCTGCAGCAGGGAATCCAAAACATATCCCCTCGCATAGAAGAACTTAAAGATGAAACCTACCGCAATACCGCAGATCAGATAAGGGAAAAACATTGCCCCCTTAAACAGGCCGCTTCCTTTTACGTTAAATACAAACATGGTTGCAAAGAACAGGGCAAGAGCAAGCTGTATTACGGCGCCGCCCATGTAGTAAACACTCACAAGGAGGGATTTAAAACACTCGCTTCGCCTGAAAACTTCAATGTAGTTGTTCAAGCCTACCCAGGTTCCTTCCTGTCCGCCGTACTTCATATTATAAAAACTGAATCTGATCATCTCGAAAAACGGGATGTAGGTAAACACCGCAAGAAGAGTCAGGGGAACGATCATAAACATCACGATTACCAGTATTCTCTGTCCTTTTCTTGCCTTCATATTCTCCCAAAACCCTTTACGGGTTTTGGGAGCTGCTGCTGTCATATTGCTCATAGGAACCTCCTATTCCGTCACTTCAACTCCAAGTGTCTCCTGTGCTGAAGTCCACTTTGCATTCCATTCTCCCATCAGTTCATCCAATGTTTTGGTGCCATACAGAGCTGCCTCCAGAATCTCACAGTCCGGGTAGTCATCGTTGTTGATACCAACCTCACTCTGTAAGTTTACATTGTCAAACAGATCCTCTTCCCCTTCCGGAGCCTGAACGTTGGAGAGAAGTTCAACCCCTGCGAAATCTGCAAGTACATCGGGCATGGGCTGATCTTTGCGTGCCGGAATACTTCCTTCATCTGTATAAATAGGGGATGCGTCTACCAGCCATTTTACATACAACATAGCTGCGATCTGATTGTCTGCCGTTGCCTTATTATTAATACCGAAACCATAGTTACCGCCTGCGCTTGCATACTGCTTGCCGTTCACAGTGATGGGAAAAGGCATATATCTTACATCGTCAGGCGTATCCCCTGCGTCCTTGCACTGCTGTACTGCCCAGGAACCCAGAACCATGGTAGCGATCTCACCCTTATTGATGGCGCCCTTGGAGGATTCCCAGTCTGTACTTGCGGGATCTTCTTCCACCAGCTTACGTGCAACTGCTTCATACATGGTGTAATAAACTGCGTAAGGACCTGTCATATCGTCTTTCTTTGCAAAAGGATCTTTCATATGAGGCATTTTATTTTTAAAGTCTGCGTCGCCTGTACAAACGATATCTGTGTAGGCATCCCATGCCCCCATAGGCCAGCCTGCTGCAAAGTTGGTGTACAGAGGAACCGCATCTGTGTTGTCTTTGATCTTCTGAAGCGCATCCAGGAACTCATCCGGCGTCTTGGGAAGCTCTGTAACGCCTGCCGCATCCCATATCTTCTTGTTGTAGAGCACGCCGCCTGCGGTACCGCCGTTTGCAATGCCGTACACCTTACCGCCAAAGCTCTTTTCTGTACAGAAGTTATAAATGCCATCCAGCGTATCAAAATCACCAAGGCTGATAAAGTAATTCTGCAGCTCTTCCTTGCTTACCGATGTGGGTATAAAGCAGATATCGCCCCAATCGCCTGTTGTAAGCCTGAGTCTTAAAGATTCTTCGTAATCTGTAATGCCTTCATATTCTACTGTAATATTGGGATAGATCTCCATAAACTGTTCCGCATATCCCTTATACACGGTATCCACAATATCCGTCCGGTTTGTCAGGATCTTAATGCTTGCTGTCAGATCGCCGTAATCCCCCTCGGAATCTGCGCTGGTCTTAAGTGTGATGGAATCAATGGTGGGAACTTCCGTACTTGCCGCCGCATCCCCTGATCCGGAAGCCGATCCTGTGGTCTGGCTTCCGCCGTCGCCTTTTCCACATGCCGCAAGAGAAAATACCATTGCCGTGGCAAGCCCAAGACTTATTAATCTGTTCTTTAATTTCATAATCCTTTATCCTCCTTAATTAATTTAATTGATTTTTAAGTTAATTTAATTTTAATACATTTTTTAGATTTTACCAAGTGTTTTTTAATAAAAATCATACTTTCTCCATTTTATATCTTTTTTTATTTTATTTTTTATGCAACATGCACATTCTTTTATGGCTCTTTCCAATTAAATATTTTTTAATTTACTTAAAAAATTAATTTAAGTTAACATTAACGACTATACCTTACAAATTACTATTACAAAACAGGCAGCGATTAAGCCCTGCCGCAAGGAGCAGAAGCGTATCGACATCCTTGCGGCAGGGCTCAATTTCCACCAAAAAAAAAGAGCCGCCTACAGTAAAATACAAACCTGTAGACCGCTCCCATAATTTTTTCATCTCTGTTTTATTTATCTTCTGACGCTGTTTTTCAGAATCACCTGCCCCGATATGATCTCCGGTCCCCCTGAGGCATTGGGATTTCGGAACTGTTTCGTCAACTTTTTAATCGCCACACGCACCATTGCCTTGAGGTTAACTTCATAGGTCGTAATCCGATTATCCATAAAGCCGGGATAAAGGAAATTGTCAAATCCCACTACCGAAATATCATCCGGCACCTTCAGTCCTCTTTCATTCAACTTATTTACCAACATCCCCGCAACAAGATCGCAATTGCACACAAATGCCTTGGGAAGACGTTTGGGCAGTTCAAAGTCCACTACCCCCGCTTCATCCCTGTCCTCCAGCACCCACTCAGGATGAACATTTTTTCCATGTTCCATCATAGATTTCATAAATCCGCAGTAGCGATCCATAATGCTGTTGGTGGCATGTATGGAGCCAATAAAGCCGATCTCCTCCAATCCATGGTCAAACAAAATTTCCGTCATCTGGTACATTCCGTAAAAATTATCGGCAATCACTGCATCCTTTGCAAATTCCCGGTCATAAAAGTCTAAAAACACCATGGGGATTTCCGCCGCCGCCTTCAACTTCCAAATATAAGCTTTGTCGATCTCGCCAATAATGATCACACCCTGCACCTTATTATGGGAAATCATCTGGGGGATCTCCCAGCCCGCCCCATCTGTTTTCAGGGTTTCCAGAGTAGTATAGCACTGCTTTTCCGTTGCCGCCAGGGCAAGCTCCTGATAGACCTTCCAGTAATAGGTGGTGTGATTTCCCAAATATTTCTCCGCAATCAGAACACCGATTATCTGAAAATCACCGTTTCCGTCTCCAGGCTTCTTTTCTCTGTTCAAGCTTTCATAGCCCATCCGATCCGCAACACTTTGGATCTGCTCCCGCAATTGATCGCTGACCCCCTTCTGCCCGGCGAGGGCATTGTGCACCGTTACCGTGCTGACCCCCACCGCCTGTGCAATATCCGCCAGTCTAACCTTCCTCATATGGTACCTCCATCCCCTTTACCAGCCGGCATCACATCCGGACAAAATGATACAGATAACTTCTAAAATCACCCTTCTGGGAAGGAACCGGATAACCGCATTTCATCAGTTCTTCCCCGCTGTAGACTTCCTCCGTTCCCTCCAGTTTGTATGCGGCATCCTCTGTAAGTCCTTTCAGATAAATAAACCTGCTGTGCGTATTGGGCTGTGCAAGCACCTGGACAAAGGTCACCAGTGCCTGAGAACCGTCTTTTTCCGCCACTTCCCAGCAATCAAAAGGCTTCTCCATGGTCCAGGAGGCAAGACGGTAATAATCCCCCCGCTGTATCAAAGGCTGATACCGATGGCACAGTTCCACCTGTCCCGGTATATGCGCCCCCATGGCAGCAAGAGGATAGATCAATGCCGTCCCCTCCTGAATCCGCAGCCGTTCCACAGCGTCCACATCATCAGAACACCAGATCTGAGGACTGTAATACAGCATACCAAGATCAAATCTGGCGCCTCCGCCGGAGCAGTTTTCCAAAAGCAGCTTGGGAAACTCCTGCACCAGCCTCTCCTGCATCTCATAAACTCCCAGCACATACCGGTGCAGCAGTTCTCCCTGACTTTCCCTGTCCAGATAACTGCTTCCGATGTCGCAAAGCTGTCTGTTCATATCCCATTTCACATAGGCGATAGGCGCACTGTGAAGAATATTCGAAACACATTGATATGCATAATCCACCACTTCAGGTCTGGAAAGATCCAGAACATACTGTGCCCGGCATTGGGTTGGGCGCCTTCCTTCTATCTGGATCGCCCAGTCCGGATGCGCCCGGTAAAGCTCTGAATCCGGCGAAATCATCTCCGGCTCAAACCAGATGCCAAACTCCATTCCGATCTCATTCACTTTTTCTACCAGATCCAAAAGCCCGGAAGTGATTTTTTCCTCGTTAACCGTCCAGTCCCCCAGGGAATTGTCATCGAAATTCCTCTTTCCAAACCAGCCGTCGTCCATAACCAGCATTTCAATTCCCGCCTTTTTCGCCTCTCTGGCGATCTCCAACAGCTTTTGGGAATCAAAATCAAAGTAGGTGGCTTCCCAGTTGTTGATCAGCACCGGACGCTTTCCGTACAGGAAAGGGCTGCGAATTAAATGACCCCTGTAAAAATCATGGAAATTCCGGGTCATCTGTCCCAGGCCTGCGTCAGAGTAGGTAAGGACACATTCAGGTGCCTGAAAATGCTCGCCGGGTCTTAGATTCCAGCAGAAGTTCTCCGGGTGTATCCCCATTACCATCCTCACATTTCCAAACTGTGCAAGCTCTGTCTGGGCAACAAAATTACCGGAATATACAAAGTTCATGGCATATACTTTTCCACTCTCCTGAGTGGTATCAGGGGTTACCAACGCCATAAAAGGATGCTCCTGATGACTGGATTCTCCTCTTACAGAAGATACCATCTGCTTGCCAAAACGAATCCGCCCTCTTTGAATGTGTCTCTCTCTTGCCCAGCTTCCCGCCAGAGTTACCATTTCAAAATCCTGGTTATCCATATCCAGACATGCACTATAAATCTTCTCCAGCTTCAAATGTTCTTCTCCTGCATTTTCCACACGAAGACTTCTTGTAATCACATCGCACTTTCCAAATACGGAATAAGAGAGAACGACCTGAAGCTTTAAGACCTCATCCCTGCACAAAATCTCCAGGGTCTCAACTTCCTCCTCACTGCCAAAGGATGCCGGAAGCCCTTCCAGTTTCGGTTTCCCTTTTCTGATCTGGTAAGAATCGAAAAGCAGTTCACAGCCAATGCTTCCCGATTCCCCTCTTACATTCAGGCAGCTTTCTCTGTAATCTCCGATCCCTCCTGTGGGATACTCCATAGGAAAGAAATCCAAAAAAGCTGATTTCTCCCGCAAATTAACAGAAGGCGTAAAAGGCGCCTCCCCCATGCGCAGCAAATAATTATTGCCCTCTCCCTTTAGTCTCCCTCCGTAATAAATATGACCCACGTACCCTTCCGGTGTGAGACCGATCAAATAGGTCGTATGCTCTGTATCCAACTGAAAAATTTTCTTTTCCGTCAAATATCTGATTGCCATTTTTCCTGTTCCTCCGCTATGTTTCTTTTATCATTTACTTAATTTAATTAAATTTAACTTTATTCTATTTGATAATTAGCTAATTGTCAACTTAAAAACATTCCATTGCCTTCAAAATTAAATTTCTGATTTCATCACCGGGATAATTTCCAAGCATTGCCGCCTTTTCCCGGGGGATAAAACCTCCTGCCATTGCTCTGTGTCCGCCTCCGTTCCCTAAACCCTCCAACGCCTGATAAAGCAGATCGCCTGCATGGACCTTGGGATCTTCTGACCTGACAGACAGCTTGATCCCATCCTCCCGATAGGAATATACCACCGCTACCTCTACCTCCACCAGGGACAAAATGAAATCTGCGAGAATGGCGATCAGCGCATCCGGACAGGAAAAAGGGATGCAGGAAAAGCCCGTCTTATCATACAGCTCAATGCTCTCAATGGCGGCTCCATATGCCTTCAGATCCTGAAATTCCATATTATTGCGTTCCAGCCCCGCCAGCTTCTCATGGTCACAGAAAGGAAACAAAAACCGAAACATTTCAATGTCCAGCTCTGTCACACCCCTGGAAAATTGCAGGGTGTCCATTTTTAAACCATAAAGCAGCGCTGTGGCTGTATTCTTATCCGGTCTGTGCCCCAGCCTGGCAAAGTACTCTGCAATCAGGCTGGCACATGCCCCCGTCATACGAATGTCCTGGTATTGGTACTCCACAGGCACAAAAGTGGGATGGTGATCGATACACGCCACCTCATCCCCCACAAAATCCGTCACATTTCCACTGTGCTTTTGGGTGTCCACACATATAATATAGTCCTCTTCCTTCATCTCCTTAACCAACGCTTCATAAGGGAAAATCCGAATCTGAAAGGTACTTAGTAATTTGGACGCGCTCAGTTTATCGATCCGCCCGTCATAGCACAGACTTGACTCTATGCCATAAATCTCCAACAGCTTCTTCAATCCGTAAGCAGATGCAATACCATCCGGGTCCGGAAAGTTGTGGGTCTGTACATATACCCTGTGCCCCCTGCAAAGCTCCACCAATTTCATAAAATCACTCATTATTCCCTCTCCCTCCTTAGCTTTCTGTAAAAATTCTACCATAATCAACAGATTTGTACAAAGAAAAACAGAGCAAATGCGGTCTTGCGCTGCATCTGCTCTGCCATTATTTCATTCCGTATTTCCTACTGATAATATTCAGTATGTTCCCTTATTCTGCGATATCTGCATACATAAAGTACCAGTAACCATAAGGTGAATGCCAGGAACCTGTGATCTTTTCACTCTGTAACCAGAAGTCGTTGTAGTAAGCTACCGGGATACATCCTGCTTCATTCATCAGAATATCTTCTGCTGTGTGAAGGGCTTCGGAACGCTCTGCTGCATCCAGTGTTGTTCTGGAAGTATCCATTGCTGCATCGTATTCAGCGTTATTGAACTTACCATCGTTGTTTCCGTTGCTGGAGTAAAGCAGATCCAGCATGTTGGAAGGATCGCTGTAGTCTCCTACCCATCCGTTACGGGATGCATCGTAATCGCCGTTACGTCTCATAGGTGTGAAGCTTGCCCATTCTACGATCTCTACTTTACAGTCAACGCCAAGCTCTGCCCATGCCTGCTGTAAATACTCAGCAACCACTTTGTGGTAACCTGCATCGTTGGTAGAGTAGGTAATGGAAGGGAAGCCCTCCCCATTGGGGTAGCCTGCATCTGCTAACAGCTGCTTTGCTTCCTCAAGATTTGCTTCATAATCCTCTGAAATATAAAGCTGTCCGCCGTTTGCCTTGTCGATGAACTGGCTTCCGTCAGTATCAACCCAGCCGGGACCCATAAAGTTGTAAGCAGGTGAATAAGTACCCTGCATCAATGTATTTGCAACATAATCACGGTCAATTGCAAGACTTAACGCCTTACGAACCTTTGCATCTGTGAAAGGCTCTCTCTGTGTGTTTACACTGAGATAATAGGTACCGATAATAGGATCTACAAAGAACTCGCTGCTTCCTGTAAGGGAAGGAATTTCCTCTGTAGGAACATCCTTGATCATCAAAACTTCTCCTGTCTGATATGCACTGTAAGATGCATTAGCGTCCTCGATCAGATTCCACTTAATACCGTCCAGTTTGATGGCATCTGCATTCCAGTAGTTAGGGTTCTTGCTCATAAGAATATGAGAACCGGGTACCCACTCTGAAATATAGAAAGGACCATTGGAAATATAAGTTTCTGCTGCAGTTGCCCAAGCATCGCCGTTTGCTTCAACGGTTGCCTGCTGAACAGGGCTTAAAGTAGCAAATGCTGCAAGGCTTCCAAAATAAGAACAAGGGCTGGATAAAGTAACTACCAGTGTCTTATCGTCTGCGGCAGCTACCTGAAGGGCATCCAGATTGCCTGCAATCGCATCATTAAAGCCTGCTACCATGCCAAGTACAGTCTCTGCATAGGGAGCTGCTACCATAGGATCGCACACTCTCTTCCAGCTGTATACAAAATCGTTGGCGGTCAGGTCGGAACCATCGGACCACTTTAATCCATCTCTTAAGTGGAAGGTCCATGTAAGACCATCATCGCTGGTCTCCCAGCTTTCTGCCTGACCAGGGATCAACTTACCATCCTGATCAACTGCCAGAAGACATTCAAAGGAATGTAATAACATGTTACCGCCATCTACTGCACTGTTTAATGCAGGGTCAATGGTTTCGGGGTCAGGACCTACCTGAACGGAAAGGATCTTTGAGCCGCCGGTTGTTGCTGTTTCGCCGGAAGCGTCATTAGAATCGTCAGCAGTATTTTCAGCTGCATTCTCGGTTCCGGTCGAACCATTGTCTGTTGCTGTGTTGTCACTCTTCTCCCCACAGGCTGTCAGACCAAGTATCATGGTCGCTGTGAGCAGGAGTGCGAGCACTCTCTTTTTCATAATTTTTCCTCCTCTTATTATTTTGTTTTTATAAAACAATACAGACTCTCTTATAAAGTGTCTATATCGGTTTACCATATTTAATTGCACTTGTCAATATGGTGACAGGCTGCAAAATGTCCTTTTTCAAGTTCACGCCACTGTGGACATTCCTGTGCGCACTTTTCATCCGCATAAGGACATCTGGTTCTGAAACGGCATCCGGAAGGGGGATTCAAAGGACTGGGCACGTCTCCTTCCAGCACAATACGCTTGCTTGCCTTCGCCTGTTTGGGATCTGCAATAGGGATCGCCGAAATCAGGCTCTTGGTATAGGGATGCAGCGGTCTTGTGATCAACTCATAGCTATCCCCCAGCTCCACCATCCTGCCCAGATACATAACGCCGATCCGGTTGGAAATATGCTTTACCGCCGAAAGATCATGGGCGATAAACAGGTAAGTCAGTCCCATATCCGCCTGAAGATCCTCAAACATGTTGATCACCTGCGCCTGAATGGAAACATCCAGCGCCGAGATCGGTTCGTCACAGACGATAAATTCCGGTCTCACTGCAAGGGCTCTGGCAATGCCCACACGCTGCCGCTGCCCGCCGGAAAACTCGTGAGGATAACGGTTTGCATGTTCGGAATTCAATCCCACACGTCTCAGCATTTCTATAATAATGTCATATCTTTCCTTCTTGTTTGCCGCCATTTTATGCACATCAATGGCCTCGCCTACAATATCCCCAATGGTCATACGAGGATCAAGACTTGCATAGGGGTCCTGAAAAACGATCTGCATTTTCTTTCTGTAGGGAAGCATATCCGCGTACTGCTTTTTTTCAACGTCAAAGACCACATCCCCGTCGTAGACAAAGCGTCCTCCCGTAGGATCATACAAACGGAGCAGGGTACGTCCGGTGGTAGTCTTTCCACAGCCCGATTCCCCTACCAACCCCAAAGTTTCTCCTCTTTTAATGGTAAAAGAGACGTCATCCACAGCCTGAACATACTTCTTATTCTTTCCAAAGCCGCCTGCCGGAAAATACTGACGCAAGTGCTCTACCTGTACTAAATTCTCACTCATTTGCGCTCCTTTCTTCCTTCTGGTTCAGCCAGCACTGGGTATAATGAATTTCTCCGAAATTGGTAACCGGAGGCATTTCTCTTAAGCAGATCTTCATGCACTCTTCGCATCTGGGTGCAAAAGGACAACCCTTGGGAGGATTGAGCATATCCACCGGCGTTCCCTCAATGGGTACCAGCCTCTCATGCTCTTTGGTATCCAGCCTGGGAATGGAACGGATCAAGCCCTTGGTATATTGATGCTTAGGCTCATAGAAGATATCTTCCGCCGTGCCATATTCTACGATCTTGCCTGCATACATAACTGCGATCCTCTCACACATGCTTGCAACCACTCCGAGATCATGGGTGATCATAATGATCGCCATACCAAGCTTATCCTTTAATTCCATCATCAGCTCCAGGATCTGTGCCTGAATGGTCACATCCAGCGCTGTGGTGGGCTCATCCGCAATCAAAAGCTTCGGCTCGCAGGCAAGGGCAATGGCGATCATAACTCTTTGCCGCATACCGCCTGACAGCTCATGGGGATATTGTTTTAATCTCTTTTCAGGTTCATTGATCCCCACCAGTTCCAGCAATTCCTTTGCCCGCTCCTTTGCCTGGGCGCGGGTCTTGTCTGTGTGGAGCAGAATTGCCTCCATGATCTGGTTTCCTATAGTATAAACAGGGTTTAAGCTTGTCATGGGGTCCTGGAAAATAATGGATACCTCATTTCCCCTGATTTTACGCATTTCCTTTTCCGACATCTGCTCGATCTGATGTCCGTTAAAATAAAGACTTCCTCCTAAAAGTTTGCCCGGGTGCGCCGTCAACCCCATAAGGCTGTACGCCGTTACAGATTTACCTGACCCGCTTTCCCCTACAATCCCAAGCACTTCTCCTTCCTTCAAATGGATGGAAACATCATTCAGCGCTTTTACCTCTCCTGCAGGAGTGAAAAAAGAAAGCCGTTCATTTTTGATATCAACAAGATATTCTGACATATTCTTAAGCCGCCTTTCCTAATGTTTTAATTTCGGGTCAAAGGCATCCCTGAGACCATCGCCGAACAGGTTAAAGCTTAAAATAATCAAGCTGATCAACACCGCCGGAATAAACAGCAGATAAGGATAGGTATTGATACCGTTCAAAGCATCACTTGCAAGACTTCCCAGGGAAGGCAGGGGAACCGCCACGCCCATGCCCAGAAAGCTTAAAAAGCTCTCGGTAAAAATGGAAGACGGAATCTGTAATGTAGTAGTCACGATCAAAATACCGATACAGTTGGTCAACAGATGCTTCCTGATAATTTTGCCATTGCCCACACCCAAAGCTCTTGCCGCTGTAACGTACTCGCTTTCCTTCAGGGTCAAAATCTGGCTTCTCACCATACGCGCCATACCTACCCAGTAGAGCAGGGCAAACACAATAAAAATACTGATCAGGTTTTTTCCTACCACGCCTACCCAGGAGAAACCCGGAATTTCCTTTAGCGTCTCAAGAGGCGCATCTAAGGCAAAGGACAAAAGAACGATCAAAAGAATATCCGGTACGGTATAAATAATATCTACGATCCGCATCATGATCAGATCCACCTTACCGCCAAAGAATGCCGCTATCGATCCATACAGAGAACCGATCACCAGGATAATTGCCGTAGCAATCAAACCTACGACCAGGGAGATCCTGCTTCCCACCATCACCCGGATGGCATAATCCCTTCCCATCTTATCCGTACCAAAAATGTGGGGGAATACCTTCTCGCCGGCATCGATCCTTGCCTGTTCATCCGCCGAATACTCCATGGGTGCAAGATGGTTTGCCCCCTTAAACTGTTCCTTATAGCTGTAAGGATAAAAAGCCGGAACAATAAAGGAAAAAATCATTACCAGAATAATAACCGCCAAACTTACCATTGCCACCTTATTCTTGGAAAGCCTGCGCATACCGTCCTTCCAGAAGCTCACGCTCTCGCGCATGACGATCTGGCTCTGCTTTTCCTCCTCAGTCGCCGGAAGAAAATCCTCCGGGCTTAGTTTTAATTGAAAACTTAATGGATTCTGCTTCATAATCTGCTCCTTACTTCAATTTGATACGGGGGTCTACCAGCTTGTAAATGATATCCACCACTACATTCATAATAACGATCAATGTGGCAAGGAAAATGGTAGTTCCCATAATCAGGGTATAATCCCGTCCGCCGATGGCTCCGATAAATTCTCCTCCCAGCCCCGGAATTACAAAGATCTTTTCCACTACAAAGCTTCCCGTTACCGTGTAAGCAAGCATAGGACCTACATAGGTTACTACCGGAAGGATGGCATTTCTCATGGCATGCTTAAACATAATCCAGAAACCCGCTACCCCCTTTGCCTTCGCCGTACGCATATAGTCCTGCCCCAGCACATCCAGCATGGAGGAGCGCATCAGTCTCATAATATAAGCCGTAGGATAAAAAGACAGAGAAATCACCGGCATAATATAATGCTTCCAGCTGGTAAGCCCCATAGTGGGAAGGAGCTTTAAATTAACTCCAAGAAAATACATCAACAGCGTGCAGACCACAAAGCTTGGAACTGCGATGCCGCAGGTAGCAAATACACTGATCAGGCTGTCAAGAAACTTTCCTCTCCGCAGCGCTGCAATACAGCCCAAAGGAACACCCAGGCATAAAGCAACCAGCACAGAAATGCCTCCCACTCTTGCCGATACCGGAAATTTCATCTTGATAATGGACATGACCGTACGTCCCCTCTGCTTCAGAGAATCTCCAAAGTCCCCATGCAAAGCGTCTGTCATATATGTAAAATAACGCTGCATCAAAGGCTTATCCAGACCATATTTTGCCTCCAGCGCCGCAGTCGCCTGGGGGCTGATCGCCTTCTCTGACAGGAACGGACCACCCGGAACCATGTTCATCAGAAAGAACGTAAGAGTCGCAACCGCCCAAATAGTCACGATTGCAAGCAAGATTCGTTTTCCAACATACTTTAACATACTAAAGTCTCCTTTTTAAATAAAATAGAAAGCTTTTCAGGCTTTCTATCATGCATCATACACGAAAAAAAGAAAGGACCACAGCGTTTCCCCAACTCAACCCCATCGTCCCCCAAAAATCTTTTTTATCGTATCAAAAAAAAGACTAATTTGTCAAGTCCTTCTGTGACTTTCCCATAATAATCCTTTCATTAAGATTCAAAGACAGCCATGATGGTTGTCTGAAAACACATATAAAGAGTCAGGCTTTCATTCTCGAGTAAAATCAAAGCCTTGCCATCAGACGATATATGTGATTATCGTAAGCAATTACAGAAAAGGGGGTGTCGCAAAATCATCAAATTAGATGATTGAGCGGCACCCCTCGCTC
>CAMWCA010000058.1 GCA_947172705.1 uncultured Lachnospiraceae bacterium
ATGCTCCGCACAATGGAAGGCGCACAACTTTTTTGTGCAGATTGCCAGGCGCACTTCGCAGCCAGGGCTTCTGACACCCACATCTTAATTTGAAGATAGAGAAAAACACAGGAGGCAGATAATTATTTTATCTGCCTCCCATATTATTGTGCACACGTTTCCGTACACAGCAATTCTTTTATTTTCACTGACCAGAATTATTCCTCATCAAAATCAATTCTCTTTTGGCTCACATCATCAAACTCTTCGCACATCTCTGCATCAGGCGCAGGCGTTAAAAGGCTCACTGCGACGATCGCAAGAAGGCTTACCGCAAATCCCACCGCAAGGGAGTAAAGCCCTGTTACACTGCCCAAAGTAGCGCCCTGAACCAACGGAATGTAATCCCACACCAGCACCGTAAGGGCGCCGGATGCGATTCCCGCTACCGCTCCTGCAAAGTTGGTCCGCTTCCAGTAAAGGGACAGAAGCACGGTAGGTCCAAACGCCGCGCCCAATCCTGCCCAGGCGTTGGAAACCAGTCCCATAATGGAGCTGTTGGGATCAAGGGCGATCAGGTAGGCAAGGACTGCAATCACCAAAACGGTAATCCTGCTGATCCGGAACACCGTTTTCTCAGAGGCGTCCTTTTTGATAATGCCCTTTACCATATCCTCCGCCACGCTGGATGCACTGACCAGAAGCTGGGAATCTGCGGTAGACATAATCGCCGCCAAAATACCGCACAGGAAAATACCTGCAATAATGGGAAGCCTGATATCCTCTGTAAACAGCTTGATAATCATATTGATAAATACTTTTTCCTCTTCCCCTCCTGTAAGTACATTGGGATACAGATAGGCACGCCCTACAATACCGATGACCCAGGCAAGGACCAGGGAGAGAAATACCCATATAATGGCAATGCCCTTGGATTTATTTAACTCTTTCTCATTCTTAACTGCCATGAAACGCACTAAAATATGAGGCATCCCGCAGTAGCCCAGCCCCCAGGCAAGCCCCGATATGATATCTACGGCACGGTAAGGCTCACCGCCGTTCCGAAACAGACTTAAGAAATCACCTGAACCGCCTGCCACGCCGCTCATTTCAATATTGGTAAGAATATTGCCAGTGCCGATTATTCCCACAGCCACAAGAGGCACCACCAAAAGAGCAATCAGCATCAGGGTTCCCTGAATGAAATCCGTGGTGCAGACAGCCATAAAGCCGCCCAAAAAGGTATAAACCAAAATAACGATGGCTCCGATGGTTAACGCAATTTTATAATCTACGTTAAATACAGAATTGAACAGCTTTCCTCCTGCCGCCAGCGCTGAAGCTGTATAAACCAGAAAAAAGATTACAATGGTTACCGATGATATAAAGAGCAGGACTCTTTTTTTATCATGGAATCTGTTTTCAAAATAAGTGGGAAGGGTCAGTGCATTGTTTGCGCGGATCGTATATCTGCGAAGACGTCCTGCGATGAAAAGCCAGTTTAATACTGTTCCCACAAAAAGCCCTATGGCGATCCATGCCTGTCCAGTTCCCAGAGCATAAATGGAACCAGGCAGTCCCATTAAAAGCCAGCCGCTCATATCCGAAGCCTGCGCCGATAACGCCGCCACCCAGCCGCCAAGCTTCCTGCCGCCCAGAAAATAGTCCTCCGAGCTGCTGTTTTTCTTTGCATACATTGCACCCACGCCTACCATCAACAAAAGATAAAGGGCAAATGCAACGATAAT
This sequence comes from uncultured Lachnospiraceae bacterium, assembly GCA_947172705.1. Lineage (GTDB taxonomy): Bacteria > Bacillota > Clostridia > Lachnospirales > Lachnospiraceae > Suilimivivens. The sequence continues at coordinate 1,728 of CAMWCA010000058.1, forward strand.
CCATCCCAGTGAATCACTCATTTTCTCCTCCATTCCGAAGCGTATTACTCTGCGGAACCTTTTCTCCGTTCCGAAGCATTTTACGCTTCAGTGCGCTGTACATTGGGCGTTTTTCCCGCCCGGCGCATTTCTTATATACTATATATGCATTTGCCCTGATTCGTCAATATGAAATTTTATTATAGCACTGTGTTAAAGCGTCACTCCTTCTTTCCTACGCTTACCTGCACAACTGAACCCTCCGAAATTTCAGACCCGATTTTTTCAGAGGACGAACCTTCCAAATCGCCCTGAACAGAATCCAGCTGAGTCGTCTTGACACTCTCTTCCAACCGCTTTTTGCCTTCCGCGCTTACTTCCACCGTATCACCGTCTCTGCTTTCGCTTCTGTTTTCCTCCACTTTCTTTTCAAATTTATCCCGTTCTTCTTTTCTCTTCCGGATCGCCTGCTCACGCTCTAATTCCGCTTTTTCCCTTGCTTCCTTCGCATCCTCCTTCATCCCTTTATCAGCTTCCGCGCTATATTCCTCCGCCTTGTCCGAATATTCATTCACATATCCCATGGATCTTTCCATCACCGCCGTATCGCCCTTTAACCTTGCTTCCTTATAGACCCGAAAAGGCGTATTAAGCAGCTCCATGTTTGTCCTTGCCCCCACAAGTCCCTCCATCGTCTTTGTGTTCATCTTTTCCTCCATTCCGAAGCGTTTCTTCTATAATATAATGTGTCTTCACTGCTTTTTTCGACAGCCCACAGACTTTACGCCAGCATTCTGCTTCAATTAACCCGTTTCATGTCATGTACGGAACCTTCGTTACTTTCCAGGGGTATTAAAACAGAAATCACAAAAATCCCTTCCTTTATCTCAATATTCATAGTTCCATTATATTTGTGTACCACATCTCTGACATTCAGCAGTCCAATGCCATATTCCTTCGGATTCTTTCTTTCTGCCGCTCCGGTCTTATACTGTCCTTCCCTGTCCGCGCTGTTCTTCACCTCCAGTAAAAAGCACTTCTTCACGGTGCCTGCCCTGATTTGGATAAACGGCTTTGAAATGCTTTGTGTGCCGTCTTCCTGCTGTCTTCCACATGCTTCCACCGCATTATCCAATATATTTCCGAACAGCACGCACAAGTCAAACTCCTGAATATGGCATTCCCTGGGCATCTTCACATCGCATTCCCACGCCGCGTTTTTTCTTTCCGCCATTTTCCTCTTTTGGTTTAAAAGGATATCCACCACCTGATTACCTGTGGCTTCCTCCCCTGTCTCCATCTGTGCCGCCTCTCCCATATTTTTCAGGTACTCCTTTAGTTTTTCCCATTCTCCGCTTTCCGCCAGTCCGGATAAAACCGCCAGATGATTTTTCAGGTCATGCCTCAGCCGCTTTGTCTGCCCGTCCTGCTCCTCCAACATCCTGTAAGCAGCGATCTGCTCATGGTATTGACTGCTTTTTTTCTGCTCAAGATAAATCTGATCCATTCCAAATACATAAAATCCTGCCGCAAACATGGATAAAGCCGACAGAACGCAAATTCCTCCATAACTGAAAAGCTGATCATAATACAGCCCCATATTTCCCCCGCTTCTCACCAGAATGCCTTTACTTGCTCCCAAATTTGCCCCATAGATCACAAGGGTAATAGCAAGCAGGGGAAGGGCAAGGGCAAGATACCACTTTCTCGTCTTGCCATGAAGAACGAATAAAATTCTCTTCGCCATCCCGCATATTACCAGCAGTACAGCCGCCAGACCGATGCAGGCGATCAGCTTTCCCTCCCAGTCCTGCAAAACGGGAACGGCAATCTTCCTCACCCTGTGCAGATAGATCAGCCTCCAACAGGAAAAGAAGGATACACAGAAATTCTCTATCAATGTTATCATGGCAGCCAATATGGAAAACCCCAGTATTTTTTTCTGTATCATATTCTCTTTCAATTTATCCCTCCGCTTTTTCTCATATACGCCAGAATTTCCCTGCAAAATTCCTCATATCTTCTCTTTGCGATCCCGATCCTTTCTCCATTATCGAGAATAACCTCCTGCCTGTTATATGCCGCCACATATTTCAAATTGATCAGATAACTTTTATGACAGCGAAAAAAATTCTTTCCCTGCAAACGCTTTTCCAAAACGCCAATCCGTTCATAATAGGTAAAAACTCCATTCCTTTCATGAACGTCCACCGTTCTTCCCAAAATCTCAAAATAATAGATATCATCCAGAAAAAGCTTCCTCTTTTCTCTCTCCTTGCTGACGATCATAAACTCCTGAAAGGAACTTCCCTCTCGGGAAGACACCTGGGTTTTCAGTACCGCCTTTTCCAGTACATTTCGAAGCTTTTTCTCATTCACCGGCTTCAATATGTATTGAAAGGCTTCCACATCATATGCCTCAAACACATACTCCCTGCTGGCGGATATAAAAATCAATATTTTATCGAAAGCTCTTTCCCGAAAGATCCGAGCCGTTTCCATTCCGTCCAGATCCTTCATCATAATATCCAGAAAAATAAAATCAAAACGCTCAGACGCCTGCAGCAATTCCTGTCCGCTGTAGAACTGCCGTATCGCACACGGCACATTCATTTCCTTAAGGATTCCCTTAATTTTCCCCGCTATGACACTGCATTCCATAACTTCGTCGTCACACACCGCTATCCACAACACCCCAGCCACCTGCTTTCTATCAATCTGCTATATATATCGGCGCAAGTACACTTCCCATTTCACCCATGCCATAAACGGACTTTTCCATGTCATAACCGTTTCTTTAAACCAGTAATTTCAATCGCTAATAAAAACACCAACCCCCAAATTAATATCGGAAATGTTCCAACTATTCCCGCAATCAACAGCATAATTACCGGAACCACATATTTTCGTGGGTGATGCCACAGATCGCTCTCAATTTTCCAATCTCGAACAGGATAAAACCACTCCAGCAACACAGATAAAATCGCACTCTGTAAAGCGAAGAAAACAGCGGTAAAAATCATCCAGACAGTAACGTCATGGTTTTTCATTTGCCAGCTGCAAAGAAAAATTGTACTTGCAGCCATATTGCAGAAAAAGATAAACAGGCAATAGGGTATGCAAAACCCTTTCTTTTGGTCAGGTAAAAAGCGTATTGCCTGTTCCAGATCCGGATCGCAAGACAGCAAAGTGCAAATTGGGGTATTTAAGGATAAAATTGCAAATCCAACCGGGACAACAAACATACTTTCCATTTTCCCCAAAAAGTGCGGCAGAACGAGAGCGGCACACCACATGACGGCAGTATTGATCAGATAATTTTTATGACATTTCAAATATCTGGAAAAATACCTCCACAGGGAAAATCGCCTGTGTTGTTTCACTCCACAGCTTTGTTTTTTCTCACAGGAATAAAAAGTATATCCCTCCGCTATTCGTAAACGCATAGCCGCCAATATGCTGCTGACAATCAAAAGCGGCACAATCCATACTTTATTTCCCAAAAGCAAAATGCCCGCAATAATCGCACCCGCCCAAAGAATACCCACATACCAGTACTTCTTCAGGGAATAGATCGCAGTCGTCATAAGAATTGCATTTATTATACAAATCGCACTTTTCCAAATCTCCATGGGGTTCCAGGCGGAGACTGCAAGCAATACTACAAAAAGCGCGGCTGTCTTTGTAAAAATTGTATAAATTCCCAAAGCGGCGACATAGGAAAAAACAAAGTTCCGGCTGTCAAAAGGAAGCATGAACATATTTTGCATTTTGGCGGCATTATCCTGTGAGCAAAGGGCTTGCCACATCACACCGGCAGTAAAGGTACTTAACATAAGGTATCGGATAAACGGTGAGATTTCCACTTTCCAATCGGTTATATATAACCCCCAGAATACAATCAAATAAATGAAAATGCTGCGTTGCAGCCGCTCATATTTTGCTCCAAACAGATTTTTAGCGAAAGCCTTAAATATCATTTTCATAACGCAAAGCCTCCCGAATATCTGCTACATTGATTTGCGATTTGCCATGCTCAAATGTCTTTTTTATTCTTCCACTTTCAAGAACAAGTACCCGATCAGAGGTCAGTGTGATACTCTCTAAAATATGAGAGGAAAACAGGATTGTTCCATATTCTTTATAACCGGCAATTTGTTGATACAAATATTCAGTGCTTTGAAAATCCAGTCCATTAACCGGCTCATCAAGAAAAAGCAGTTGGGGCTTTAATGCAAAAGCGGTAATCAAAAATACCTTTTTCCGATTTCCCGTCGATAAATCTTTTAACAGAATATCTGTATTATCTCCGAAATGGAATCCCCGCACCAATTCTGATACATCGGGTATTTCTTTTTTGTAAGCGGAGAACACATAAGATAAATATTCCCGAAATGTAAAATACGGGAAAGAATTATCTTCCGCAAATACAGTGTAACGGCACATTTTGAACCTTTGCTCCCGTGGGGTTACAGGTCTGCCAAAGTACAGGATACCCTCAGAGCGAAAAGTCGGGAGCAGACCGGACAGCACCTTCAAAAATGTTGTTTTTCCAGCTCCATTTAAACCTATCAGTCCTACCGCTTCCTGCTCGGCTAATTCCAGAGAAAAATCGGACAACACCATTTTTTCATCACTGTACCATGCGCTTAAATTTTTAACCTTCAAAAGAGCCGCTCCCATTTTACCTGCCTCCCTCGCTGCCTTTGTCATTCTTCCACTTTGTATAGGCAGAATGCCAAAATACGCCGCCTAAAATAACATACAGCGCGCTCATTTCAAAACTACCGGACACGCCGCTGACGATAGCTGCCATCAGCCAGATCAACCCTATTATTCCTCGAACATACACATGACGCATAATTGTTACCTCCCTGAAGTGTTCTTTGTTTTGTTGTACTTGTATCATAACCGAAAAGAAAGACTTGTGCGGAAGTGTCCGTAATCGGCAGGTTTTTGTCCACAAAAAAAGCTGCAAAGCGTTTTTCTCGCCTTACAGCACACCTTATGGCACACCCTGCGGCACACCTCACGGCTTAGATATTATTTGTCAGACACGCATTGATAGGATAGCGTAACGACGGCTTTGAATACTTTATCCGCGTAAGCGGTCTGCACCGTACCGTCATACTTTTCAGCAGCGGTTTGCGCGCTTTTCAGCCCCCATCCATGCAGACCGTTTTTTACCTTTGACGTTGTCAGCACACCGTTCCTGGAAACAGGGGAATTGTCAAAGCTGTTCTCTACTTTTATGATCAGCATTTGATTGATACGACGTATGGTAAGCCGGACAAACCGTTTCTCTTTTTCCGGTACTTGCTGCGCCGCTTCCAACGCGTTATCCAGAAGATTCCCTAATACTGCACATACATCAGCGCTTCGCAGGTTTGTATGGCGGGGAAATTCAACCTGCGCCTGATACTGTATGCCGCTCTTTTTTGCCCTTATGGCTTTGCTGTTAATAATATAATCCACTGTTTCATCGCCCGTCCACAGGGTGTCGGTCATTTCCTGTACCGGCGTCTGAAGTTCATCAAGATACCGTATCGCTTCCTCCACTTTTGTATGAATAAGAAACTGTCGCAAAATTCCGATATGATTATGAAAATCATGGAATAGTCTGGCATTGATTGCATAAGCATTGTTCAGGGCAGTATAATCACGCTCCAACAGCTCCGCCTGTTCCGTTTTTAATCTGGCAAGCTCTTTCTCAACCTCATATTGTCGGTTCATGTTAAATACCAAAACGGACATCATTAAAACAACCGCTAAAATCGTCCACATATCCAGAGTATCCTCAGCAATGGGAAGTATTGTCTGCTGGGATAAAGTGATAACTGCTATGAAAGCGGCAACAACAAGGATTGACGCAAGGCGAAAGGCTTCTTTTCCTGTCATATTCGGCTTTTTCCAAATATACACTGCGCCCACAATCAACAACCCATGAAACAGCCAGACAGGAATCTGACCAACGGCTGTACCATAATCCGGAAATGAGGATAAATGAAATATCACTCCTGACCATGCCGCAACAAGAAATTGACACAGAGAAATTCCAATCTCGTAGAAAACGCTCACAAAAAGGCTCATTCTGGTATCTTCATTCTGAAAATAACCGGCGCAGACAGCGATCCAGATTATTTCCGACACCATACGCCAGAAACCGGACAAGCCCGTTACGGACAATACCACAGAAATCACGGCAACACCGACAGCAGCCCTTATTACACTGCCCTTATTTGGTCTTTTGGCTGCCAGCAGCCGATAAATAAGAAACAGACCTATCATCACTCTCGCACTTCCGGCTGCAATATTTGAAAATAAAATAAGCCACTCTGTCATATATGCGTCCCCCAATAATGGTTAATCTGTTCCTTGACCTCTTGCAAATGAGAGCGGCTTATGGGGAGAGCTTCGCCATTTTTCAACACTGCCATACCCTCTTTAATCTGCATAATGTGTATCATATTTACGATACAGCCTCTGTCAATAAAAATAAATTCCTCTGCCTCCAATTCTGAATAAACCTGCTGCAAACTTTTTCTCACTTTCGATATTCCACTGACAGCGTTAATGCCTGCGTTTTTTCCGTCCCGCTCAATATAGTAAATTTCCCGATAAGGAATTTTTTCAAGGCGGCTGTTTGTCTGAATCGTATAGGCTTTCCCGTCCTCCAACTGGATCAGTTTTATCGCGTCCTGTATGGCGGCAGGAAGCCGTTTATCTATATCCGATTTGGGCACATATCGAAAAACAGATAACTCGAAAGCGTCTATGGCGTATTCGATATGAGAAGTAATAAAAATGATTTTTACATCGGGCAGATAAGGCTTAATTTTTTCCGCAATTTCCATGCCTGTATTTACGGGCATTTCTATGTCCAGTAAAATCAAATCAAAGAAAAATCCGTCCTCGGTAATATCGTAAAGCAGATTATCGCTGGCTATATAGGTTTCTATTTTTCCAATACTGCCGCAGTTTCTCAGACAATTCTCCGTAATGCCCCTGTGGCTTTCTACGGCTGCCCTGTCATCGTCACAAATCGCTATGTGCAACATAAATCCCACCTCGCTTACACAGGATATTATACTGCATTCTGCCACGCATCTCAACAAAGTGGGTGTGAAACGCAACCGCAATACATAAGAATTTGCATAGTCAAGAAAGGCATTGTATAATGAAGCAGACAAAATTCAACGGGGGAGGATAAACGCTGCCATGTACCACATCGTAATATGTGACGATGAAAAAGAGATTTTGAACGATATCTCCCAAAAGATCCAAAGCAGCTTTCAAAGGAACGGCATTCCCGCCGATTACAGCTGTCTTTCCGATGCCAGGGCTTTGATGGAGGATGTTCAAAACCAGCGTATTGATGTGCTGTTTCTGGATATCGATATGCCCTATTACAACGGCATGGACATCGCAGGATATATCAACAGCCAGAAGCAAAATACCCTTTTGATCTTTGTGACCAGTCACGACGCGCTGGTTTATCAGACCTTTGCTTACAGACCCTTCGGCTTTATCCGCAAATCCCATATAGATGAGGAACTGGATTCCCTGACCAGGCGGATCGGCAGGGAATTAGCCGAGCATCAGCAGGAGCTGGTCTTTCAGAAGGGCGGCGAGCTTTGCCGGATCTCTTTAAACGATATTATTTATATAGAAGCGGAAGGAAATTATCTTGCCCTGCAGCTGGAAGGCGGCAGGCTCCGCATCAGAGAAACCATGACCAACCTTGAAGGTAAGCTTTTGGATAAGGGCTTTATACGATGTCATAAGGGATATCTGGCAAATATCCGGCATATCGCAAGGTTAAAAAGTGCGGAGCTTTTGCTGAATCAGGGGAATGAGGAGGTGTCCCTTCCCATTGGAAGAAGCTATGAAAAGGAAGTGCGGAAAAAATTCTTAGAAGCATTCCGGAAATGAGGCGGCTATGTTGTATATCATTTTGGGGGTAATTATAGTCCTTTTGGGATGCCTGCTGCTTAAGGAAACCCATGACAGAAACGCCCTCAGGGCAAAATACAGGGAGCAGGATCTGATTCTTACAAAGTATGCGGCGGAGCAGCTGGATCTGGAAAAGCGCCTGTCAGAGATGCAATATGCTTATAACAGGCAGCAGGAAATGGCGGATGAGATTCAAAGAACTCAGCAGCAGATCAGAACCTTAAAGCATGATATGAAAAATCATGCTCTTGTCATCCTGTCCTACCTTGAAGAAAACAAGAAAGAAGAGGCGAAAGCGTATACCGGAGAGCTTCTGGACAAGCTGAACAAAATGTACACCTATGTCCATGTGGGAAACTCTCTGTTAAGCCATATTATCAACACCAAACTTTCCCAGGCAAAGGAACAGGGCATTGAAATCAAAGCTGAAATAGAAAATCTCCCCTTTGACTATATGGACAGTGTGGACTTTTCCGCACTGCTCAACAATATGCTGGATAATGCCATTCGGGCGGCATTATACTCCCGTCAAAAAAAGCTGGAGACAGACATCGCTTCCCGAAAAGGCATGGATATTATAACTGTCAGGAACAGCATTGACCAGTCTGTTTTAAAGAAGAATCCGGAGTTAAGATCCTCCAAGGAAGAATCCGGACACGGATACGGCATACAGCAGATCAGGGCGATCACAGAAAAGTACAACGGAAGCATGGATATTTACGAGCATGAGGAAATGTTTGTGGTCAGCGTTATGTTGTTTGCCCCTGAATAAAAGCAGTTCATCCCACATTCATTGACGTGTGGGATTTTTTTATTTAAATTGTGAGGAAAGGATGGCGGTGAAAACATTTGATCGTATTAAAAGATATATGCAAAACCTTATCCGGGCGGGAAGCGCTCAAGAATATTTCTTTCCATATCGCTGAAAACGAGCACGTGGGAATTATTGGATTAAACGGTGCCGGCAAAACCACCCTGCTAAACACTATTGCCGGAATATTAAAGCCCGATTCCGGATTGATCAGGATCTTTGGAGAGGAAAATCCCATGACAGAGAAAAATACCCTCCGAAACCTTGTCTATCTGTCGGGAACCCGCTCCCAGCTGTGGGAAAACCTGAAAATAAAAGATTCCCTTGACCATTGTATCGGGATGTACCGGCTGGATAAGCGGGAGACGGCAAGAAGACTGGAAGAACTGGATGAAACCTTCGAAATCAAAGAATTTATGGACAGCGCTCCCTGCCATCTGTCCGTAGGGGAGCGGATGCGGTGCGAGCTGGTCTATGGGCTGCTTTCCCAGCCGAAGCTTTTTCTTCTTGACGAAGTGATGAACGGGCTGGACATTTTCTTCAAGCATAAGATCATGGAGTATTTGAAGCGCTACGGAAAAGAAAAACCCTCCGCCATGCTTTATGCCAGCAATCAGCTTTCGGAGGTGGAACAGCTTTGCCAACGGGTGATTCTGATCCATCAGGGAAGCGTCCTTTTTGACGGAGAAACGGCGCAGATCATTGGGCTTTTTTCACCCTGTTACCGGATAGAGGTCAGGTTTTCCGGTAATTTGCCTGACTTTGAGGATCTTCCCCTGGAAAAATACCGTCTGGACGGAGACCTGCTGACCATCGATTACGATACCCGCAAAATTGAAACGGTTCAGATCCTGAAACAGCTCATGGAAAAATGCATTATTCGGAATATCAGGATCTTAAAGCCGGATCTGGCGGCAACCGTTCAAAAAATATATGGAGGCGTCAATGGAAAATATAATTGAAATACAAGGCGTAAAAAAATACTACAAGATCGCCAAACGGGAAAAGGGAATGCTGGAGACTTTAGCAAACCTTTTTAATCGAAAATATGAAACGAAAAAGGCGGTAGACGATATCAGCTTTTCCATTAAGCCCGGGGAAATCGTAGGCTTTATCGGTCCCAACGGCGCGGGAAAATCCACCACCGTGAAAATTCTCTCCGGCATTCTGTACCCCGATTCCGGGACAGTCCAAATAGACGGTTTTATCCCCTACAAGCAGAGAAAACAGTATGTAAAACATATCGGCGTGGTGTTTGGACAGAAATCACAGCTGAACTGGGATCTTCCTCTCATTGAGAGCTTTGAACTGATGAAATTCATCTACAGAATCCCCCAGAAGGAATACGAAGAAAACCTGAAGCTTTTCATCGACCTGCTGGATATGGAGGATTTTATCAACCAACCTGTGCGGCAGCTGTCTTTAGGACAGAGAATGCGGGGGGATATTGTGGCTTCCCTTCTCCACTCTCCTCAGATCGTATTTCTGGACGAGCCTACCATTGGGCTGGACGTGGTGGCAAAGGAGCGGATTCGGGAATTTGTCAGGTATATGAATAAAACAAAGCACACTACCATTATTTTTACCACCCACGACATGCAGGACATCGAAAAGGTCTGCGACCGTCTGATCATGATCGACAAAGGGAAAAAGGTCTATGACGGAAGCATCCATGAGATCAAAAGCAAGTACGCCAATTTCAAGACCCTGGAACTGCTGCTGGAAGACGGAAGCAAGGAACTGAAGACCTTTGACATAAGCGTTACTCCCATGAGCGCCGTAATGGAACAGCTTTTTTCCGAAAAAAATATCAAAGACATCACCATTTGCGAATCGGAAATAGACGACATTATCCGGGATATTTACGAGGGACGTATCGTTCTCGATCGTCCGGAGACAGAAAGGAATTAGCTTATGAGGGCTTATATGGAATTTGCCATTAAGAAATTTCAGGATAAAATGACCTACCGGCTGGATTTTTTCATGGGAATCGTCAATACGGCGATTACCATTCTGGTCTATCTGTGTATTTATAAAGCGTTATATGGAAATGCCGGGGAAGTGGACGGCATCTCCTATTCTATGGTCGCCACCCATTTTGTCATTACCCTGGGGCTGTCAAACGCCTTTCACTACAATGAAATGTTTCTTCAGGACAAGATCAGGGACGGCAGCATCACCAATGAATTTTTAAAGCCTGTGAGCTTTACTTTAAGGCTCTTTGCGGAAAATGCGGGAGAAGGCGCTTTTAAAATCATCTTTCATTTTCTCCCGGCGCTGCTTATTACCCTTCTGTATACAAAGCTGTGCCCGCCGGTAAGCATACTTGGTCTGCCTGTTATGTTCTGCAGCGTGGCGCTGGGATATCTGATCCTGTGGCTGATCAGCTTTATTATTCAGACCTGGAGCTTTTGGCTTTTCAGCGTATGGGGCATCATCACCATCAAAAACGTGTTTGTGAGTATTTTATCCGGCTCCCTGCTGCCCTTATGGTTCATGCCTGAACCGCTTCAAAAAATTCTTTCCTTTACCCCCTTTGAATCCATTTACTTTACACCGGTAAGGATCTATCTGGGGGAGCTTAGCGGCAGGGAGCTCCTTTTTGCTTTGGCGGTTCAGGTATTATGGATCGCGCTTCTTGGCGTAATCGCAAGTGTATTCTGGAAAAAAGGCGTTAAAAAACTGGTAGTTCAGGGAGGTTAAATCATATGAATGAACTGAGAATCGCTCTGCAGTCGTTAAAGATGAGCGTCAAAACAAGGATGCAGTACAGGGCGGATTCCCTGGTTGCCGCTCTTGCAGTGTTTATCAGAGAATCCGCCAATATTATTGTGATTTATCTTGCCTTGCTTAAATTTGACAGCATCAACGGCTGGAACGTAAATGAAATGCTGTTTCTGTTCAGCCTTCTGTTTCTCACCTATGCCCTTGTGGTCTCCCTGTTTGCCGACTTAAGAGATTTCTCACGGATGATCCGGGAAGGTAGATTCGACTGGCTTTTGGTAAGACCCAGAGGGCTGTTATTCCAGTTGATCCTAAACAACGCAGATATCATAGCATCCGTGGGACATGGAACCCTGGGAATTCTTTTATTTCTCATATCCGCCGGAAAAGTAGGCATCCGCTGGGATTTTGCCACCATACTGTACTATGTGGGAGCCATCGTCGGCGGCGTCCTGCTGCAGGGCGGCATGTTCATCTTCTTTTCTTCCCTGAGCTTTTATTTCGTGGAAACCAACAGTCTTCGGGAGATCTTTTATTGGAATATGCGCAAATTTGCAGGCTACCCCATCAGCATCTACCATAAGCTGATACAGGGGCTTATCATATACGTGGTTCCCTTTGCCTTTGTAAACTACTTTCCGGCACAGTATCTTTTGCGCAAGCCGGATATGGCAGGTTTCAATGAAGCCTATATCTATATTGCGCCTTTTGTTGGGGGAATCGTATATCTTGCCGCTTATCTCTTTTGGCGGATAAGCGTAAAGCGGTATTATAGTACGGGAAATTAAAGACCGATGCTAAGCCCAATCCGAGTATTTCACATCCCCCTTGGTAGAATGCTTGATCTTATAAAGCATTTCATCCGCCCTTGAGATCGTCTCCGCGATCTTCTCGTCATTTTTGATCTCACGCATCGCCGCAATCCCAATGGAACAGGACAGTTCCTTTTCCCTGGGAATGGTCACATCTTTCCCAAGGGTCTCCGCAATCAGTTTTGGGAACCCTTTCCTGGCTTTAATGGTATTCAGGATCTTTCTTCCGATCGCCATGGCACGTTCCTGATCCACAAACTTTAAGCTCACCAGGAATTCATCTCCGCCGTATCTTGCCGCAAATCCTACATTCCTTGACAGTTTCCGCAGGATATCGGCAACCTCCTTCAAAATCAGGTCTCCAATACCATGCCCAAAGGTGTCGTTATAATACTTAAAATTATCCAGGTCGATATAAAGGAACGTAATATTCTGGGTTGCCTGGCGTTTTACCCAGTTTTTGATCTTCTTATAAAATCCGTCTCTGTTGTAAAGCCCTGTGAGATAATCTGTAATGGCTGCCTTTGCAAGCCTGCTGTTTATGGTTTTGATCTCCTCCTCATTTTCCAGTTTTCCCACTGCATTCTGCAGCTGCTGGAGCACCAGGTTGAAAAACTCCATATCGCTTTCGTCCAGCATAAACTTGGTTCGGGGGGCATTCCAGTTATCCTTCATCAAAATATACATAATGAATACGCTGTTAAGCTTTTCATTGGTATAATAAGGAAGACACACCATAGAACAGATCCGCATAATGCCAAACAAAGACACGATGCTGTTATATTCCATGTGGTTTCGCTTCAGTTTGGAGGTCACAAAGCCGGAACGATGCGCCGAAAAGTATTCCGTAATCCTCTCAATGTGCTCCGCCTTCAAAGAAGACGCGCCGTTGTGATAACAGATCTCCGGTCCGTTGCTCTTATAACGAATATAGATCATGGCATCCATGCTGAAATTCATCATAAACGTATTTAAGGCATTATGGATCAGATTTTCAAAATTTTTCCCTGAAGTGTCAATAATTTTCTGCCATGCAGACACAAATTCCATCTGGTTTTTCAGGGCGGCATAGTCCTTCATAATGCCCGCTTGCTTGGTTGCCGCCTGGATCTCCTGAAGGGTAATGTGGGAAAGATTTGCCGTTTCCCTATGATTTTGCACAAATTGTTTCCCCTGCCGCGCCGCCTCCAGCATCTGCTGTTTTTCTAAAACGCCGCATTTTTTTGCGTAGCAGATCCCTTTATCAAGCTCCGCCAGAGCCTCCTCTTCCTTTCCCAGCTTTCTCAAAAGCTCCGCCATGGTGATCTCATATTGCACCACGCTGAAAAACTGGTATCCGGTGCTCCTTTCCTCATACATACGGGCGCTTTCCATCAGGCTGAGGGCTTCCTCCAGCCTGCCCTTATCCATCGCCTCCAGGGCGCTAACATAAAAGTATAAAAACAGATCGTCATCGCACGCCGTATAAGAGGCATCCAGCTTCGGGCTCTCCACGCCCTCCTGGGTAGAACGGCTCAGAATATGCCCCAAAAACTGCAGCGCATTGTCCAGATAAATTTTCGTATCATAGACCCTTGAAAGCCGGTAGCTGCCAAGGGCAAGAAGACCAAATATTTTGGAAATATTGCACACCCGCAGGTCGTTCAAATGAAGCTGGTCAATGATCTTAACACAGCACAAAAGATACTGGCATGCCGTCTCGTTCTCTCCTGCAAGCATACAGTTGACCGCCATATTATAAAGGGTCTCCCCCACATAGTTGATCATGTTCAGACGATAATAGATCAAAATTGCCTGATTGTAATATCGGTTTGCCTCCTCATATTGCTCCGAGGCACAACAGTTATAGCCCAAGCCGTTGTAAATATCCGCAAGCCGCACCGGGTCCTGATCCCCTACAATTTCCATAGACTTATGATAATAATGATCCGTCACCTGAAACAATCCAAACAGAGAGGAAAGCATAATATTTTTCCGGTAGGCAACCAGCAGAAGGTTTTCATTGCAAAGCCTTTTTGCGATCTCAACGCCCCTTTGAAAATGAACCAGCTTTTCCTCATTTCCCTGGCTCTCCCCAAGCAGCCTGACGTCATTGTCATAAGCAAAAATATATGTATAAGCAAGGTGGTTTTCAAAGCCGTATTTCTTCGCCTGCTCCAAAAACTCCTGCGAAACGTCAATATCCGCCACGCAGAAAAAAATATTATGCCAGCCGGACATTCTCACCATCACTTCCAGAAGATTTGCCATAAACCTGTGGTATTCCCCCAGCTCTCTTCCGGCAAGGTCTATGCAGGCGTCAGCATATTCCTTGGCAATATTCAGGTTCCCACTGTACATCTGCACCTGCCCCAATACATAACAGTGCCAGAATTTTTTCTCCGGAGATTTGTCTCTTTCACAGAGAGATTGCACATCATCGCATAAAAGCAGCGCTTTGGGCATATCTGAATACATGGAAACTACAACATAAAGCATATAGAGCTTATATACGCTGCCCGGATCTACGGCAAGCTTCTCCACCTCGATTTTATGGTAAATAAGGGACAGATAATACTGTGCCTGCTCATAATCCAGCAGATAGTACATATTGAGTAATTTGATCAGATATTCATCTATGTAACGGCTTTCAAAGCGGAAGTAGCTGTTTTCCTCTTCCACCCGGATTTCATCTCCGCCGCCGTCCACAATGCAATTATAGTCCTCCAGCTTTTCCAGCCAGCTTTCCCATGCCTGGGTCATATAGGGCAGCTGGGTGTATAGTTCGTTAAACGCCCCATAGACAAAAATATTTTCCTCTCCTTCTTCCAGGAGCTTTCGCAAAAGCAGTATGGTGGAACGGGGCGCCATGTTCAGATTATCCAGCAAAAGCAGCAGCGGACGCTTCTTTGAAATTGCCGAAAGCACTGCCACCATGGATCGGATCATCTGCTCTTTTTCATAAGGGATCTCGTCCGTGAGAACCTCCTCCGTTCTTTCGTAGACCGGACGGCTGACCATATTTACAAAAACGGAGCGATGAAGGGGATACACCGGAAACTGTGCAATAAATTCCTCCGGCGTTTTGTCCCTCTCAAAATCCTCATAGATTTCCCGAAGCAGCCCAACAAAAGGAGCAAAAGTCTCAATCATCCGGGAGCCGTCAAAACGAATGTAATGCACATGAAATTCCGGATGCGCCGCCTTTACCGCATCCCCGTCCCTGTTTGTAATTGCAAATGTATTATAGTGTCTCACGATGGTAAAACGTCGGGGCTGGGTGCCGCTTACAAGCCCATCTATCATGGGCTTAATATATGTTCTATAATAATTTCCCATAAAGCCGTGCCTCCCTGCACAAACAGACCTCCGTCAGGCAAGTTTATGCGCTGTCATTTATCACCTTTATGCCGTATTAATGCCAATATATCATAAATTTTTGCTTTCGCCAATCATAAAAATTTTGTCAACATTGACACTTTTACCCTGTGCAACGTATAATCATAATGATTCTATATACTTTAGATGAGTTACCACTACAGACAAAGGAGATTTCCCATGCCGAAAATCACACCCTTTCAGTGCGTCAGGCCTGTACCTGAACTTGCTTCGCGGATCGCCGCTCTGCCCTATGATGTGTACAGCCGTCAGGAAGCGCTGAACGAAATTCAAAAGGAGCCTCTTTCCTTTCTAAAAATAGACCGGGCTGAGACTCAGTTCCCGGATGACGTTGACACCTATGATCCCAAAGTATACGAAAAGGCAAAAGAACTTTTGGATTCCATGATCCGGGAGGGAAGCTTTATCACAGAAGATACGCCCTGTTATTATCTGTATGAACTGATCATGGAGGGCAGATCCCAGACAGGCATCGTCGCCTGTTCCTCAGTGGATGATTACCAGAATCAGCTTATCAAAAAGCATGAAAATACCCGGGAGGACAAAGAGCTTGACCGCATCCGCCATGTAGATGTGACCAATGCCCACACAGGTCCTATTTTTCTGGTATACCGCTCCGTACAGGCGATCAATGAGATCATCGCCCATTGTAAGGAACGGCCTGCACTTTACGATTTCACTTCACCGGACAACATTACCCACAGGGTATGGCGTATATGTGAGCCTTCCCTTGTCAGCCGTCTGGAGGAATTATTTGACCGGATTCCCTGCACTTACATAGCTGATGGACATCACCGCTGCGCTTCCGCCGTAAAAGTAGGTCTGAAGCGGCGCGAAGCCTGCCCCGGATACACAGGGAAGGAAGAGTTCAATCGGTTTCTTTCCGTGCTCTTCCCCGATGACCAGCTCTATATTATGCCCTATAACCGGGTGGTTCAGGATCTGAACGGTCTTACCCCGGAGGACTTTTTGGCGGCTGTGGAAAAAGCCGGATTCTCCGTAGAATATAAGGGAAAAGAAGCTGTATCTCCCCACCAAAAGGGATGCTTCGGCATGTATCTTTCCAACGGCTGGTATCTGCTCACCTCACAGAAAGAGCTTTTATCCTCCGATCCCGTAAAAGGACTGGACGTCTCTCTTTTACAGGATCATCTGCTGGGACCCATCCTCAATATCCAGGACCCCAGAACTGATAAGCGGATCGACTTTGTAGGCGGCATACGGGGGCTTGCAGAACTGGAACGCCGGGTATCCTCGGATATGACGGTTGCTTTTTCCATGTACGCCACATCCATCGCCGAACTGCTCTCCGTAGCGGATGCAGGGCTTCTTATGCCCCCCAAATCCACCTGGTTTGAGCCGAAGCTCCGAAGCGGGCTTTTTATTCACAAGCTCTCATAAAATAAGCACCGGCTTTTTTACCTGCCGGTGCTTGTTCTTACGCTTTAAACAATGTCCCTACATCTTTTCCTTCCAAAATTCTGCTGATATTTACCACATCGTCTCCGTTGGCGATCACCATGTCCACACCTATCCCGTTGGCAATCTGCGCCGCGGCGATCTTGGTCGCCATGCCCCCTGTTCCGAATGTGGTATCCGCGCCCTTTGCCATGGCGCAGAGCTTATCGTCTATCCGATCTACCCAGCTTATAAATTCAGCCTTTTCATTATTCCTGGGATCATCTGTGTAAAGCCCATCGATATCGGATAAAAGAATCAGCAAGTCCGCCTGCACCATCTCCGCCACAGTTGCGGAAAGCGTATCGTTATCCCCAAAATTTTCATCCAGGATCTGATCCGTGGATACCGTGTCATTTTCATTGACAATGGGAATGACACCCATTCCCAGCAGCTCCAAAAAGGTATTCTCCGCATTGCGCCTGCTGATCTCGTTGATCATGGTTCTCTTGGTGATCAGGATCTGGGCAATGGTCTGATTATATTCCGCAAAAAGTTTTTGGTAGATCATCATCAGCCTTGCCTGTCCCACTGCCGCGCACGCCTGCTTTTGAGAGAGACGTTCCGGCTTTCCCTTGATACCCAGGGCTTTCCGCCCTGCGCCTATGGCGCCTGAAGACACCACCACGATTTCCTTATTTTGATTTTTAATGTCCGTTAAAACTCTCGCCAGCTTCTCCATTTTGATCAGATTCAAATGCCCCGTGTCCACATGGGTGATCGTAGAGGTTCCGATCTTAACCACAATACGTTTTTTATCTTTTAAAAAATCTCTGTTCATCTTCTGCAAAATTCCTTCCACATATCCTCATTCCAATCTCCACTCCGGAGCGTCACAAATAGCCATGTATTATTCATCATACCATAACTGTTCCATTTTGGGGCGGAAAATTCATATGGACCAGAAATAATTCCTGAAACGCCTTCTCCCCGGCAAGCTCCACATGCACAAACTCCCTGCTTTCCCGCTCCATCTCCCTCACGGTTTGGGCGGACAGCAACGCCATCGCCGCACCTGTTCCCGCCAGATTGCCCGCCTGCCGGATCTTCTCCGGCAGATCCGGCAAAAGCCCGATGGCAATACTGCTTTCCATGCTCAGATAACAGCCAAACGCCCCCGCAAGATAAATCTGATCCAAGTCCCCTGCTTTTATATCTGCCTTTTTCAGAAGAACCTCCATTCCCGCCCGAATGGCTCCCACCGCAAGCTGCAAATGCCGCACATCCTCCTGAAAAAGATAAACCGGACTGTCCTTGTCCGTGAGTAAAAACCTTCTTTCCTCCCCTGCTGCCTGAATTCTTCTGCATATTCTCTCTGACACCCCTGCTTTTCTTGCCTCCTGGGGGGTTCGCAGATACCCGGTGTGATCCAAAACACCGCTTTTATAAAGCGCCGCCAATGCTTCCACCAGCCCGGAGCCACAGATCCCCACCGGCTTTTCCTCTCCGATCACCCGGCAGACAATATCCTCCATGGGAAATCTCCCTCTCAGAGAAACCATATCCACAGCGCCTTTTGCCGCACGCATCCCGCATCTCACAGCGCCCCCTTCCAACGCCGGTCCTGCCGCCGCAGAGCAGGCATACTTTTCCTTTCCCTTTTGCAAAAGAATTTCCCCATTGGTTCCAATATCCACCGCCAGTACGGAACGCTCTTTTTCCATATGGTTTACATAACAATATACTGCAAGGGCATCCGCCCCCACATAGCCGCCTATTGGCGGTAAAACAGTCAGCTCCACAGCCTGCAAAACGGAAAACCCTAAGTCCTCTCCCCTCACCCGGACAGTCTCCCTGTAGTCAGGCGTAAAGGGCGCCTTTGCCAAGCCCTTAGGCGTTATCCCCAGCAGAATTTCACACATAGCCGTATTCCCTGCCGCCACCGCCCTTTTCACCTTGCTCTGGCTATTTTCTTTTCCCTTTTCTCCCGAAGCACACCTGTCAAGCATCCTGCGGGCAAGCTCATCCAGCTTCTCCACCAGCAGCCTTTGCATTTGCCTCAGCTTTTCTTCACTTTCATTTGCTCCCTGTATCCTGCTGATCACATCCGCGCCAAATGCCGCCTGAGGATTTGCCGCCGTCTCCGCATCCAAAAGCGCGCCCTTTTCCAAATCCCACAACATACCGGCAAGGGTGGTAGTTCCCACATCAAAGGAAATTCCCAGTCCTTCCCCGGGTTCCGCCCGAAACCCTTCCGGAAAGTTCACCCGTAACTGCTTATTTGTATTTAGCTTCTGAAAAATGCCACAGCCCGCACAGCTTTCCCGTTTGCATCCCGGGCATCTTTTTCCCGTATTTTCCATAGATTAATTGCTCCTATTCCTCCATTCCGCACCTGAACATACATTTATTAAAAGAATACCATAAATGCCTTTTTTATTCCAGCTATCAATATAGCAGGGTAGAAGCTTTGTCAAAATCAGGCAATATCCTGACAGTCCAGTCCGGTGTTATTGGGGGCGGGGATGGGCGGGCAAAAGGCGTTATGGGTTCTGCGCCCTGACGAAAAATCGGTTATTTCACTTACGGAATGGTCGAATACCCAGGGTGATTTCGCCACGGATGGCGAAATCAGGAGTATGCGGCAAGGATGCCGCTATACTCCGACCCGAACAGTTTCAGATAACTATCCCCATTCCGTTAGTGAAATCCGATTTTGAGACCGGCGCTGAACCCATAACGCCTTTCGCCCCCCCCCAACCCCCCCCCCAAAAAAACCCCAAACGAGTCACCGTATTAGAGCGCAAATGACCAAAAATTTAAGTGGAAAAAATAGTTTTTAAAAAAAAAACCTGGCAG
>CAMWCA010000059.1 GCA_947172705.1 uncultured Lachnospiraceae bacterium
TTCGAGGGTCAAGCTGACAATAAACTTAACTTAATGACATTGGCACGGATGCCGTTGGCTCCGACCCGTACAGTTCTTGACAATTTTCCCCATTCCGTTAGTGAAATCCGATTCCGAGACTCGTTCTGAAACCATATGCGAGCCCTCCGCCCTTCTGACTGTACCACACACTGGCTATGCCATACTGTGCCGCGTCTCCCTATGCCCCTTCTGCCTTAACGCAGTACCCTGAACCCTGACACCAGCCTGAACTATCATTCCATCTCAAAAAATATCTGTCACAGTCATTGACTTTAGCGCTTTAAAGCTGTATAATCTGTTGCAGTGATCTTTCACTAAAAAATTTCATGGGAGGAACTATTATGAAAAAAATACTTGCATTACTTTTGACCGTAGTTATGGTCAGCGGGCTTATGGCATGTGGAAATTCAAGCTCAGAGTCTACACCCGCAGAGAACGGCGCTTCTGAAACCAGCGCTTCAAGCGAGGGAGCTTCCTATACCGTAGGTATCTGCCAGCTGGTACAGCACGAAGCATTAGACGCCGCTACACAGGGATTTATGGATGCTCTGAAGGAAGAACTGGGCGATCAGGTTACCTTTGACATTCAGAATGCCCAGGGCGATTCCAATACCTGCTCTACCATTATCAACAGCTTTGTCTCCAACAAAGTGGATTTGATTCTTGCCAACGCGACTCCCGCCCTTCAGGCAGCTACCGCCGGAACCAGCGAGATCCCTATTCTTGGAACATCCATTACTGAATATGGCGTTGCTCTGGGAATCGACAACTTTAGCGGTACCGTAGGCGGAAACATCTCGGGCACATCGGATCTTGCTCCCCTTGACGGACAGGCTGACATGCTTCAGGAATTATTCCCCGATGCAAAGACCGTTGGTCTTCTTTATTGCTCCGCCGAGGCAAATTCCCAATATCAGGTAGATACCATTAAGGGCTTTCTTGAGGGAAAAGGTTACAGCTGTGAATATTACTCTTTCTCAGACTCCAACGATCTTTCCTCCGTTGTTACAAATGCCTCCAGCAGCGTTGACGTAATCTATGTTCCTACTGACAACACGGCTGCTTCCAATGCGGAAATCATCAACAATATCTGCCTTCCCGCAGGTGTTCCGGTGGTTGCCGGAGAAGAAGGCATTTGCGCAGGATGCGGCGTTGCAACCTTATCCATCAGCTATTATGATATCGGAACTGCTACCGGCAAGATGGCTGCAAAAATCCTTGCGGAAGGCGCCGACATTTCCACAATGCCCATTGAATATGCGCCTCAGTTCATTAAAAAATACAATGCAGCAAACTGTGAAGCGTTAAATATTACAGTTCCCGACGATTACGAAGCAATTGCAGAATAATCATTCTTACATCAAAAATCAGCAGCGGGGGAATTTTTCTCTCGCTGCTTTTATCAGATATTTTTCTGGAGGAAATCAATGAATGTCTTAAATTTGCTCAATGCAATGCCGGGCGCCTTTGCCCAGGGACTGATCTGGGGCATCACTGCCATCGGCATTTACATCACCTATCGAATTCTTGACGTTGCCGACCTTACCGTTGACGGCTCCATCTGCACCGGCGCCGCCGCCTGCATTATGATGATGCTTTCCGGTCACAATGTTTATGTTTCCATGCTTGTTGCCACCCTCGCCGGTATGCTCACCGGACTGGTGACGGGACTGTTTCATACCTTTATGGGCATTCCCGCGATTTTAGCCGGTATCTTAACCCAGCTGGGTTTATACTCGGTTAATTTGAAGATCCTGGGGAAGGCAAATCAGGCAATTGGCGTTGAAAAATATAACCTGTTGGTTGCTTTACGATATATCAGAAATGTTCCTTTTTATAAAAATACCATTTTCGTAGTAGCGGTCTGCATTCTTCTGCTGGTGGTCATTCTTTACTGGTTTTTCGGCACGGAGCTGGGCTGCAGCCTGCGCGCTACGGGCTGTAACGACCGTATGTCCAGAGCACAGGGGATCAACACAGACTTTGCCAAAGTATTAGGGCTGATGATCTCCAACGGTCTTGTAGGTCTTTCCGGCGCTCTGCTTGCACAGTACCAGGGCTTTGCAGATGTCAACATGGGACGTGGCGCTATCGTCATTGGACTTGCCGCCGTGATCATTGGGGAAGCGGTTTTTGGTCGCATTTTCCATAATTTCGGCTTTAAACTGATCGGCGTTGCGCTGGGCTCCATTCTTTACTACATCGTATTCCAGACCGTGGTTTGGATGGGTCTGGACCCGGATCTGTTAAAACTTCTTACCGCCCTTGTGGTTGCCACCTTCCTTGCAATTCCTTACTGGAAGGGTAAGTACTTTACCAGGGCTAACGTAAAGAAAGGAGATCATCTCAATGCTTGAAATCAAAGATGTCACCAAAGTATTTAATCCCGGTACCGTAAATGAAAAACTTGCTCTGGATCATTTTTCCCTTACTCTGGAAGATGGAGATTTCGTTACCGTTATCGGCGGAAACGGCGCGGGAAAATCCACCATGATGAACGCCATCTCCGGCGTATGGGCAGTGGATTCAGGAGAGATTATCATCGATGGAATTAACGTCACCAAACTTCCCGAACATAAACGCGCTAAATTTCTTGGAAGAGTTTTTCAGGACCCTATGACAGGCACTGCCGCAACCATGGGCATTGAAGAAAATCTTGCCCTTGCAAAGCGCCGCGGGCGCAGACGCTTCCTTGGTTCCGGCATTACAAAGAAGGAGCGGGAAGAATACAGAGAACTGCTGAAGATCCTGGATCTTGGTCTGGAAAACCGCCTCACCTCCAAGGTGGGACTGCTCTCCGGCGGGCAGCGCCAGGCGTTGACCCTGCTTATGGCAACCCTCCAGAAACCCAAACTTCTTCTTTTAGATGAACATACCGCTGCCCTTGACCCCAAGACAGCGGCAAAGGTACTTGAAACTACGGAATACATTGTAAACAAGGATCATCTGACCACTCTGATGATCACCCACAACATGAAAGACGCCATCACCCACGGGAACCGGCTGATCATGATGTTGGATGGACGAATCATTCTGGATATCAGAGGCGAAGAAAAGAAAAACCTCACCGTAGAAGATCTTCTCCATAAATTTGAAGCGGTAAGCGGAGAAGAATTCGCAAACGATAAGGCGATTCTTGGATAAACCGCCTGTTTATATCAAATAACAAGTAATAGACTGTGTATTCCTTGTATAAAAGAGCGGCGGAGATTTTCACAAATCTTCCGCCGTCTTTTGCATACATGGTCATTACGAAAAGAAACCGCCATAAATGACGGTTTCACGGTTACAAAATTACCAGGATCGCTCCTGCGTTTACAACATCATGCTAACACAAAGCCAGGAGGTTGTCAAACAATTTTGTAATAGTAATAAAATATACAGTACACAAGTCAATTATGCAAATCAAATAATACCACAGTCCTTCAATTTTTCACAAATCTCCTTTAACACACAAGACTTTACATCCCCAAATTTATTATATTGTACTCTGGAAAGGCTAACCTGTGTAATTCTTGTCACATTTGCCCAGCGCGGCATTTCAGGGAAACCATATACTTTATCAACTTTTACGCTATAATCCATGGTTTTCGGGATCTGAGAAGAAAGAGGTATGACAATCAGTGATTCTTTTAGATTTTTCAGAATAATTGCAGGATGTCTGCCGCCAAATTCAGTGCCAATATTATAGCCAAAATCTACCCAGACGACAGTTTTACGAATCAGTACCAGAGATTGCATAATCAAATTTATATCCGTTTCCGGTACAGCGCTTTTTTTCACAGAAATAACATATTGATCGGTAGGTTCGTCGTATCGATAATATTTTGACACCACTGCCTGCTTCTCCCCATGAAGCCACATAAACGCAGATGGCTTAATGATATTCGGCAAGGCGGAGGAAGGAATTTGAAAGATTTTTTCATTCAAGATAAGATGTGTTTTCAAAGAAATCCATTTGTAGTATTCATTGGCAAGTTTGAGACTTTCCGGTTCTTCCCGGTTAAGCCTTTCAAAATGATTCGTTAAAGATAAACTCATTTCATCAAAGGAATGATGAACATCCTCTATAGTTGCTGTATGCTTCAAGGCAATCCTCCTCTTTAGATTTGTGTTTCCATTCTAACAGATATTATCATAAAGTACAACAAACTATATAAATTCCATAAATACCGGTTTACAGCTGTTCATGGTTGCCTGCACAAAGTTTTCGGCTCCGTGCCCCGTTGTCTTATGGCAGCGTATCCGTCGGTCTTCCACCATAATGTAGCCTGGACAGCTGAACTGGTCCTCTGTGGTAACCACCCCGCCCTCCAGCCCGGCGGCGGCTGTTACGATCTTAAAGGTGGAACCCGGTTCATAAGTATCGCTGATGCATCCATTGCGCCACATGGCATTCAATAACTCCTGTTTTTTTTCTTCTGTAAGCCCTTCTCCTGCCGCTGTTTCCGGAAGAGTGTAGGGATCGTTCAGGTTAAATTCAGGCACATCCGCCATCGCCATGATCTCCCCGTTTTGGGGATTCATAACCAGAATGGATACTCTTTCCGCCTCTTTGGTTTCCATCACCTGCTTTGCAAGCTGGGTCGCATAGCTTTGGATGTTCATGTCCAGGCTGATATACAGATCATTGCCCGGCACCGGCTCGATCCGCTCTTCCCCCGCCGCATCCAGTTCCACGCCCCTGGCATCGGTCATGGTAAGGATCATGCCGTCTTTTCCTCTTAAATATTCCTCGTATTTTACTTCCAGCCCAATAATTCCCTGATTGTCCCCGCCTGTAAATCCAAGCACCTTGGAAGCAAGGGAGTCATAGGGATAATAACGCTTGTAATCTTCATCTACCTTGACGCCTTCCAGGTTATATGCCCTGATCGCATCTCCTTTTTCTTTGTCCACGTTGCTTTTGATTTTTTCTATGGAGGAGTACTTTTCCACTCTTTTTTGCACATACTCTTCTGACAGATCAAGCTCCTTGCTCAACACCTGAACAATTTTATCCGGCTCCTTGATCTGATTATGGATCACAGAAATCGTACACACCGTTTTATTATCCGCGATCACCGTACCATTGGCATCCAAAATCCTTCCTCTTGCCGCCTTGATACTTCTCTCCCTTTCGTGCAGCTCCTTTGCCTTTTCCGTATAATAATCCGACTGAAAGACCATCAGATACACCAGCCGTCCTCCAAGCACCAGAAAAATCACAAAGCAGACAAAAAATATCGTAACGATCTTTTTCCTGTTGTAGGTCTTATTTTTCAACATAAAAACCTCATAGAAAAGATATTATTATCATTCTATTAAAAAATCTTTTCGGTTATGCTTTCAAACTGATAACCGGGCTACTGGGCTTCCGGAGATGGGGATGCTTCCGCTTCCCCCTGAGGCTCCGCACTGATGCCCAGATCATAGCTGCCTCCAAGCACATGCCCTGTCTCCGGGTCCACATATTCCCCTGTATTGGGATCTTTGGCATAGCCGGTAGCAGGGTCTATAGGGAAGGTTTTCCAAATCTCATTGGGAGGCGCTTCTTCTCCTTCCTCAGGCGTACCTTCTCCGGAAGCGCCTTCTTCCGGTTCGCCTTCCCCTGAGGGAACTTCCGAGCCTTCCCCGGAAGGAGTTTCACCTTCGCCTGCTTCTCCGCCCGGTTCTTCCGTTACAGGAGGCGTCATAATTTCGATCTGCAATGCTGCCAGCTCTTCCCGCTCCTTGTCGGAAAGCTCCTCGGTCATAAAAATTCCTTTATAGGGCAGCACTTCTGTAAGGATGCTTCGCACGATCCTAGTAGCAAATTTAGCATCGTCCATAATATAACCGGGAACGTTAGGCCTGTCCACCACCACATAGATGGCAATCTGAGGATCGTCTACGGGAGCATAGCCCATAAAGGACACTACATATTCGTTGTTGCCACGGGGAAGGGTCTCCGCCGTTCCCGTTTTGCCGCCGATCATATAACCTGCCGGTCTTGCCGTATGTCCCGTTCCATTCTCTCCGGATACTACCAGATTGCACATCTCCCGGACTTTTCGGGATGTGCTCTCGGAAATGGTCTGCTTTAAGATACGGGGTTCGATATTCTGCACCGTGGCACCGGAGGGGCTGACGATCTTGCTTACCATATGAGGTTCATAATAGTAGCCTCCATTGATCAGGGAGCAAAAGCCGGTGATCATCTGGATCATGGTAGCGTTGTAGCCCTGCCCAAAGCTGTTGGTGGCAAGATCCGTAAGTCTCATATTATTTGCGTTGTAAACCACCGTTGCCGTTCTTGCTTCTCCGGCAAGATCAATATTGGTCTTCAATCCAAGATTAAAAATATGTTGAAATTTCGTAAAGGTAGAGACGCCTGTCTGCATCGCCACATACATCATATTTACGTTGCAGGAACGCTCTATTCCCTCTGCCACAGACAAGGTACCGTCTCCCCATGTATTGTGACAGCTAATATCATGATCTCCCACATGGAGCTTTCCTTCACAGTTGTATTTCTCTTCTCCAGTAATACTGCCGCTTTCGATCCCTGCCGCTACCGTAAAGGGCTTTGACACCGACCCCGGTTCATAGGTGTCGTTGATGCAGAAGTTTTTCCACAGGGCGTTTAATTGGCGGTAAAAAGCGTCGTTGTCTTCTGTAATAGCGCCCAGATTTTCCGCCTTAATATATTCCCCTGTTCTTTTATTCTCCTCATCCAGAATGGGCATACCGATCAGCGCATCGGTATTTCTTGGATCATTCAGGTTATATGCGGGATAACTTGCCATGGCGAGAATATTTCCGCTGTTAACATCCATTATGATACAGCCTGTATTCAAAGAACCGTTTCCGTCATGGGCATTGTCCTTGTATTCCTCATCAAATTTTTTCAGATATTTTTCAACAATACTCTGGATATTGATATCTATGGTACTGATCAGACTGTTCCCGTCCTCCGCAGGGATGGTGGTTCGTTCCAAATTGGAATCATCGTTTAAATAACCATATTCCCTTCCCGGCGTTCCGGAAAGCACATCGTTATAATATTCCTCCAGTCCAAAGGACCCGATATTATCATTGGTGGTAAAGCCGATGGCATCGCTGGCAAGGGTATTGCCCGGATAGGTTCTCTTATACTCGGGTTCAAACCAGATTCCCTTAATCAGGGAATCCTCCTTATTCTGTAATTCCAGAAAGCCTTCGATCTGCTCATACTCAAGCCGCTTTGCAATCACCCTGTAACGGGAAGTCTCTTTGTTCGCTTCTATGTAAGTGCGCACTTCTCCCGTGTCGATTCCCAGCTGGCTGCGCAGAGCATTTAAGGTAGGCTCCAAATACTCTTCCTTCTCCGTCACTGCTACCGCATCCACGATCACATTATAGACTTTTTCACTTGTCGCCAGAATGCTTCCATTGGTGTCATAGATGGTTCCTCTCTTTGCCGGAAGCGTTGTGCTGTCGTATCTTTGCTGGGAAAGCACCTGCTTTTTGTAGCGTTCCCCATTGTCCCTTGTGATCGTGATCAACCGATAGGATAATCCCACAAAAGCCAGCAGCACTATAAAAAACAGCACTACCAGCTTCTTTTGCATTTTAACTGTGAACTTACTATACTTTTTCTTGCTATCCAAAATTACACCTGCCCTAATCCGGAATATTGCCTGTTTGTCTTACGTAATCGCTGCCCTCTCCATTGAAAGTGATGATCTGACCTTCCTTTGCATAGGTCATTCCAAGCTCCTGGATCGCCACTCTCTTTACCTCTTCCAGATTAATATCACTTGTTATTCTACTGTAATTCTCGTCATTGGCAAGTTTCAGCTCATTGAGCTGGCTTTCCAGTGCCGCAATATGCTTAATACTGTTTGTTATATCGGACTGTAAGCCCAAATATCCTGTCAATATAAAGGCTGCAGCGGTCATTGCCACTGCCATGGAAAGCACTGAGCCAATACTCATATGCTTTGCCTTTTCCCGATTTTTACGAACTCGGGTGTTGGCCTTCTTTGACGGTACTTCCCTGACTGCAGGTACCGCCTGCAGCCTTCTGGCAGTATTTCCCTGCACATAGACATTGTTTCTATATGCAGTTCTTCTTTGTGCTCTGTCATTTACCGCCATTTCAATTTTCCCCACTCTTCTATGTTTTATAATGATGCTTTTTCAAAAATTCTCAGCTTTGCGCTTTTTGACCTGGCATTGCTCTCCAGTTCTTCCTTCCCCGGCAAAATCGGCTTACCGGTGATCACCTTTCCCTTACTCACTTTCCCGCACACACATACCGGAAAACCCGGAGGACATGTACAGGGATTTGCCGCCTGCCTGAAAGCCGTTTTCACAATCCGGTCTTCCAGCGAATGAAAGGTGATAATGCAAAGCCTTCCTCCCGGCTTCAGCAGATCGATCAATTCTTCCAGAGAGTCCTTTAATACCTCAAGCTCCCTGTTACACTCGATTCTGATAGCCTGAAAAGTACGCTTGGAGGGATGTCCTCCTTCCGCCCTCATCTTCGCCGGAATCGCCGCTTTTATGATCTGATTCAGTTCCTCTGTGGTTTCTATGGGCTTTTTCTGCCTTGCAAGAACAATATGCTTTGCAATGTTTTTGGCAAATTTATCTTCTCCGTAATCCCGTATGATGCGAAACAATTCCATTTCCTCATACTCGTTCACGATCTTCTTCGCCGTAAGGCTCTGGCGTGTGTCCATCCGCATGTCTAAGGGTGTGTCAAACCGGTAAGAAAACCCTCTTTCCCTGGTATCCAGCTGATAAGAAGATACCCCCAGATCCAGAAGCATTCCATCTATTCCGGTAATACCCATCTGAGAAAGGATCTCTTTGGTATTGCAATAATTGCTTCTGACCATCAAAACCCGATCGCCAAATACCGAAAGTCTCTCGCCTGCCGCCTTAATTGCCGCTTCGTCCTGGTCGATTCCGATCAACCGTCCATTTTCCCCAAGCCTTTTGGCAATTTCCCGGGAATGTCCGCCGCCGCCTAAGGTGCCGTCCACATAAATGCCCTCGGGTCTTATGTTTAGCCCCTCTATTGTCTCTTCAAGCAATACGGATGTGTGCTTAAACGCCATTGCTGCTCCTTACCTATATGCCAATGCCCAGTTCTATCATATGCTTGGAGATCTCCTCCATATCCTGATAGGTAACAGTGCCTTCCCATCTGTCCTTACTCCAGATCTCCACCCGGCTTCCAACTCCCACAAGCACGGCATCTTTGGTAATTCCAGCAAATTCCCTGAGTACCGCCGGCAAAAGAATTCTTCCCTGCTTGTCCACTTCCAGGCTTGCCGCTCCTGCCAGAAAGAAACGTGTAAATTGTCTTGCCTCTTTATCGATCATTGGTAAACCATGTAATTTCTCTTCAAACGCCTGCCACTCGGGATTGTCAAACACAAACAGACAGCCGTCCATTCCCTTTGTGACTACAAATTCATCGCCCAGTACTTCGCGGAACTTGGAAGGAATGATCAGCCTGCCCTTGGCATCTATTGTATGGTTGTATTCACCCATAAACATATGCACTCACCCGTTCCAGGCATCCGCTTATTCATCTGTTGCGGATGGCTTGCTCCTGCCTTTGCTTCTAAAGTGGTCTGCCACGGAAAGGAGGTGAATTTACCACTTTCACCCACATATATAACACTATCTACCACTTTCCACCACTTTTAGGTTCATTCTACCGCAATTTATAGTGGAGCGCAAGTAAAAAAATACGCCCTGCAGATGCCTGCAAGGCGCATAAAATCTGGTTTTTTGTCCAAAAAGGAAAAGAAATCCCATATCTAGTGTCTGGTATTTACCACGTCACTAAATATGGGATTTATTTTCTTATAAAATTATTGTATTTTTATTGTATTTTTCTTAAGCCTTATCCTCACAATCAAGTCCCATATCACAGCCCCTGCAAACAGAATAATTGCAAGCACCTGGGAAACCGGCACCTGTGTCCCCGGGAGAAAAAGCTGATCTGTTCTAATTCCTTCGATCCAGGCTCTGCCAAGCCCATAGCCGCCCAAGTACAAAAGGGCGATCTCTCCCTCAAACTTTTTATGCTTCCAATAAACCACCAGCAGGATCAGGATCATCAGGTTCCATAAACTTTCGTAAAGGAACGTGGGATGTACCTGGATGTAATTCACACCCTCGGTCACATGCGCCGCAATGGATTCGGAAATATCGCTGCTTCTCACTGCTTCAACAGGCAGCCGCATTGCCAGCAGATTATCCGTATATTCTCCAAACACTTCCCGGTTGGTGAAATTTCCCCACCTGCCCACAGCCTGTCCCAGAATCAATCCTACAACCCCTGTGTCCGCCATTCTGAATGCGTTCTGCTTTTTGATCCTTGCATAGATAAACAAGGTAGTAAACGCCGCGATCACACCGCCATAAATGGCAAGACCGCCCTGCCTGATATTGAAAACGGCAAGCAGATTGTCTTTATACTGATCCCAGGCGAAGATCACATAATAGATCCTTGCGCCAATAATGGAAAAAATAACTGCATAAAGAGAAAAATCCCAATACAGATCCGGGTCCTGCCCGGTGCTCTTCGCCACCTTTGCCGCCGCCAAAATGCCCAGCAAAACGCCGATTCCAATAATCACCCCATAAAGAGCGATCTCAAAGCCGAAAACGCTAAAGCTTTTGGGTACGTTATGCAGATAAATCCCCAGATTTGGAAAATCAATGTCCATTAAGTCCATTTTATTCAACCTTTACTTTCCCTGTCAGACGTTGAAACGGAACAAGATCACGTCCCCGTCCTTTACCACATACTCTTTTCCTTCCATACCTACCAGACCTTTTTCTCTTGCCGCCGCAAGGGAACCCTGCTCCAGCAGATCCTTATAGTTTACCACCTCAGCCTTGATAAACCCTCTTTCAAAGTCCGTATGTATTTTTCCTGCCGCCTGGGGCGCCTTGGTTCCCAGTTTGATAGTCCACGCCCTGGTCTCGTCCTCCCCTGCCGTTAAAAAGCTGTGAAGCCCAAGCAAATGATAGCTTGCCTTAATCAGTTTTTCAAGCCCCGACTCTTTCAGTCCCAGATCCTCCAGGAACATCGCCTTTTCTTCCTCATCCAGCTCGGAGATCTCCTGCTCAATCTGGGCACAGATTACAAACACCTCGCTGCCGTTTTCCGCCGCAAAACCTCTTACCGCCTGTACCCCCTGATTCCCTGCTCCGTCATCCGCAAGATCTTCCTCTCCCACATTTGCCGCAAAAATAACAGGCTTATAGGTCAAAAGGTTATAAGAATTTAAGAGGGCAAGCTCGTCCTCATCCTCGGTCACATAGCTTCTCGCCAGTTTTCCCTCTTCCAGATGCGCCTTAAGCGCCTCCAAAAGGGCTGCCTCCTTGGCAAGGGACTTATCCATCCTTGCCGCCTTCCCGGTTTTGGCGATCCTTCTCTCCAAAATCTCGATATCCGAAAAGATCAACTCCAGGTTAATGGTCTCAATGTCCCGAAGGGGATCTACGGTTCCATCCACATGGATCACATTGGAATCCTCAAAGCAGCGCACCACGTGCACCACCGCATCCACCTCCCGGATGTTGCTTAAGAACTGATTGCCAAGCCCTTCTCCCTTGGAAGCGCCTTTTACCAGCCCTGCAATATCCGCGAACTCGATCACGGCAGGGGTTACCTTTTTGGAATGGTACATGTCCCCCAGAAGCTTTAGCCGCTCATCGGGAACCGCCACCACGCCCACGTTGGGGTCGATGGTGCAGAATGGGTAATTTGCCGACTCTGCGCCTGCTTTTGTGAGAGAATTGAATAAAGTGCTTTTCCCTACGTTGGGCAAGCCTAAGATGCCTAGTTTCATATTTCATTATACCTGCTCAGAAATTCTTTATATATAAGAATTCCTGCCTTTCTCTCTGTTTTTCTACACAAACTGCTACACAATTACGCCTTTTTCTAAGATAAAAGGCTATGCCAAAAGCCTTGATATCTATGGTAGTATAGCATAGTAGGGTTCAAAAGTAAATCAGGGAGCCCTGCCAAACTGAATTCTTCGTATTATTTGGATTTCATCATCTATAATTCATCAAATGTTATTTCCTCTTGATTCTTATTGTAAAGCGTTAATCTATTTTCAAGACTAATTTCATTTACAATCCATCCCCTTAAAGTACATGCCGTAATAAAATCCTGTATTCTATTAATACCGTTAATTTCCCGAAGTGTCACAACAACCCCAAAATTTAAATTCGAAGTCATAGAAGTAGTCAACCGTTCTTTCGAGACAATGGATATCCCCCATAAACGTTCCCCATAAGATTGCAATGCTTTATTTTTCTTCAGAACTTTAGATATAAATTTCGTATTTTCCCATTTTCGGAAATCTCTGCGTGATTGACGCTCATCTACAGCACGACCCACTTCGTCCTGAATATTTTCATTGATATCATCAATTTTACCTTTCTCATTTATGCGTCCAAACCTCAAGGACAATTCTCTGGATGTATAATCTACACCCTGTACTCTGGAACACTGCGGGAAATAGCACAGCATTGCCCGTGCAATAAAAGGGTACTTATTATCAGAGTCTCGCGGGATCGGTATCGAATAATTTGACGTAATGTATGAACTTGCCGTACCATACAAAACAAACCTTATTTCTCTATTATCCGATTCCAAAATGTCTGATATTTTGATTGGAACGATACCATAGCCAATCTGATTCTGAAATCTATATGTAGATGTCTTAAATTCCCAACCTGCTGCCGAATCTATAATCAACGCCTTTGCTATTTCTCTAGGAAATCCCATGATATCAATTAAAAACGAGAGTTTTCTCGCAATCCAAGGAGCTGCAAACGATGTGCCGTACACCTCTTCAATATCTTTTGAGGAACATGCTCTTATACGTTCACCATTCTCATAATCTCCCCCATAATAAGAAATATCCGGTTTATTAAAGAAGGATAAAATCGTTCCCTGTCTCGTATAAGAAGCAGGTGATCCATTTCGCTTTACCGAATTAACAACTACCGCATTCAAAGAGTCTGCCGGAGAACCAACACGCAGCATCCCCTCTTTTCTATTGCGGTTATCATTTGTTCCCGCTACAACAAAAATAATATTTTTGCTTGCTTGCAGTTCATCCAATGCAGAACCATCATATGAGATAAAGTTTTTCGACACTTCATCGTCTGTCCCAAGTGATAAATTCCATACATGAATATCGGGATTATCATTTACTATCTTTCTGATTTTATTTACCAATCGCGGGACTGAAATTCTATCCTCACACACGCCAAAATGCCGCACCTTAAATCTTCCGCAGCCATCATCAAGCCATGGATTCAGACCAGGTCCATCCACGATGATAGATGTTACCTCCGTACCGTGATCACGAGAAACATCTCTTTCGCCAACGGCTTCAAATTCTTCAAGGTAGTCCGTATTCTCAACCCATCCAGAAAAATAAACACCTTCATCAAATAAATTGTCAATAACACCTATTGTTGGCTCGTTCAAAGGTTTAGGAATATTTTGTTTATATTTTTGTTTTGATTTATCAATAGTCTCCAATGTTACTTGCGATAAGTCTGAAGAAATCATTGAGATCATGTACGGAACCTTGTCTTGAAGAATTTGATACAAATCCCAACTTACCGATATCGTATCTTTCCCGTAAAACGCATAATGATACCGATATCGATCAATTTTTAACTCTTCCAGCATTTCAGACAATGAGTACTCAGTCTGAAAAAATGTCAGTAAAAAAGATTCCTTTTGTATATCTGCAGTTACATTGGGAACCGACATGGATTCCACTACAGAACAATCGACAATCATATTGCGGATAATTTTTTTCGAGGAATATGTTTCATAATCCAAATCAGGCTTTTTTTCTACGGTTTCATTAAAATTCTTAGGTACTGCTTTACCATCCAATTCCTCTATCAAAAATCTCTTTGTTTCATCCAGTTTCTCAAGCGTTTTTTCAATCGTTTTCTCATCCACATAATATGTGATAATATGATTTTCCTGCCCCTCGACAGCATTTGAAAAGCGGGCACCTACTACAACATCATTTGTCTGTTTCCCACTCGGTCTAAGCAATTCACTTATTCTCTTGGTTTTTGCGATAATGTCGTTATAATTAACATCAATTAAATACCCCCGCAAATATTTTGGCGTTGATTCATAATATCTGACTATGGTTCTTAAATTTTCCTGTAATTTCTGAATCTTCTGAGCAGTAGTTTCCCCATCCTTTCTTAGATTCACAAAAACAGGACTATCCCCCCGTTTCCTATGGTCATACCGAACCTTTACTTCAAGCAAGTTATTCATCAGACAGTCCCTCCCTTAAGTTTGCGTGACACACTGCTTTTAGGGATTCGAGCAAGTATCTCTATCTCTCTTGTGGTAAATCCCTGCTCTGAAAGATTCTGAATATCTACACTCTTCGGATTCCCGTTTAAAGCAAGATAAATTTTTCTTAAGTAATCGTATTTACTTGTTTCATCACTAAAAGCAATAGAAGTTTTAATAATCTGCTTCATATCTCCGGGATATGGTACCTCTGGTAGCCTGTTTAATATCTTATTGAACAATCTTATATCTTGACTCGAATTAACCGCCTTCTTTATACCGGATGTCAGCATGGCATCTGCAATCTCAATAAGATCTTCTTTGGAATATCTGTCAAATGAAACAACGGCGTCAAATCTTCTTGATAACGCTTTGTCAAAGCTTTCAAACAAGTTTGTCGTAGCAATCACTACAATCTGATCGCTCAAACTATCCAATTCTCTTAAAAAGGTTGATGTCACCCTACTCATCTCACGAAGGTCATTAATACTGCTCCTGTTTAAAACCAAAGCATCCAATTCATCAAATATAACAATAATCTTACTATACATTAAATGATTTATCTCATCAAATAGTCTAGCTACATTCTTTGAAGTTTCCCCCAATCTACTGTCAATCAGTTGTTCCAAGTGTACTGAAAGAATATCTCTTTCAAGTAGACGAGCTATTTGAAACGCGGACTCGGTTTTGCCCGTACCCGGTGCCCCATAGAAGAGGAATTTAGACATCCCTGTCTTGTTCTTAATTGCTCGTACAATTCCAATAACATCTTCCTCAATGATATTGGGAAGCATGAGAGGATTAGATGAGTACTCAAGTTTCTCCAAAAACTGAAGATTACGATAATTAGCCTGCGGTATATAAACATTTGCATTTGAAACTAAATCCATCAAATACTGCGCCACCTCATAATCTCCATTGGCATCAAACTCCCTGGCTATTTCTGACACTTCCGAAACAAACGCTGCATTATTCTGTTCAGTGTGATATTTCACAAGATTGATAATGTTCTGTTTCTTCATAGCACAATTTCTCCATCCTCTCTCTTTATACTCTCATTATAGTCAAGTATGGGACATATGTCAATTATTTTGGGACATTTTTTAAAATCATCTTTCATAAAACTCCTTTGTTTATAAACAACTGCATACTTTAGCCGCCGTATTATCTGACAGAAAAGGCAGAGACTTAAATAGTCCCTGCCATCTTTAATCTACACTATTCTCCCCTAATTACAACACATTTAATAAATTTTTACTTTTCCGCCGGTTTCACCTATAAAAGCGATATAACCGTCCGGAGGAAGGTCGATGGTGTTGCCTGCATCCTTGATGTGGGTGCTGTACAACAGCTCACGGAACTTGTTGTAGACGAATACCGCAGAGTTGTCAGGGCGTTCGACAGCAATGCTCTTTCCGCTCATATCCTCCCCGATACGATACCATGCGGCTTCACCGCTGCGAAGGGATATCTCGGCAATGTCAGCGGTAAACACCGGGAGGCTGTCCGCACTGCGGCAGCGCGTCCCGTCGCTTAGATCTAAGGAGACTGCCGATGTTCCGTCCGCATAGGTTTGCTGGGTGATCTCTACATCATACAAATCTCTGTTTGCGCTGCTCGGTATGGAGGTAAAGAAACCGGCATGATCTTCATCTGTCAGCTTTTCCGCTCTTACCCCTGCGCTGTTTTTTACCATAATATAGCCGGGGAATTCCTCATCTGTCACGATACGGTAAAACGGACTTTCATACTGCTGGGAGGTCCATTTTTCGTTATATGTGACAAATACTTCCTGCGAAAGTTCGTCCCATCTTTGCTGTACACTTGGGGAGACGGGATTTTCTTCCATTTTTTCCCCTGTGTACATACTGTCTAACGTATTTCCAAGTCCCGGGTATACGGCGAACAGCTCCGTTCTGATGAATATTTTTCCGTCCTTTTCCTCAAAATAAAGAATCTCCCTGTCTGCAGTCATCTTGCCGCTATCGTTTACCCTGACAAATCCTCCGTCCTCGGTAATCTTATATCTTTCGAGTAATGCGTTGTCAGTGCCCAGGTTCTCCTTGTACATGGCGGTACCATCAAATGTAATCCTGCATATCCCTGTGCTGTATATATAGCTGATGTAGTATAAACCCTCATATTTTTTATAATAATCGGGAACGATGTCCGTTATTTTTGGCTCAGTCGGGGTCAGATCGCTTACTGTCTTTCCTCGTTCTTCAAGCGCCACGTCCATCAGAGCAGACGCCATAAGCCCTGCATATTGGCTGCTGCCATTTCCGGCAGTCAATACCGCTGTGCTGATCTGTTCATCGGGGGCGACAAGGAGGCACGAGTTCATATACGGCAAATCTCCGCCTTTGCCCATAACTTTTATATTTTCCTTTTCGTACCTGACTTGTTCCACAAAATCCCAGCCCAGACCGTAGCTTTCGTATTTTTCGTCATCTTTCCAGCGGGCGGACATCTGTGTTTTGGCATTATCCGAAAGAAGAATATCATTCCCCGTAAAAAAAGCGCTGCCGAAATTTGCCACGTCGGAAGCGGTGGCATAGATGCCGCCGGAACCTGCCGCCATTTCATAGGGATATTCGATTGGCAGGCAGCCGCGATAGAGAGAGACCTGTGTGTCGCCCAAATCACCCGAATACAGGCTCCATGCCGTTCCCGTATGATCTACTCCTATCTTTGAGGCTATGTTATTTCTTACATAATCCGTAAAGCTCATATCGGTGACGTTTTCTACGATATGCTCCATAAGACTAAAGCCCATGTTATTGTAACAGGCGTATTCCCCGGGGTCGGCTTTCAAACGCAGCCCCGACACGATATCAAATGCATTGTCATGGGTGAAGCTGTCAACATCTTCATAAAGATAATGGTTTATACTCAGCCCCAGAGGCATGCCTGATGTGTGGTTCATAAGCATACGCACGGTGATATCCTTGTACCGCTCATCATCCATCCTGAAATCGGGGAGATACTTAATGACAGGGGCGTCAAGTTCAACCTTTCCCTCGTCGACAAGCTGCATGACCGCCAGGGAAGAATACATTTTGCTTACAGAAGCAATACAATATATTCTTTCCTGCAAAGCGGTTGTTTCGTCTGTCAGTTCTGATTGTGCAGGTTCAGCATGTACCGCATTTCCAGCAGATACGTATACAGTTCCTGCCATACACAAGGCGGATATTACCGCAATCATCTTTTTCTTCATCATAATTCAACTCCAGTCTCATTCCGTCATAAGCTCGGTCACGGAT
Organism: uncultured Lachnospiraceae bacterium; assembly: GCA_947172705.1. GTDB lineage: Bacteria > Bacillota > Clostridia > Lachnospirales > Lachnospiraceae > Suilimivivens. The sequence goes on from CAMWCA010000059.1 coordinate 17,617, forward strand.
ATTTTTCTGATACTGCCCGCACTGATATAGGTGACAGTCAGGCAGAATAGTACAAGCGCTGCCGCCGTACCGATGATCAGCGGCAGACTTTCGGGAATATGTACGCCGAACGCAGCCATCCAGAATGCACGCTGTACCCATACCGACAACACCGCGGCAATGCAGGAGGAAACGATCGTTACAGGGAGAATACGGAGGGTAAGCTGTATCATAAGCTCCCTTGACGTATAGCCCATACTTTTCATAATACCCAATTCCCTGCGCTGTCTTTTTACGGCGGATACGGCTATGATACCCAATATCACAGCCACCACAAAGGCAATGAATATCACGGCACAGAACGAGAATGTCCTTGTAACTGCGGCTATGGAGCCCATCTGGGATTTCGCAATGTCCTTCACGGAGGATATTTCCTTTATCACGAAACCGCTGCTGTTTCCGCTGATGACGGTGTCGCCTATTCTGATAGCATAGTCAACGTCGGTAACGCCGTACTGAGAGATAAGCACCGCCATTTTCTCGTCCGCTTTCGCCCTGATACGTTCCTCAAGACTCCCCTGTACAGACTGTTCATACGCTGTGTCCTTTGCGCTCGCGCCGTACAGAGCGGTGAGCTTATCCGTAAAGGCAGGGCGATCCTTCTCGTCTTTGAGAGTTATCTCCACCGTGTTCGGGCGGTCGTTCAGACGAATGCGCCGGTAACCGTCCTCGGTCATGTAGACGCTCATGCCGTTGTTGTTCAATGCGGTGACAATACCTGTTATGATATAGCTTTTTTCACAGACATCGCCCTTGATGATGATACTGTCGCCTATGTGCCGATTTTCTGTTTCCTCTCTTTTTGTGGATATCATGATCTCATTGTCGTGTTCGGGGAAACGCCCCTTTTTAGGGTGGATATTATCCGTTAGGGAAAAGTCGGAATAGGAAATTGCAACCGCACTCTGATTGCTGCCCTTTATTTCCACATAATTTCCTATCGCACGGGTCAGAAGAACCTTTTCCACCTCGGGAAATTTGCGTATCTCATCGCAGAATTTTTCCCCATCCACTCCGTTCATCATAACTATGCCTATGTCTGACATCTCCATTCCCATAACTCCCATAAGCCCGTTATAGCCGCTCTTGAAAAAGTCAAAGAGGTACACACTGAACATTACGGCAACTCCCGCGGCAATCATACAGATACCCGTACCTATATTTGAGCGAAGATCGGTAAATATGCCCTTGAAGGCAAGACGGATATTGATACTGTGTCTCATTTTTTCAAGAGGAAGTATATTTCTCCCGAAATGGTGGGTCTTTATGCCCTTGCGGAACGCCACAACGGGAGGGAGCTTTTTCACCCTTGCCGCCCTTGACAGCGCAAAGAGCGTGACAAGCGCCATGATCGATATTACCACGATAAAAATGCGGAGAATATCCACATCCGTATGCACGTCACGGTTCATCATACCCCTTGTGAGAGTATCCATAACCGGGGAAAAGGCTGCCGCCGCTATGCCTCCGATGATTGCGCCAACTCCCCCTGTAAGGATATATTCGAAGATATAGGAAAGAGAAATTTCGCGGCTTGTATACCCCAATGCTTCCAGCACTCCTATCTGCACCATCTGTTCCTCGATATCCTTTGAGATCTTATGAAGAATAAGGAAGAGTGCGGATATCATGGTGACAACGGAAAGAAATACGCTCATATACAAAAAAACAGTAGGAAAACGGGTTTCCGCCAATCTCTCCTTATCTTTATCTGTTGGCATTACGATACTTGAAACATTCTCACTTGACTTTTCGGAGCATTTTTCATAGTATTCCTCATAGGAGAATTCCCTTTCCGTGTCAAATGCTATCATGCGATATTTCTCATAGACAGCGGACAGCAGCACCATATCATCATCTGTAATGATACATTTTAACATTGCATCGGAATTATATAAACCCGTGCTGTAAAAACCGGCTATAGTGAAAGGGTAATCTCTGCCGCCCGAAACAAAGGTAAATGTCTCCCCCGGGGCATAGCCGCCTGTGATCTCAAAATACTGAGGCAGCCATACAGGATGAGACAGCTTTTCGATCTCATCATCGGGGAGGGCATTCAGTTTCTGAAAATTTTCCATCTTCCGCTCTGTGTTTTCGTCCACAAAAATCATATTATAGGCGATACTTTCACCCTGCTTTGATATTGCCGACGCGGCAAGACCGAAAAGCACACTACTTTCCCTGACGTCGGTAATATTGTATTCCTCTTCCAGAATATCACGATAGATATCACGATATTTGTCAGCCTGGAATAACAATGCAAAATCAGCAGATCCTGCTTCCTCAAAACAGCGGTCAAATGCACTGTTTATCTGTGTAATGCTGACAACAAAGACCGCCATGAGAAATGATGTAACAAGGGTGAGAAAGACAATTGCAGCCGTCTCGCGCTTGTTTCGTTTTAAATTAAACAATGATAATCTGAATATCTTCATAAGTCACCAACCCATCTCATCAAGGAATGCCGTCAGCTTTTCACGGCGCTTTTTCAAGTCGTCCCCGCCGTATTTCGCCATTCTGTGTTCGCCCACAACTTTACCGTCACGCAGATAGATGACCCGCGTCCCACGCAGCGCGGTCTTGATATCGTGAGTCACCACAACGATGCTCTAACCGTTCTCATGTACCCCGGTGAAAATGTCAAGAACATCCCTGCCCGATGCAGAATTGAGTGAGCCGGTAGGCTCGTCCGCAAAAAGAATTTTCGGCTCGTTTATCACAGCGCGCACGATTCCGACACGCTGTGCCT
>CAMWCA010000060.1 GCA_947172705.1 uncultured Lachnospiraceae bacterium
TTCAGAGGCTCATCGGAATGCTCCGCACAATGGAAGGCGCACAACTTTTTTGTGCTGATTGCCAGGCGCACTCCCCAGCCAGGGCTTTTAACACCCACATCATTTTATATACCTTTGATATATTTTTCTATGATCTTATCGTTCATTTTTACATTGACATCCAGCGCAACCGCATAGATCAGATAATACTCCCACAAAACCAGTTCCTCCTCCGTTCTGTCTTTGATCAAAGAATAATTTTTCAGATAATTCTTCAGTGCATACGCCTTATTTAATAAGATTTTCCCTTTCACAGTCCTTGTATAATTTTTATGAAAACAGCGAACCTGTTCCGTAACAATATAGATTGCAATCAGGACAAAAACCCCTATGAAACCTATGGAAAAGGTGCCCAGCACCGTCAAAAACATAGCTTTTCTTACCACGCTGTATTCCAATTTGTCAGCCCTTATTTCTCTGTAATTATAATCCCAGCTGCCGTCCGCCATCTCTCTGTGATAATAATCATTTTGATCCTTCACTTCCTGCTCATAAAGCCGCTCAATATCTTCCTCCCTGCCAAGGGCAATATAAGCGTGACCGTCATCCTCCGGCCATATATGATAATTCTCGAAATGATAGTTGTCTAACCAAACGGAAAAGAAAATAACGGCAATGGGCATACATACGGCTGCCGCTATCTTTAAGATCCTGGCGCTCACCCCTCCGCGATTCCTCGTCAGGTACTTCTGCTTTAAAGTCTCTCTTTCAACCGCTTCTCGATATTCCTTCTGATCAAAATCTCCGCCTCTGACGAAATTCAAAACCATTCTTTCGCTGGCAAACAGATCGGCTTCTGATTTATTGGTAAAAAATAAGCCGCCGCCTTTCTCTTCTATATATCCTGTAAGCTTTAATTTTAAAATAGTGGCTGAGATACACTTCCTGATATCAATTTCAAGCTGGGAGGTAAACATCACCATGCTGGGAGGAATTTTATCAAGATCCCCTCTGTAATACAGAAAGTCTTCGTTTCTCTTTATCACCGCATTTTTCCTGACTCTTATTGCACGGAAAAACATTTTTACAAAATGAATCAGTATAAGCCACATGAAAGGACTGAACAAAAAAATAAGCCCTGTGTCTAATATGTACTCCCCATTGTAAATCATATACTCGATTGAGTAGGAATCCTCAAAAGCAAAGGGCTCTTCCCGCACGATCCAGCAGAATGCAATGTAAACAGCCGCTATAAGAACTAACGACAGATTAAGCAATATTCTCTGCCATTTAGGAGTCGTAATTCGCTCCGCCCTTTTCATTATGAAAAAGACAACGGGTATTAAGATCAATCCAACTACGATCAGCATCCTGCCTTTCTCCCCACATTTTCCCTCAGCCACCTGGCAACGCCATCCTCGTTATTTGACGCTATTACTTTTGTGGCAACGGCTTTCAGTTCCTCATCTCCATTTTCCACCGCATAGGCTTCATCTGACATTTCAAACATATCAATGTCATTCTTTCCATCCCCAAAGGAGATCAGCCTTTCACATTTTAATATCCCTTTCAGTTCTTTGATCGCATTGGACTTGGACGCCTCCCGGGGCATGATCTCCAGCCATTGATCCCCTGTGTAAATATCGCGCTGATATACCGCATGATACTGAGCTTTATATTTTTCATAAAAGGGCTCCAGTTTTTCCGGCGCATCTATGCACGTAATATAAAAGAGATTTCCCTTCATCAACTTCTCCGGCGTATTCACCGTGTTCGTGCGCCTGTCCCCTTTTCGGCTTTGTATAAATTGATTCATTCCCGGAGTACACTTTTCCGGTATAAAGGAAAACTTTTCAACCTCATCTATATACGCATATACAATGGGATAAATATCATTTGCAAACAATTCTGCAAGCACATCTCTGATATCCTCATCAAAATAATGGGCGGCAAGAATTTCCTCTGTGACATTATCCATGATAAACGCGCCGTTATATACGATCAACGGGAAATGTGTATTAAGCCCCTTCGTAACCTTTTTCGCCGTTACCAAAGATCTTGCCGTTGCGTAAGAAAACAGCATGCCGTTAGAAGTCAGCTCATTGATGGTATCGATCGTAAATTGCGACAACGTTTCATCGCTTCTTAGCAGTGTTCCGTCCAGGTCGGACACATATAAATTCCTCATTTGCCTTCCATATCCTCCTTCAGCAGGGAATACATTTTCCTCCTGAAATCATGCCCTGCGTATGCTGTCTTCATGATTATATCATTTCCATTCTTCATTTACCATAATAAATGAGGGTACTGCATATGCTTCCTTGAATGCCAAAGTAAATTCCAGTTCATATACCCTTACCAGATTTATCTCTGTCACTGACTCCTATATAATAGACAATGCAGTATGTCTGTTAGAAAGGAGTTATTTATGTCTAATGAAATACATACCCAGAAGCATATGACCCTCTCTGACCGGATATTTATTGAACAATCCTTAGCTGGCCACTGCTCCTTTAAGGACATCGCTTCTGTCTTAAAGAAGGACCCTTCTACTATCTCCAAGGAAGTCAGAAAGCACAGGGCTCTGAAAGAAGGTTCCCATTACGGTATGAAAAATAACTGTGCCTTCCTTTCCTCCTGCCAGTCTGCCCGTATCTGTGAGGGAAAACTCTGCAATGACCTATGCAAACGCTCAAAGGTCTGCGACTGCACAAAACACTGTGCTGGCTTTACTCCCTTTGTGTGCCCTGCGCTGAAGAAGCCTCCTTATGTCTGCAATGGCTGTTCCAACCACGCCTGCAGGCATGACAAGTATTACTATCGGGCAAAGGATGCTGATTCTTCTTACCAGCAGCTCAAGCATGGCTGCCGCCAGGGCATTAACCTCACCCCGGAAGAAAGAGCCTCCCTGGACGGGCTTGTTTCTCCGCTTATCCTTAGCGGGCAGACAATGGACCATATCTTCGCAGAACACGGTGAGGACATCCCCTGCTCGGAGCGTACCCTCTACCGCTACATTGATTCCGGGATACTTTCCGTAAAGAACATCGACCTGCCCAGAAAGGTAAAATACAAACCCCGCAGGCAGCCAGATGATTCCCAACGGTTATCCAGAGACTATATAGCTGGCAGAACCTACCCTGATTTCCTGGCGTATCTTGAAAATCATCCCTAAACAAATGTGGTGGAGCTGGATACTGTTGTCGGTCCTGAACCCGGCAAGGCCCTTCTTACCATGCTTTTCAGGAACTGTACCTTTATGCTTGCCTTCCTCATGGATGACACAAAGAGCAATTCCGTTATACGGGTATTCCGCTTTCTTCAAAAGGAACTTGGCCCCGATACCTTTGCGCGGCTCTTTCCGGTCATCCTCACAGACAGGGGACCTGAATTTTCAAACCCTCTGGCTCTGGAATGTGACGAATACGGGGAAACCCTCTCAAAAGTCTTTTATTGTAATGCAAACGCCCCCTATCAAAAAGGACGGCTGGAAAAAAATCATGAGTTCCTGCGTTATATCATGCCAAAGGGAACATCATTTGATGCCATGACACAAGAAGACATTGCCCTTGCCATCAACCATATCAATTCCACAGCAAGGGGCAGTTTAAATGGCCGAACCCCATTTGAACTCGCCTCCCTGCTGCTTGATGGGAAGCTGTTGAAGCTTCTTCATCTGGAACGGGTAGAACCTGACAGGGTCCTACTGAAACCGGCGCTGCTTAAGCAGCACTAAACATTTTTTGAAACAGACATACTGCACAGCAACTGCATACCCTCCAGCCAGACAAGCGGAATTTAGTTTGACAGACATCCTTCCGATTGTCTGTTTCCCATGCAGAAAAACAGACTGTTTCATGTACATCATACATCTTTACTGAAAAAATGCCAAAGAAAAAGTTGCCTCAATCCTGCATTTTCTCTGGCATTCTGGAATTTCAGTTGTCGCTGGAATTTACTTTGACATTCAACCACTGCATATGCTTATAGCATATGCCATACCCTTTATTTCTCTTTAAATCAACTTATTATCCTGTAAATCTTTATTCAATAGTATATTCACTACCATTGATCACCAGACAGCCTTCATCCTTCCAGTAAATTTCCATATTTTCAAACTCACCCCAGCGACCGTGATATATCCTTTGGGGTTTTTTGAAAATTCTGAAAACAAATGCATTAACCCCCTTGTTTTCGTATACGTCAACAAGGGTACTGCCCCCAAGCGCCCCCTGGTCATTATCGATTACTTCTGCATAATATGCTCCCTCCGGCGACGCAACAGACTGCACCACTGTGTCTTGGCTGATGTTTCCAAATGTCATCATAAACAACACCAATATTCCAACAGGTAACGCCATCACACCAGACAGAGTCAAACTTACTACTTTTAATGCCAACGGTTTCCCGTACCTCGCCGTTAAGTAGCAGCAACAGCAGAAGCAAACGAATATGCTCAATCCAACCCATATACTGCCGTCCGCCAAAACATAAAATACTGCATTTAAAAGCAGGAACGGTGTTACCAGAGCAAATAGAATGCCTGCAAGCTCATCCCTGGAGGATTCTTCCGCGAAAGAAGCTAAAATGGCAATGTACACTGCTGCCTGTGCAGTCAACATCATAAAAACCGAATAATTGGCAAGTTCCAATGTATATCCAAAATGCTCACATGACATAAAGACAAGAGGCACTAAAAAGAAAATTAATACCCAAATGCAACATGCGACCAATCCTGCTCTTTTCATAACGCCGCCTCATCATTCCTTGCCAAGCATCCTGGCATATTGATTTGACAAAATTATGGAAAGAGCACTGCACACTGCCGTCAATAAAATGCCGATACCCAGAAAAGTCAGGAAGGGGCGCTCCAAGCCCTCAAATCCATAGTGAATCCATGCCCAAATATAAGCGCAAACCGTAATGCAAAAAGTTACCATCAGAGAACTGCGCGAAAAAACCTTTCTACTTTTATAAAGCCGCACAAAATACCAATTCACCAGAGATAACAGCAATCCCGTTGCCGGAATAATAAGAGCAGCCGCCCAACATCCATTAATTCCTCCTGAAGGAGTAGCCGCTTCCAACGCAACGCCTGTAGTAATAACAGCAAAGGACACAACCAGCATTATAGATTGCAGGATAGACGCCCTCCAATCATTTATGCGGCTTAACCGTGCAGGTGCCGAAAGCTCCGGAGCTATTTCGGATGGCGCCTTCATACTTTCATAAAGCTCTTTACATTGAGAGCAGACGGCAATATGCTCCTTTACTATAGCCGCACTTTCCTTTGAACAGCAGTTATCAATGTACAGCGGAATTAAATCCTTTACAACATTACATTCCATTTGCATTACCTCATTCTTTCCAATAGTTTTTGTTTTGCGCGATAAAATGTGACTCTTGCCCAGCTTTCACTTTTTCCAAAGCTATTGCTGATCTCTTTTAGCGAAAGCCCGCCAAATACAGATAACCGGAAAACTTCTTTATAGGGTTCCTCCAATTTTTCCAAACAGGCAAAAGCTTTTTCGGAAAGCTCCTTTTGCACAAACATCTCTTCCATATTTTCAGCCCCGCTGTCAATCGTCTCTTCCAGAGGCGCTATCTTCTTATGCTCATTATACCATGCATAATACGTGTTCTTAGCGATCTGGCAGATCCATGCGGAAGCCTTTTCCCTGTTCCGCAAACCCGCATAATTCATATACGCCCGAAAAAAGGTCTCCTGAGTCAGCTCCTCCGCAAGAGAAGGATTGCCTGTCAGTTTCACAAGATATCTGAAAATAAAATCTCGATTGTCATGGAAAAGCTTTTCGAAATCCGTCACAGTTTTACCACCCTTTCAACTATTAGATAGAAAAAGCGCTCAAACGTTACATTTATTTATAAATTTTACGCCTCCTTTTCCTCCTCCGCCAAAACCCCGTTCATCCAGACTTCCTTTGCCATGCAAAAAATCAATCCAAACCAAGGCTATTTACCCATTCCATAACCGTATCCTGAGAATCGCTTCCGCTAAACCGGCGCCCCTCCATCCACAGGGCATCGGTTGTAAGCTGCTCCAGATTAGATGCACTGGAACCTATGCCGCTGCCGCCGGAAGTGCAGAATGGAATGACCGTTTTCCCGGAAAAGTCATAACTCTCCACAAAGGTGCTGACAATTCTGGGCGCCTCTCCCCACCAGATGGGGTAGCCGATGAATATCATGTCATACTGCTCCATATTCTCCACCATTCCGGATATGGCGGGACGCACATCCGGGTCATTCATTTCAATGGTGGTTCTGCTGTTATCATCGCTGTAATTCAGGTCTGCGTCCGTATACGGTTCTTCCGGCACGATCTCGTAAAGCTCTGCCCCCAGACCATTTGCAATATATTCCGCTACGCCCTCTGTGGTATTAGTTGCGGAAAAATAAGCCACCAGGACGCTGTTTCCATTTTCCTTTACCTGCACATCACTGCCCTCCGCCTGTACATCTTCTTTTGTACTGCTTTCTGTCTGTCTACTCACCTCCGCCTGCATATTCTCTTCTCCTCTGTCCTCCGAAGCATTATTTCCCCCGGCAGAACCTTCTGTCTGCTCTGATGCATTTCCGCAAGCCGCAAGGCAGAAAATCATAAAGATAGAAAACAAAATTGCGACTGTCCTTTTCATTGTAAATACCTCCAAAAATCCTGCTTCTAAAATCATTTTCCCTTTTATAAATCAAAAGTAAGCGCAACCGCAAGATAAACTCGTCTGATTGCACTTACATCATAAATCTAAATTTCACATATATCAAATACTTGCTTTTTATACCTTCTCATGCTCAAAAGGCATTTTATATATTCCGTCAGTCTCCGCAAGGTCAAATAAAGCCTTCTCATAATCTTTAACATAATATCTGACGTTCTTTCTACCCTTTTGGATAATTACATGCCCTTCTTTTTCAAGCATCTCTCTCTGCGCTTCAATGCCGCCGGGATATTTTGCATTCAATTCCCCGTTCGCTTTCAGCGTTCTCCAATAAGGCGTTTTATCCTCTTTTCTCTGAAAGCTTGCCCATGCGGCGATGGAGACAAAGATTCCCGCCGTGATCGGCTCCGTAAAATCGGCTCCGCTCTGCCTTGCAAAGTATTCCCTTATCTCACCTACTGTAAGAAGCTTTCCAAAGGGTACAAGCCGCATCACTTTGTCATAATCCAGGGGCGGTGCAAAATACATTCTGTCGCCCCCATATTTTTCTATGCTCTTCTCATCCGTAATGGTCTGAAACTTGGGCATATCCTTACTGTCGTTCAGCATTGCATTAAAATCTTTTTGATCTTCATTCGCCATAAATATGCACCTCCTGCCCAAAGCATATATCAAAAAAGAGAGCCATGCAATGAGACAATTTGAAAAATTATTTAAAATTTTCAAGAAAAAAAGCAATTCCGTCTTCATCATTTGAGCCTATTACAAGATCCGCCCTGTTTTTTACTTCCTCAATTGCATTTCCCATCGCAACGCCTAAGCGGCAAAGTTCCAACATACCTATATCCGCAAAATCATCCCCAAAGGTAATGATGTGCTCCGTACCAAACCCGCAGGCTTTGGTGATCTTCAAAATTGCATTTTCTTTTGTCACGTTCTTCTGGGTAAATTTATACCAATATCCATCTGAAAAACGTATGCAATCGCATTGCTCCAGCCTTTCAGCCAGTTTATCCGCTTTATCTTCATCAAAAATCTCCACACACATTTTCAATGCGCATTCTGAAAAATCGGTAAAGTCCGTATAGATGCTGTCTCCCCAGCTTTGGTCAGCTTTCCTTGGATCTATCTTGTAATTCCAATAATGAGCGTCTATTGTATCAATGGTTATTTCGCAGTTCTCTCCGCAGACTTCCCTTGCCGTATGGATCATATCTCTGGTCTCAGCTTTGGAAAACTCCGCTTTAAAAATGTATTCTGTTCCCTTTTTTACCAGCGCGCCTCCGCTGGATATCAAAATATCCGGCATAAGCTCCTTTAAAAATACCAGAGAATTCTGTTCGCTTCTGGAAGTGGAAACGCCGATCAGCATTCCTTTTTCCCTGCACCGATTTAAAGCGGAAAGCGTCTTTGTAGATATAGTCTTGTCACTTTGCAACAAGGTTCCGTCTAAATCAAACAGGAGTAATTTACAAGTCTGATTCATAATAAAAATCTCCTTTATGTATTACTCAATCTATAACCAGATTCTCCATTGACTTCTCACCCGTCACCTGTTCTCCCAACTCATTAGCCCATCTTTCCGTAAAAAAGGAAAAATAGGATATGCTGTTTTCTCTTCGCTTTCTATTGCAATATGGTAAAAATCCCCACAGCGTTGAGGGTATTCCTATAATGATGAGATACAGCGGACCTAAAATAAGCGACTGTATGGTGTGACCGTATTCGTGCACAAGAAGCCTCTGGGAAAGTTCTTCCATTGTATATTTATCTTTTAATTTGTCATAAAAAAAGGGGGCTTTTGTTATAAAAACAAACATCCCCAAAGAAACGCTGGAGTTATTACTCCACTCCGTTATAACTGCGCCATGATAAAAATAATGTCTGTCACGAACATGCAATACAAAGTTAAACAGTCCCAGCGCAGATTGTAAAACTCCCCAGGTAAATTGTACCAAACAGTATAAAATAAAAACCAGATAATTCCTCATACGTAATAACTCCATATTTTTCTTTTAAACGTTAATTTCTGCCGATAAAGACATTCCCATGTCAGCACACACCAGTCCTACACCATTTTCTCAACTGCAGATTCCGCAGATTTCTTATTGTTAATATAGCTTTCATCATAAGTCAGACGGTAAAATTCCGAATACAATATTTCCAGAATATATAGCTGGCTAATGATTGTAGATGTAGAACTGCCCTGAAGGGGTCCTTCCTTGGACGCACATAAAATAGCAGCGTCCGCATGATCGATCAGCGGAGATTTGATAAAATGAGAAATCGCAACAACGTATGCACCCGCCTGTTTTGCCAGTTTCGCTACCGTAATGGAATCTTTGGTAGACCCTGAATAAGAAAGGACTATCGCCACATCTCCCGGCTTCAATAAGGAGGCATTCATTGCCTGCATGTGAGAGTCCATAAAGCATTGCACCTTATCCGTTATCCTTGCAAATTTATAAGCTCCCAGCATCGCCACCATTCCACTGGAACCAACTCCCATAAAGACGATTTTGCCTGCTGCCTTCATGTGATCCAAAATTTCCAGAATCCGGTCAGCATCCAAAAGAGAATCCGTCTCCTGCAGCACATTGCAGTTTTCCTCCAACAGCTCCCTTGTGGCAATAAGACCCTCTTCCTTCTCCTGAGCCTGTCCCTCTTCTGCCTTTGACTCTGCACTGTCTTTTATACTCAAGGACAAATGAATTTTGAATTCCTGATATCCTCGCATATTCATTGTCTTGCAGAAACGAAATACGGTTGTCTCCCCAACTTCACAGGATTCTGCAAGATCCGTAATAGACATAAACAATACCTCCTGCGGATGGTGCAAAATGAAATCGGCAACCTTACGCTCCGCTTTGGTAAATTGATTATAACTCGACAGAACTCTTGCTAAAAAGTCTCCTCCAGCTGCCATTCCAACTCCCTCTCTCCTTCATCAACTTTTCTTTAGTTCTTCAAGGGTTAAGAAGATGATTCCCCATATCCCGGCTGTATTACCCAAATGTGCCCTGCAAAAAACAACGTCCTTAAATACAGGCATCGCCCTGCGTTTTGTCACATCCTCCACACATTGAACTACATATTCCTGCTGCATGACCCCGCCGCCAAGTACAATACATTGTGGATTAAAAATATGCAGCAGTGTAACCAGACCGTTAGAAATTTCCCAGATCCATTCATCAACTACCTTCCTGACATCAGGGCATTCCATTTTCTGAAACAACTCCCGTCCGTTCCGAATGGAAGGATCTATACGCTGTACATTGGCTATCAGCGCTTTCGTGGAAGCATATTCTTCATAGTAGCCGCTTCTTTCATCCGTATGGGATGCTTTGATCCCATGGGTTATCATGCTTCCCACTTCTCCGGCTACACCGCCTGATCCGGTATACAATTCTTTGTTCAGAACAACAGCGCCGCCCACACCCGTGCCGTACGTGAGGCAAAGGTACGTATCATATTTCCTGGCAGCGCCGCCGATACCTTCTCCTATCGCCGCTGCATTTACATCATTTTCAACTTTAACAGGAACATGAAATCTCTTCCGTAATGTAGAAGCAATCTCAAGACCAGTATAGCCAGGCATATTTTCGTTTGCATAACGAACAATGCCTTTCTCAGAATCAATCTGCCCTGCAGTGCTGATCCCGATGGCATCACAGGCTCCCATACTTTCCAGGATATTTTCAACCCTTTGCAATACAACTACTCCGCCCTGATGGGCATTCGTATCATACTCCTGGATTGGGGAAAGGATTCCGTCTTCCCATGCTGCCGCTTTTATCGACGTTCCGCCTATATCTAACGCCAGTATTCTCATAATGCTCCTTTAATAATTATTATACACTTACTTTTTTATGCTTGCTACAAATTTTTTAGTAATCTCTCTCGGTCTTGTGATGGCGGTACCAATCACCGCCGCCAAAATTCCTGTACCGAGCGCCTCGCTTAATTGATCCGGTGTCCAGATCCCTCCTTCTGCGATAACCGGATGACTACATGCTGACACCAATTTCCTCATCACCTCAAAATCAGGGATTACCACATCATAAGTATAAGAAGTATATCCCCTGAGCGTGGTTCCTATCAGATCAAAGCCAAATTGATCGGCTTCGCATGCTTCTTCGTATGTAGCACAATCCGCCATAAACAATTGCTGCGGATATTTTTGCCGGACCTCTGCGAAAAAATCCTGCACCGTCCGCCCATCAGGACGCAAACGCTTTGTGGCATCCATGGCAATGATCTCAACTCCCGTATTCACTAAGGCATCGATTTCTTTCATTGTCGGGGTAATATAAATGTCCGAGGTTTCATATACTTTCTTTATGATGCCAATCATCGGAAGTTTTACTTCTCTACGGATTTCTATAATATCCTCCACTGAATTTGCCCGAATTCCCACAGCCCCGCCTTCCTGCGCCGCATAGGCCATTCTCTGCATGATGTAAGAACTGTACAGTGGTTCGTCTTCCAATGCCTGACAGGAAACGATTAAACCTCCTCTAAGTTGATCAAGCACTTTATGCATACGAATAAATCCCCTTTCCTAGTTTCTTTCCTTATTGGTCCCGTATCCGTTCTGCAATTTCACGGCAGTGTTCCGCATGAGAATAGACATCCGTCCCAACCACTACCAAATCATATCCCGCAGATAAAGTCTCATCAAAGTCATCCAATGTCATTCCGCCGATCACATGCTTTTGATATTTTTGGGCAAAATGTAAAATCTTCTTTTTCATACCAATTACCTGCTCATGTTCACTCTGCCCTGTCAGTCCTACCGACTGGGTATAATCCAATGTACCAAATAAGACCCCGTCTATACCATCCAGGGCTATGATCTGCTCCAATTCTTCTTCCTCAACCGGTTCCTCGATCATAATAATATTAAAACGTTCTTCATTTGCCCATCTTTGATATTCTTCAAAATCCACCAGATGATACATCCTGTCTCTATTGCCGCCGTCAATAGGGCGCATCCCCAAAGGATAAAATTTCGTCAGCCTCACCACTTCTTTTGCCATTTCAAGAGAATTTACATGGGGTATGATCACCCCCGCCGCATCCATCTCCAGGGGCTTAATATATTCTGAATAACCACCGCCGCCGCTTATCCTTACGATCACATCCACATCGAAGGCTTTCGCTGCCAAAATATGCGCATTTACAATGCTCCAATCATTTGCACAGTGTTCCAGGTCAACCCACACGCAATCAACCCCTGCTGCCGCTGCAATTTCTGTTGATTTAGAATCGGTAAAGTTAACGCGAAAACAAATTGCCGGTTTTTTCTGTTTCCATTTACCAACTACTTTGCTTTTTCGAAACGGAATTTGATACATATCATTTCCTCCTACCATTGAATCTGTCTAAATACTTCATTTGCCTGCATTTTCTGCATTTCAGTGAGAGGCACTGCAGGTGTTTTTGCCGGACCCATACAGGAACCTGCCAGATCCGTAAGATATTTGATAAGTGATATCACACCGTTAGCGCCTTCCGCCGCGGAAATCTCGGATACCAGCCTGAAATATGGTCTTAGCTCATCGCGCATCCTTTTTTCTTCTTCGTATCTCCCTTCCCTTCTTAATTCCCAAACTTTCCTTGCATAAACAGGCGCAAAACAAGCTTCCGAAGAATTGAAGGTATGGACGCCTGCAATCGCCGAATAGGGTTCATAAATAATCCCATGTCCGCTGATGATCACCAGCTTATCCCCCAACTCAGCAGCAGCCTCCGCCATCTTGGAAAAATCATTCGTGCATTCCTTAACCCCAACAATATTGGCACAGGCAAGAAGCTTCTCATACATCGATACGGAAATATCGTGTCCCGAAGCGCTTACGTTATTGTAAAGCACGATTTCCATGTCACATCGGTCAGAAAGCCTGGAATAAAAATCCAGAAGCCCCGACTCACTGGTACGGTAATAATAGGGAGGCAGAACCATGGCATAAGCCGCCCCTGCGCTTTTTGCATGCTTCATTAAGTCAATTACCACATTGATATCTGCATGCTGGCAGCCGACTACAATCCCCATTTCGCCATTTATTTCTTCCAACGCTGCTTCCAGCAGCTTCTTTCTTTCTTCGATCCCAAGGGCATGCGCTTCTGCCGTGCTTCCATTGATGATCATCATGGAATTGTCCGCTGTCAATCCGCCTGCCATCATAAACCGGAGATGTCTTTTCAATGCGGCGGCATCCGGAACCTGTTCCTTTGTCATAGGTGTCAGGCATATCGCCAGCATTTTCTGCAAGTCTTCCCTTAAATATTTTTTCATTCTCTCAACCTCTTCCCTTTTCAATTATCCCTTGACAGAACCTGCGGTTATCCCATGAATAACCTGCTTCTGAAAAATAAAGAACAAAATCATCATCGGTATCACACAAACAATGATCGCCGCAAAGATCGGCCCAAGTTCCATCGAAAATTCGCCTTCAAAAGACATGAGCCCCTGGGAGACAGATTGCTTGCTTCTACTGGTGAGAAACAGGATCGGGAACAGCAAATCATTGTAAATATAGAGAAAAGAAATCGTCGCCGATGTTGCAATGCCAGGCTTAGCCAAAGGTATGATCATCCTGCTGAAAATCTGGAATGTATTGCAGCCGTCAATCACCGCGGACTCCTCTATTTCTCTGCTGATTCCTCTCATATTACCCGTAATGATCAAAATACTTCTTGCCGCATGAACCGCCGCATAGAGAAAGAACAGCGGTATATATTGATCCAGCAAATTCAGATTGGCAAACGCTTTGTAAATCGGTATGATGATACTGTGCACGGGAATCGTAACACCGGCAATAAAAAACATATAGATCCAGGGATTTAACTTAAACTCCACCCGCGCCAGTGCATAGGACGCCATGGAAGTCACAAGCAGAAGCACTATAACCGAACCTCCTGCAATAATAAGTGAATTAAACACATATTTTAAAATTCCCGCCTGGACAATGGCTATCATATAATTTACAGGCGCCCAGCTTTCCGGTAATGCAAAGGAATCGGAATAAATCTCAAACGTTCCCTTAAAAGAAGAAATAAATGAGAAGATCAGCGGATACAATGTGATCAGACATAGTAAAATCAATCCAATGTTACCAAGTAATCTTTTCGTCTTTCTTTTTGTCATAAAGGCACCTCCCTACAAGCTTTCTGTCTTGATTGCTTTATTAATGATGAAACTTATCAAAAAGCCAAGGGCAAGAATGAAAAAGGCAACCGCACTGGCATAGCCGTAATTGTAGTACTTAAATCCGTTGAAATATACCATCATTGTCGGAACCTCCGTAGCTCCATTAGGTCCGCCCTGGGTCATAACAAAGATCAGATTAAATGCCTTAAGCGCTCCTGTAATGAGCAAAATAAAATACATACGGAAAGTCTCTTTTAACAATGGTATCGTAATATAGATCAACCGTTTAAATCCGGTAGCTCCGTCAATACTTGCCGCTTCATTCAAATCCGGTGAAATAGCGGACATTCCCGTAGCAAAAATGATCATGGACTCTCCTGCCGATACCCAGGCATTTACAAAAGAAACGGCATACATAGCCGCGCCCCTGTTTCCAAGCCAATCCAGATTAAAATTTTCAAATCCTATTTCTCTGATCACGGCGCTCAATACACCCCAATTGGGATTGTAAATAAATTTCCACATTAATGCCACAGCCGCAGTAGGCAGGATCGTAGGGATAAAGAAAATGGTCTTAAACAGGCTGCTGCCTCTTCTTCCCTTAGAAACGATCAGCGCCAATCCAAAAGCCAGCGGAATATGCACCGCAAAGGAAATAAGGATCAACTTCAGTGTGTTCAACATATCCTTCCCAAAGCCCGGATCTGTAAACATCTCTATATAGTTTTTCAACCCCAGAAAAGTTTTACTGGCATCCGCAATTCCGCTGTAATCAAACAGCGAATACCATGCAGACTGAAAAATCGGCCATATCAGAAAAACAGAGTATAAAAGGATAGCAGGAAGAAGAAATATAATCGTTATATAAGGCTTTTTACCAAAACCTTTGGTCATAATGTCTGACATATGTTTCCCTCCTAATGAAAAGCAGGGGAGCGGACTTATATGACTTCCACATCCCCTGTCCTGTTATTTCATATACTATTCGTTAGAATCAAGCAATTTCTGTATCTGCGCCGTTGCTTCCTCCGGCGACTCTCCCGCAAACATACCCAGAATGGAATTCCTCACTGTTGTCTCTAACTCAGGATACAGATCATAGAACTCAAATCCAATTCTTAAGTCAGTACACTGGTTCAATACCTTCTCATAGTCTGCCCATATTGGCTGCATATCAGCAATGGTCCTGCTTGTCTTAACCGGGAAGATTCCGCCATAAGCGTCTATTTTATACTCTGTGATCTCCGGAGAGGTGTGATATTCCGCCAATGCGATGGTAGCTTCAATTCGATCCGGATCGCCACTGTCAAATACACTGTAAGCGCCATTCTGACCACCCATCGTACTTCCCTTCAATTCCGGTTTGTCTCCGTCATATGGGAAAGCAGCAAAACCGATGGTACCCTCAGGCCATTTGTCCTGATCGATCTGCTGGATAAACCATGATGCATCACAAAGCATTGCCGCCTGTCCTTCCAGAAAATATGTTTTTTCCATTGTGTAATCCATCGATGCGATATTCGGGCCAAAATATCCCTTTTCCTGCCATTCTTTCAGCTTCTGAAATACCGACAGCATCTGCTCATCCGTCCATTTCTGCTTTCTGCCTGTGAGATCATCTTCCAGCGAACCGCCATACATTGCCATTGCCAATGTTGTATACATATGTCCGCCGCGCCATACCGTATTTGCTCCCAAAGGCATGGGAATAATATCGTGCTTCAAAAATTCATCACAGACTGCCTCAAATTCCTGGAGTGTCTCGGGCACTTCCAAACCGTATTCCTCAAACAGCTGTACATTGTAGAATAAACCCATACAATAGAGGTCACGAATAACGGCATAAACTCCATCTACCCCTTTATCTTCAAATGTCCAAAGACCATCCAAAGTTTCGATATGGGTCAGATTATCAGACCAGTCTGTATCCAGTTCCATAAATGGCTGCAGATCCACTACTTTACCCTGCTGTACCAGCGGCCAAATTTGGGATACACCGTAATTCTGCACAAAATCCGGCATCTTACCGGTTGCCACACCCGTTGTAAATTTCTCGTCAAAGGCTGTTCCTGAAGCAGATTCATCTACGATGGTCACATTGGGATGCTCCTCCATAAACATTTCAAAGATCTTGGTATTGGCAATGCCTCTTGCATCATTGATGGCATCTTTCGTCAATACGGTGATCGTTACTTCCCTTCCTCCGCAAATGTTATCTCCATTCTCTTCACGCTGCTTCAATGCCTGTTCCTGAGCGCTTAATTCCCCCGCCGCCTCAGGTTCTGTCTCTTCTGCCTGCCCGCTGTCCTCTTCCTTAGCGGCATTTTCTTCCGTCTGCACGTTTTTTTCTGCCGCAGGCTTTTTGTCTTCCCCTGCCGAACCGCAGGCTGTCATTGAAATGATCATAACTCCGGTCAATAATAAACTGATTATTTTTTTCTTCATACAATTCCTTCCTTTCTATTCATTTCAAAACTTCTATCGTTTTATACAAGCCCAACTTCCTTCAACATCTTTTTAATTTTCTCATCCAGTTCGGGATCGATTTCCGGAAGCGGAATACGCCCCGGTCCACAATCGGAACCTACAAGAGTAGCCGCTCTTTTGAGGATTGCAAGCACTACCGGCTCTCCTCCTGTGGCGCTCTCCGCTGCTGCCAAATCCAGATAAGGGCTCAACCTGTCCCGAATCTTCTTTGCTTTCACATAATCGCCGCTGCTTCTTGCCTTCCACATTTCAACCGCAATTTCAGGCGCAAAGTTTGAAGTGCTTGAAATAAATCCCTTCGTACCCGCTACCGCCGCAAATGGCTCCAAAAACTCGCCATGTCCATTAACCACTGTAATCTTATCACCCAGCTTTCTGGCAACCTTTTCCATCTTTGCAAAATTGGGGGTACACTCTTTAATTCCTACCACATTTGAGGTTGTTACAAGCTGTTCCATCACCTCTACCGGGACATCCTTATGGGTTACCTCAAGATTGTTATATAACAGAATGCCAAAATCCACACATTTGGAAATCTCCTGATAAAACCGCACTACAGCCTGGTCGGTCGGCACATAATAATACGGGGACAGTACCATGGCGCCTGCTGCCCCTGCGTTCTGTGCATGAACAAGCAGATCCTTAACATCCTCAATATTGCTGTGATTGCACCCTGCAATGATAGGAAGCTCCTCTCCTGCCTCCTCTACGGCTGTTTCTATCAGCTTCTTTCTTTCCTCAATGGTAAGTGCTCCGCATTCTCCGGTACTTCCGCCGACAACTAATGTACAGCAATTGTCCCTGTTAATCCCTTTACTGATCAGAAAACGGATATGCTTTCTTACACCGTCATAGTTCACCGTACGGTCGGCATTCATAGGAGTCACCGCTATTGCACAGATTCCTTCCAATGCTTTCTTTAAATCCTGTGGGTTCATCATAATGTTTCCTCCTTCATTCCTTTGAATCGTTTTTAGTGCCTGATCTGCCCTATTCATTTCTGTAACAGATTATTTACATTTTTATCATATTCTATCATTTGCTCTGTTTCAATACTTTTTGAAAAATTTTTTCTTTTTCTATGTTTTATATAAAAAATATTTTCTCTTTTTGTGAAGATTTACTTAAATACACCATAAGCATTCCCCAAAATTAAAATAAAACAGACAAAAAACTGCCGCTGCACAGCCAGGCGCCATGCAGCGGCAATGATCCAAAAGCCACAAATCTTATTCAAATACTACTTTACAAAATTATATATCCAAGCTATATTTTAACAAATTATAATTGTGCCCATCTCTACTGTCTTTTTTAGGTGTTGAAGAAATCACTGTAAAGCCTAACGACTCTGCCAGTCGATTAGAAGCTATGTTTTCCTCTCTCGTTGAATAAATAAACTCTTTTGCGCCAAATTCTTCTTTACAATATTGAATCAAGCTTTGCAGAATTTGCTTTCCAAACCCCTTTCCCACATAATTCGGTCCCAGGCATATCCCTGCTTCCTGGTAGATGTAGGGTTTAACTTTTTCTACACCTGCAAACCCAATCGCTTTGCCGCTTGACTTTTCATAAACCAACCAGGTATCGTGCTCTTTCTGAAATGCGATCGTTTTCATGATTCTTATTTTGGCGTTTTCTTCACTCGTAGTAATATTCCAGAGCATATATTTTGCACTTCCCGGCTGTGACCAGACATTACAATACATTTCCTTCCAATCTGAAAACTTTGCCTTATCAAGAATAAGACTTTCCGTTTCAATCATTTCGCAATGCTCCTCCAACTCCCAATTAACCTCTGAAAATCCAATGCCCACACTATGATTTTGATTATATCACCTCCACCTGCCGCCTACTATAAAAATTTTCAAAGAAAAGTATTGACTTCCACGTAACGTGATACTGTATTCTTTTCTCATAGGGGCAGAATCGATATATGCCGGCAATCTTTTTTCTGCTTCTCCACAAATTGAATTTAAGGAGCTGATCAGAATGCGAACCATAAGCCAGGTTGCAGAATTAACAGGTATAAGCACCCGCACATTACAATACTATGATGAGATCGGACTGTTAAAGCCAAGCGAATTGACCGGGTCCGGTTATCGCCTGTATGATGATGAAGCCATGCAAAAGTTACAACAAATTTTATTTTTTAAGGAATTGGGTTTTAAATTAAAGGAAATTAAGGAAATTCTACAAAAGCCCGACTTTGACAGAATCAAAGCTTTCAAACGGCAAAAAGAACTGCTTTTGCTAAAGCGCAATCGGACAGACAGGCTGATACAGCTTCTTAGCCGCTTAGAGAAAGGAGAACAATGTATGAGTTTTAAAGAATTTGACTTATCTGATTACATTGCAGCATTAGAAGATTTTAAAAATAACAGTACTGACGATGTGATCAGGCACTGGGGAAGTATTGAAAATTTTGAGATGTTTATTCAGAAAATCAAGGATGATGAATCCCAGGTGGCAAAGCTCGCCATCCAGCAATTCGGCAGTATCGAAAAGTACACTGAAGCCATGAAATATAATTTGGAACATTTCTCTGAACTCATGGACAACTGGCATTCCCAAATCCCGGAAGAAATGAGAGCAGACGATAAGTTTCTAAAATTAGCTTCACACAAAGGAGAGGATGCCGCTTCAGACAGCGTACAAAACATCGTTCAGGAAATTATTACATACGCTCACGGAAATACTCAGCAGGAATTGATTGGAGATGATCATAAATATTGCAACATGATTATTGAACTCTATTCCAACGATTATCTGAAAGCCCTGACTGATACCAGGTATGGCACGGGCAGCTGCGATTATATTGTAGAAGCCTTTCGCCATTATTTGTGTCATAGTATCAGACCGCAGAGGGCGGATTTATCAAATACAAGGGGCCGTCATACTGTTGGGTGAATATTTCAGAGAATGGCGTGATTCGGCTTGATCAACAGATATTGGACTTTCTTCATTTGAAGATTGGGATGGAACTGCTGTCTATCCGAAGCAGCGATATTGCCTTTACAATGGGCGCAACTGGTCCTCTGTTGGAAAGAGCCAGTCACTATGAGTGGGAAATCCTTTTGTATTAAAAAAACAGGTATCATAATACCCGCCGCAAATTCAGCAGAACCAACAGGTGTAAAACAATCCCGGGAACGCTCATTATCAGCATTTCCGGGATTCTGTCGTGGTTCTACTTCTGGACTCGCCCCCTCCAGGCACTTATATCTTACTTAAATTCCAAGTTATAACTGAATCCAGTAGCGCTGTTCCATATGTCCATCTGCCTCAACTTCATTTTCCAATACTCCACCATTATTTATGATTGATTCTTTTATCCGAATCCGAATCAAACTTCAATCCTCGTTTTACTTCGTTTCCAATACTTATCATTTGCTCATTTCAGTTACCCAAAACAGCTAATGCACTTTTTACTACCATGCTCTTCGATATATTTACTGATCAAGCAACGTTATTCCCCATTTCTGCGTAATATAATCTTTTAGACATATAACTTTTATTTTAATAGCAGCATTGTCACTATCAAGATAACATCTTTTGATCTCCCCGTCAGCACCAGGAATAATATGAAGGATTCTTGTTTCATCTTCAACGGATGTTTTTAATACACTTCCGTCCTTAACCCTCGATGCTAACTCCCAACACACAATATACCTAATATTACTAAATGAATGGTTAAACTCTGTTGCTCCAAATTGATACTTTAAATCAACTACCCCGGTGCAAGCACTCAAGTACTGTGAGCGGCTCCTACGTCGCC
>CAMWCA010000061.1 GCA_947172705.1 uncultured Lachnospiraceae bacterium
CCAGAGCATGTCCCAGAATACCTACCACGCCTCCTACCAAAGGACCGAACACGGCTGCAAGAAACGCCATGATCGCCATACGGGGCTGAAGATAGGTGTTTGGAATGGGAGTGGGGATCTGGATCTCCGTCAACGCCACAAACAATGCCGTCCCTACGCCGATAGCAACAACTTCTTTGATTCCGAATTTGAATTTCATCTTTTAAATCCTCCTCATTTGGTTTGATTATTTGTACAAATGCCCGGACTTTCGGACACTCATTACCAGTTATCAGTATAACATAATCTCTTCCCCAAGAGCAAATGAATAGATGATTTTCTCCGCTACTTTCTTGCCGGTCAGCCGGGCAAGGGCTTCCGCATAATAATCAAGCTGCACCTGATACCTTGCAGTCAGCTCCTGAGGGGTTTTGATAACATCTGTTTTGTAATCAGCCACCACGATTTCCCCCTCTTCTTCAAAGAAAACGTCTATAATTCCCTGGATCAGCACCTGTTCTTCCTCCGGGAACTGCTCATCCAGCCTGCTTGCAGAAAGTCCCAGCACAAAAGGCTGCTCTTTCCACAGCTTTCCTTCCGCCGCCGCTTTTGCCATACGTTTTGCAAGACTTGTTTCAAAGAAACGCGCCAGCTTTGCAGTGGAAATACTTTTCCGCCACCTGCCGTCCAACCGTTCCTCTCTTTCCAGAACATCCAGCTGCCTGTCAATCTCTGCCATCCTTCTCTCCCCGGGGGAGCAGGCAGCAACCTTTTCCAGATCCAGCAGCTCCATCGCTTTATGATAGGCGCTTCCCCGATCGGTTCCTGATATTTCCTCTTTACTGCTGATAAAGGAAGGTATATATGGCACGATCTCCGGTTCTTCAAACAGCTGTCTTGTGAATGCCTGATCAGGCTGGGCGCCTAAGCCTGATGCCCCTTCCCCTCCATCTATTGACTGGATTGGTAAATCATGGATTGCTTTCTTCTTTAGCTCTGACACGGTTGTCTTAATAAAAAGATTTGACAAATACTGGTAAGGATAAGTTCGCAAAAATCGTTCTGACATTTGAGTCATCATATCCTGGTCAATCCCATCTCCTGCTTCCGGCTGGTGGAGAAGCTTTCTTTTCCCATCCATCTGGTAAACTGCTTCTTTCACATCCTGAAAAAAGATATCCTCCGAAGTGGTAAAGACTGTGGATTCCGGATCAAGGCAGGGAAGGATAAAATCCAGGTAACATCCCGCCCCTGCAAGAACGGAGAAAGGAACCTTCCCCTTTTCTTCCTGCCCTTGAAATTCTTCCTGCCGCTCCAGCCTTTCCCGGCATTTATCCCCATCTGAAGGAAGCGCCGTTAAAATCAACTTTTCCCTTGCCCGGGTCATCGCCACATAAAGCACGCGCAATTCCTCCCCCAGCGCGTCCAGCTTCAGCTTCAGGGCAACCCCTTTCTTTTTCAAAGTAAAGCTTTGCAGGCGCAGCTCACTGTCAATATAGTCCACGCCGATTCCCATATCCACATCGGCAATCAGCCTGCCGCTGCTATCCTGCATGTTAAACCTTTTGGCAAGCCCCGCCACGAAACACACAGGAAACTCAAGCCCTTTGCTTTTATGGATACTCATAATGCGCACCACATCCGCATTTTCATCCAGCACATCCGCTTCCCCATAGTCCACTTCATATTTTTCCAGCTGTTCTATGTAACGCAAAAAGTGGAACAAGCCATAATAACTGGTATTCTCAAATGCCGCCGCCCTGGTAAGGAGCATCTCCAGATTTGCCCTTCTCTGTTCCCCGCCCGGATAAGCCGTTACATAATCCAGATACCCTGTATCGCTTAAAATCTCCTGGATCAGCTTATGGATGGGTGTATAAGCGGTTTTTTTTCGATAACGGAAAAGCTTTTCTAAAAAGCCCTGTACTTTTTCTTCCAAAGGTCCTTCATAGGAAACCAGCAGTTCATACAGCGGAAGGTTCCTGTCCTTCCCTCGTATCTCCCCGATCTCCTCCTGGGAAAAACCGCCGAAAAAGGATTTCATTGTGCCATAAAAGGGAATATCCTGAAGGGGATTGTCGATCACCTTCAAATACTGCATCAGCGCCTTGACCTCTGCCGCCTGAAAATATCCCGTTTTTTTGGACACATAGGTAGGAACTCCTTCTTTCTCCAATACCCTTTGAAACTCCTCCGCCCACCCTGTAGTGGTGCGGAGCAGAATCACTATGTCACTGTATCGTACAGGACGCAGTTTCCCGCTTTCCCTGTCTGTTACCTGAAAATCACCGTACAGTTCCTTAATGCGTCCGGCAATGGCAAGTGCCTCCTGGGCTCTGGGGGATAAGGAAGAATTTTCATCCCTGACTACGATCCTGTACTCCGTGTCAAATGCCCCTTCCCGGGTTCCTTCCGGATAAACGGCGCCGGGATAAAGGGCGGCTTCCTGATCATATTCCACCCCTCCCAGGCTGCTCCCCATAATCCGTTCAAAAAGAGCGTTGACACTGTCAAGCACCTGCCTGCGGCTGCGGAAGTTTCTGTGCAGATCTATTCTCTGGCAGTCGCCCTCCTGCTTAGAATAACAGTTGTATTTTTCCATAAAAAGCTCCGGACGGGCAAGGCGGAATTTGTAAATGCTCTGCTTCACATCTCCCACCATAAAACGGTTAAATTTCCCCTCTTCCTCGCCGGAAACACTCTTTAACAGCAGTTCCTGCACCAGATTGCTGTCCTGATATTCATCGATGAGAATTTCTGCAAAGTACATTCTATATGCAATAGCCGCCTGCGAGGGAAGGCACTCGCCCTGCTCGTTCCTGTATAATAAAATATTCAGGGCAAAGTGCTCCATATCATGAAAATCGATGATATTGTCCCGGCGCTTTCTCTCATCCAGCTTCTTCTTATATAAAAGCACCAGAGAAAGCAGCCTGTCCACCCTTGGCGCCGCCTTTTTCATTCTCTCCGCCGCCTGGGCAGGTGAAATAGAAAGATAGGAGGCTCTGATCTCCTCCAGAAGCTTCTTCACCCCCTTGCGCAGCTCCTGCACCCTTTCCCTGCAAAGAGGATTTACCGAATCATCCTTTTTCCCCGGCAGTCTGCCAAACGAAACGTCCTCAAAGGCTTCATAATATGCCTGTAGACCGTCAAGCCCCTGGAGCTTTTTTAGCATCTCCCTTTCTCTTTCCAACATTTCTCCGTACATATAAGGGCCGTCAGGTCTTTCCGCAATACGGATCGCCTGTTCTATCTGTTCTGTGCATTCCGCCACGATCTTCCGGATATAAGCCACAAGATAACCGCACCACTCTGACTCCCGCATTTCAATAGCGTCTGATATTTTATAATCTGACATGCATTGCACAAGCCATTCCTCCGGCCATGGATAACTCATGGAAAATTCATAGAGCTTTCCAATGTATTCCTCCAGAAGCCGGTCGTTGCTGCCGCCTGTAAAGTATTCCACGCAATCCGTAAATCCCGGATCTTTTTCCTGGTACTGTTCCTCCAGAAGCTCTGTCATCACATCCTGCTTTAAAAGCCGTAGTTCTCCCTCATCGGCAACCCGGAAGCCCGGGTCCAGCCCAATATCATTGAAGTTGTTCCGGATCACAAAAAGACAGAAGCTGTCAATGGTGGTAATCTGAGCATTGTGAAGCAGGGAAGCCTGTTTTTGGAGATGTTCATTCTCCGGTTCCTCCTCCAGCTTTTTGCTGATGGCAAGGGCGATCCTCTCCCGCATTTCGGCGGCGGCGGCATTGGTAAAGGTTACCACCAGAAGGCGGTCCACATCCACCGGATGCTCTTTATCGGTGATCATGCCAATAATCCGCTCCACCAGTACCGCAGTTTTTCCGGAACCCGCTGCCGCTGAAACCAGAATATTTCTGTTTCGGAGTTCAATTACCTTCTGCTGTTCAGGTGTAAATTTCATTGCCATACGCTGGATCTCCCTCCTCCGCCTTTATTTCCTCTTTCATCCTCTCAAGAAGCTCTTCTCTGGGCAGGGAAGGCAGTTCCCTGACCTGATAACCGGGCACTTTTTCCTCAAACTCGCACACATCCTTGTAGGCACAGTAGGCGCATGCCTCCTGCGTCCCCTGCCTGCAGGGATTGACGCTTATATCCCCTGCAAGAATCCCCTTGCCAAACTGTCTGATCTTATGGCTTACAAACCGGGAGATGATTTCATATTCCTCCCCCCCTACCGTACCGGAATTGGCGGAAAAAGAACCGTCTTTTTTTCTTTCTACCGGAATCACCGCCGACTTATCCGCAAAATGCTTATCCAAAAGCCGGATTACCCGCTCCTCCTCCCTGACAATTCCGTTGGTTCGAAGGGTCTTTAAGATTTCCTGGTCCATCTCCTCCGGCGTAAGTTCCCCCTCCGCCCTCACCATGGGATCACTTACATGATAATACAGAAGCGCCGCCGGAATCACCTCTTTATCCGGATGCTTCTTTTTTTCTATCTCTGCGGCAACATTCATATAAACCACAAGCTGAAGCTGAAGCCCGTAATACAGGGCGGCAAGATCAAATTTTTTGTTTCCTGACTTATAATCGATGACCTTCACATATACATGTTCCTGATCCTCGCAAGTATCGATCCTGTCGATCCTTCCCCGGAGTTTCATTTTCTCCTCCTGAGACAAAAGAATATTCACTGCATCCAAAGACTCCACCCTTGAGAAGGACATCTCAAAAGAAGAAGGTACAAAATCCCCTTCCCGCAGCTGCGCCTGAAGGGTTCTTATGGTTCGCTTTAAGATCCGGTACATCCGCTCCACCATGTACGCATACCTTGCCGTGCTGTACAATACCGTCTCACCATACGCCAGGGTACAACTGTCCAACGCTTCTTTTAGCAGCCGTTCTCCTTCTTCCTGGGAAAAGTCAAACCAGGTCAGATGATTTTCTGCAAGTTTTCCTGCAAACACTTCCAGAACCTGATGGAAAATATTTCCCAAATCTGCCTGCTCGAAGCTGAATTCCTCACGTTCTTTTAGCAAAAGACCATATTGCAGGAAATGTGCATAAGCGCATGCTCCATAGCGCTCCAGCCTGCTTACGCTGTTTTCCAGCATGGTTCCATACAAAGCCGTTGCCACAGCTTTGGCAAGGGGCTTATTTTCATAGCGGATAAACGCCGCTTCCTCCAGTTTTCTGCTATAAATCTGATAAGCTTCATCCTCACCGTAAAGGCGGTATAAAGCCTGTAGTTCTTTCTCAGAAAGCCTCCCCTCTCTTCCCGCCGCATACGCCCGAAGTTCCTCGGCAAGAAGGGTGAGGGTATCCTTTTTTCCAATGCACTGTTCCAAAGGAGAAATCATAACATCTGATTTTTTAATTTCCATTTGAGGAAACAGCTTTCTCATGGTATCGATCAAATAGGATGGGCGAATGCTTTTCCCTTCACTGCTGATCCGCGAAAAGGACAGATAAAGCCTGTCAGAGGGCTTTGTCATATTCATATAAAGATATAACCGCTGAATATACATCTGCTGTCTTGGCGTAGGGGCAAGCTCAAAAGCGGACTGTTGTAAAAACACTCGGTCAAGATCAGAAAGGATTCCTCCCTTTGTACCGCTTCTGGGAATGTTCCCGTCATTTACCCCTAAAAAGAACAGGACCCTGACCTGCTTTAACCGGCTTCTCTCCATGTCTCCCACTAAAACCCGGTCTACACTTCCAGGGATAATGCCTACCTGAATCTCTCCAAAGCCAGCGTCTAAAATATCCGCAAACTCCCGAAGGCTCATGGGTTCCTCCTCCAGCAGCCCAATGATCTGCTCCAAAAGCTCCATCACCAGACGATAGATCTGGGCATACTCTCTGGCGCGTTCAGGATCATCGTTCTCCCTGAAATACTGCTCATACCCGGCAAGCTTTTCCTGTATTCTGCCTCCCACAATAAAATCATACAGTACCCTTACCAGCTCCCCTGCCGTCTCCCTTTTGGAAAGAAAAGGGGCGATCTGTTCCATCAATCGCTCTCTGATACGGTTCAACTGCTCCAGCAAAGCAAGCTGGGCTTTTGCCTGTTCCCCTTCGTCACCCTCCCCGTCTTTCATTTTCCGCACAAATGCCTGGCTCCATTTTTTCTTTCCTTTAATCCCCCTGGCAAGAACATAATTTTCCAGACGGTCGATTTCCTCCGGTAGAAAATCTGTCAGTCCGCAGCGCAGATAATGAAAAACCGACTCATAGGAAAAGTCGGTGAGAACCATTTTAAGGGCGCTTCTGATATATTCAATAAAGGGATTCAGCAATATGCCTCTGGTACGATCCAAAAAGACAGGAATATCGTACACAAGCCCCTCTCTTTCAAAATACCCTCCATAGGTTTCCAGATCTCCGGTAACAACAGCAATATCCCGATAGCGATACCCCTCCTCCAGGACAAGCTTCTTGATCTGAATGCATACCTGACGCACTTCATCTGCCGGATTCACTGCTTCCATCATCCCAATGCATCCCTTCTCCTCTCCCTCATAACGTTTGATGGGATATCGGAAAAGCTGCTGTTCCAAATGCGCCAGCTCCTCATTCCCCCGAAATCGCGGCAAAGGACTGGTTTTGATATAAATATCATCTGTTCTTAAAACTTCCGCTTCTTTGGCAAGACGGCATAGATCCCCAGCCGTCTTTTTACTCAGATAAAACAGCTCCTGTTCTCCGCCAAGCCGAAAAGGGTCTTCGCCTGCATCTATGGTCAGGGATATGATGACTTGCTTAGTCAATTTCATCAATTCCTGCACCAACCGGTACTGGATAGGTGTAAAACCGGTAAACCCGTCAAATATCATTACACTGTCCCTGATGATTTCCGATCTTCCCACCGCTCTTGTCAATAGCTCCAGGGTTTCCTCTGTGGTCACAAACCGCTCCCGTATATCCTCTGTAAATCCCTGATAAATCAATTGCAGATCCTTCAGCTTATAGCAGAGGGCTTTTCTGTCCCTGGCGTAATCCGCAAGCTCTCCCACCTGCTCCGGGCTGATTCCATACTGCATAAACTCCGATATTGCAGATTTCACCTCATGAATATAACCGATCTTGTTTAAGTTTTTTCCGATTACAGGCATTTCTTCCCTGAAAGATGCCGCCACCTTGCGCAGCACCAGACTTTTCCCCGTATCATCCAGCACAGGGCTTCTTCCCAATCCCGTCTCCTCAAAGATACGATGCGCCAGCCTTCCAAAGCTGAGCACATCAATATTCATAATACCGCCGCAGCTGCTTGCCCTGACCAGATCCACCTGGGTCTGCATGGTAAACTGATCCGGCACCAAAAACAGGAAGTTCCGCTTTGGTTCTTCCCCCGCCCATCTTACGATCTCCTCATGAAGCATCCTGCTTTTTCCGGCGCCTGAACCGCCAAAATAAAACTGTAAACTCATTCCCTCTCCTGTTGTATATTAATTCAAGATTTAACTTTTTATCTTGTACAGATAAATGGAATCATTTCTTTTACGGAAGAAAAGATCAAGTGGGGGACGATCTCTGAGGCTTCCGCGTCCTCTATGTTTGCCTCTCCGCTCAGCACCAGAATTCCCTTATAGCCATTGTTGACTCCGGCGGCAACATCCGTGTAGATCCGGTCTCCTACCATTGCCGTTTCTTCTTTGGATACCCCCTCCCGTTCCGCCAGATAGTCCATAATATCTCCGTTGGGTTTTCCAATAATGTGATCCGGATAGCGAAAGGCAGAAGCATGAATAAAAGCATGGATCGCCCCTGCATCGGGTATAAATCCGGTTTCCGTAGGACAGTTGTAATCCGGATGGGTGGAAATATAGGGAAGCCCCTCCCGCACCAGATCACATACCCTGCACATTTTTTCATAGGTGAGGGAGGTGTCAAAACCCACTGTCACCACCTCCGGTGCGCTCTCATCCAGAATAATCCCTTCCTCCCAGAACTCCTCCTTCAGCAGTTCATTTCCCAGAAGATAGACTCTTTTCCCGGGAAAGTTCTTTTTCAGGTAAGCAATGGTCGCCTGCCCTGAGGTCAAGATCTGTTTTTCCTCTATCTCCAGCCCCATCCTTCCAAGCTTCTCCACATACGACCGGGGATTTTTAGAAGAATTATTGGTGAGAAAAACATATTTTTTCCCTGCCTCCTCCACTGCATTCAGAAAGTCCCTTGCGCCATCGATCCACTTTTCCCCCAGATAGATGGTCCCGTCCATGTCCAATGCAAAACAGGTGATATTTTTTAAGATTCCCTTCTGATCTGTATTGATGATCGGTATCATAGATTCATACCTTTCCGTTTTAAGCCTAAATCTCCCTGGTGGCATTCTTCAGCCATGCAAGCTCTTCTCCCTCAAAATAAGGAGAAAGCTTCTCAAATACTTCTTTGTGATAGCTATTCAGTCTTTCCTTGTCCTTCTCCTCCAAAAGGGATACATCCACACCGTCAAGGTCAATGGGAACGCAGGTCAGATCCTCAAAATACATGAACTGTCCATATTCATTGGCCTCTCCCTTTCTGCAGAGAAGCTCATTTTCGATTCTGATCCCATGGCTTCCTTCTATATACAGACCCGGCTCATCTGTGGTCACCATGCCCTCCTCTAAAACTGCATTTTCCTGATAGTCCGGCTGCAGCTTCCATCTAAAGCTGTTTGGTCCTTCATGGACGCTGAGAAGATATCCTACCCCATGACCTGTTCCATGTTTATAGTCCAATCCCCTCTCCCACAGCACTTCTCTTGCGCGGATATCCAGATTGACTCCCCTGCACCCATAAAGGAAACGGGTGTTTTTTAACGTCAGCATGGCGCGGAGAACCAAGGTGAAGTGCTCTTTCATCTCTCTGGGAACCTCCCCCAGGGCAAAAGTTCTGGTGATGTCCGTAGATCCCTCCAGATAATGCCCGCCGCTGTCCACCACCAGCAGAGAACCTGGTTTTATCTCAGCACAGGTATCCTCCTTGGCGCTGTAATGGGCAAGGGCGCCGTTGGCGCCATAAGCACAGATGGTAGCAAAGCTGGGTTCCCTGTAAGCCTCACATTTTTGGCGCATGCTTTCCAGGTATTCCATGGCGCTTACCTCTGTGATGGGAATTTTTCCCACATTTTTCTTTAGCCAGTACATAAAGCGGGTCACTGCAAGGGCATCCCACAGATGCGACTTTCTCAGATTTTCCATCTCCGTTGAATTTTTAACCGCCTTCATAAGAGACGTGGGGTTGGGCCTGTCGACCAGAACCAGATTCTCAGGCAACTCCTTTAAAAGCCTGTAATTCACACGCCCCTTACAGAGCAATACCCTGCCCTCACGGATCTGTGCCGCATGAGAATAAAAGGAATCATATGGACGCAGTTCCACCTGATTTTCTTTGAGATATTGACGCAGTTCTTCCGTCCAGATCTCCTCCTCAGGATGCGTCTCCTCTGCAAACAGCAGCGCCTGGTTCTGTGTCAGAATCATATAGGAAAGTGCCACCGGGCAGCTTTCCACATCGCTTCCTCTGATATTCAAAAGCCATGCAATATCGTCTAAGGAAGTCAGAATATGAACATCTGCTCCTTCCTGCTTCATTTTATCTCTTACCCGGCTGATCTTCCGGGAAGCCTTTTCGCCACTGTAGCTTTCCTCCAGTATAAACACAGGATTGTGCACCAGCGCCGGGCGATCTTCCCAGATCTCCTCAGCCAGATCCCGGTTCCAGACTACAGAACACTTCTTTTGCGCCAGAACCTCCTCATATTCCTTCCCGTCATCCGCTTTCACCACTCTTCCGTCAAAGCCCAGGGTTCCACCCTCCTTTATGACCTGCGCAAGATACTGCTTAATGGAAGGCACCCCCGGCTCTCCCATTTTCATCAGCTTGATTTCCGTACCGGAAAGCTCTTTCGCCGCCTGTATAAAATATCTTCCGTCGGTAAAAAGAACCGCCTCTTCCCCGGTCACCACCAGCGTTCCGGCGGAGCCGGTAAAGCCGCTAAAGTATTTTCGTACCATAAAAAAGCCGCTGACATATTCACTGTCATGATAATCCGATGTGGGTATCAGGTAACAGTCTATCCCAGCCGCTTTCATACTTGTTCTTAATTTACATAATCTTTCCTGTATCATCTTCATGCACTTCCTTTCCACCTTACAAGTATAACCCATCAGCGGAAAAGAAACAATGATTCTATTTCTTCATCTTGGGGTTGAAGATCAGGCTTGCCAGATAACCAAAGATCAGCGCTGCCGAAGTTCCCACAGCTCCCGCCTTGAACCCTCCGGAAAACAGCCCCATAAAGCCTTCCTGATCCACAGCCTCCTTGACGCCCTTCATCAGCACATTTCCAAATCCCAGAAGAGGCACCGATGCGCCGGCGCCGGCAAACTCAACGAAAGGCTGATACCAGCCAAAGACTCCGATCACTGCTCCAAGACAAACCAGCAGCACCATAATCCTGCCTGGCATCATTTTCGTTTTTTCCATTAAGATCTGCACCAAAGCGCAAATCAGTCCGCCTACCCAGAATGCATTAAAATAATCCATGATAACCTCCTTTAAGGTACTATCGATCCACGAATTATTATGCACTCTTTTTCGCTTCTTTATTCGTATATCATGGGTTCATCCTGGGCGCGCCGCCTGATCTCAAAACCGCCGTAAAATTTATAACCCTGGTGAAGGATCTGGAAATTCAGATTCCCTGAATCGTTTTTAATTTCATATTCGTTATAGGCGCCGTCACGATAAGCAAAATCCGTTCCATTATCCTGGTAATGCCGATAGCATCCCTTTCCGGGATACAACTCCAAAATCAGCAGATCGTCTTTATTCTCTCCTACATGCATACGCGTGGGATACTTGGGTATCACAGCGCCCGCTTTTACATAAATGGGGCACAAATCAAGAGGCGCTTCCCTGACAAAGAAATTTTCTCCCAAAATCTCTTCTCCGGTCCAATAGTCATACCAAATTCCTTCCGGCAGATAAACCAGCTTTTCTCTTGCTCCCTGCTCCACCACCGGCGCAATCAGCATACGGTCTCCCAGCATAAATTCATCGTTTCTGTTTTTCACATCTTCATCTTTTTCAAATTCCAAAACCAACGGACGGAGCATGGGTATTCCTGTAAGCTCGCTCTCACGCATCAAATCGTACAGATAAGGAAGCAGCGCATAGCGCAGCCGGATGTATTTTCTGCTGATCGCCAATACTTCCTCCCCAAATTGCCAGGGTTCCTGCATTCTGCGTCCCTGGGCGCAATGATTTCTGAAAAGAGGGGAAAAGCATCCGATCTGCATCCACCTTGCAAACAACTCCGGTGTGCAGTCGCTTCCGAAACCGCCCACATCAGTACCAATAAAGCCCATACCCGACATCCCCATATTGCACATCTGGGGAATCGCCATGCGGAGATGAGACCAGATACTGTGATTATCTCCGGTCCAGCCTACAGCGTATTTCTGGGAGCCGCTGTAGCAGGCTCTTGTAATCACAAAGGGACGTTTCCCGGTAAGCTCTTTCCATCCCTCATAAGCTGCCTTTGCCATATTGTGCCCATAAACATTGTGCATATGCTTATGGCAGGACTCCCTGTCCTCATCGGTAAATACCACATCGTCAGGCAGCGGTCCTCTAAAGCTTGCCGGTTCGTTCATATCGTTCCAAATGCCGTCCACACCCATGTCAACTAAAAACTTATGGTTTTCACCCCACCAGCGTCGAACCTTCGGATCGCCAAAATCAGGGAAAACGGCATCTCCCGGCCACACCTCATTGACATATATCTCCCCATCCGGCGTCCGGGCAAAGCACCCCTGCTTCACGCCTTCTTCATAAATGTCATAATCCTTTTCCACCTTCACGCCGGGATCTATAATGGTAACGGTCTTGATTCCCATCTCCTTAAAGTCGGAGATCACCTTTCTGCCATCCTCATAGGTTTCCTTGTTCCAGGTAAAGACCTTGAAGTGATCCATATAATCGATATCAAAGTG
Organism: uncultured Lachnospiraceae bacterium; assembly: GCA_947172705.1. Lineage (GTDB taxonomy): Bacteria > Bacillota > Clostridia > Lachnospirales > Lachnospiraceae > Suilimivivens. Next base: position 11,940 of record CAMWCA010000061.1, read on the forward strand.
AATACAATCGCAGGGAAGCTGATTCTTTTTCATTTCCTCTGCAATACCGCGGATCTCTTTCTCTGAACCATAACCCCATCTGGACTGATGGAAGCCCAATGTCCAAAGCTGCTGCATGGGCGGACGCCCTGTCAGATAGGTGTAACCGGATACCACCTCCTTCAGATTGTCCCCGGCAATAAAATAGTAGTCCAGGTTTCCTTCCTCCGCTCCGAACAGATAATACTCCTCTGATTCCTTTCCCAGATCAAAATAGGTCTTATTATGGTTATCAAAAAAGATGCCATATGCTCCTTCATACTTTGAAACCAGCATAAAGGGAATACTCTTGTACAGGGATTTAAAGCAGTCTTCATGAGGATCTGGTATATCAGTATTCCACATTTCGTATGCATAACACCTTTTATTTAATACTCCCGTTTTATCCCCCAAACCATAAATACAATCTTCCTTATCCAGGCTTCTTATCTCCTGTACAGGATAATCATCCGGCGCTTTGTGAACTGCATGTCCCTCTTTTTTCAGCAGTTCCTGCACCTCCTGGCTGATCTCGCCGCTTTTTTTTCTTTCTCCCCGGTATGCAAGGCTTAAGGGATCTCCAAAGCGGTCATAAAAATCCACCTGGAAACCGTCTCCCACTACTACAGTCATCTGCTTTGTCTTAATTACAACGCCGGACTCTTCCCGGGACACGCTTTCCGCTTTTATATCCTCCACGCCACTTCCTGCATTCAACCTTCTTCCAAGCTCGCCTTCAATTGCTCTGGAACAATGTCCCATATCGGTATAGTCAATGAAAACATTGACGATAGCGTCCGAGATCACTTCTATGCAGGGTTCTTTTCCCTTCTGATCTCCTTCATACTGAAAGTAGATCTTATTTTTGTCTGTACGATAGTTCATTAATTTACGATACATATTTATCCAACCATTTCCTTTCTCTTTTTATCCGGAAGTTGTACCAAAATAACTGCTCCAAACACCAGGACACAGCCCATGAGCTCCCTCGGGCTTAAAGCCTGCCCCAAAATAATCCATCCTGACAGCACGGAAACCACAGATTCCAATGATAAGATCAGGGATGCTATTGTGGGGTCCATATCCTTTTGACCGATGATCTGCAATGTATAAGCCACCCCGCTGGACATAATGCCGGCATAAGCAAGGGGAATGATTCCTGCTGCCAGACTGCCCACCGTAGGAGTCTCAAACACAAAAGCAAGGACAAGAGCAATCGTTCCTGCCGTGAGAAACTGAATACAGGAAAGCTCCACTCCATCCGCCTTAGGTGAAAAATAGTCAATAATCAGTATATGGACGGAAAAGATCATGGCACACAAAAATACATAGGTGTCCCCTTTTCCCAAAACCAGCCTCTCGCTCATGCACAGAAGATACAGACCAAATGCTGCAAGCACAGCTCCGATCCATACCTTTCCAGGCACTTTTTTCTTTAAAAATATCCCCAGAACCGGCACAATGATAATGTAAAGGGTGGTAATGAATCCTGCCTTCCCCACTGTCGTATACATAATGCCAAATTGCTGTAACAGCGCCGCTGATCCAAGCGCCACTCCACAGCAGATACCGCCTGTAAGGGTTATTTTCAGTCCGGCTCTTGGAATCTGTTTTTCCCGGTCCTTTTTCCTGCGAAACCATACCAACGGCATAAGCACCGCCGAACCCATCAAAAACCTGACGCCGTTGAAGGTGCAGGATCCCATGTAATCCATCCCCACGCTCTGTGCCACAAATGCAACACCCCATATGGATGCCGTTAAAAACAGCAGCAGGCTGCTCCTCAAAGACACTTTTTTCATTTGTTCCTTTTCTCCTCGATCTCCTCCACGATCTGGCGAATTCCTTTTCCTTTGCATGAAATCACAACATCGCCGTATCTTTCATACAAGGGGACTCTCTCCTCATAAAGCTCCTTTAAAGTCATGCCTTCCTTCAGGACAACACCCCTTTTTTGGAGATCGCCCAGCCGGTCTTGCAGCTCTTCAAATTCCAGTTCCAGATAAACGATCTTCCCTGTCTCCCTGAAATGAGCCATTGCTTCCTCTCCGTAGACAGCGCTGCCCCCGGTTGCAATAACCGCATGCCTGGCATCAATGGACGCATTTATTTCATTTTCAAGCGCAAGAAAACCTGCTTCACCCATCTCCTCGATCAATTGGTGAAGCAGCTTCCCGCTTCTTTCCTGAATCACCAGATCAGAGTCTATAAAGCGATACCCAAGCCTCTTGGCAAGCACTACTCCCACCGTGCTTTTCCCCGCCCCTGGCATTCCAATCAGTACAATATTTTTCATGATTTTCCGTCTGCCTTCTTTTGGGATTACTTTACCACTGCGGTCACTTCCACCTCACAGAGTACCTTTTTGGGCAGTTCCTTCACTGCAACGCAGCTTCTTGCCGGTTTCCCTGTAAAATATTTTTCGTAGACGCTGTTAAACGCGGCAAAATCAGACATATCAGCCAGAAAGCAGGTGGTTTTAACCACATCTTCATAATCCGCTCCTGCTTCCTTTAAAATTTCTCCTACATTTTCCATTACCTGCTGCGCCTGAACCGTAATATCGCCCTGGGCAATTTCTCCCGTAGCAGGGATAATTGGAATCTGCCCCGATGCAAACAGAAAACCGTTTGCTATGATCCCCTGGGAATAGGGTCCGATCGCCGCCGGCGCTTTGGATGTCGCTACTTTCTTTAACATGATCTTCCTCCTTTATCCTTTGCCCTGCTCTTCCTCGAATTCTGCTGTCACGTAAAATCCCCTTTCGTTTTCCATGATACTCACCACCTTACCTTTCCTTGCAAGCATACGCTCCCTGAAAGGAAAGTTTCCGGACATGGCAAGAGCCGGGTCAATGGTGTAATAATAGTTACTGGGAAGCACACCTTCCGTCACTGTGATCTCGTCTCCTTCCTTTAAAAGCCCGGGACGTTCCATCTTGAATTCCATTCTCCGCATGTGCATTCCTCCATCTTTCACCATTGTAATAGGATTGGAAGAATTTTTCAATCTATATTTGCACAAGGTTCCTCTGTCTAAAGCCCTGACATATAGATCCCCTGGGAAAAATAGATCAGACTCCCCAGCATCTTCCCCAGCGCCGCCGCCGTAATTGCCACTCCCAGTCCATGGCGGAAGCCTATCCTTCGGGAAAAGATTGGAATGGAATTGAGCATTTCTGCAATGGCAAGGGCGAGACAGCCCACAAACATTCCTGCAAAGGCGCCCCAGACACACAAAAAAATGCTGCCGGCGTATTTCCAGATCAGCACTGTATTTTCTCCAAAGATCTGTCTTGACAAAATAAAGCTTCCGATCCGTAGATTTTCGGAAAAGATGCTGAAAAGCCCTCCTATGATGGTTCCGAAAACAACCGCTTCCTCCAGCACAAAAACTTTTTTTGCCACATGCATTTTTCCTGCAAATCTGGGAATCAACCCTACGGATACCAGCACCGTGAAGACGCCAGCCGAAGCAAGAAGACCGAAGCTGAGTCCACAGATCCCCATAAAAATCTGTTTAAGAAGCATCAATGGTTTTTCCCTCCCTGTCCGCCGTTTCGATCAGCGCTTTGTTTACATCGGTTTCATAAATTCTCATTTCCACTTCAATTGGAGTTGGATCTTTTGTAAGCCGTCTTCCTCCCACATGATTAAAAAAGAGGATAATCCCCAACGCCAGACCTATGGAATAGGAAACCTCCAGTATACTGTAGCCATCGGAAGAATATCCCATAACCAGTTCATATATTCTCGAAAATATCTTATTGATACTGATATCATTGTGGAATGCCATAATGGTAAATCCGGTTCCAAAAAAGCTGATTGCCGCCACAAACATCATTTTCAGCCACTGCACTGCTCCCTTATGCCTGTTTACGTTGACCAATTCGATCAATGTTGCGTTTTCACCCAGATTTTCTACTGAAACACCGGGGCATTCGCTCTCGATCAGTTCAATTACCTTTAATATGCTTATTACCTGACGCTTTTTTTCCTTTTCATGGAACTGATGGATCTTCAGTGACTTTGCCCTGGCACAGACCGCTTTGTCCCCACAATAAACGGAGGCAATATCCTTCACACATACGTGCGCTTCCATTACCTCCGCATTTTGTTCCGCTTTCAAGTATAAAACCGTATTTGCCATCCTAATCTCCATTCCGGAGCGTTTACGCGCAGGCACGCGAGCCTGGCGCATACACGCAATCGTTCTTATTTACAGGCTAGTATGACCTTTTGGGTTTGTTTCTATTCTTTTATTCCAAAATAAACTGCATCAGCACCGGGTCATGATCCGAAAATTCATAGCCCCAATCCATATGCTGGTAATAATTCACATTTACATTATCTGAAACGATAAAACCGTCCAGAGTGACCGTGTAAGTGGTTCCTTCCTGATAAGGAGTCTCAGCGCTTCTACAGGTATTATGGGCAACATCCTCCTCATCCTTGGCACTATCCAGCCCCATGTGGAATCCTTCCGGAAGGCTCTCCCTTGGAAATTCGTATGCCCACTCCGGCGCATTTTCCTGCTTTCCCTCCCGCATATTATGGTTAAAATCGCCGCCGCAGATCACATAATTGCCTTTTTTGTAATCAGAAACCATATCCTCATAGAGCATGGAAAGCTGTGCCTGCCTGATTTCATCGCTGCCGCCATAAGCAGATGTGTGCACATTATAAAGGCATAAATACTTTTCATTTTCCGTAGGGATACGAGATATGGAGTAGCATCTGTCCAAATCTACCAGCTTACTCACAGACTCTGAAATAGGAAGGCTTCTTCGCATGGCATCTGTAATTTCCTCCCGGGAATATGTGGCAAGACAGCTCTTATTGGCTCCATGCGGTTCCCATGGCGGAAAAAAGAGAAATGGCGAGTCATAAGCCTGGGCATAGTCATAGTAATATCCTCTTAAAAACTGGTTCAACAGTTCCAGCTGATCCACATGGTAGGAACGGGTCCCGTCAAGATCCACCTCCTGCAAAAATACAAAGTCAGGATTCACATCATTGACTATCTCCGCCATGCTGCAGACCCCCGCTACAACGCTTTCCTTGTCCTTGCCCCAGGATGATTTACCCCCATCCATAAAAAAGCTGTAGTCCTTGCGGTATGCCCCGAAACCAATATTATAGGTCATGATAAAGTAGGCTTGTCCGGGAGCAACGGAAAAATCTTCATCAAAATAAGAATTCTCTCCGTTTCTTACCACCTCCAGAGTCAGCTTATCCGGCAGACGGTAATATGTCCCAAATACATAAGCGGCATAAGCCCCAAACAAAAGTACGATAACCAGCACGATAAGCATCGTCCATTTTACTGCTTTCTTCACACCAATCTTTCCCCTTCAGACAAATTATTCTCAACTATTCCACCCACTCCACGGTGGTATCCTGATCAATTGCAGCAGAAAAATCAAAATTCCAACTGCCAGATGCTCCAGGGCTCAGCTTCGGACAGGATGCTGTTTTCCCTTTCTCCACAGTCTGGGTTCCAAACAACTGTCCCTGGTACATAAATTTCACCGTAAAAGATGAGGGGCTCTCTGTAGGCTTGCTTTCTGCAGGTTTATTTTCTGCAGGCTGATTCTCAGAGCCACTATCGTTTGTCTCCTCCTGATCGGAAGAAGCGGGAACCGCCGTAGGCTTTGGCGTTCCTGTAGGCTGCGGAATGTCCGCAGACTGCGCCGCCGTTATAGCAGGCGTTGCCGTAGGCTGTACAGCGCTTCTTTTTTCGATATTTTCTTTCCCGGGAGAAACGCTTGGAGTCGCATTTGCTTTTTCGTCAGGCTTTTGAGTCGCCTCAGGCATTGCCGTAGGCGTCTCCTTTGGTTTCTCTGCCTCCTCCTTTTTCTCTCCCCAAATCAGAATTTCCAGTTCTTCCTTGTTGGTTCCTGTAATCGATATATCGGCTTCCACTAAATCATACAGTGTAAGAAGAGACTGTGTGGAAAGCTCTTCAAATACAATATCCGCCGGTCCTGCGAGGTATTCCGTCAGTTCCTGATTGCTGTGGATGATCACCTCACTGCCCTCCTGCACCGTCACTTCATTTTCCATGGTTCCATCCGGAAGGATGAGAACAGACCCCACCTTGCCGTCAAAGACAGACAGCCTTGCATAAGCTTCGCCTTCCTCGTCAAAATAAACCTCAACGCGGAAAATGGTTCCCCTTACTGCCATAACAGAGTTGGGGGTTGCAACCTCATATATGGAATCCGCACTCAGAGCATTCTGAATCTCATTGGTAACGGCGCCCTGCACCAGTTGAATTTTGGTTTTGGAATCCTCCCTGGTTCCCACAGCTTCAATAGATAGAACGGTATCTTCCTCCACCATAATATATTTATCATCATCCAGCTTTAATCTTACAAAGCTGTCTGCCGCAGTGGTAAGCTGATCCCCTGATTCCAGATAAAGATTCTCCGCCGCATCTATGGTTCCTGTTCCTTCTCGTTCAATATTTGCCGTTCCTTCCAATTCATAAATCAGAATAGAACGATAAGAGTCCTCAGCCTTTGTAAAATGCCTGACTGCCACAACTGCTCCTGTCACCACCGCCGCCACTCCAAAGATCGCCGCAATCACTTTTATTAACATGGTTTTTTCCATCTCAGGTTCTCCTTACTGTTTTGAAAAACTGTATTCCCCGCCTGTGGATACGTAAAAGCTTCTTCCACCCTCATAGACCGTATTGTCGCCCGATACCGTCCACTTTCCGTTTCCTAAAGTATAAGCGGTTCCCGCCGCCAGGGTAGCCGTTCCCTCCACGATGCTACCGGTATTGTCGGTATTACCTGTATCACTTTTTTCTTTTACGGTAATTTCACAAACCTTTTCATTCCCCATCTTGCTTCTGACAACGATCTTATGCACCTGATTATCCGCTGTGATGGTATATTGACCGTTGGTCAAAGTCACTGTCTGACCATCCACCGTTACGCTGTCCAGATTACCGCCGCTTACCGTAAAGGTTGTATCCCCTTCATAAACACCTCCATCCGTAACGCCGGAAATGACCGGTGCATCCATATCTATGATGAAGCCCCCTGTACTGGCATAGGCAGCATTCCCACTGTCGTCCTCCGCCTTGGCATATAGCACATAGCTGTCACTTTCCGTCAATGATATTTCCCCTTCATAAGGAATCCATGAAAGACTGTCCATCTGATCCAAGGTATACCCTTCGCCTCCGCGCGCCAGATAATACCAAACACTGTTTATCACTTCATCCTGCGCAGTTCCATCAATTCGGGCGTTTTGGGCGCTTTCAAAAACAAGGTCATAGGTGCTGTTGCTGTAAAATCTGGACCATGCGTGCGCACCAATGCTAATTATTACCTGGGGAGGTTCTGCAGATTTATCCGTCAGCAGTGGAACCAAAGCAAGCCCATTCGTACCCTTTTCATTGCCCACGTTATTGACGCAGCTATTATATGTACCTTCGGGGATTACTCCATCTATATTCAAATTACCCAAGGATTCCGTCAAAAATCCACTGCCTACGCTCATCCCCCACAGCTGCCAGCCTATCAGTTCCTTGGCATCGGGAATGCTTACAATGTTTTGAAAGTTTAAAGGCAGGTCCAACTCGACTCTATCGGGCAGGAGTTTGGCTATCCGTTGTTTAAGGAGGGCGATCAG
>CAMWCA010000062.1 GCA_947172705.1 uncultured Lachnospiraceae bacterium
GCCGGCTATGCTGCGCCGTGCCATACTATGTTATGCTCTCCGATACCGCCTGATGCAATGGCGTGCTCTGTCATCGGCGGGAAATGTAAGTGTCTTTTTTGTTGTAATCAGAAATTTCAGGTTGAAAGTTGAAGGGAAATGAAAATATAATGGATACAGTAAAACATTGTGTCATAAGGAGGGGCAGGTATGGGATTTATTTTAAATCGGAAAAAGAAGGTGTCCAAGGATGGGACGAAGGTGGATGTGATCGGTTATAGTGATGATGATAAACGAAAGTGGGAGCCGGTGACGGAGTCTGGAAAGTATCTGGAGGAATTGACTGAATATGTCAATCAGGTATTTCCCTGTCATGAGGAGAAGCCTTATGTGTTCCATGAGATTTTGTCGGATATTGTACATATTGACGTTAATGTCATTCCTCCGGAAGGAAACAGACCTTATTATGTGCTCTGGACCAGCGGGATGAGCGACCTGCCTATGACTCTGCCGGACGGCGATTATGATAAAAGTGCCTATGAGAGGGCGGAGCTTTTCATGTTCCTGCCTGGAGATTGGAAATTGGGAAAGGTGGGGGAAAGCGGAGAAAAAATGTCCGATGAATATTACTGGCCTATCCGGTGGATTAAATATCTGGCAAGGTTTCCTCATGAGTATAAGACCTGGCTGGGAGAGGGGCATACTCTGCCCAACAGCGAGGATTATGATCCGCTGGGAGAGGGAACCAGTATGGGAGGCTTTTTCTTTTTACCTGTGCTGGAGTTGGGCGAGGCGTATCCAGGGGTGGATACTTTGACCTGTAAAGATGGAACGAAAATCAATTTCCTGTGGGCGATTCCCATGTATCGGGAGGAAATAGAATATAAGCTGGAGGAAGGCTATGAGGCGATATTGAAGCTGTTTTCCCAGGTGGCATTCCCAAGGGTGTTAGATCCCAGGCGGAAAAACTATGTGGAGGAAAAATGACAAATCGGGATATATTGGAAATTGCAATGAAGCAGTCGGCTTTGGAGATGAATTGCAAAGTGTCGGATTTTTTCTGTGAGAATCCTGTGATCGTACAACATTCCCTTGGGGATGGGGCGCGAAAATATTATAAGGAACCGATTGCCTGTAATCTGGTTTCCTATGGAAGTAATATTGTGGCGGCAGTGAAAGATGAGTATAGGGAAATCCTGGAGGAATACTTGGGGAAATTTATGTTTTATCATTGCTTCGAAACGCCTAATTTGTATTGGTTGAATGAGAAATTGGAAGAGAAGGGGCAAAAAGTATGCTTTATGGCGGAATATTATCTGCCGGATCTGGAGAAGTTACATGCGCAGCACTGTGAGTATGAATTAAAACTGTTGCAGAAAGCTGATTTTCACGAATTATACAAGCCGGAATGGAGCAATGCATTGTGTGAGGACAGGAAGGAAGCGGATGTTCTGGGAGTGGGCGCATATGAGGAAGGAAAGCTGATCGGGCTTGCAGGCTGTTCGGCAGATTGTGATTCTATGTGGCAGATCGGTGTGGATGTGCTGCCTGAATATAGAAAGAAGGGGATTGCCGCCGCTCTTACCAGTACTTTGGCAGTGGAGATTTTAAAAAGAGGAAAGGTTCCTTTTTACTGTTCGGCGTGGTCAAATATCAGGTCTGTACGGAATGTCATTAAAAGCGGATTTTTTCCGGCATGGGTGGAAATGACAGTAAAGCCGGAGAAAATTGTAAATGAAATGAATGAGCAGAGATGATGGGGAGAAACATAAATGCTTGGAATTTATTTTAGTGGAACGGGGAATTCACGATATGCGCTGGAGACTTTTTTGAATTTGCTTGATGAGTCGGCAAAGGTCTGTTCCATAGAGGATGAAAACACAGCCGCCTGCATAAAGGAGAATCAGGAGCTGGTTTTTGCCTATTCCGTGCAGTACAGTAATATTCCTAAAATGTTGAAGGATTTCATTGATCAGAATAAAGAATTGTGGAAGGATAAAGAAGTCTTTGTGATTGCAACCATGGGTCTGTTCAGCGGGGACGGCGCAGGAATTCTTGCCCGTCGCCTGAAAAAGTACGGCGCCCGGATCACAGGCGGTCTGCATCTGAAAATGCCGGACAGTATAGCGGACGAAAAAGCGTTGAAACGCCCTTTTGAGAAAAACAGGGAATTGGTTTTGGCGGCGGAGAGGAAAATTCATAAGGCAGTGCAGGAGATACAAGGGGGAAAGCCTCCCAGAGAAGGGGTCAGACCGTTGTATCATTTGGCTGGATTGTTTGGTCAAAGACTGTATTTTTATGGGAAGACAAGGCATTACTCCGATCGGGTGAAGATCGATCCGGAAAAATGTGTGGGATGCGGCAAGTGCGTAGGGCTGTGTCCCATGGAAAATCTGGAGCTTGCCCAGGGCGTGGCAAAGGCAGGAAATCGGTGTACCATGTGCTATCGGTGCATCAATACCTGCCCTAAACAGGCGATCACGCTGCTGGGGAAACGGATCATGGAGCAGGGAACCATAGAGAAATACACAAAAATCGGCGGAAATGATCAGCAGAAAATTTGATTTTTACACAATATCTCTATATTTCAGAACACACTATTCCGTTTTCCTTCTATTTCTTTCGTCATCTCTATTAGCCTGCGGGTAACATCCGCAGACGGACGTACAATTGGGGAATTATCGTCGCATGTATCATCTGCCTCTACGATTAAAACCATAGCATCCTCCGTAAGTGTGTGGGTATGATAAGTTCCCTTTTTTATATCATAGGTTTTATATGGCTCCATTTCTACAGCATATATTTTTTGAAGCGACTCATCCTCTGCCACAAATAATATGCAATGTCCCTTAAGCAGCACAAATGCCTCATCCGTTAAGGAATGCTGCTGAAAATTACCAATATTTTCCGGCAAAAGTTCCTCATGATAATTTAAGATAGCAATTCTCCAATCTCTGCATGCTAAAATAGGCTGATATCCAATGCCCGTATACTCTAATACTTTTATCAAATCTTCCATTTTAATTTTCCTCCTTTTATGGGACTATTATACTATTCTTGGTCTTCATTTACCAGTTGAATCTAAAGAAGAAAAATAGATTGTGAGTATAGGAGCAATAGGATATTATATTAGCAGGAAGTGATTATTTTATTATGGCTCATCAAACGTCGTCATTTTGAGGAAACGAATGAGTTGTTTGATGATGGTTCTCATATTGTTTATGTGAATGGAAATTATAAAGGAGACGACACGATTGGCAGATTGATGCATGACTTTAGCTGTAAGGAATCAAAGGATATGTATTATCCGGAACTGGCTAAAGGGGTGAAGCATTTTAAGGAAGAAGGAGGTCGAGAGAGAATGTGTGAAGCGGTTGAGAAGTATGCAAGAGAATATGCAAGAGAATATGCAGAAAATGCAAGGCTGAATAGTCTGTTGGAGTCCGTAAGAAAGCTTATGGCAAATATGAAGCTAGGGGCAGAGCAGGCGATGAATGTGCTTGAGGTCAATGAGCATGACAGAGAGATTTTGCAAAAAAGGTTATAAAATAATTAGATATGGTTAGTTAGTTGGTAAGGAGTATTCTGCATGGGTGGAATACTCCTTTTTACGACGAGAACCGGAAAGCCAAGAGGTTTTGTGAAAGTACGTCTGACATTAAAGCGGTTTAAGCGGTCATGGGGCATAGTGATTGGCATAGTGAGGTATGATTTCAAATATGAACGTGCTGTTAATATCCAGTTTATAAGATTTTAATAAAATGATTAGCACTCACCTCTTGACAGTGCTAACAACTGGTATTATATTAACACTTGAAGAGGCAAAAAGTATAAATAAGCGATTGATTAGCCGGATATACTGTAGATCATAGACCCTGATAAATCAGGAAAAACACCATGATTTACTTTAAACGGCAGAGAGGAGTGCTTTATGAACATATCAAAATTCACACAAAAGTCTATGCAGGCGGTGGAAGGCTGTGAGAAGCTTGCATATGAGTATGGCAATCAGGAAATTGAGCAGGAGCATCTGCTGTACAGTCTGTTGACCATAGAGGACAGCCTGATCCTGAAACTGATCGAAAAGATGGAGATCAACACCCAGTACTTTGTCAACAGGGCGGAAGAAGCCTTGAATAAGAGAGTCAAGGTGCAGGGCGGTCAGATCCACGTAGGACCGGATCTGAACAAAGTGCTGATATCGGCGGAAGACGAGGCGAAGGCGCTTTCTGATGAATACGTGTCTGTAGAGCACTTGTTCCTTGCCATGATCAAGCATCCCAATAAGGCGATCAAGGAGCTTTTTAAGGAGTTTGGTATTACCAGAGAGCGTTTTTTACAGGTACTATCACTGGTAAGAGGAAACCAGCGGGTGACCTCAGACAATCCCGAGGCAACCTACGATACCCTTGCCAAATATGGGCAGGATCTTGTGGAAAAGGCAAGAGAGCAGAAGCTCGATCCGGTGATCGGCAGAGATAATGAGATTCGTAACGTGATTCGAATTCTTTCCCGGAAGACTAAGAATAACCCTGTGCTGATCGGCGAACCCGGCGTAGGCAAAACGGCGGTGGTAGAAGGGCTTGCCCAGAGAATCGTCCGGGGGGATGTGCCCCAGGGGCTGAAAGATAAGAAAATATTTGCCCTGGATATGGGGGCGCTGATTGCAGGAGCCAAATATCGGGGAGAGTTTGAAGAGCGGTTAAAGGCTGTGCTGGAGGATGTGAAAAACAGCGATGGTCAGATCATTCTTTTTATCGACGAGCTGCACACCATCGTAGGAGCGGGAAAGACAGACGGGGCGCTGGATGCGGGAAATATGTTGAAGCCCATGCTGGCAAGAGGAGAGCTTCACTGCATCGGTGCAACCACTCTGGATGAATACAGGCAGTATATTGAAAAGGATGCGGCGTTGGAGCGGCGTTTCCAGCCGGTTATGGTGGAGGAGCCTACGGTAGAAGATACCATATCCATCTTAAGGGGTCTTAAGGAGCGCTACGAGGTTTACCATGGGGTTAAGATCATGGATAATGCCCTGGTCAGCGCGGCAGTGCTTTCCAACCGCTATATTTCAGATCGTTTTCTGCCGGATAAGGCGATCGACCTGGTAGACGAAGCTTGTGCCCTGATCAAGACGGAACTGGATTCCATGCCCACCGAACTGGATGAACTGCAGAGAAAAGTGATGCAGATGGAAATAGAAGAAACGGCGTTGAAAAAGGAAGATGACCGATTAAGTCAAGAACGTCTGTCAGACCTGCAGAAGGAACTGGCTGAGTTAAAGGAAGAACTGAACAACCGCAAGGCACAGTGGGAGAATGAAAAGGCATCCGTTGAGAAGCTTTCCAGGATCAGGGAGGAGATCGACGGCGTAAGCAGCCAGATCGAGATCGCCCAGAGAGAGGGAGACTATGAGAAGGCGGCGGAATTAAGCTACAGTAAGCTTCCTTCCCTTAAGAAACAGCTGGAGATAGAAGAAGAGCAGGTGAAAAACAAGGATCTGACTCTGGTACACGAAAGCGTGTCAGAGGAGGAGATTGCAAGAATCATCTCCAGATGGACGGGAATCCCTGTGGTGAAGCTGACGGAAAGCGAGAGGAACAAGACCCTGCATTTGGATGAAGAACTGCACCGCCGTGTGGTGGGGCAGGATGAAGGAGTAACCAAGGTAACGGAGGCGATCATCCGTTCCAAGGCAGGAATCAAAGATCCCACCAAGCCTATTGGCTCCTTCCTGTTCTTAGGACCTACGGGAGTGGGAAAGACAGAGCTTGCCAAGTCCCTTGCCGCCGCACTGTTTGATGATGAGAATAATATGGTCCGCATCGATATGAGCGAATATATGGAGAAATACTCCGTATCCAGACTGATCGGAGCGCCTCCCGGATACGTGGGCTATGAGGAGGGCGGACAACTGACCGAAGCGGTCAGAAGAAAGCCGTACTCGGTGGTTCTGTTTGACGAGATCGAAAAGGCGCATCCGGACGTATTCAACGTATTGCTTCAGGTTTTGGATGATGGACGGATTACGGACTCCCAGGGGCGGACGGTGGACTTTAAGAATACCATTTTGATTATGACCTCCAACATTGGAGCCTCTTATCTTTTGGAGGGAATTGACCAGGAGGGCAATATCAGTCCCGAAGCGGAGAAAATGGTGTTAAATGACCTGAGAAGTCATTTTAGACCCGAATTCCTGAACCGACTGGATGAGACGATTTTATTTAAGCCCTTGTCCAAAGAAAATATCGGTGGTATTATTAAGCTGATCATTGCAGATCTGAACAGGCGGCTTTCCGATAAGGAGCTTACCGTGGAGCTTTCTCCTGAGGCGGAAGCTTATATTGTGGAGAGCGCTTATGATCCCGTTTATGGGGCAAGACCCCTGAAGCGGTATATTCAGAAATATGTGGAGACCCTTTCGGCGAAATTGATTCTGGCGGATCAGGTGGAGCAGGGAGATACCATCCTGATCACTATGGAAAACCAAGAGCTTACGGCACGGGTAAAGGCATGATGGAACCGTCAGCATGGAAAGGGCAAGATATGGCTAAAGGAGGCAGGCGACATGCAGATACCGAAAGATCCCAATATGCTTTTGAGTTATGTAAACTTAAAGCTCAGAGATTATGGCTTTGATCTGGAAGGCTTATGTGATGACATGGATGTCAGCAGGTCGGAGATCGAGGAGAAGCTGGAGAAGATCGGCTATCATTATGACGGTCAGCGGAATCAGTTTGTATAGCGGTTGCTGACGCGGGAAGGGCTTTTAAAAATTGCAAGGGTAAAAAAGAGACTGTTGCATGACTGTTATGGTCAAGCAGCAGTCTTGTTTTTTGGAAGGGGTAAAAAGGATAATAATTAATCCATGGCGGCATATAAATAGAATAAGGGTCAAAGAAAGAATGTTTCATAGATGAATCTGAAGAGAAGAATATTGTCCTGCATCATTCTCCTTATTCTCCTTGCCATAATATGCATCGTGGGCTGCTTTCAACAGGAAAGGCTTCCTGCCATAGGGGTTTCCACTATTGGGCTTCCCGGCATTGGAAAGGCGTTTGAAAGTGAAAATAACAAAAAGATTGCCCTGACCTTTGACGACGGTCCTCATCCCTATTATACGGAGCAGCTTCTCAAGGGATTGAAGGAACGGGATGTAAAGGTGACATTTTTTATTACCGGAAAGAGTGCGGAAACTTATCCGGAGATCGTTAAGAAAATTTATGAGGACGGGCATCTGATCGGAAATCACACTTATAATCATACCCAGCTGAGCAGCAGAAACAGGGAAGCATATAAAGAGGAAATTATAAAGACCAATCAAGTCATCAAAGGGATCACGGGGGAGGACACCATTTATATTCGTCCTCCCTATGGCAGTTGGAGCAAAGAGTTTGAGAAGGAGTTAAATATGTTTCCGGTGCTCTGGACCATTGATCCTCTGGATTGGTGCAGCAGCAATGTGTCCTGCATCGTAAACGCTGTGTGTACGAAGGTGAAGGAAAATGACATTATATTAATGCATGACCAATACAAGACGACTGTGACGGCGGCGCTGGAGGTGGTGGATCGCCTGCAGAAGGAGGGGTATGAGTTTGTTACGGTAGACGAGCTGTTGTTTGACTAACAAAATGTAGTAGGATATACTATAAGAGAGTGATCATCAGGGATAAGTGTGCAGAGGTGATAATGGATGAAAGAATTTGAACTGAATAATGCGATCATTAATAAAATTAAAGAAGAGGCAGTTGATATGACTGAAAAAATAATGGGCAGGGATTTGATCAAGGTTATTTTGTATGCCTGCCTTATGATGAGTTTATGGAAAAAAGTCATGGTATCCATATTTTAAAAATATAGAAGCGGAAGGGGAAGTGCTTTATGGATGAAGAAGATAGAAAGCTATATGATTAGCAGGCAGTATGAAAAGGAAATATAATATCCATTTAATAAGAACTATGACACACAGCTGTCATAGTTTTTGTATTATCCTTGTCATATCAAATATGAAAGGGAGAGAAGAATATGAAAAATGTATATGAAGAATGTCCAACTCTGGAAAATGAAAGCTTTAAGCTCCGCCTGGTGGAAATGGCGGATGCCCCGGATCTTTTAAAGGTGTACAGCGATGAAAAGGCAGTCCCCTTTTTTAACAGCGACAATTGCGATGGGGACGATTTTCACTACAGGACGCTGGAGAGGATGGAGAAAGGGATTGAATTCTGGCTGTGGGCATACAAGGACAAAGGCTTTGTGCGCTGGAGCATTTTGGATAAGGCATCCAATGAGGCAGTGGGAACCATAGAGCTGTTTCACAGAGAATCAGAGGATTATTTTAATCACTGTGGGCTGCTCCGGCTGGATTTGAGAAGCGATTATGAGAGAAAGGATCGGATCGTGGAAATTTTGTCTCTGATTATGGAGCAGGCGTATGATCTTTTTGACTGTACCATGCTTGCTACTAAAGCGATCCCCTCGGCATTGGAGAGAAGGATGGCGTTGGAAACTCTGGAATATCAGGAAACCGGAGAAATGCTTGTCTCGCCGAAGGGCATAAAGTATGGAGATTATTGGAGCTGCCATGCGCCGGAGCGGGCGCAGAAATGAGGAAAGTATGAAAATTGACCGCTTACTTGCCATTACCATCTATCTGTTGAATCATGGACGGACTTCCGGAGCAAAATTGGCGCAGCGCTTCGAGGTGTCTGCGCGCACCATTGCAAGGGATATGGACGCCCTGTGTCTGGCGGGAATTCCGGTCGCTTCCTATTATGGGACGGATGGCGGCTATGAAATCATGGATACCTTCCAGATGCAGCGGCAGGCGGCAGGGGGCGGCGATTATCATTATATTGTGGCGGCGCTTGAGGGGCTTGCATCCGCATATAAGGATAAGGAGCTTGAGGCAACCTTGGAGAAAATGAGAAGTCTTACCGGGGGCGGAGAGAGCGGTATTTCCCTGGATCTGGGAGCTGCCCATGAAAATCGGGACACCAATGAAATGTTGTTTCTGCTCAACCGTGCCGTACAGATGAAACGCCGGATAGCTTTTGTCTATACAAACAGCGCAGATGAAGTGAAAAACCTGGAAGTGGAACCGGCAGGCGTTCTTTACAAGTGGTATAACTGGTATTTGATTGGTTATAATCCGTCCAAACAGGATTATGCTATGTTTAAGGTGGTACGGATGGATGAACTTCGGATAACGGACAGACCCAATGAAAAAGAACATGTCATGGCAAAGATCCGGGACATGCTGGAGACGCGGAGCCGGGAACAGGAAATGATGGAGATCCTTCTTTATTGCAAGGGAAGGTTGAAGTCAAAATGCAGGGAATACTTAAACGGAAGGATCGTGGAGGAATATGAAAACGGAGATTTCACTTACCAGATCACGGTTCCGCCACAGGAACAGTTCTGGTACGGGGTGCTGCTTTCCTTTGGGAAAGATGCCAGGGTGCTTTCCCCGGAAAAGCTGATCCAGCGAATTGTAGAACAGTGCGGCGGGTTAATGGAATTGTACCAGCCGCACGATAGTTGATTAAAACAGTTCTACACGACCAAGCAGCAGATCGATCAGATTACAATGAAAAATTCCGTTGTCATCATAGAAGCTATGAGGAATATCCATACGGACAACGATTTTTTTGAAGAAATCCTTTGTCAGCATGAAAGATGCAAGCTCAGAGGATTCTTTTTTTTCTGTATCCATTCTGAAGGCTGATTGGACGTAGATTTTTTTGTCTGCATCATTTACAACAAAGTCGATTTCTTTTTGCACATTTGCGCCGTTAGTGCGATCGACTACAACGCCGACATCAACAGAATATCCCCGACGCTGAAGCTCGTTATAGAGGATGTTTTCCATAATGTGTCCGGGATCATACTGGCGGTAGTTCAATCTTGCATTACGAAGACCAATATCCGTGTAGTAATATTTATTAGGATATTTGAAATAAGTCTTTCCTTTCACATCATACCGCTTAACCATAGAAATAAGGAAAGAATCAATAATGTACTGTATATAGTTTGAAACCAATGTGGAATTGACTTTTTCATTTTTCATGCTGGTCAGCGCGTTGGCGATATTCGTGGGATTGGTCAGTGAACTGATCTGTGAAGCAAGGAAATCCAGAATATCTTTTAGAATATCCTCACGTTCAATGCCGTTGCGCTCTACAATATCCGTTATATACAATTCACTGTACAGAGAGGTCAAATAATCTTTTTTATCCTTTTCATCATTTAATGCCAGCAGGCGCGGCATGCCGCCGTAAAGCATATAGGTATCCAGAGCTTTCCGCTCGTCACCGCCTGCATGGGAATAAAATTCTTCAAAGGACAGGGGAAACACATGGATTTGGGCAGCGCGGCCACGAAACTCTGTGGCGATATCTTTTGACAGTCCTTTGGAGTTGCTTCCCGTCACATATACATCCAGATTTTTATATGCTTTGAGTTCATTCAGCATATCATAGATGGAAACCTCGATTCCGTCGTTTTCCCTATCAATGACCTTTGTGGTAAGCTGCACCTCGTCGATGAAAAGGTAAAACTTCTCATCCTTCCGTTCGGCAACAAAGGATTCGATATATTCACAAAGCGTTATGGGATTTCTGAATTTATAATATCGTCTCTGATCCAATTCAATTTTTATGATGTGGTCTTCCTGAACTCCCTGTGAAAGAAGATATTCATAGAACAGATCGAATAGCAGTACCGACTTTCCGCAGCGGCGGATGCCGGTGATCACCTTGACTTCCCCGTTCCACATATTATGAATCATGCGTTTCAGATAAGAATCTCGTTTAATAATCATATTCACCTCGTACTTACGACGTATATGTTGTTGCTTTGATATGTAGTATACCACGATTTTTTTTAATTATCAATAGAACCGCCGTTTGACTATACAGGTTAACCGGCGGTTCTGTCTGTTTAAAATCTTTCCGGATAGTGTAAAGAACCGGTGTTTTTCTGGCGAATCACAGGGAACTTTGTCAATTTTGTTTAACACAAATGTGGGAGCGGTTAAAATAAGTATAATCAAACATAAGGAGAGGGAAAGAAGTAATGGAGAGGGAAAAAATGACAGCAAAGACAAAGGAGAGTGTGAAAGAGCATGTGTTGGCCTGCACGGAAAGTCTGCTGGCGGAGATGACGGAAGAAAAGCTGAATGCATGCACCACAACGGCAATCAGCAGCGCCCTGCATCTGAGCCGCAATCTGGTTTCCCAATACCTGAACGGGCTGGTGAAAGACCGGGTTCTGGCAAAGATTCCATCCAGACCAGTCTATTTTCTGGAACGGGAAAAGATGGAAAAGCTTTTTGGGGAAGATCTGGAGGAATTGGAGGAGTGCAACGGAAAGGAATTTCTGGCAATCCTGCGAAGCAGGAAAAAGGATTCCATTTTCGGAACTCTGATTGGAAGCGATACGTCCCTGGGGTATTGCATCGAGCAGTGCAAAGCCGCCGTAAAGTATCCCGGAAGCGGGCTGCCCATTCTGCTTTCCGGAGAATCGGGGACGGGCAGACGGCTGCTGGCAAATCTTCTGTTCCAATATGGAATAGCGGAAAGACTTATTGGATCGGAAGGAAAATTTTATTTGATGGAATGCAGCCAGCTGGATAAAAGCCCTGAAAGCGGCATGAAGGAGTTGTTTGGCTCCAGCGTAATCCTAAACGGCAAGAAAGTTCTGATTCCCGGGTTGCTGGAGAGGGCGGATGGAGGCGTTTTGCTGATCAGCAACGCTTCGGCGCTGGGAGGCGAGTGCCAGAAGAAAATAGCGGAGTACCTGGAGGGGAGAGCCTACGGAAATCCCAGATGGGAAGAAAAGAAAATATCTTCCGCAAGATTGATCTTTTCGGTTACGCCGGAGATGAGAATGCACATGAACAAGGATCTCCTGACCCAGATTCCGGTAGTGTGCGAGATACCGTCTCTTCAGAACCGCAGCCCCGAGGATAAGGAAATGCTGATCCTGAAGTTTTTCGGGGATGAGGAAATGACCTTAAAGCGTGACATACAGGTAAGCAGCCAGGTATTCAGAGTATTGATGGACTATCTGTTTCAGGAAAATATTTCCCAGCTGAAAAACTGCGTTAAGGTGATATGCGCCAACGCCTTTTTCCGGCAGGAAAAGGAAAGCCGGATCAAGGTTCTTCTTTATCATTTACCGGAATTTATGCTTGCCCAGACGGATCTGGAGTCCCTGAAGGAAGAAAGCGCATTTCTGGACATGGGAAAACGGGCGGGGCAGGAGACCTCCCAGAGTATTATTTCCTATTACAGGCAGATCCTGATGGAATTTGAACGGTGGCAGAAGCAGAAGAGATCTTTGCATGAGTTTGTAAAATACAGTACCCAATATATGAATCAATACTATGAGCATATTATTTACCAGCGCAAATATGATAACCGCAAGGTCAAGGCAATGGAGGCGGTGATTCAGAAATTCCTGGAACTGGTGAGCGAAAAGAATGATATTTTTCTTCCTGCATCCTGCGGCTACGGAATTTCCCGAAACGTGTATCTGCTGACGGAGGTGAATTCGGAAATTCTGCTCTGGGAAAATGAAAATGCAAAGCAGGTGGGGGAGTGCTTTCAGGTTCTTACGGCAAGGTATCCTGTGGAGACTCAGATTGCAGTGAGCTTGAAAGAATCTATAGAGGGCGCCTTCCACATCAAAATGAATATTATGAGCATTGTATTCATCATTCTTCACATCCGCTTTTACAACAAGGGGCTGCCCAGGGAGCGAAGCCTTGCCGTGATCGCCGCCACAGGATATCTTACGGCGGGAGCCATTGCGGATACGGTGAATAAGGCATTGGGGAAGCATGTGTTTGAGTTTGCAGAGATTCAGACGGAGCATGTCGGCAGAGAGATCGCAGAACGGGTAAGCGAACATTTGCGGAAAGAGCTTTTTTGCCAAAAGATTTATTTGTTCACGGATTTGGATGAGGGAGAAGAAGCAGCAAGGGAAATTTCCACAAGATTCCAGTTGGAAGTGTCTTGGATGAATCAGATAGGCATTAAGGTACTGCTGGATGCCGGAAAGCAGATTCTGGAGGAACGAAGCAGTTTTGAAATGCTGGAGGCGGTGAGTAAAAGCAATCCTTTTCGGTATCAGGTGTTTAGCCAGAGGAAAAAGCAGCCGGCGATCCTTTTTGCCAGCGAAGCGGGGGACGTGCTGAACCAGAGGATTATTTATATGTTTGAGGAGAGCGTTTTAAAACAGAAAGGCGTCCGGATGCTTTCTTACAATGCATCCATGCTTCTTTCGGAGGTATGGGAGGAAACCAGGAGCAAATATGACCTGCTGTTTGTCTTGGGGACGGAAAATCCGGGCATTCATGAAATTCCCTTTATCCCACTGGAGGATATTGTTTCCTTTCAGAAGCCGGAGCAGATGAACCAGATCCTGCGGGGATATCTCACAGGGGAAGAAATTCAGGAGTTTAACGAAAATCTGGTAAAAAACTTCACCCTGCAAAATGTGATTTCCCAATTGACTATCCTGGACGGAAATATGCTGATGGACTACATTGAAAAATCTGTAAAACGCCTTCAGGGGGAGCTGGGAAATGCATTTTCGGCAAATACGGTGATCGGGCTCAGCATTCACCTTGCCTGCATGGTGGAAAGGCTGGTGACCAAGGCGGAGATCAGCGGAAATGAGAAGACGGAAGCCTTCCGGCGGCAGCAGGGAGATTTCATCGAAAAAGTCCAAAGATCCTTTGAAGGATTGACCCGGCATTATCATATTGAGATTCCGGCAAGCGAGATCTTATATATTTTTGACTATATTAGTCATGACAACCATAGCGACAAAAGAGAAGAGGAGTTTTAAATGAAGAAAAGAAATTTTATCTTTGCATCCCACGGGACGCTTGCCCAGGGCGTATACAATGCGCTGGAGGTTATTACCGGAGGAAATGAAAATGTAAAAGTGTACAGCGCTTATGTAAACGGTCAGCAGACCAATGTGGCGGAGGAAGCAGAGCAGTTGCTTGCGGGTTACCCGGCGGGGGAGGAGATCATCGTTTTGACCGATCTCTACGGCGGAAGCGTAAATACGGAGTTCGTCAAGCTGACCGGAAAATATGGCATTCATGTGGTATCAGGTTTGAGCCTTCCTTTGGCGCTTTTCGTTCTGGACGGGGAGGAAGAAGAGACAGAGGAGATGCTCCGGAAAGCAGTGGAGCAGGCAAAGGGCAGCGTTCAGTATTGCAATCAGGTATTATCACAGGAACAGACAGAGGATGATTTTTAGGGAAAGGAGGAAGCTATGAGAGCGGAAAAGGTAAAAGTGATCTCAAAGCAGGGTCTGCACGCCAGACCGGCAGGGCAGTTGGTGACGGAATGTAAAAAATTCAAATCTCAAATTTATATCCGCTGGGGCGATAAGGGCGTAAACGCAAAGTCTATCTATGCAATTCTGCAAAGCGGCATCAAATGCGGCAGCGAGGTGGTGGTGGAATGCCAGGGTGAGGACGAAGAGCTTGCCTGCGATACCATTGTACAGAAGATCGCAGAGGGCTTGGGAGATACATAAAGAAGGAGGGAAGGGAAATGGTTTTAATGGTAAGGGTGGATCACAGGTTACTCCACGGTCAGGTTGCCTACTCGTGGACAAGCTACTTAAATGCCGACTGCATTTTGATTGCCAATGATGGCATTTTGCAGGACGAGCTGCGGAAATCTGCGGTCAAAATGGCAAAGCCTGCATCCGCAAAGCTTGTGATCAAGAACATGGAAGATTCCATTCATGCCTTGAACAGCGGCGTGACGGACAAGTACCGGCTGCTGATCATTGTGGAGACAGTGGAAGACGCGGTGAGGCTTGCAGATGCATGCGGCAATGTGAAAAAGCTGAATCTGGGAAACATTAAAAAGCGGGAAGGCGCAAGGCAGATCGATAAGCTGTTTAATCTGCTGCCGGAGGAGGAGACAGAATTAAGGCGTCTGTCCAACCGGGGGCTGGAGATCTTTGTCCAGAGTGTGCCGGAATTAAAGCCTTTGGATTTTAAGAAAATTTAGACACAGAAGAAAAAGGAGGAAAAAGAATGATTGGGGTAGCAATTTTACTTGGCATCACTGCATTCGCGCTGATGGTGATCGAATATGCAGGGGGCAGAAACTTTATTACACAGCCCATCATGGTAGGTTTTATTGTAGGTCTTGTGATGGGAGATCTGAAAACAGGGATTATCGTAGGGGCAACCCTGGAACTCGCCTTTCTGGGGGCAACGTCCATTGGAGCGGTGATACCGCCGGACGCCATGACAGGCTCCCTTCTGGGAGTGGCATTTGTGATCAATGCAGGGGCTTCGGCTGAAAGCGCGCTGGTGTTGGCGCTTCCCATCGCTTCCCTGGCGCTGATTTTTAAGAACTTTTACTATGGCTATATTGCCTCTCTTTTCCAGCGGAAAGCAGACCGGCACGCGGAGGAAGGCAATTACAAGGGAATCGAACGCGTTCACTGGATGACGGGACTGGGAATGGCGGCTATGCTGGGCATATTGGTGATGATCTCTTATGCGGCGGGCAGCAACGCCATGAGCGCGGTTTTGAACGCCATACCTGGTTTTGTACAGACAGGGCTTAACGTTGCCATCGGACTGCTTCCGGCAATCGGCTTCAGTATGCTGGCGAGAACCATGCTTTCCAAATCCAACGTACACATTTTCCTGTGCGGATTTGCACTGGTAGCATATTCTAAACTGCCCATTCTGGGAGTGGCAATTTTCGGTGTGGTTCTGGCAATGATTTTAGTACAGGCGGAGAAAGAAAAAACAACAGTGATGGCTGGAGGTGACGATGATGACTTCTAAATTAACCAAAAAAGATTTAAACCAATCTATTGCAAGGTCCTGCGGATGCTCTTTTTCCTGGGGCTATGAAAAACAGGGAAATATGGCGTATGCCTATGCCATGATCCCGATTCTGAAAAAATTGTACACAACGAAAGAAAAAATGGCGGAGGCTTTGAAACGTCACCTTGCCTTTTATAATGTTACCAACCAGTGCATGACTTTCAATCTGGGCATCTCCGCCGCCATGGAGGAAGAGGCGTCGGAAAACGAGGAATTTGACACTTCCGCAATCAACCAGACCAAAGTTGCATTGATGGGACCCATCTCCGGCATTGGGGACGCGTTTTTCTGGGGAACCTTCAAGATCATTGCAACCGCTGTGGGGACAACCTTTGCCCTTCAGGGAAATATTTTAGGACCTATCCTGTTTTTCCTGATCTACAATATTCCGGCATTTGCAATCAGGATCGGACTGATGAATGCAGGCTATAAATTCGGAACCGCCTTTTTATCCAGCGCAGAAAACAATCAGACCATGAGCAGGATCTTAAAGGGAGCAACCATTTTGGGATTGTTTGTGGTAGGCGGCATGTGCGCCAGCCTGGTGAATCTGAATATTGTATTTCAGGTTTCAGACGGCGCCAACACCCAGACTATTTCGGATCTTTTGAATTCCATTATGCCCTGTCTGACTTCTCTGCTGGTGTTTGCCCTTACTTACTTTGGGATTGTGGTAAAGAAGATGAAGCCTTTGACCATGATCATTCTGATGACTTTGATCAGTATTGTGGGCGCATTCTTTGGAATTTTGGGATAAGAATTTGTGACGCTTCGAAATGGAGGAAAAAATATGTTGACAATGGAACAATGTATACGGGAAACCCCTGAGAGGATC
Organism: uncultured Lachnospiraceae bacterium; assembly: GCA_947172705.1. GTDB lineage: Bacteria > Bacillota > Clostridia > Lachnospirales > Lachnospiraceae > Suilimivivens. The sequence goes on from CAMWCA010000062.1 coordinate 16,695, forward strand.
TGTGAGATCATGGATCGGCAGGAGGAATTGTTTCAAAATGTGACCAAACCGGATTACACACGAATCATCATCAGCGGCTCCGGTTCCAGCTATCATGCCGGAACCGCCGCAAAGCTCTTTATGACCAAATATACGGGACTGCCGGTAGAGGTTCTTTATCCCTTTCAGGTGGAGGATTACATTTTTACGGAGCCGAAGACTACGTTATTTATCGGCGTTTCTCAAAGCGGCACAAGCTTAAGCGCTTACCGCGCCATGAAACAGGCAAAAGCGGCAGGCTGCAGGCTCGCCTCCATGTCCGGAAAGGAGGATAAGGGGGTCATCTTAAATGAGGTGGCGGATGATGTGCTGACCGTGTACTGCGGAGAAGAGGGAGACTTGCAGCCGAAGACCAAGGGCATGATCTGTACCATCGTTAATTTGATGCTGCTTGCTTTAAACTGGGGGTTTGTACATAAAAAAGTGGATGAGAAAGTTTATACCCAGGCGCTTGAAGACCTGAAAGCAACCGCCGATAATATGCTTCGGATCGTAGACCAGGCGGATCAGTGGATCGCCCAAAACGGAGACAGGCTTGCAAAGTCCAGGGATATCCGGGTGATCGGCACAAAGGATGTGTACGGCATCGTGCTGGAAGGAAGCCTGAAGCTTGTGGAGACTTTGAGAATACCTGTAAGCGGTTATGAATTTGAAGAGTTTATCCATGGCGTGTACAACGCAGTGAATGAAGATTCCACCATAATCCTTCTGGACACAGGGGTGGAAGAGCGGGTTCCCACCATGAAAAAGGTTCTGTCAGAGTGGGCGGAAAATGTGATCATATGCGGCAAAAATGCAGAGGGAGAAAAGGATTTTTATGTGCCGGATGCAGGGCGTCCCGATTATTATACGCTGGAATACATTTTATGGATCTTTATGATCTGCGAGAAGGTTTCAGCAAGGAAAGGCATTAATATCCAGACCACCAAGGACACAAGCTTTCACGGGAAGCTGGGAAGTAAGATCTTAAGATGAATCAAAAAATAAGGGCAGTTATCTTTGATATGGACGGCGTGCTGTTTGCCAGTGAAAGAGAATATCTGAAGCATTTGACAGGGTTCATGACGGAGCTTGGAGGTCATTGGAACGATGAACAGCTGCAGCGTTTTTGCGGTATCAGCGGGGAAGAGCATTGGGCGTTGATGCAGGAGATGCTGCCCTGTGCCATGGAGCGCGGGGAATTTTACAGGATGTATGGAGAGTATTATCAGAAATATCCTGTGGAATATGATGAAATCGTGGAAAAGGACGCCGGGGAAACTTTGCGGGAATTGAAAAGAAGGGGCTTTGTCCTTGCCCTGGCGTCTTCCTCTTCCATGAAGGAGATCGAAGCGGCGTTGACAGCTGGAAGGATAAAGGAATACTTTGATCTTCTTGTCTCCGGAAGTAATTTCAAAAGAAGTAAGCCCGATCCGGAGATCTACAGCTATACGATGAAGAAGCTTGGGCTGCCGGCGGAAAAATGCGTTGTGGTGGAGGATTCCATTTACGGCATTCAGGCGGCGCTGAGGGCTGGAATCACACAGGTGATAAGAAAAGAAAATCCCGGTTACTTTATGGGATCGGGAGATACGGAATACAAAATAAATCATTTAGGGGAATTGTTGAATTTTTCCATTTTACAATCAGAAGAACAATGAAAACAGAAAGAAAATATGGTCTATATATCTTGATGGCAGGCTGTCTGTGGGGAACCATGAGCATTTTTGTCAGATCCATGCAGGGGGAGGGCTCTAATAGCTTTTATACAAGCTTTCTCAGGATGTTTTTCAGCTTCCTGATTTTGGCGGCTGTTACCTGTATAAGGGAAGGAATCTCTGCATTTAAAATTGACAAACGGACAATGCTTGCCTGTCTCTTGCTGGGGGTATTTACCCAGGCAATTTTTAATGTGGCATACAGTACGGCGGTAAGCAGGATCGGCGCGTCTTTAAGCGCAGTTCTTCTATACTCTGCGCCTGTGTTTACCGCTTTGCTTTCAAGGGTGATCTTCAAAGAAAAATTGAATAGAAGGAAATGTATTGCCTTACTGATAAATATTGCAGGCTGTATTCTGACAGTTACAGGAGGCGGCATGGGAGAAACAGCTTTCCAATGGGGAAGCGTATTAATTGCGGTAGCCGCAGGCTTTTTCTATTCTTTGTCCGCTGTTTTAGGAAGATTTACGGCGGAGGGAACGTCGGTACTTGCAGTCACTACCTATAACTTTTTCTTTGCATCCCTTGCCCTGGGAATTGGAATAAGACCCTGGAATACAGTTGCCTCGCCCTTATCGGGAAAACTGCTATTGGATGGATTTTTTTATGCATTGATCGCCACCTCTTTTGCCTATGTTCTCTATTTTAAAGGAGTCCAGCATATCAAAGAGACAAGTAAAATACCGGTCATCGCCTCTGTGGAAACTGTCTCGGCGGCGATGATTGGGGTTTTCCTGTTTCAGGAGAAAGTGGGAGTGGGAGGTTTGGTCGGTATACTTTTGGTATTAAGTTCTATTGCTCTTATGAATGTTAAGAGTGTTAAGGTGATCACATGAGAGATCTACTGGGCGTCAGGTATGGCATTGGGGCTGGAAATAAGGGGC
>CAMWCA010000063.1 GCA_947172705.1 uncultured Lachnospiraceae bacterium
CGCCTATGTGGACTTTCACCACAGAGCACGGGCATGCCCGTCATACGAATCAGGAACCTCGCGGCACGGATGCCGCTGGTTCCGACCCGTTCAGTTTGCAGTAACCCTCCTCATTCCGTTAGTGAAATCCGATTTTAAGACCGGCGCTGAACCCCAATGCATCCCCGCGTCCCTCAGCCCCCTTCTTTGCTATCATGTCATGCCAATGCTGCTACACACTACCTACTTTCTCTTAACCGGAATCCAAATGCCAGCATGGTAGTCAGGACTCTCCATGTCTTCCTCTGAATACCACTCGATGTTAAGCTCTGCGGCGATCTCATACTCCCTGTTCCCCGGAAGCCACTCTCTGAAAATTCGTGTGTTCAGGGTCTGCAGTGCATCGGGCATGGAGCCGGCACATTCAAATTTTGCCCATTCATAAGCGGGTATTTCAAATACCTTCATTCCTTCCGGCACTCTGCCTCCCTGATAAAGCCCTGCAATCAGATAGCGGAATCCGCTTTCATTCGATTTGTCGTCAATGCACACTCCGAATTCTCCGATTTTATTCTCCTCTACCGCCTGCCGTATTTCTTTTTCTGTCCCCTCCGCCGAAGCTGCGGGCTGCATGTATTTCCTGCAGAACTCATCCCAAAAACGCGGGATCTCCTGATAACTGGATTCAAAAGAAAAATTTTTCTCAAATCCAATCATTTTCATAGGCTCCATTTTTTCAATCGTAAACTCCATCTTATTTCCTCCTTTAATTGAGACTTCTATAATCAGAGGCAGAAAGACTTTCATTCTGGAATGCTGCGCCTTAAGCTGCACAGGCGACAGACCATGGAATCGGGAGAATGCCTTGGTAAAGCTTTCCGGTGTGTCATATCCATACTTGTAAGATAAGTCGATCACCTTTTCTTCCCCCTTAAGCACATCCAGAGCCGCCAGATAAAGCCTGCGGTTCCTGATATACTCTCCAATGGAATAACCTGTCACGATCTTAAACCCTTTCTGAAAATAAAAGGGCGATATATGAACTGCCTCCGCTACTTCATCGGCGCCAATATCCATAAGCAGATGCGCTTCCATATAATCGATTGCCGCTTTCAGGCTGGATAACCATTCCATCTTCTCACCTCCTGCTAACAGTCTACCTGATTCTCAGAATACAATCCTGTTCTTTTGTGTTCAAAATTGTCCGGTAGAAGGAAACCGACATTTTTCTGTACATTTTTTATAGTTCTTCGGGGAAATCCTCTTAAAATTCCCCCATTATGAACATTGCCTGCCTTTGTGAACGCTGATAAAATAATTGCGAAATGAAACAAGGAAACATATATCAGGCAGAACGAAATCTGACATTTCGCTCGCCTTCCTCAGCGTAAAACGCTTCGGAATGGAGGTAACAATGAAAATTTATAACATCGATGACGTAGAAAAATTTTTAGGCATTATTAAACAGTGTAAGGGATCTGTAGAACTGGTTTCCAAACAGGGCGACCGTCTCAACTTAAAGTCTGAGCTCACCAAATACCTTGCACTGTCCAAGCTTTTTAATGATAATACCTTTATCAATGAAATGGAACTGATCGCTTCTGATCCTGAGGATGTAAAGCTTTTGATGGATTACATGATTATGGGTAAATAACTTTCAGGAAATATTATGCCTTCACCGCCCATCGCATCTTTGTTGATTTCGCCCTGGTGTTTCTCGCACATTCCTGTGCGGAAGGGCGGATCACATCTGCCGCAATTTCGCAGTAGATACCTGCTTTGTACAATTCTTTAAAAGATTTCTTGACCAGTCTGTCTTCCCCTGAGTGAAAAGTCAGAATGGCAATTCTTCCGCCTGATGCCATAGCATCGGGCAATTTTTGTAAAAAGGTGTCCAATACTTCATATTCGCTGTTTACATCGATACGAAGCGCCTGAAAAACCCTGGCACAGGATTTTTTTACCCCTTCTTTTCGTTCTTTCTCCGGCAAAAAACTAAGAGTCTGGGTTATCACCTCTCTCAGTCTTGTAGTGGTTTCAATTTTCTTCCCTTTTCTCAGTTCAGTGGTAATCGTCTTTGCAAGTTCTTCTGCATAGGGTTCATCCGCATTGTCCCTTAACATTCCCGCAAGTTCGTCCTTTGTAAGCTCCTTCAGACGCTCCGCCGCGGAAATTCCAGACTCAGGATTCAGACGAAGGTCAAGGGGACCGTCATTCTTATAGGAAAATCCCCTGTCAGGATTGTCGATCTGCATGGACGAAACCCCAAGATCGGCAAGGAGAAATTGAAACGGTCCGTACGCTTCCGCCACCTGATCGATACAGGCAAAATTCATATGCAGCGCTGTAAACAGATCTTCTCCATATCCCAGCTCTCTTAATCTTTTTTCTGTCTTTCTAATTTCAATAGGATCTACATCCAATCCATAAAGATGCCCTTTCCCTTCAAGGCATTTCAACATTTCCCGGCTGTGCCCGCCATAGCCAAGAGTTGCATCAAGCCCTGCCATTCCCGGCTGTATCTGCAAAAAATCCAGTATTTCCCCGACGCAGATAGGAAGATGCATTCCAGCAGGCGTGCTTCCCTTCTGGATTACCCGCTCAATGGTATCCTGATATTTTTCAGGATTCAGTTCTTTATACTTTTCACTGTACTTTCTGGGATGCGTTCCTTTGTAACGCACTCTTCTTTGATGAGGCTGTTCCCTCTGATCAGATTGTTCCATTTTTCCTCCTGCATATATCTCTATACCGAATGCTTTTCTCCATAAACCCTGTTGTAGATCTCATCACAATTAAATTCAGGGGCATTTTCTTTTGCAGCATTGCAGATTTTTTGAACCAGTTCCAAACTTTCTTCCAGATCTTCCGCAATTTCTTCCGGTAATTTCCCTTTACTTAGCTTTTTACATATCTGTTGAATAATTTTTTTATCTGCTCCCTCCGCCAGACCTTCCAGCCGTCCTTCTTCTCGTCCATCATCCCTGGCATATTCCACCTCTTCCCATCTTTGCATATACTTCACCCCCATCTTTTCCGATACTCTGATCTTTCTTACTTTTTCATGTATCAGCTTAATTCTGCTGCTCTCCGTCTTCTCCACAGCTTTATCCGTAGACGTCATAATATAGTCCATAAAATCCAGGAATTCCTGTGAAAAGGCTTCCCTGTTCGTTCCCATTGTGTTAATGAAAATTCTCACTGCCGCCTGGTAAGCTTCCTTGCTTTCCATGGTTTCATCAAAAAGAAATCGGTCTACCAAATTTAATTCTTCCAGTTTTGTTCGTACATTTGTCATTTCGTTTCCTCCTTTACGCAGGAAACGATCATAGAACTTGTAACAATAACCATGGACTATCTGTTAAACACCCATCATCTGCCTGATCAGTCTTTGCATTTCCCGCTTCATTATGAATTAGTTGGTTTTCAAAAGCAGGATTTCAAAGAATTTAAGAACAGATTTGCTCCTCAGACGCAGCCTTGCTGCCAAATAAGCTTTCGCTTAAAGAAATCATATGCTTTGCAATTATCATAACACAATATCATTCTCATTTAAACAATTTTTTAATGAGTTTTCCTCTTGCATCCTCCACTGCCCCGCCTGCCAAAAGATACTTTTTCAAATTTCTTTGAAGAGAAGTATCCTCCGGCAGCTTTTCCAACTCCCAATCCGACCGCTTATAGACCCAAACCATATATTCCTTATCCTTCTGACCCGTGGTTTGAATCTGAAAAAGTTCCTGAAACTCCAAAATATGGGAGTTTTGCGAGAGTACTTCTTTCAGTGTAGGAGAGAGTAGCCAGGAATGGCATTCTACATCCACGGATCGATATGCCGGAAACTTTTCTGCAAAAAAGGCTTCTGCCATGCGGAGCGATTCCCCTGTTTTTTCTCTGGTCAATATAGCGTCTGAGGGGATATGTAAATCTATAAAACGCCTTCCCTCCTCATCCCTCATCTCATATTCCAGCTCTCCAATTCGGAAAAGCACCCCTGCAAGCTGTCTCGCCGTCCACCATTCCCTGTCAAAAGCATACCTCCCATACCCTGCCTTATGCTCCTTCACAAACCGGCAGAAGCATTTCATGGTATCCCTGAAAATCCCTTCCGAAATATTATGCTCTTTATAATACTCACGGGTTTTAAGGCTGCTTCTCAGCATACAGGTAAGCATTTTAAATCCGTCAGGATCTTCCCCCAGAAAAGCCTGAAGCTCCATCCGTCCCTCGTCCCAGGTTTCCCGATCAAAAAGCTTATCCATAGCAGCCCTAATGCCTTCATATTCTATCTGCTTATCACATGCCATAACTGTCCTGGTCACTTCCTCCGGCATACCGATTTCTTTACATAGCATTTCCATCTGATCCATTTTTCCTCCATTCCAACTATTAAACCTATAATACATCATTTTTCTTTATTATACCCATCCCGCCAATCCCGCGCAAATCTTGATTTTACCCCTCCTATCGGCTATACTAATTTTGTCACTTACAAACCGTCTTCCACAGGAGGTAATTTATGCCCTCAACCGTTTCCACAAAGAAAAAAATCATGAACGGTTTTTCTTCTCTTTTAACACAAAAATACTTTTCAGAAATAAAAACAGTGGATATCATTCGGGAAAGCAACGTATCCCACCAAACCTTCTACAGGCTGTTTGCAGACAAATACCAGCTTGCCGAAGCTGTCTGTATGGACATGTTTCTCCGCTTTCAATCCGTATACGGGGAAAACGTCACCTGGCGGGAGCTTGCAATTTCCCTGCTTAACATCATCAAAAATAACCCCAGGCTTTTTAAACACCTCACCTCCGATTTAGAAGGAGCCGAGGTTTTCCGTCATTCTCTGGAAGAACTCTCCAAACGCCTCACCGGGGATATTGGTTCTCCGCCTGTGTACTATATCTGGCTGTGCATTGTCAGGGAATGGTCGGCAAACAAGTTTCAGGATTCCGTTGCCGATATGTATTCAAAGCTCTGCTCCTATCTGCCTGTTAATGAAGTTCTGTCCGGAAAAGAGCTTGAAAAAGCCTTACTTCATTACGAATGCCTGGATATGCAATTCTTTATCTCCAGGAACAATTCCCAATAGCCGCTATATTTACAGCTTAAAGCATTCAAAGCGCCGTTCCCGAAGGACCGGCGCTTTTTCATTCATTATCCCATTATTCTTTATCGTAAGCCGCTTCAGGCTCTTCCCATGTACGGGAAGTAGGGCATTTCCAGAGATGCAGCATATTACCTGAAGGATCATAAACATGGGCGGAAGCCATCCATCCTTCCGACTCTTCAGGCATTTCGCCTTCCAGCCTGCCGCCCTTAGAGATCAGATCATTTAAAGTGTCCGCAAGCGGCTCCCACATATTGATCTCCAGCATGGGCAGCACAGGCTCCAACTCCTTCTCTGCATAGTGAACCATTGCGTTCATATGACCGGGCGTTGCTCCTTCATAGGTCTCATAGCTGGGACCTGTTGCAATCAAAAGGCTGGGGTTGGCGCTTCCCTTTTCCTTTCCTCCGGCTGCAACAGGAAGCTCAAACATATCCCATCCAAACACATTGACAACAAACTTATGCCATCTCTCAAAATCCTTATAGGAGTAGGTAATAAATCTGAACCGTCCATGAAGATCCTTGTTGGGATACTTTTTAGGGGCGCGGTAAGGATATTGATCCGGAGATGCCTTTGCGGAGGATGCATAAGGTTCGATCTTTTCCGGTCTTTGGGATAAATACAGCGTCTCCGGCAGCGTCCAGTCAACGTCTGCAGGGGTTTCCCATAAATAGATCACATTTCCTTCGCTGTCCTCAATCTGCGCGTAGCTGTCCTCCTCCACCTGATACCGGTCTGCAAGCACCTTTCCGCCAAATTCTTTCACTTTCTTTAAAGTGTCTGTCAAGTCATCCACTTCCACCACAAAGCTGGGTGTCTCAACTGCATTTGCGCTTTTCCTGGATTTCAAAAATCCATAGCCGAATGAGGGAACGCTGGGCTCCCAGTTTGCGTTGCCTGGGCCTGTTGCACAATACATCAACGGGTTTTCCGCGTCCGTATGTTCCATGTTGATGATATCCCAATCCATTGCTTCAGCGTAAAACGCCCGGGTCTTTTCCGCATCGTCATAAGGCAGGACAAACCTGCGGATTCGTCCATGCATACTCTTGGGCTTAAAATGCCTGGGATGATGGAAATTAATATCCATAGGGTCCCAGTTGGGATCAGGCTTGGGGAAGTCCACGTGAATTCTTCTTGCCTCAATACTTCCGTTCCAGGGTTCCTCCAAGTACTGGGATTTGGGAGAACCGCAGGCAGGACATTCTGCAGGAACATCGCTCTCTTCCATTGCAAACGGGAAACCGCATGTAAAACAGGTATAAATTTTCTTCATTGCTAAAATCCTCCTTTGATTTTTATAGATAAGGGTTTATGTAATCGCTGGGTTTTGTTTATCGTAACATCAGAAAAACACGTCCACAAGATAGAGTTGTTCGATAATATCTTATTAAAGTTACAGTTTAGCGAAAATGTATTGTATTATCATAAATTGCGCATCGAATTATGATACTTTTTCAAAATTGTAACTTTTAAATGACTGAACAGTAAAAAATATCGTTGATATCATTTATAGCCGTCAGTTATATTTAAAATAAGATAAGGTAAAAGCAGTCAAACTCATGTGTAATCGCTGAACACGCAACCATTTGAAACCATCAATAAGAAAATAAAGGAGGCTTTCATAGATGAAAAAAATATACACCTGTTTTAACTGCGGATTTCCCTTTGCCTTAGATGAAACCGAAGTTCCCGATTACTGTCCCAGCTGCAGCGCGCCAAAAGAACAATATTTGGAAGAGCCCTGGACCGGAAGCATTGAAACCCGTCGTATCCATGTAGATCCCCCTGCCCCTGACGAGGCAAGAGATCCTTATGATATCAGCTATCATGTGGCAAAACCCTTTATCAAAGAAGCCGGAAACGGAAAGGTAAGAAGATTTGTGATGAGTTATGACGATCCTGAAAAGCTTCGCAGTTTTTACACAAAGGTCTGCGGCTGGGATATTGTCAACACGGATCATTCCGATCCGGAGACTCCCCTGATGTACTGTGCAACAGGTCCCGGTACTCCCAGGTGGGAACCCAGCATTCCCTCCTTTGAATACGGCTACCTGAAGGCCAAAAAAGAAAATGAGCCCGATGCATCCTTTATCGTCCAGGTAAAAAGCCTTGACGAAACTCTGGCAAAGGTAAGGGAATACGGCGGAGAAGTTTTGAAGGAAAGATATCAGACAGAAGGTCAGGATTATGCCCTGATCAAGGACTCCGAGGGCAATCCCATGTATCTTTGGGAAATCCCAGGTGAGGAAAAGCAAAGTGTAAATCCAGGAAGACCACCGAAGAAATTTACTCAGAAGAGTCTTCATGGAAGAACCCGCATTTATCTCTATACCTACAAAGAGATGAGACGTTTCCAGACCTTCTGCATCAATGTTTTCGGATGGGACATGATCGAAATGCCGGAGGCAGTAAGCGCCATCAAACCAGGGGATGAGCACCCTGCTCTGATCATCGGGACGGGTCCCTGTCAGGCTGACTATGAAGGCGCTGTTCCGGGGCATATGAATCTGATGGTATTCTGGACGCCGGATGAACTGGCAAAGCCGGGTCCCTACATGGAGATCAGCATGGACAGACCTCTGAAGGATACCCTTGCCGATATTGAAGCAAACGGTGGAAGGGTCATCACCGACAAAAAAGAATCCTTCCTCGCCAGAGTTCCGGTGGATGAAGACAGCTGGGAGCCTACCTGCGTCATTGAAGATCCTGCCGGAAACCGTTTATACCTCTGGAAGTGCCCTTCCTCCCGTACCTGGGAAGAACCTGAGACAGGCTACGACAAAGAATAACAGAAAAGAAAGGAATCTCTTATGCTAAGAAAAGATTTTTTATGGGGCGGCGCAACTGCCGCCAACCAATTTGAAGGGGGCTGGAATGAGGATGGAAAAGGTCCCTCGGTATCGGATATGTGCACCGGCGGAACCAAAACCACTTCCAAGTGGATCACCAGCACCATAGAAGAAGACCGTCACTATCCAAGCCATGAGGCAAGCGATTTTTATCACCACTACAAGGAAGATATTGCCCTTTTGGGGGAAATGGGCTACAAATGTTTTCGGCTTTCTATCGCCTGGTCCAGAATTTTCCCCACGGGAATGGAGGAGGAACCTAATGAAAAAGGTCTTCAATTTTATGACAATGTATTTGACGAATGTAAAAAATATGGCATAGAACCGCTGGTTACCATCTCCCACTATGAAATGCCCTATGCCCTTGCAGTAAAATACAACGGCTGGCACTCCCGGGAAACCATCGATCACTTTGTCCGCTACGCCAAGACTATCCTGAAACGCTACAGCGGAAAGGTCAAATACTGGATCACCTTCAACGAGCTTAACTGCACCCAGATGCTCTTAGGGGATGTGGTCTCCAGCAGTATGGTCAGGGATTTTTCAGGTCCCATCGACCAGATCAAACGCACGGAACAGGAGCGTTATCAGGCATTACACCATCAGCTGATCGCATCCGCCCTAGTGGTTGCCTGGGCGCACAAAGAATATCCGGCATACAAAATAGGCAATATGATCGCTTTTGTCGCCGCCTATCCAAGCAGCTGCAATCCAAAGGACATCCTGTTTGCCCAGCAATACATGCAGAATTATGACTGGTATTGTAACGACGTGCAAATTAAAGGGGAATATCCTTATTACGTGCACAAATTTCTGGAAGAAAAAGGTGTTTCCCTTCCCATAAAAGAAGGTGATGACCTGATCCTGAAGGAAGGTACCGTGGACTTCACCGCTCTCTCCTATTACATGTCCGTATGCGTAGGAACAGAAGGGGAAGCTGACGACATAGGCGGAAATTTGATTGGGGGCAGGAAGAATCCTTACTTAAAAGCAAGCGACTGGGGATGGCAGATCGATCCCGTGGGCATCCGATATGCCCTGAACGCTGTGTATGACCGCTACCGCATCCCCGTTATGGTGGTGGAAAACGGTCTGGGCGCCTACGACCAGGTGGAAGAGGGCGCCATTCACGACCCTTACAGGATCGACTACATGCGGGAGCATATCCGCCAGATGAAGCTCGCCGTACAGGACGGCGTAGACCTCATGGGCTATACCTGCTGGGGCTGTATCGACCTGGTAAGCGCCACTACAGGAGAAATGCGGAAACGATATGGTCAGATCTATGTTGACAAGCACGATGACGGAAGCGGAACCATGAACAGGATTCGAAAGGACTCTTTCTTCTGGTATCAAAAGGTGATCGCATCCAACGGAGAAGATTTAGCATAAATTATCATAAAGAAAGGGCTGCGCTTGCAGCCCTATTTCTTTCATTTTTTATTGTGCAGAATATAATTATAGGTAGCTCCGAAAAGATTCGATTCGCCCAGATAAGCGCTCCGCACCACCTCAGCCCTCATCTTCTCTCCCAGTCCAATATTGGTGTAATATTGATCGATCTCCGCCTGGAGATCCGGCAGCACATGCTCATTTGCGCTTAAGCCTCCTCCGATCACGATCCTTTCAGGCGCATAGCAGATCTGAATATTCACCACCAGGGCGCCCAGGGCAACAATAAACTCCCGATAGACCTTCAGCGCATCCTCATCCCCTTCTTCCACCCACTGGAAGAACTGCCTGCCGTCCGCCTTGATCTTTAAGGGTTCTCCCTGCTGTGTCTTAAATCTGGAAGCAAACATGGACTCAAACAGGTACATGGAAGGGCTGGAATCCTGAACTGACAGATCCAGATTTTTTATCTTGCAAAGCTTGTAGGTGACTCCCAGCATTCCCACCGACATAAATGCCGTTGTAAGCATACTGTATTCTCCGGGATGGGTGATCTGAAAGGAAAACTCTCCTGCATTGAAGCCTTTTCCACTATGTATTACGTGATCTTTAATAATTCCTCCGGCAATACCTGATCCCAAAATAATCACCGCTCCATCTTTACAATCTTGCAGCGCTCCCCGCCACGCCTCTGATAAAGCGCCGCATTTTCCATCGTTTTCAACCGCCACCGGAACGCTGCATTTCTCCTTCACAAGCTCTGTAATGCTTTTTCCATATAACTCCTGATAAACTCCGTTTTCAAAAAGCATTCCGCTTTCCGGATCTATGTTGCCGGGAAGGCTGATACCGATTCCCTCCACCTCGTCCCTATACTCCCGATACAAACTTTCCACCGTATCTGTAAACTCCTCCACCGAAGCAAGGGGCGCAGGGCGTTTTCCGGATTTGGAGATCACCGCATTTTCATCTACGATTCCATATTTCACGGAACTCCCCCCAAAATCAAGCGCTAAAACTTTCATATTCTTACCTCACATATTTTTAAACTGTTTTTGTCTTATGAAATAATCTGTTTTTCAAGCCATCAAACACATCGCCTCTGGTAGATGAAACCATAAACAGAATAACGAACAGTGCGATCACCACCTTATTGTATGTAGTGGGAAGACCGATCGCCATCATACCCATTTTCAGGATCTGGGCGATCAAAGCGCCGCTGTACAGGGAAAAGATAATATTCCCCTTGCCGCAGATCGCCATACCGATGAGCACGCACATCATGGCATCGAACACAGTCGCTGCGCTCCCTAAGGTTCCTGACACAGCTGCGCATACTCCCGTTTTACTGAGACTTAAAATACAGTAAAGCCCTGCAAACAGCCCCGAAACAATCAGTGCGTTTGTCTTTGTGGTGACAGCGTTAATGCCGTTGGTCTGCGCCACAACAGGATTGGTTCCCACTGCGCGCACATTGTACCCCAACTTTCTCTTATAATAAATGTAAGCAGCAATCCCAAAGCATACTGCAAAAGCAATCACATCATAGGGAGACTTTCCAAAAAGCATGTATTCAGAACTCACATGAACCCCTGCCCCGCCGTAAAGGATTCGGGTAATACTTTCAAAAATCAGGCAAATGCCAATGGATACGATCAGGGTGGGTATCCTTAAAAGCTTATAGGCAAATCCTACGATGGTGCTTAAAACAAGGGAGATCACAAGGGCAAGCACAATAAATCCCGGCATTCCCAAATGTAAGCTCATTGCCAGATTTCCCGCTAAGATCGAGCCAAGCACAAACCTTGCGCCGATGGAGAAATCCCAGTTTCCCGCTTTCATGTTAAAAAGTACGCCCCAGCCTAAAACCGCAGGTGCAAATCCCTGCCGGAGCAGAGAAATGATCGCATTTGCTGACCGGGTTTCGGGTGAAACGATCAGCAATAAAATAATCATTATGACCGGCATGATCACCGATAACGCATAATTTTTAATTGTCTCCAATAGTTTATTCATTCAACCTTCCTCCATGCCCGGTCAGCCTGTTTTAACTGACGCTTTATTCTATGCCAGCCGCCTGTTTCACATAATCGATGCTCCAATCATCCAATACCTTCTGATAATCTTCTATGGTCACTCCGTCTCCTGCAAGGCTCTGGATGGTCTCATCGCTGTAAAGCTGAATTTCAGGGTTGTCCACATACTGTGAAAAGATGTCCATTTCCTCTGCGCTGGTAATCAACAAAGGGGAAAGGGAAAGAGCCATAACTTCACCCGTGCCGCTGCCGCTTCTCACCGTGCTGATCAGAGCCAGTAAGGATATCAGGCACTCGCTTGTATAGCCTCCGCAGCTTGCCGCAAGCCATCCGGCTTCAAACGCCTGCTGATTGCCTTCAAAGGTATCAAATGCCGCTACCTTAACGGAACCTTTTTCTCTGCCTGAAGCGTCCAATGCCGTGATGATCGCTTCCCCTACTCCTGCCGTTCCGGATACTGCAAGAATGCCTTCCATATTAGGATAAAGAGTCAGAAAATTGTTTACGCTGTCTACGTTTGCGGATGCGTCTCCGGATACGATCTGGGAAGTAGCAAGGATCTCAACCCCATATTCGCTGCAGCCGTCTTCAAATCCCTTTGTCCGGTCTACCATCATAGCGTCTGTAGGGTCGCCGGAAAGCATACATACTTTTTTGATTCCCTGATCTGCAAGAACCTTCACCATTTCCTTGCACACATCATAGCTGTTGTCATACACCCGCGCTACAAAATAAGGATTTGCTTCACATGCCGTCAAAACGCTTTCGTCTGCGATCTGCCGGTTGCTGGTCGCCCAATAAACCCCTGCATCTTTACATGCATTGCCTAACTGCAGGTTTGCCGCTGTATCCATGGGAACAAAGTAAACGCCCTGGCAGCCTGCACTGATCAGATTTTCACAGTCCGTTAATTCGTCTGCTGTGGTATAGCTGCCCAGCTTCCACACAAGCTCAACGTTCAAAACCTCCGCCGCATGATTTGCCCAGGAGTAAAAGGTTCCGCCCATTGCGTCCGTGTTGCCATACCAGATCATTCCGATCTTTACCTTTTCCCCACTGTCAGCCGGTTTGCTTTCAGCATCAGTGACGGTCTCGGTATTGGCATCACTCGCTGCCGCCGTTTCTTCTCCGCTGTTCTGGCTGCTGCCGCCGTTATTGCCGCCGCTTCCCGCGCATCCTGCCAGGGTAAACAGACAAAGTATCATAGCCATGGCAAGCGCAATAAACCGTGTAAGTTTTTTCGTTGTTTTCATAATTTTTCCTCCCTGTAAAAGTAAGTTTTATCCCATCCTCAGGCAATCATGTCATACTGAGAGCGGTCGATGGAAATGGTTACCGTTAATAAAAAGAATACCGCTTTAACAATGTCAACATAATCGGGATTCAGCCCCCAAAGGGTAAGCCCGTTATTTAAAATAAAGAAAATCAAAGTACCGATGATGGCAGAACGCATTTTCGTTGCGGAACCGCCTGTGATGGATATGCCGCCAAGGCTGAGCGCCAAAAGCACGTTGGTTTCAAGATTCAGCCCCGTGTTCCCGATAATGGATGCGCTTCGTATCACGGTCAGACATGCCGCAATACCAATGGTTGCCCCACTGATGGCAAAAGCTATGGTCTTGTAAGCATTCACATTGATTCCGCTAAGTTCTGTCGCCTTAGGGTTGGTTCCTATCAGCTTTTGATATTTTCCCACTTTGGTATAGTTAAAGATCAAAAATCCTAAAACCACCACCACCAAAAGCACCAGCAGGAAAAACCAGATATTATTCAGTGATGCCGCGCCCACCATCAGCATATTGGTGTTTGCCGCCACGCTTTGGGCAACGCCACGCCCTGCAAACATCAGGCACATTCCCGCCATAAACGCAGGTATCTGTCCCTTAATATGCAGCAGTGCCGAAAACAATCCGCATACAATACCGAATACCATACATAAAATAAAAAACAAAGGCAAATTCTGACCTGCAATGAGATAGGAAAGAACACAACTTAAGGCGCACGCTCCACCCAGCGAAAAATCAAGGTTATTGTGAGCCATCACAAACGCTGTCCCCACAGCTGCAACCATGGTAATAGCGGATTGTATGATCAGATTCTGCAGGTTTACCCTTGTAAGGAATTTACCGTCCGTGGTAAATGCAAAAAGCAAAAACATAATTACAAGCCCTGCAACCGGAACCATCTTTTTCATTTGTTCACGCATTTCAATTACACCTCCTTCCTCAGACAATTGCACTGATAATGGTGGACTCACTCAGATCCTTTGATCTTGTAAATTCTTTACTCAAGCGCCCGTCCTTCATTGTGATAATCCTGTCAGCCATTCCGATCAGTTCCATCATTTCTTCCGAAACCATCAGAATGGAAATGCCTTCATGCTTTAGTGTATCCATCAGCTTATAGATTTTTGCCTTTACCCCTATGTCGATTCCTCTTGTAGGGCAGTCCATAATGAAAATCTGAGATTCATTGGCAATCCACTTGGCGATCACTACCTTTTGCTTGTTACCGCCGCTGAGATCACGAATCAGCTGTTCAATATTCTGCATCTTCACTTCTATTTTTTTTGCCTGCTCATCGGCAAGCTTTTTCTCATCCGAGGGTTTAATGAAAAATCCCTTTTTGATCTTATCGTAGGAGGACGCCACGATATTGTCCTTAATACTTGTGGGCTGGAACAGAGATTCTTTATCCCTGTCCTTGGGAATATACGCCACCTTGTTCTTCACGGAAACCGTTGTGTTTTTTAACGCCACCTGATTTTGAACCAGGGTTACGCTTCCGGAGGTGGGTCTGATGGCTCCGAAAACCGTCTTTAAAAGCTCATGCATTCCACATTCGCTTAAGCCCCCGATTCCCAGGATCTCTCCTTTATGAAGTTCAAAGCTCACATCGCTGAAAATTCCCCAAACGCTCAGATCCTTTACCTCAAGAACCACCTCATCCTCATAGGTACACTCAAAATCTCCACGATAATAGGAACCTTCCATGGTTCTTCCGATCATCTTTTCCCTCATATTGTGGGCGTTGATCTCATCCCCCTTAAGGGTATCCACATACACGCCGTCCCGCATGATCAGCACTTCATCGCACAGTTTCTGCACTTCGTCCAGGTCATGGGAAATAATAACGATTGCAGTTCCCGCTTTTTTCTGCTCAAATATAATTTCATAAATTCTTTCCCGCCCTTTCTGGGAAAGCGCCGTGGTGGTTTCGTCAATGATCAGAATTGCCGGCTGATGGCTCAGTGCCCTCGCCGTCTCTATCATCTTTCTGTCCTCAAAGGAATAGGTCTCCACCATTGCCTTGGGATTCACATAATTCATACCGTTTTCGTCCAGGATCTTACGGGCAAGAAGATTTAATTTCTTTATACTGACATTCCCCATTTTGGACATCTGGTCTTCCTCCCCAAGGAACATATTTTCCGCCACCGTCATGCCGTCTATGGTTCCCTGTTCCTGGGTCAGATACTGGATTCCGGCTTTTCTTGCATCCAGTACAGATTTAGGTCTATATTCCTCTCCCTTATATGTCATCACACCTTTCGTAGGGGGATAGACACCGGCAATCATACTGGACAATGTGGATTTGCCTGAACCGTTTTCTCCCACAAGCCCAAGCACACAGCCTTTGCGAAGCTCCAGGGTAACATCGCTGACCGCTTTTGTCGCGCCAAATTCTTTAAACATATTTTCAGCCTTCAGAATAATTTCTTCCATTTTCCTCCTCCTAAAAATGTATTGTGCTTTCTGTTTAAAAATTTTACTTTTGTATTTATAATCTTATAATAAACTGCCCAAAAAGTCGTCCAATAATTTCCCCTTTTCATCATTATTAATAGACAATTTCAATAATTTATAACTTTTATCAATTAGAATTTCCATATTTGTACAAAAAAATTGAGTATTCAGCCATCCATTTTGTATATATTTTTACCAACTTTTCATTTTATTTCGGTTGATATTTTTCCCTGTATCCATAATAATAAAAGATGATATTACTCCCACTTCAAAACAGAGGTAATGTGCAATGAGAACTCAAAATGAAATGGAAAAGAAAATTGCAGACGCATTTTATGAGATTTTAAAAAGTACATCTTTTGCAAAAGCAAAAGTCACAAGCATTACAAAGGCAGCAGGAATTTCTCACCAGACTTTTTACAGATATTATTTGGATAAGTACGATCTTTCCCTGAAAATCGCAACAGGAAAGTTTTTTGCATTCCATGACATTTACAGCAACAATGCCACCTGGAAGGAAATTGTAATTTCCATTCTGAATTCCATCAAAAACTATCCTGTGTTTTTTAAAAAACTCCTTGCCGACCCGGAAGGTGCCGAGATCGTCTGGCAGAGCATCATCGCCGTAACGGAGACCTTCGTGGGCGGTCAGCTGTCCAAGCATTCCGTAGCCGCGTGGATCAGTATCTTTCAGGATTGGGGCAAAGACGACTTCCGGGCGCCTGTTTCCCAGATCTACAGCCAGCTCCGGATGCATACTTCCATTAAGGAGGTTATGTCTGAGAAAGAAATTGAAAAAATCATGAGCGTCTATGAAAATCAGACCCTTAATTATTTTATCCAAAAGATAAAATAACCCATACATTTATCACGATAGAAAGAAGGCTCTTATGGAAGACCTGAAAAAAACAGCCCTATTTGAACAAATGCCAGTGCCAAAAGCTGTCATGACACTGGCGGTTCCGACCATCCTCAGTTCTCTGGTGATGGTCATTTATAATATGGCGGACACTTTCTTTGTAGGTATGTTGAACGATCCCATCCAAAACGCCGCCGTTACCCTCGCCGCACCGGTGCTCCTTGCCTTTAACGCCGTCAACAACCTGTTTGGCGTAGGCACCTCCAGCATGATGAGCCGGGCTCTGGGCAAAAAAGATTACGACACCGTATACCGAAGCTCCTCCTTCGGTTTCTATTGCTCCATTTTCTGCAGCCTGTTATTTTCTTTATTCTACACGGTCTTGAACCGCCCTTTGCTTGTGCTGTTGGGCGCTAATACAGAAACCATTTATGCCACCGGACAGTACCTGAAGTGGACGGTCAGTTTCGGCGCCGTGCCGGCAATCCTCAATGTGGTCATGGCATATCTTGTGCGTTCCGAAGGGTCCTCCCTTCATGCCAGCATCGGCACCATGAGCGGCTGCCTGCTCAATATTCTCCTGGACCCCTTTTTTATTCTTCCCCAGGGGCTTAATATGGGAGCCTCCGGAGCCGGGCTTGCCACCTTCCTTTCTAACTGTGCCGCGTGCGCCTATTTCTTTGTCTTACTGTTTGTAAAAAGAGGAAAGACCTACGTGTGCATCCGCCCCGATAAGTTTCGCCCCAGCAGACATATCGTGGTTGGCATTTGCAGCGTAGGCATACCCGCCGCAATACAAAATCTTCTGAACGTAACCGGTATGAC
Source organism: uncultured Lachnospiraceae bacterium (assembly GCA_947172705.1). Taxonomy (GTDB): domain Bacteria; phylum Bacillota; class Clostridia; order Lachnospirales; family Lachnospiraceae; genus Suilimivivens. The sequence continues at coordinate 16,803 of CAMWCA010000063.1, forward strand.
GGTTTTAAATAATTTTACCTCCTCTTACGGCTCTGACGCCGTAGCGGCAATGGGTATTGCCCAAAAAATCAATATGGTTCCCATGCAGATTGCCTTTGGTCTCTCCCAGGGGATTATGCCGCTGATCAGCTATAATTATTCCAGCGGCAATGTAAAACGTATGAAACGTTCCCTGCTCTTTACCATAAAGATCGCTTTGTCTTTCCTGCTCTGTGTATCTGTCTGCTATTACTTTGGCGCAGGCTTCCTGATCCGTTTATTCATGAAAAATGACGCCATTGTCAGCTATGGCGCCAGTTTTCTACACGGGCTGTGCCTTGGCACACCCTTTCTCTGTATGGATTTTATTGCGGTAGGCGTATTTCAGGCATGCGGCATGGGGAAAAAGGCGTTTTTCTTTGCCCTGCTTCGAAAGATCATCCTGGAAATTCCGGCGCTTTACCTGCTCAACTGGCTGTTCCCTCTCTATGGGCTTGCCTACGCTCAGCTTACGGCGGAGGTGATTCTTGCCCTGGCGGCGGTGATTACGTTAGTGAGGATTTTCCGGAAACTGCAAACGTCTGGTGCCTCTGGTTCTGATGCATAAATTGAAGCGAATATAGATGTGATTATTTTAAATAGGATAAAGAACTTTTCATACTGTTTCTATAATCATCTTCTGTCTTAAACCTTCCTGCCAGATAAACAGATATACTATTACTATCATCTGAAAGTCTTAAGATTCTCACTGGTTGATTGTCCTTAACATTAAGGGTTAATCTTTTGTTCATTGTATCAATTTCATATACCATACCATCAAACATAGTTGCTGAAAGAATCATGTTCCAGTTAGCATTATTCAATTTACTTGCTACTATTGGCATGTTAAGGTAATACAAACCGTTTAACTCAAAATTGACCCTATATAAATTGCCGTGAGTTTCTCCACCAAAACCACTAAATTTAATATTTCGTTTTATAAGCACTGCCCCCAGTTTTTCTGTAAGTACCTTTTCACTTTTATTCCATATAGGAAAAAGCGCACCTGTATCTATAAGAGCACGGCAGCCTGTAAACCAATTCAGGTTTGCAATTGGTCTTCTTGCTTTATCATCTAAATGTATTGTTATCTGCATTAAAGTACCCCCGCTACCCCTAAAGGCAATCCGTTATCATTCGTATACCAGCCTATGATGCCTTCTGTACCATCTAACTGCATTTCAAAAAGCTCATCCTCTGCTTTATCTGTATAAACCACATCGGCTGATTCCAAAGTTACGCCATCATCATTTGCATATTTAATATTTTTTAATCCGAGCCATGTATTTGGGTACTTTTCCGCCATCTGCTCTCTTGTTAATCTTTCTGCCATAAATTCACTTCCTTTTATATTTTAACAAATGTACTTCCGTCAAATAGTAATCACATCCCGCCTATGTTTATTATACTCTATGTTACCGCCTTTTTCTATAAAAACAATCTTCGCGTTTTCACTGCTTTCATTTTTCAACCTTCCCTCCTCTCTTTACCAAACTGACCGCTTGTTCAATACTCATTTCTCCCATGTCCTGTTTATCGATCTCTGCATCTCTTTGCCTTACGGATACAGACATATTATTTTTCTCGTTTTCGCCTATAATGACCATATATGGCACTCTGTCCATGCGTGCTTCACGAATCTTATATCCAAGTTTTTCA
>CAMWCA010000064.1 GCA_947172705.1 uncultured Lachnospiraceae bacterium
GGGAAGAAAAAGCCTATCTTATGGAAGATGCTCGAGCTGAAGGGCTCGAATTGGGGCGAACAGAAGGTCTCGCGCTGGGGCGCGCTGAAGGACGCGCTGAGGGCATTGCTGCTCTCATTCTTGACAATCTGGAGGATGGCAAGAGCAGCGAAATTATTCTTGATAAACTGATCCGGCGCTTCTCCTTATCTCCAAAAGAGGCTCGGCAATATTATGAAAAATATGCCGAACCTCTTGGTTGATTTCTTTTCGTTTATCCTGCGATTCTAAAGGAAACCCGCACTACAAATAAATCTGCATCAGTCTCCCATGAAAATTCTCCTTCACATGCCTCTGTGAAGCTCTGGGCAATAGACAGTCCCAACCCGCTGCCGCCATCTGTGCGGCTCTGGTCTCCTCTGGCAAAACGCTCGGAAAAATCCTTCTCCTTGTTCAATTCCATCAAAGAAGCGTTTTTCACACTGGCAACCGCCATGATGCCGTCCCTTTGCAGGGTTACGTATACCCTGGAACCCGCAATAGAATATTGAATGGCATTCTGAAACAAATTTTGAAATACCCGGTACATCCTCTCGCCATCAGCCCTGATCATCACTGGAGTTTCGGGCAGCTCTGTGCGGAAGGATATTGCACTGTTTTCGATCTGCTCCTCCATATCCGCCATCGTCTGGTTCAGAAGCTTTCCAAAATCCAGTTCTTCCATATGCATGGGCAATTCCCCGGAAGCAGCCTTGCTCACTGCAAATACATCCTGCACCATGTTTTTCAATCTCTGCGACTTTTCATCCAGAATCTTCACATAATCCTTTACGTGTTCAGGCAGGTCTTCTTCCTGCTTTAAAAATTGTACATAGCTGATAATGGAGGTGAGAGGGGTCTTAATATCATGAGAAACATTTGCAATCAACTCTACCTTCATTTTCTGGCTTCTCATCTGTTCCTCCACTGCCTTTTCCATGCCATGGCGGATATCCTCCAGCTCCGCCAATATATTTTGCAGGTCATGCCCTGTAAAGTCCCCTTCCATATCTCTATAATTTCCATTCCGGATTTCACTGATACAGCCGGAGATCGTTTCCATATCTCTTGCCGTCTCCATGTTTTTCTTTCCCACAAAATATGCCAGCAAAAGGAACAGAACAGCACCGCCAAAAGCCATAAGAGTAAGAACCCCATTGTTCTTGTAACCATTTATCCGCAGAATAGCAACACCAAGAAGCACTAATACATAAAACGCCGCTCCTGCAAATACCCCTCTGTTCCTGCAAGCCATCCTCCGGGCAAGGGACAGGCTTATGCCTTTGAGAGAAAACACTTTATATAGCTTTCCACTCAGGCTGTTTATCCACAGCTTTTTATTATATTTCAAATCATTCCAGACCAGACAAATTCCCCAAAATAGCAAGACCCATGCGGCAGGATCGGTATTTCTCAGAATCTCCCAGCCATACACTGACAGACCTTCAACACCGTTTTCATAATAGTAAACCTCTGTCAATTCCTGCCACAAGCCATATCCTTGATTACTGCTTTTTATAATGAGAAATACCAGAAACAGCACCCCCAAAAGTAAAAGCGCTTTACATTCCGCCCATATTCCCGCCTGAATTCCTGCAAGCTTTGCCTCCGCCTCTTTCCTGCTTTTTCTGCTTAAAAATGCCAGAAACAGCAAGACCAGACCGAGAAGGGCGCACGCCGCTTCTTTCCTCAAAAGCTTTTGATTTGCCTGACAATTATAATCCATCCAATACAGCCAATTATCATACTGTGTGGAACCGGAGTTTTTCTGACTGACTTCCATATATAATACCGGTTCCTGAGCGGCGGCAAGAAAGACCTTTACTTTTTTCAGATTTTCATCCACCGGGAAATTCAGGTAGCCGGGAACAAACCAGTCTTTTTTCCTGCCTGTCTCCTGCCATGTATTTTCTTCCCTGTAATAACCGTCTCCATAAATGTCCAGTTCTTTTCCATCCTTGAGGACCCTGACTCTCTCTCCGTCAAAATACAAAAGAAAATTGTAGCCCTCCGGGGCAGTCATTTTTCCATCCGTGGATAAAAGCTCGGAGTTAGCATACAGAACCTGATTTTCACAGGAAATCGTATAAAGCAGATTTTTATCTCCTTTTATCCTGTCGTGATACTTCTGCGCCGCTTTCTTCTTTTCCTCCTGAGTAAGCTCTTTGGGTCTGTTGTTCTGATAGATTTCCATCTCTTTTCTGTAATTTTCTATCTCTTCCAGATAGGCATTCATCTCTTCACGAAATTCTTCCGCTTCCTCGTAAGCTCCGTTTTCCTGAAGTTCCCGCCACGCTTCCTCCATCTCTTCGTAGCCATCTGTCATATCCTCCAGGGTATCCTGATAACTCTCCCAGCCATTATTCCAGACATTATAATCACCATAGCTTCCGTAATAGCCGCTGTCCCAATACCCTTCTGCGCCGTACCCCTGTGAGTTTTCAACGTTTCCTCCTGTAGCCATGGTCACAAAATTCCAGAAGCGTCCTGTAATATAGTCCTGAAACCTGTAATTTTGCTGGTAATCTCCCTGAAACAGCTCTTTTACCTGCCAAACTCTTACGTTGCCTGGCTTATCCTTCAGGATTCCCGCCATGCCTCCCAGGGTCAGACTGACGCCCAGAATAAAAACCATCATACTAATTGCATTTTTCCTGCTTTTCCATTTTGTATCCAATGCCCCACACCACCTTTATATATTCTGGCTCCTTCGGATTCAGCTCCAACTTTTCACGGATCCGCCTGATATGAACCATGACAGTATTTTCCGATGCAAAGGATTCTTCCTCCCACACACGCCGGTAGATCTCCTCCGCCGGAAACACCCGCCCCAGATTACGCATGAGCAGCTCCACGATCTTTGTCTCCGTGGCGGTAAGCCTTATCGCTTCCCCATCTGCATAGATCACTCTTTCATCCGTCTTGTAGAGCAGGCGTCCATTTACGATCTCACTGGCGTCCCTCCTGGTATGAATGTCCCCCAGGCTGGTATATCTGCGCAGATGGCTCTTCACACGTGCGGCAAGCTCCTGAGGATTATAGGGCTTTGCCACATAATCGTCCGCCCCCATGGAGAGCCCTAATACCTTATCGCTGTCCTCGCCCTTTGCGCTTAGCACAATGATGGGAATATTCTGCTTTTCCCTGATACGCATCAGCGCTGAAAGCCCGTCCAGTTTCGGCATCATCACATCGATAAGCACCAGTTTCACCGGATGGGTGGCTAGAATATCCAGCGCCTGCAGCCCGTCGTACGCCTTCTGCACCTGATATCCTTCTCCCTCCAGCAAGATTCCAATGGCCTTCACGATCTCCCTGTCGTCATCCACTACCAGTACACACTCTCCCATCCTTTTTTCAGACCTTCCTTTCCGTCATTATTTTACAGTTCAAACAGACAAATCCTCTCTTTAAAGCTTCTTCCTTGAGCTGACACTATCCTATCATCTGTTTTTTACAGAATCCCCAAGGTGTTTCTTACAAATTTCTTACAACAGATCACACCCTTCTAACCTGCGTTTTACTGTAAACCATGCAAAAAAGGGATTCACCAATCTCTCTGGCGAACCCCTCCAAATCCTTAATAGGAAACGGCAATTCTCTTCTCATCAACGCCACGCGTCATGTAATGTTCATACAAAGCTTCCCTGTCATACCCGAAAGCTTCCTTCAGATCCGGGTATCTGTCCACATAGGCAGCATAATCGAATTCCTCTATCGTCCCGGTAAACGGAACATATGGGAGCTGCCCGGTAATCCATGGGTTATTCACATCACGATCTGTAGGGTCCCATGTCCTAAAGGGGGATGTTCCCTCTATTTTGACGGCATTGGGTTTTCCAAGTTCCCCGGCATTTTCACTGTCAGAATATACGACTACCATTGTCCCCGGTTTGCAATTATCATAAATCCATTTTGCATCTTCCACCGATAAGCGGACACAGCCTAAAGACGCGTTTTCCCCTAATTTATTGTATTCTTCCCACTCCAGGGTATCCGGGGATTCCTCCACATAAGGTACGGAATGAAAAAGAATTCCTCCGTTAAAGCGCACCGCATACCTGCCATAGGTATCGTCTACCATTTTACGCCACTCATAATAAGCGTACGTCTGAAAAGCGCCTTCCGGCGTATCGTTTCCTTCCTTGCCGCAGGAACAGACCATCGCCTTTACCGGCGTCAGCGTTCCATCTTCTGCTTGCTGCTTGACGGTAATGCAGTTTAAGGTTCGATTTACATAAATAACATAATCCGGTCTTGTGTCGACTATCATATTTTTCGTCTGCATGTCCGCTGGTTCTGCCGCCCTGACCTGAGCCATGCTGCCTGAAAATAATAACATACTGATTCCCAATAATCCCGCCGCTAAAATTTTGAACTTTTTCATAGTACACTTCAATCCTTCGTATAATATCGTCGTAATGTTTATTGTTCTTCTCCAAAGACTGTACCCTACTATTGTAGTAAATAAAGTCAGACTTTGCAACAAACGCTTGCAAGCGTACTCTATATCGTAATAAGAATTCCTCATAACGATAGCTGGCTACAGCTTAAATTTTCCTACTTCCGCTTCCAGCTGTGCCGCAATCTCTTTATTGCCCTCAGCTTCATCCTTGATATTTTCCATGCTCTGGGTCATATCAGAAGCCATTTCCGTAACGCCGACAATTCCCTGGGCACTCTCCTCCGCCGCAATATTGACAGAGTCCACAGCTTCCTTAATTTTATCAATATTTTCATTTAAATTTCTGCTTTCTTTCGCAAAATCCTGCATGATTTCGCTTAAATGACCCACATCATTTTTGTAATTCTGGCTGTTATCCAACAGTCTCTCATATCCTGCCATCGCCGTTTCATTCATAAAGCGTATCATTCGTTCCGCTTCCTTTGCCAGCTCATTCACAGCATTGATTACTTCCTGACTGACTTTTTGAATTTCTTCAGCAGCATGGGCGGAGTTTTTCGCCAATGCACCTATTTCTCCGGCTACTACGGCAAAGCCTTTTCCAGCCTCCCCTGCTCTTGCCGCCTCTATGTTTGCATTCAATGCAAGCAGGCTTGTCTGATTGGTAATTTTAATAATCTCTTTCGTCAGAGCGTCTATCTGCTCTACCGATTTTGAACGCTGAATCTTCTCATTCACACCTTCCGACATTTCTGCCGCCATCTGAGCCGCATTTGTCCTGTCCGCCTCAGCCGTTTCATAAATTGTCTGTACCTTATCCATGGTCACGGCGGCTGAATCCCGCTCTGTCGAAGCCTTCTGAGCAATACCTCCGATACTTTGCGTGATACTTGTCACCGACTCGTTTACATGGTACAAAGATGCGCTGGTTTCTTCCATGGCTGCGCTCATCTGCTCCATGGTCGCGGATATATCTGATATATTATCCTTGGCACTGATAAGACTTTGGGCGATGGTTCCTGTAGACGTTCCAAGGTGCATGGAATTGGAAGAAATATTTAACATGATCCCTCTGATGTATTCCAACAGACTATTAATATTTTCGGCGATCTGCTCCAGCTCGTCCCCGGAAGAGATCTCCAATTTCTGCGTTAAATCCCCTTCATTATGCACCAAATCATATATTTTATACTTCACTTTATTCAAACTTCTCAAAGTACCATTGACCATAAAATGCAATATGATCAACGCCAGAATAAGGCAGATGCCCGCTATCTGAAATATGCTGTTGCGTACGCCTTCGATTCTGCCGGCTACATATGCCGCATCATAATCGCACCCAAGCACCGCCACCACGTTTCCTTCGCTATTACGTACAGGCAGGTAAGCTGAAATCAACTTCCCGCTCTCCGTTTCGTCAATGTAATCCTGCACATACTCATTTCCATTAAACACATCCGCAAACTCAGCATATCCCCCCTCAAACAGATCTCCGGGATGCTTACGGTTCACGCTGCTGTCTGTATCAATTCCATAATAAAGATGGATATTGTCATCCGTATGTAATGTGTAAATATATGCGATACCGCATATTTTTTGAACCCGCTGAAGATTAGCCAGGACGCTCTGGTATGCATCCGTATCCTCAAACTCTTTTCCGATCTCTGTCAATTCATCTCCGTTTATTTCAGACTGTGCAATCGAAGCCGCCATCTGAGCCTGTTCCACTCCCAGTTGAATCATACCTGTCTTAATACGAATATAAGAATTAATACCTATGATTCCACATACGAAAATAATTAATAACGCTGTCGGTATCAATATTTTCCACCGGATGCTGATTTTCCTTACCTTTGTTTTCATATAATACCCCTCCATCTCGTGCGCAACAATGCCTATAAATTCAGTATATTCCTATTCAAAATAAAAATCAATGTCCATCCCCCCTGTGTCCTCCTCCCAATACCGTATGGTGTAATGCCGCGCTCTGATATGGGTGTAAAAAGTAACATTTTCATTACAAGTATAAGAGATATCATGAAATTTACCTTGCATCTTCCCATCAAAAGATAGTAAAATATAAGTAAATATATCAGCAAAAGCAAACCACCTATGAAAGAAATCATCCTTTAGCGGGGGAAGGAGATGAGTCTATGGGAATTAGCCGTATATCATCAGCAAACAGTATGGCAGCCATGCCAGTGCGTGCGGTTGATTTAAAAGACCAGAAAAGCAAAAGCATTCAAAATGAAATTGCAGACGTACAGCAGCAGATGCAGAGGTTATCTTCAAAAGATGCTCTTTCCGTTGATGAAAAGTCAAATGAGCGCAAGAAGCTTCAGCGGGAAATATCCAGCCTCAATACGGAATTAAAACAGCATGAAGAAGAGCTTCAAAGATCTCAAAAGAGAGAACGTACACTGGCGGAGCTACAGGAGAATACGGTTCCGGCAAAAGAGGAGGAATCCAAAGACAAAATGCAACCGCCTTCCGGCGGGCAACAGCATCAGACTGCACAGCCAGGTTCTGTTATCAGCCAAAACGAAGACGGCACCGTTATTCTGAAGGAAATTCTGAATCAAAATACAACTTCTGCCATGGGTCCGAACGGTCAACAAACCGATGAAGCCAAAGAAGAGACCTTTAACAAAGAGGAGGCAGAAAGCACTGACGATGATACGGTTACAGATGCCAGCCCATCCAACCAAAAGATGCATGCAATCGTGTCGGCAAACGCTTCTCTCCAACAGGCAGATCGTGTGGGTACGGTTATAACCAGAACCAGCGATGGTATTGCCATCCTAAAAGGAGAAATCAATCAGGATAAGATTCGTGATAAAGATGCAAATGTGGACAGGAAACAGGCTGAACTGGAAAAGCTGGAAAACCAGGAACAACGCGCAAGGGCATTCCAGTCTTCTATCTTAGGAGAAGCCAACCATGCAATAAAACCGGCAGTGGAAACAGATGTAACCGCCAAGAACAACGCACAAGCTGATGCAGAAACTAACGCTTATGTCAATGCGTTAAATATGTCGCTGGGAGAACAGGCATCTCAGCCGGAATTTTTCGTTTCATTTAGATAATGATCATAAAAGGAGCCGCCCGGACAATGTTATTTGATTCAGACATTGCCTGGACGGCTCCTTTTAAGGCAGCGGTATGAACGCTTGTCTCTGCCTGCTTTTTGCTTTTAGGAGAATGCCTGTCTGTATTTCAGATAGTACAAAAAGGCTATCGGCATTATTTGATAAATTGACTCCTGATTTTGATTTTGTTACAATCATTTCATAAACAAAAAATATGATTCTCTTTGGAAAAAAATAAGGATTCGGATTATGAAAAAAGAAAAAACTCAAGCCAAACCGGTTCTTGATGATCATGTTGAATTGAAAGACCTGCTTGCCATATACTGGAATTATTATGAATTCCATGCGGATCAGCGTCTGCGGATTTTGAATTATTTTATTACAATAGAGATCGTACTGTTCGGGGCGTTTTTCACAACAGTACAGATATTTGCTCAAAATCAGGAAATATATTGGCCGTGCTATATAGTAGCGGCGGCGATCAGCATGATTGCTTTCATTAGTTTTTTACTGGATGTAAGAACGACAAATTTAATACATTTATGCCGGGTAGCTCTCAGAACCTTTGAACAAAAATATACTTCTACTCTTCCCATAGAAATGCAATTGTTCTCCCACATAAAATCCGGCAATGTACATATTAGTTTTTCCTTGTTAGTACGTACTTGCTATGGTTTTATCATTGCGTCCGGTTTTATATTGATGCTTATGATATACACAAATACAGTATTTTTCAATTAACTACCGGTAAATGAAAAGTATGATGCCAGGAGAAATCATAATGGAACAAAATATTTCCCGTATTTTACAAAATAAGCGAAAGCTTTGCATTGAACCATGTGTTTCTAACGATTGGGCGGAACAGATATGTAACAACATCCGCCTGGAAGCGCATGCATTGGTATATATGGTGGTAGTTGATGCGGCAAATCATAACAATCGTCAGGCGGCTGTGAGATTCAAAAAAGCACGCGCAATGTACGCTCAAACAGGTGAAATAACAGAAGAGATCGATTCGCTTATGAAAAAATACGGTCTGCAATAATTTCTCTTATGCCTTCCGCCAGAGTAACATACTGTCCTGAAATTCAGCTGATAATTTCCCGGTATCTTTCAACCATGAAAGGTAGGAACGCACCGTGCTTCCCACCAGCACATACTGCTCAAAATTCATGGAAAGCCCATAGCCTTTGAACACTTCCTGCAGAATCCTCTCAAAGCACATAGGCTCCCCGCAGATGGATAAAATCCTCTCTGCCACTTCGCACACCTTATCCCTGTTGTAACGGACAAGTTCCTTCACATCCGCAGATGCTTCCGCATGGGCTGGGACGAACATAGCTGCCTCCAGCTTCTCCACCTGATCCAGCGTTTCCAGATAAGCTCCCACGTCATAGATAAAGGAAACCGCATATTTATCCAGCGTCTCCCTGCTGCTGATGCAGTCCGCAAGGAACACTACACCGTCCGGCATGCGGAACCCCACCATATCAAAAAAATGCCCCGGCAGGGGTATCACCTCAATCTCCTTCGGGAAACTCTCATCAGAGAAATCTGTCACACTGCTTTCCTGTGCCATCAGGAATTTATGCCGCAAATCCTTGCATGGATAACCGCCGTAAAGGAAGGACGGTTCCAATACAGGGTGCTTCGTAAAAGCCGCCTCTATGCCGCCGGAATATATCTTACATCCTGTCTGCCCCTGCAGGTATTTGTTCCCGCCGATATGGTCGGCATTGGAATGGGTATTCAGAATCCCCGTCAGATGCCACCCGTTCTGATCCAATATCTGCCGAACCTTCCGTCCGGCATCCTTGTCATTCCCGCTGTCAACCAGATAGACATGATCCTTGTCCGCCACGTAGATGCCTATCTTCGCCGGGCAGTTTATGTAATAGCATTTCCCGCTGACCTGCACCAGTTCATACATTGTTCCTTTTCTCCTTAATTCCGCTGTTTTCTATTATTTCGGCAAAAAGCTGCTCTCGCTAAAGCATAAAATCCTAGTTCCGTACACCAATCGGCAGCCCTGCCTGTTTGCTACAATCCTTTTCACATCATTCCGATGCCGATACCGCATCATAAACATGCGTATAATAATCATGGCTGAGCACAGACTTGGAAAATGTCATTCTATTTCTCACCATACTGGATATCTGCTTTACATAGTCTTCCGGAATGACAGCATTTTCATCTGTCGGCGTAAATACTTTATTGGTTGAACTATAATGCCCCAAATCCGTCTTCCAGTCATAATTTCCAAAGAAAACAAGCGGGAGGGCATCTGAAAGCACATCTCTTCCCACATAAAGCCTGGAATCCCATTCCACACCAAAGAGATTGCACAATGTGGGAAGTATATCCAGGGAAGAGGCAGGCGTATCCACAATAATCGGCTCATTATCTTCAAGCGACCCACACCAGATCATAGCGCGGCTTCTGTCCCGCTCCTCATAGGTGTTCACCGGATAACCATATAGTTCAGATAAATACGGCATATTTCCCAGGGAAGCATCTGAATCCAGTCCATAGGGAAAATGATCCGGCGCGATGCAGATGACCGTGTCGTTTGCAATCCCTTTTTCTTCTAGGGTTTCCACAAGATAAGCCATTGCCTTTTCAAGTTCAAGGTTCGCCGCTATGTAAGCGCGTACAGGCTCCGTGTAAGAAAGATTTTTCTTCGCGCACCATGCGTCTACGGCATCCTTATTTTCCCTTGACATGGCGTTGTTGCCAAAAGCGTATACACTGTGCCCGCTTACCGTCATATAATAAACATTAAAAGGCTGTTTGTCAATGTACATGGGCAGCGTTTCCTGGATCAATTCCAGATCGCTTGCCGGCCATTTAGGGCTGATCAGCTCCTCAAGGCCATTTCCCACCCCCATATATCCCCCACTGTAGCCCAGCTTTGTATGGGTCTCATGCCGGTCGTAATAAGTATAGTCGCTGTTGTGGAAAGCCATGCCGAAATATCCCTTGTCATTTAAAAGCGCGCCCATATTGGTGTGCGTCCCGTTCCGGGTAATCTCCTTAATAGAGCTTCCCCCGGAAGTGGGGATCAGACCAAATAAAAGCTGATATTCGCCTCCGGTGGTTCCGGCAATTGACTGCTGGTAATAATCATTGAAATTAATCCCTTTTGTGGAAAGCCTGTAAAGTGTCGGTGTGAGCTCCGGATCAATGAGAAAGCCGGAAAATGCTTCCGCACAGATCAAAATCAGATTTTTCCCCGCAAAAGAGCCTGTATAGGCATTTTGGCTTGAGGGTGTAAGCGTAGAAACATAAGTGTCAATATCGGCACAGTTCCCGCCTGCGGCAGCAAGCGCAGCAAAATCAAAAGAAGCCACGCTCTGCCCGTATACAACCGGCGTTGCCACATCATCCTCCTGCACAGTTTCCGCGCTTTGGGCGGAAGCCCCTTCTTGAAGTACGACTATCTCCTGAGCGCCCGCAGCCCCTTTTGCCTGTACGATGGACTTATCATCGGATACGATTTCCTCCTTACTGCTTACAAGGACATCTTCCGGAGATGTGCCCGCTGTACTCTGCGCAAATTCCACCTCCGTACTTTCAAAGACATGAGCGGAGGTTTTGGATAAAGCAAGATTCCGGATATCCAGACACAGCCCCTCTCCCAGCCCAAACTGCATTACTGCCGACTCAAAATTATATTGATTTGTATAAATGTCCTTATGCAGACCACAGCATAAAATCAGGAACAAAGCCGCTCCATAACAGGCAGCTCCCCCGGTCAAATGTGCCAGCGAAAAATAAACAGTCCGACCTGTACGTCTTTGCCAAACACCCTTTTTGGGTAACTGCCCTATTATCTTTTCTCTCAGTACAAACCACAAGATCAGCGGCAGCAAAAGAAGCAGAATATGACTGATTCCATCAAAGCAGAAGATCAGCCGCCTGATGTCAGCGCCAAATCCGCCCAATGCGTCAGTTGCTGCATTCAATATGGTATTTATGTCATATGCCACCTTGAATTGTCTATATACCAGAAATTCCACGGTGAAAATGAGGAATAACACCCCCAGATAGAATGGTACCAGAATCTCCACTGCTCTTTTCGGCAACAGCGAAATAATGCCGGAAACAATCAGCCCCGCACAGAGGGAGAATAAAGCCAGAAATACAAATGAACTTCCGGTGTGCAATGTTTCCACTGACAACTTAAAAACAATCTCCGTATAAAAACACGAAAGAGACAAAAAAACAGCCAGCTGTATCCTTTTTCCTTTTTTCTTTTGTAAACTCATAATGACTTGCCATTGCAAGCGCTTTGACTTGCGTTCTCCTTTTATGAAATCAAGGTTAATCACAAAACTTCTTCTTTTTTATTTCCCATAACCTCACTTTATACTGTTATTTTATATGCCCCATGCATCAATCTTGCATCATTTTTGCATCATTTTTGCATCATTTTTCTTTTCGGCGTCAGTCTCCTCCTTAATAACCGTACCTTTTCTTGTATTTCAGGAACATAAAAACGGACAATGCAAGCGCCATCAATTCCGCTGCCGGCGTTGCCAGCCAGATTCCGTTCACGCCCAGAATAAGCGGAAGCACCATCATCGTAATAAGCATGAATACAAATGACCTTGAAAATGCCAGAATAGCCGAGACTACTCCATTAGATAATGCAGTAAACATCCCGCTGGCAAAAATATTAAAACCAATAAACAAAAGCGCAATCGTACAGATTTTGTTTCCGGTCACAGCCAGATCATAAACCGGATTGTCCGGACGGGCAAAAACAGACACCAGCGGCTTCGTCAGCAGGAAGGATACCGCAACGGTCACTAAGGAAATCTCTGCAATCACCCTCATGCTGACTGCTACCAGCTTCTTCAGTTTTTCATGATTCTGCTCTCCATAATAATAGCTGAGCATCGGGGCTACGCCATAGGAATACCCTGTATACAGGGAGCTTGCAAACATCAGCACATACATGATAATGGTGACCGCCGCAACCCCGTCCTCACCCACATAATGCAGCATCGTCCAGTTAAACATCATCGTGATGATTCCGGTAACAAGTGCCGTCGCCATTTCCGAACAGCCATTTGCAGCCGCATTTGCAAGAACCTTAAACCGGAATGTCGGTTTCTTGAAATGCAGAAGGCTCTTTTTCTGACTGAACACAAACAGCCCCACAACCGCCGTTACGGAATAACCAAGCCCTGTTGCAATCGCAGCGCCGGTGATCCCCATGCCAAACCCGGCAATAAACACATAATCAAGCACCATATTCAGGACGCCGCCTGTTACAGAGCAGATAAGGGAAAGATTCGCCTTTTCGCTGGCGATCATGTAAAGCGTGAAATTATTCATCAAAAGGATGGGCACAGTAAACACCAGATACCGGCTTAAGTATTCCACACAATATCCTTCTACGTCTGCCGAGAGATTCATGCCGGCAAAAATAGAATCCATTGCCAGATACCCTACTGCACACATGATAATCCCTGCCATAACATTCACTAAGATTAAAAAGGTAAAATCCTCCTTCGCTTCTTCGCACTTCTGTTCTCCCATCTTTTTCATGATGACTGCGCTGCCCCCGGTGGCAAGCATGGTAGAGATCGCCGTGACAAGCTGGATAATAGGCGCTGTCAGATTGATAGCAGAAAGCGCATTCGTTCCAATCAGATTTGACACAAACAGTCCGTCAACCATGGTGTAAAAAGACATGAATACTGTCATTGCAATGGTTGGAACGGCAAATTTCAAGATATTCTTCAGAGTTACAGGCTTTTCATATACATTTAAGCTTTCCATAAATTTTTCCTCCGTTTTCCTTGTATTTGTTTCCTGTGTATGATATCGTATACCGTACAGTAACTGTCTGATCAATACGGAATTCAAAATTTGTGGGGTGACTATGAATACCAGAAAAGACAAACTTCTCACAATCGGTCAATTTGCCGCCATGCACGGCATTAATAAAAAAACCCTGATGTGGTATGATGAAATCGGGCTTTTCAAGCCTGCCGTGATCAACCCCGAAAACGGGTACCGCTGTTACAATTACCATCAAAGCCCTGTCCTTGAGACAATCCTGTTGCTGCGGGAATTGGATGTTTCCATCCATGAGATACAGAGCTTTATGAAAAAACGATCCGCCGCCAGTTTAAAATGTCTTCTGGAAGAAAAGATTACTGCCCTTGACATGCAGATTACCCACCTTCAGGCAGTCCGGGCAACTTTATGCTCCCACCGCCAGAATATGGACACTCTGCTGACCATGGATCTGTCCCAAATCAGCATTGTGGAAAAAGAGGAACGCTGTCTGGTCACCGTAGACATAGACCGGAATACCTCCTTTGAGCAGGAAGTGGAACTGATCACTGCCGAGACCGAAAAATATCGGCTTGGCCGTCTTCATGAGGCATCCTATGGTTCCATGATCTCCGTTGCCGACCTGGAAAACGGTAGCTTTGATAATTATTCCAGACTCTTTATTGAGATCCCTTTTCTTCCATATCAAACCGGGCTGCATATCATGCCAAAGGGTAAATACCTGAGGGCTTTCCACAAAGGGAGGTGGGACGGCATCCCCAGGCGGTATCAGGAAATTCTCGATTATACAAGGGAACACAAGCTGACGCTCCACGGATTTTCCTACGAAATGGGCATCAATGAAAATGTCATTGACCAGATCGAGGACTACATTGTACAAATTGAAATCCCTGTCTCCGAATGAGTCTGGCTGCTTTACATTAATCCGCTGAACCCCACGCTGATATGGAACAAGGGAACCAGGCAGTCTCCGCCAGTTCCCTTGTTCCATTCGTGCTTTATTGATTTTTTCTATGTGACACTTTATGTAATAAATCTGAATGGTCTATTTCTCCAGAAATCCCAAGAACTTCTTCCACTCCATGTAACCCTTAAAATCCCCATGGTGATACGATGATTCCATAAGGTCATTCACGATTTTTGTCCAATCAAACTTTTCTGAAAAACTCCATGTACCAGACCTGCTTTCTGCATCTTTCACGGATTTGGCAACTACAGCTTTCAGCACCGTATCCTCAAAACTACCTTTTCCGCTTTCTTTCAGATTGGCAGTGTACGCATACATTTCAACCGTATCACAGTTTTTCGGATCTACCTTCGACACATCCACCATCCGCTCTGTCACATTTCCCGATTTATCCCATATCTTCACTTTATATACAGGGCTTTCCGGGACAAAATCCTGTGTCTTATAAACAGAATAAGATGAACCGCTCACAACTTCCGCCCCTGAGAATACCGTAATATCCCCGGAACCTTCCTCTGCACCGTGCAAGGTGGCTGCTGCCTGCGCCGTCTGCTTTACAAAATCCCCTCCTTCCACATTCCTTTCCGTCCTTCTCGTCTCATACCCTGCTGCCGGGTATCCTGCCCCTATTCCATTTACATTCATTTTCTTAATCTCCTCCATTATTGCCAATTATTTAGATACTATGGCTCCTCTGTCGTTCAGAGCCTCTCCGCTCCCTTGCAATAAGTCCGAGCAGTTCATTACTTTATAAATACATTTCACCTAACCTCCCCGGTCAAATTCCATACCGTCCTTCACCTCCCTCCAAATTATCCCCGACAAAACCGGATGATTCCGTTCCAGCCGTCACTTAATTTATCGGCAAATTTTCTGTTATTTGGGGGATGCAGGGAACGAAAGGCATATAAAATGGAACGAAAGATATAAATGCAGTGCGGGAATTTCAAAAATAAGTCTAAAGTTTTTCGCCATTCGTCCGACAGCACTGTCATCCCGCTGCCCTTCACCCGATATAGGGCAGCTCCCCGCAAAGCGGCACAAACGCAAACCGCCGCATATGGCAATGAACATAGCGGCGGTTAACTTTTGCAAAATTTCTATATGGTCTTGTCTGATAATACCGCTGATACCATGAAGCAGAACTGCGCTGTTTTGAAGGAAGAGTGTTTAAATACTTATTGATGACATCGTTTCTCCTGGTTCCTTTCGGTATGCTCTTTCCATTGGTGCTGATAAAATCCTGTTTTACCACCTCCGCCAGTTCTGCCTTTACTTCATCTGACACAGACACATTTTTTTTCCAATCGTTTCTCCGCAAGCTGCTCCGCATTTTCGCATCCTCTTGTAAACCTCGGAGGATGTCAAAGACTCCCTGCACGCCCATTTGGCAGTCACTGCATCATACTTTGCTGCTGATATGGAACATACTGTTAAGCAGGGACATGACTTTCTCCATGCCACCCTCCTTAGAGCCTGACGCCCGGTAAGCATCCTTCCATTCCTGCGCCAGTCTTTTCATTTTCTGCCCGGCTGTTTCCGGGGCATCCCCATCTGTCCCCTGCGGCTTTTTACCGGAAAGCCCCTTTCCTCCCTCAGTCCTGAGCCTCTGAAACTCGCCCTCAATCATTTCCTTGGCATCCGCTCTGTCTGCCATCTTCCGGAATGCCTGGTCAAGCCCGTTTAATTCTTCTTCCATTGTCATTTTGCGGAAACCCGTCTCTGAATTTTCATCCTCTACATAACGTTCCCTTGTGCCGTTCTGGTAGCCCTGCACGATTTCATCATAAAGGTTACCATACGCCCTGACGGAATCCTCCATCTGATCTGCAATGTTGTATGCGCTGCCTGTCCTCTGCCCTTTCAGCTTTTCCATTTCCCCGGCCAGTTCACCGCCATAGGCATTTGCAGTCAGTGCGCTTGTTGCCTGCCTTATAACGCTCTCCTTGTGCCCTTTTGCAATAACTCTGCCCGATGTCCCTTTTTCACGGGTTTGTTTCCGATAGCTCTCAATTCCCTCCTGCGAAATGGAAACTTTCACCGCATTGTCCGCTTTCGGCTGCGGTGCATCTTTTTCCTTTTCCTGTGCGCTAACCGCCCTGCCATTCTGATACCAGCCGCTTGCTGCACCAGTCTGGCTTACATATCCCTCTATATTTACTGACATATTAAATCCTCCATTTCCAATTTTATAACATAAAATTTTTATGCCCTGAAGTCCACCCCGCCGAGCGTCCCGTCAAGCTGGTCTAAAATGCTCGTGTCAAAGGCGTCCCCCGGTTTCCAGCCCGAATTGTTTTCCCTCACCAGCTTCTCCATCCTTGTGGCATAATCCCCTGCCATACGCTGTAAAGTCCATGCAGCAGAATTACGTTGTGTCGAGGGGATTGTGCTTAAATATTTATTGATTACATTGGGCTGTTTACTTCCATCTGGCTTGCCCCAACCGTTTGTAGTGATAAAATCCTGTTTCACCACCTCTGCCAGTTCTGCTTTTACTTCATCTGATACGGACACAATTTTTTTCCAGCTTCCATTTGTTCCTTTGATGCATCTGTCGGCTTCTTCTTTTGAATGCCACGGCACACCATTTTCGTCATAATATAAATTGCTATGCTTATACTTCACTCCGCCACTGATATTCATATCCTCGCCTCCTCTTATATCTTCAAGTCCAGATTCGCACCAACCTGCGGCTGATCTTTTACTGTGGTTTTGCCTGCATCCTCTTCCTGGGCAGCTTCGATGATTGTTTTCATATCTGTGTCATTCAGATAAATCGTGCCATCTTTGGAAGCAGCCATTTTTTCTTCTAAAAGCTGCTCTGCATTTTCACGGGCTTTTTCTCTTGACTTCTCAATCTGCTCTTCGGCGTTTTCCTGCGCCTCTTTGCGAAGCTTTTCGTTCATTTCATCTTTTCTCACTACAACAGCAAAACTGGAAAAATTACCATTTTCGTCTACATAGCCATGTCTACAAACCGCAGTATATCCCATTGATTTTTCAAAATTATCAACCCATTTGGTAGCAGATTCCACATCTTTCAATCGCTGCGTATATTCCTTTGCTGCCTGCGGATCATTCTGCATTTTCTCCAAAAGTTTGGGATTGACATTAACAACATTCACTTTACTGTCATTACTTGTGTTAAGTCCATATCCTGTCTGCAATTTAATATACGGTACTTGCTTCTGCAAATTTTTTAGATATTCCTCATTGCCGCCGCTCTTTGCTGTTTCGGCGTTTTTCTGCGCAGCCGCTGTTTCTTTTGTTTCCTCTTTCTTTACTGCTTCCTTTCTTGATGAAGCATATGTGTTTTCATAAACACTGTTGTAATTGTTCACTCCTGTAATTGCCATAATTTGTCCTCCTTGATATTACTTTTTGAAATCTTTTCTTATAAAATTTTCAACAGAGCCGCCATCCAGTCACTCATCTGCCTCGTATTATAAAGTAGTAGTGTTTATAGTCCCTCTCCAAGGACTGTATGCTAT
>CAMWCA010000065.1 GCA_947172705.1 uncultured Lachnospiraceae bacterium
GTCCCGCCCGCTGCCTGCCCCAAATCAAAAGCCCGTCCCTGCCGCCGTTATGCCCCGCCCTGATTCTGTGCCTTGCCTGAGCCATATTCGCGCTGTAACTTTCTTATTGTATCATGAATGAAGGGTTCTGCCCATGATCTCTTTGAACTCTTCTTTTACCCACATTCTGTTTGCAAAGGGTTTTCCATGTCCAAAATATATTTTTAACTTTCCCATTCTACTGATCTGTGCTGCCGATTGCCGCATAATCTTCTCATTTGTATAAAGCATTGACGTTGTGGGATAAAACATATTCATCAAAGCATCTCCCACAAACAGATTATTGCCTGTTTTTATGCCTATGGAGCCATTTGTATGTCCGGGTAACTCAATTATTTTTGCGTCTATGCCGTAGGCACGCAGATTATCGCCTTCTTTCAGAAAGATATCCGGCGTGAAAGGGGCAAGGCTGTCCTTTTCAAAGCTGCTTAAAGATATAGCTCGTACTACCTTGCCCAGAAAGGTTTTGGCAAATAAGGGCTGTATTCGATTGTCGGGTATCAGATCCATATCTTTTGGACTTATGGCAATGGGGATTTGCAGCGCTTCTTTCAGGTATGCCGCATTTTGGCAGTGATCCATGTGTCCGTGGGTCAGAACGATTAAGCTGACCTGATGTTCTTTGCACATCTTTAATATTTTTTCTCTGTGCTGTTTTCTTCCTGTATCGATCAGGATCGCTCTGCCATTGTGGGCAACAATATAGCAGTTCACATTTCCCCCTGAAATCCGATGTATTTCAACCATCCTGTGCCTCTCTTCCCTGCTTACGCACATATTTTTCCTTCTTTGTAGCATTCAAAAATGTATTCCCTGGACTGATAATAAAAATCTGTATTATAATTTGATATTGCATCATCGATCCATGAAGAATAGACCTCTACAATGTGTTCAATAATACTGTCCGGTTCATCGCCTGTAACGTCTTCTATTAACCTTTCATACACTTCGCCGATTGTCCAGTAATCAGGTACCTCATATCTGCACTTCGCCACATTATCAAAAGAACCTGCTGGAATATTGCATTGTGTAATAAACTCATCTGCAACTTTTTCAATCGGTTCGCAATGGAAAACATCCGCATATCGATATATTCTTTTTACAACATCCTTCCCCATATACTGTACTATGGCTGATCTTTTCTGTTTTTGCTGCCGTCCTATATACTCAATTAAACTACAGGTAAAAAAAAGTGCGCTATCATTCTTCATCTCTTACCTCACTTCCTTGCAAAAAATGTAACGTTGCCAATGCCCTTGCTGTGTGAAAACTAATTTGATGCGTTGGCTTCTTAAACTTTGCCAAAGCCCAAAAGGCTTCCCTGCTGATCTTTCCATCAACAAAATTCTGAACATAATTGAATATTGTGTCATCTGCCATCGGGCCTTCGACAATGTCATACTCATGCGGCTTTCCTATTCTGCACGCCACTATAAAATCTAACCATTCCTCGCACATCACAGGAAATTTTTTAATATTTAAAGTATCATCTGGCGTATACCGATATTCGCTTAAATATCCTAAGCCGTCAAATCTTGTAGCCCATCGTCTTGCCTGTTCCTTAAACATAGTGCAGTAAAATCCAAAATAAAAGTCTTTATTATACCTTTGAATCCTTATTTCCGGCAGTTCAACTATCTCTTTGCTGCCATGATATAAAATAACTTCGTTTTCCATTCCCTTCATCCCCTTTTCATCTAAAATATTATACCCCAGCTTAACCATGCACTGCCCTCTTTGCCAGCTCCAGGCATCCCAGAATCCCCTGATCATCATGCAAACTTGCCGGAACGATATATGTCTCCATATCCTCCAGTTCCCTCGTCTGGATGTACCCTCCAAGGAATTCCGTCACTTTCCTCCTGATCATTCCAAAAAGCTGATCCTGGTGCATCACGCCGCCGCCCAGAATAATCAGTTCCGGCGACACCGTTAAAATATATCCTGTAAGCGCCTGGGCAATATAGTCCGCCTCCAGCTCCCACACCTCTTCTCTGTCAGCAAGGGCTTCTCCTTTCTTCCCCCATCGCTCCTCAATTGCCGGACCTGAAGCAAGCCCTTCCAGGCAATTTTTGTGATAAGGGCACTTTCCCTCATACAGATCATCTTCTCTTTTTTGAACCAACACATGCCCCGCTTCCGGATGAAGCATTCCATGAAGAAGCTTTCCCTCTATATAAATACCGCCGCCAATACCAGTGCCAACGGTGAGATAGATCACACAGCTTTTCCCTTTTGCCTGTCCAAAAGTCACTTCTCCCAATACCGAGGCATTGACATCTGTGTCAAAACCAATGGGACAATCCAACGCCTTTGCAAACTCCCCCACAATGGGATAATTTCTCCATGCCGCCTTTGGCGTGGAAGTGATACAGCCATACTCACATGAATCAGGGTTCAACTCAATAGGACCAAAGCACCCGATCCCCAGTCCGTCGATTCTTCTCTCCCCAAAAAACCGAATCAATTCCGGCATCGTAACCCCCGGCGTCCCCGTGGGAATCACCGCTCTCTCCAGTATTTTCCCCGACTCATCCCCTATAGCGCACACCATTTTCGTTCCGCCCGCTTCCAACGCTCCCAGCCTCATAAATCCCTTCTCCGCCATACCTTTTCCATATTTTCATTCAAAATCTCTGACAAAATCATTCTATCACACAGCGTTCCTTTTCTCAATTATCCTTTCATGTTGCCTTCCCTCAATTCCGGAACTATAATATATGAAAAACCTTTTTACCCCACCCCAAACGGAGGCTCCCATGGAAAAAATTTTGATCATAGACGATGACAAAGAATTATGTGCCCTGATCAGGCAAAGTGTTTTAACAGAAAATATTCAGGCCGATATCTGCCATTCCGGAAAAGAGGGTTGTACCCGTCTGATGGAAGAGGAATACCATCTGGTCATATTAGACGTTATGATGCCCGGTATCGACGGCTTTGAAACGCTGGAGGAAATCAGGAAGAAATACAGCCTTCCCATTTTAATGCTCACCTCCAAAAATGATAGTATTTCAAAGGTGCGGGGGCTTCGCGCTGGGGCGGACGACTATCTCACCAAGCCTTTCGACATGGACGAGTTACTTGCCCGCATTGTCTCCCTGATACGCCGTTATACCCGCTTTAATCAGAAAGAAGGGGAGCCTGCCCTGCTTCATTATGACGGTCTGACCATTGATCTGGACACCCGTTCGGTGACTACCGAAAACGGAACCTTCTCTCTTCCTCCAAAGGAATTTGACCTGCTTTTATTTTGTGCCAAAAATCAGGGAAAGATCCTGACCAAACAGCAGATCTACGAATCGGTATGGGGCGAGGAGTACTTTTACGATGACAGCAACATCATGGCGATCATCAGCAGGCTGCGGAAAAAACTGGAGAAAGATCCCGGAACCCCAAAATACATTCAGACGGTAAAGGGCATCGGCTACCGCTTTAATAAGGAGGTGTGACCATTGTACCAACAATTCATTCTGATTCTTTCCATCGTTATTGCCGCTCTGTCTATCCTCGGCTCCTTTCTGATCATCGGTCGCGTTAAAAGGCAAATATCCGAAATGGCAGAGATTTTGGCGGATGTAAAAGCCGGAAACGGCAACAGGCGCATTTTATCCTCAACCCATGAGCTTACCGCTCCCCTTGCCTATGAGATGAACGATATCGTCCTGTCCTATGAAAACAGGCTTTCCGATTTCCACCAGATGGAAGAAACCAATAAACAGCTTATGACCAGTCTTTCCCATGATGTGAGAACACCCCTTACCACCCTGATCGGCTATCTCGATGCGGTACAAAAGGGCATGGTTTCCGGAAAGGAACGGGAACAGTACCTTGCCATCGCCCACCGCAAATCCCATGATCTGAAGGAATATATTGACGTGCTTTTTGACTGGTTTAAACTGAATTCCAATGAATATGTCATGGCCGTCCGCCCCTTGGAGGCTGCGGAACTCACCCGGAATATTCTCATCGACTGGATTCCCATATTTGAAAATCAGCAGATCGACTATCTCATTGATATTCCCGATCAGCCCCTCCAGGCGGCGCTGGATTCCGACGGGTTTATGCGGATCATAAACAACCTGATTCAAAATGCCCTTTCCCACAGCCATGGCAGCCAAATTCAGATCGTTCTGTCTAGGCAAAAGGAGTTTTTGCAGATCCGTTTGTCCGACAACGGGGTCGGAATTGAACAGGAAGACCTGAAGCATATCTTTGATCGGCTCTATAAATGCGATAAAGGACGCGCTGAAAAAGGCAGCGGTCTGGGTCTGTCCATTGTGCGCCAGCTTACCCAAAAAATGAACGGACAGATAACCGCAGAGAGCGTGCCCGGGGAAGGCACCTCCTTTACACTGCTTTTCCCTTTACTAAAGTAAAAATACACTGCCGTTAAAATGCAAGCTTATTGCAAGGTTACGGCAAGGTTTATGCAAGCTTGCTGTGCTAGGATAAAGATGATGTGGGTGTCAAAGACTCTGTCTGCGGAGTGCGTCTGTTAATTTGCACAAAAAGGTTGTGCGCCTTCCATTGTGCGGAGCATTCCGATGAGCCTCTGAAAACGAAAATCGTGTTCAGCAGAGGCTTCCACGATTTTTGAGTCTCATCTCCATCGCACAAAAGTCAGTTGCACGAACTCTTTTTGTGCAAATTAACAGGCGCACTCCGCAGACAGAGCCTTTGACACCCACATCATAGAATATTAGGAGGTTTGCATATGAATCAATACGTTATTGAAACTCAAAATCTTACAAAACAGTACGGTGCGCAAAAAAGTGTTGCGGATCTGAGTATTCACGTAAAGAAGGGACGGATCTACGGTCTGCTGGGAAGAAACGGGGCGGGAAAAACCACTACCATGAAGATGCTTCTGGGACTCACTCCTCCCACTTCCGGCAAAATCAAAATCTGGGGGAAAGCTTTGCCCGGAAACGAGAAAAAGCTTCTGCCTCGAATCGGCAGTCTGATCGAATCCCCGGGTTTTTACCCCAATTTAACCGGCACGGAAAACCTGCGCATTTTTGCCACGCTCCGGGGCGTACCCAGCCGCCACGCCATAGAAGACGCGCTGAATCTGGTAGGGCTTCCCTACAAGGACAAGAAACTATTTTCCCAATATTCCCTTGGTATGAAACAGCGGCTTGCCATCGCTCTTGCCGTCATGCATGATCCGGAGCTTTTGATTCTGGATGAACCTATCAACGGGCTTGACCCCATCGGCATTGCGGAGGTGCGTTCCTTCATCCGTCAGTTGTGTGACGAAAGAGGCAAAACCATTTTCATTTCCAGCCATATTCTTTCTGAAATTTCTCTCCTTGCAGACGATATCGGCATTATCGATCACGGCGTACTGCTGGAGGAGGAAAGCCTTGCAGACCTGGAGGCAAAAAGCAATAAGCATGTACATTTTGCCCTCTCCGATACGGCACAGGCTGCAAGAATTCTGGAACAGGATTTTCATGAAAACCAATTTTCCATCCAGAATGACCATGACCTGCGCCTGCATAATCTTGATCTCCCGGTAGGCATGATCGTAACTGCATTCGTAGAAAACGGTCTGGAAGTATGGGAAGCGCACACCTGTGAGGAAAGCCTGGAAGACTATTTCAAACGTGTAACGGGAGGTGAGGGAATTGCTTAAGCTGATCACCTGTGAATTTCAGAAAATGAAACGGAAAAAGTTATTGCAGACTGCTTTTCTCACCACTTTTATCATGCCCCTGTTCTATTCTCTCCTGTTATCCGACTGGACTATGGATGACATGATATCTGTTATCCTCACAGACAATAGCTTTCTGCTTCTGATCCCCTTGTCAGTGGTGATCGCTGCCAGTCTGTTTTTTCAGGAGCACGATTACGATACGCTGAAAAATCTGATGTGTATTCCCGTTACCAAAGGACAACTGGCTGCGGCAAAGCTTTTTGTCCTTCTGCTTTTTGATATCGCCTATGAACTTACGGGATATGGCTTTGCCGTATTGATGTGCGTTCTTAACGGCGTTCCCCTGGAACACTGGGGACTGCAGCTGCTTCTTACCCTTGCCAATGGCGTTTTGATTTGGGCGGCGGCTATGCCCTGTATCCTTTTGGTGGTCTGGTGTAATAAGTCCTACATTATTTCTGTCATTCTTGCTTTCACTTATGCGGGGCTCAATTACATTCTCCGCATTAACGATGCTTTCCTGCGGGTTCCGCTGGGCTTAAATCTCGCCACCTTCCTCCCCGTTCCCATGATTTTCAGGTGGCAGTATCAGTTTCACCCCCTGGAAAACGCCGAGCAGACATTTCTTGATTTTTACCAGCGGTTTTCGCCTTACTTCGTACCCACACCCGTGGTTTTCGGCGTACTGATTTCGGAGGCGCTGGTTTGTATCCTGCTGCTTATCAGGATTTATCAAAAACAGAATGTGTAAGGAGGAATTTGTATGATTGCCATTATAAAAACAGAATTTCAGAAGATGAAGCGGTATCACATTCTGCTGATCGGTATGATCGGTATGCTGTGTTCGCCCCTTCTCCAACTATTCTCACAGGCTGTAGTGAATGAGGAGTTTAAAAGACAAAACTTTAATTATGCCGCATTGTCAGAGATGACTCTTTGGGGCAGCGCGCAGATCTTTATGCCGGTGGTCTTTACCCTGATCGGCGGCTATCTGATCAACCGGGAATATACCGACGATACCCTGAAAAATATTCTCACCGTCCCCATATCCTTTCGGAAACTCCTTGCCGGAAAGCTCGTTGCAATCGGTCTGCTTGCCCTTATTCTTGGCGCTTATTGCTGCGGAGTAACATTAATCGCATCAATTCTCGCAGGGCTCCCTGAGATAAAGCTTTCCCTATTAGCGCTCAGCCTTTTGCAGTTCATCGGACTTTCCTTTTGGATCTACCTTGCATTGCTTCCGCTGATCGCCTTCTGCAGCCGAAAGCCCGGACGGTTTATGGGCGGTTCCATGGCAGCCTTTATCGCCGGATATTGTGTGCTGTTCTTTAAATCAGGGCTGCTTCGGCATGCTTATCCTTTTTCCGCGGCTTTGACCCTGATCGGATTTGACACGACAGATTATTCCGGCACTTCAGATCATGGCAGCATCCCCCTGGCGATTATGTCCATGATTGTCATGCTTCTGCTTGCCATAGTCCTGATCTTCACCTCTGAACCACCGGAAAGTGCCCGTAAAGAGAAAAAAGCCAAAAGCAGAAGCTTTTCTCTTCGCCCGGCACAACAGAAAAGGCAAAATGCGCATCATCACTAATGCGCCTTGCCATATAACAGAAAAAACTCACCAGCCATTTTTAAAACTGTGACTGGTGAGTTTCTTTTACTGTAGTTTTCCGTCTCCGCCCATAAGGCGTGTCATTTCCTCGATCCTTTCCAACGGGAAGGGTGGCAGTGTTAACGGTCGCATGGCAATTGACATCAATTTCATGGGATTGTCGTCCGCCGCTATGCGATTGGAGCTGAACGCCCCGCACATTCTGCAGCGATGAATAATTGCCCATTCTCCGTTCTTTCTCACCCATACGGCTACGGCGTCCATATAACCGCCGCAGTCCGCCGCTCTGTCGCCCGGCGTAAGATCCACATGCAGGCTGGTCAGACAGTTGGGACAGTGATTTCTGTGATCGCTTCCCGCCCCTTGGGGCACAACCTCTCTGCCGCAGACCTTGCAGATAAACCTGTCCTGACAGGCGTGATTCCGGTAATATCCCTTTTCAAAGGATCTTCTCTTATTTTCTCTATTCAATTTGTTCTTCCTTCTGATTTATAAAGCTTCTGATGATTCTCTGGATACTTTTCTCCGAAAGGCAATAGCGATCCGCCAGATGGCGAATGGGCATTCCCTGAAGATACCCGGCATAGATGCTGTCGTTTCTTTGTTTCAGGCTGTCGCGTATACCGGTTCCTGATCCCCAACAGCGTTTCTCACCTTTTCTCGGAATATAAAGCAATTCACCGTCCACATACTGCCAGATCAGCTCCATCACTTCCTCCGGCAGCACATCTTCCGCTCTTATATAGCCCATGATTGCCCTCCTGAATGTCATTCTTCAGATCAGCAATGGCTATAACAATCATTTTTCCCATGTTTGCAATAGCCATGCTATGCAATCGCCACGGTCTCCTTCTTCATGCAAATTTACCTCCTTTTTTATTCTAAATCCATTTAAGCAGATGAATCAACAGGTGTCAACCTCGCGTTTGAATATAGCTGAATATGTACCGACAGGTATTTTTTTCCTTTGAAATGTCAAAGGTTTCTCACCCACTCCGCTATCGGCTCCGCCACTGCAAGGGCAAGCCTCACAGGCACAGCATTTCCGATCTGCCTATAAACCAGATCCAGCTTTGCGTTTTCATTTTTTTTCTTTGTTCCGCGGCTAAATTCATACCAATCAGGGAAGGTCTGAATCCTTGCAATCTCCTTAACGGACAAACGGCGGTTGTTCTCCTCCCCGTCCTGAAAAATATATTTGTCCTTCCCCACATGCTCCATGGGCAGACCTGCCGGATGGATGGGCGCCTGCCGTCCGGATGCCTGTATGGTAAAGCTGGGCTGGTTCCACGCCTTCTTTCGATTACGGGACATGAAAATAGTGGAATAGGAACCGGTAAAATAATCTCCCGGATCATCCTCCAAATCGCCAATCACATCCCGCAAGGTTACAGTTTCCTTTAAACCCGGCACACTTCCCCCATGAGTAGGCTCCGGATAACGGTATTCAAAATCTATATCATTTCTTACCCCTACCAGAATGACTCTTTCCCTGATTTGAGGAACCCCGTATTCAACGGAATTCAAAAGCCTGTGATGGACCCTATAGCCTGCTGCCGCAAAATCCTGGACAATCTGCCGGAACACCTCTCCCTTTCCCAGAGTCATCATCCCCTTAACATTTTCCGCTACAAATATTTTAGGCTGGCTTTGCATCAAACAGCGGATAAAATGCACATACAGGAAATTCCTTTCGTCGTCTACCAGTCTCGGTCCCGCCTCTGAAAAGCCTGGGCAGGGGAATCCGCCCAATACAATATCCGCCCTGGGGAAATTCTTGATCTTTCTGATATCATTCTGATCCATGTAGATATATCTGCCTGCATTTTTCTCATAGGTCTCCCTTGCCTCGTCAAATATATCGTTGGCGTATATGGTATGAAACACATTATTCTGAATATTCCTGTCAAATACCTCCTTATCCTGCATAGCGGCTTCCATAACCTCTTCTCCCATAACCGCTTTCAGCCCCGCCAGTTCAAAGCCCAGATCCAAACCGCCGCAGCCCGAAAATAACGAAAGGAGATTAAACTTCTGATCATCATACCTTAATTTGGAAAAATCAATTTCCTTACTGCAATCCGCGAATTTTTCTTTTTCTTCTTCTATTTTTTGATTTAGTAAGGCTTTTACTTCCTCGATCTCATAATCCGGCGCCGGCTTAAACTTTCCCCGTCCCCGTTCCAGCAATATTACAGCCATTGTTTCTACCTCAATATATTCTATCTGTTCCTACATTATAAATGTTAATATCATCTGTATTTTTGATCCTCAGCATCCTCATACTCTCTTGGAGACATTCCGCTACGGCATTTCCTTTCGCCTGCAAAGGTCTGTCAAACACCAGCTTCGGTGTTAATCTGCCATACTCCGCCGTCCAGTATACCTGAACGGCCAGTGGTCTGTCTCCATCCCATTTCTTCTCAAATGTTCGATAATTTAAAGCTTTACAAGCAAAATAAACCTCCGGGTGCATTGTTACATAGCTTCCAATTGGTATCATTCGATCAATAACATCCTGCGCCGAAGATATCTTTTCATCCATTAAGATAAAATTTGCAACGCCGCTGTCTTTTTTTCTTTTCTGACCAACCCATGCATCCCGCTTATCCTCTGACAGATTACTGCCTGAATATACATCCATCACCTGCTCCCTTGTAAGAAACATCCTGCCGGACAGATCGCCGCTAAATTTATTCATAAGCTCAAACTTCCACCCTAAGGTGATCGCACCTCGGTCTGTTCGTTTAAGTCTATTTTGATAAATTAATATTCTATCTTTAAACCGATCGCCAATCGCGGTCGTTGCACATTCAATAATCTGCGCCCAGTTGAAACCGAATAGTTGCTCCGCTCTTTCTTCATTTATTTTATTTTCTATGAAATCAGCGTTTTCTTTTTTATATGAAATCTTGATCTCAATTCGCCCGTTTATGTTTTCCGCCAAAACGTAAATATCAGTCTTCGGTTCTCCTTCATAGCACGTTGGTTTTCCGGAGAGAATTACCTTACAAGGTTTACCACGAAGAAAAAATTCCGTTCCAGGTTCCATGAACTTCAATATTCGTCTTTCCGCATCACCAAAATCTTTCATCATAAGCCTCCTGTTTCCTGCCAAAACTCCGATCATTTCTTCAGCTTATACTGCATCTCCACCAATTCTTTTCCCCCTATATTGTCCTTCCTGCTGCAGCCGCTGAATCCAAACCCGCACCTCTCATAAAATCTTCTCGCCCTCATATTTTCTTTCAGCACCCACAAAAAGATATCCCTATACCCCTGCTTCTTCAGTTCATCCACAACGGCATTCAATAAATGCCTGCCATATCCTTTCCCCATATGCTGAGGCAGCAAATAAATGGAGATAATTTCACCCCACCCCTCAAACTCATTCCACCTGGATCTACAATAGCTGGAGGTTCCAATCAAAATATCATCATCCAATAATAACAGTGAACCGATCCCCTCCTGATCCACTTTTGACGCCCAGCATCCCTGAGGAATACTGTCAAGATAGCTTTGTGGAATAATATCTTTATATGCATATTTCCAGCTTTCCTCATATATATGGCTGATTGCAAGCCTGTCATCCGACTGCATTAACTTTCTGATCTCCACGACCTTTCCTCCAATGACGGGCGTATTTTTTCTTTATTTTACATTATATAAAGGGATGAAGAAAATTTCAACGAAGGATTTCGCATTGCCTTAAGGTGGGCTATAATCAAACTCCCGTGAAAAATAACCCAACGATTATTTGGTACAAACTAAACAAAAAAAGTTCCTGTCAATTGACATATTTGCGACGAATGCGTATATTAATAGTATCGGATAGTGATACCCAAAAATAGTGTTCGCTCCCTGATATGCGGCTTATAAATGGTCAGGACGGCAAATAGTATCCGCTCCCCGATATGCGGCTTATAAATGATCGGGATTAAAAACAACGCCAATAATCAGCGAGAAATTCCTGCTTGCTTATTGGTGTTGCGTTAACTCATCACTTGCTTTGATTTTACGATAGACTTCCAGCCCTTCCGTTTTACCAAACAGGTGCAGACTGCTGAGATAAATCACCTTTGCATTCTTTTCTTTACCCTGGATCATATTTTGAATTTCTTCTATTTTATTCTCATATGGGGTACCTTCAAACAGCTCCTGCAGCGCCGCTTTGGTTCTCTTCCTTTCCATATATGCGGAATAATATCCGCCAATTGAAAGCTTTTCCCGCTGCTTACGAAGTTGCCTTGTTCGTTCATTATTTTCATTTCCGCCTACAATGCCATCCTCAACGGATTTAGCTAAAATAACCCGCCTTTTATGGGCTGCTCTTTTTTCCCAATAATCACGAACTGCCTGAAATCCGCTGTCATTGCTGACCACAACAGCAAGACCGTTATATCCTTCTCCAAACAGTTCTCCCAGTTTGGAAGCAATGTAAAAATCCAGGGCGTTCTTTCCTGTTTTACAAAGTTTGCATATTTCAAAGATGCATCCAGATATCGTGATGTTTTCCAGCATCCTCTGCTCCATATGCTTCTTGGCGTCACTGTAAAAAATAATCAGTCTATCTGCGGTGTCTAAATAATCACAGCCCTTCATTCCGGCATTTCCAACATTCTCATAGTCGATCAGAAACAGCATTGAGAATTCACCTCTCTTTAACAAAAAGCATACCTGAATTCTATGAGTTTGTCATTGGACGGATAGTCCAATTGCCTTAGACTGCCTTTGAAAGGAGCGTCATATAAGAAAACAATCTTTTTATTCCAGAAATGTTCATAGTTGTTTTCAAGCTATTGGTAATTGGCTGTCCCTGCAACACCAGCAGATCTTCCATATGAACGCCCAGCAGATTACTCAATGCACATAAATGCTCCACTGACGGCAGGATATGTCCCTTGAACCATCGATATATCGATTGCGGACACGACAAATGCAGGTATTCCTGGATATACTTTACACTGTAGCCTGACTCTTTTAGCATTGTCTTTAACTTTATACCTGTTTTTTTCTGGTCAATCGATCGATACATTATTTTCCTTTCTCTTTTTCACAGCGGATATACACATCCTATCACATAAACGGTTTCTTTTCTACAAAAAACAAAGCCCACGGCTTTAAGATATGCTATACTATTTTAAGCGGTAAATGAAATAACCTTACTGATTCAGGGAGTTATACTTATGACAGCAAATAACGTACGCTACATATATCATTCTAAGATGGGCATTGAATTGGTTTTTTGCGAAAAATCAACAATATCCTACCCTACGCATAACCATGTTTCCGTGCTTACAATCGGTATTGTATTAGACGGCTCTATTATGCTTACTGCTCATAATGATGTAAGGACTTACGGGAAAAATCAATTTTTTATTATTTCCCCATACACGCCGCATAGTATTTCAACCCATACCAACTACACCCTGCTAAGTTTATGTATTGATAAAAATATTGCCGCGCACTGTGCCATGGACAAAATACGAAGTAATATCATAGCCCTGCTGACGAGTGTTTTAACGCTAGAAAAAATGAATCAGTATCATGTATTACAATCATTGAATCATCTGAGCTCAGATCCTGCGTTTTACTCACTTGCTGCCCGTACTGATTGGCATTCTGAGGGGCAAAACCCCTTTATCAATAACCTGAAAAGGCAGTTGGAATTACATCCTGAATACAAATACAGCATTGAGGAAATGGCAAAAAACGCATTTACCAGTAAATACCATTTTATCCGAAGCTTTAAGGCGGAGGTAGGACTTACGCCGCATCAGTTTCAACTCCAAAACCGCATCCGTAAGGCACAACGATTGATGCACAATACTGAAACAATAACCGAAGTGGCTCTGACCACAGGTTTTTGCGATCAAAGCCACTTCATAAAACAATTTGAAAAACAGGTAGGCTTGCCCCCGCTAACCTACAAATTATCCTTCCAAACGGTTAAAACATAGAAAATAAATCAACACAACGCAGGCATAAACTTTGCAAACAAGTAAAGACCATCTTCCCCTGCAATGACTTCATGTGGTACTCCAATGGGAAAAATGGAAATTATACCCGGTTCATAGGTCAGTTCTGTCCCATTATTCACACATACTCCTGTTCCGGAAATAATCTCATGGGTTTCCAACTGCTTTTCGTGGATGTGATTGCCAATTCTTTTACCCGGAGCTATCCTCACAAGATGGAAACTGAACTGTCCATCCGTCTTTTCGGATGTGATAATATGTTTTAGCTCCACCCCCTCAAAAGTGGGATGCCTGAACCATGGAATAGCGTTAAAGGCAACCGCAGCATCTGGCAAAAGAAGCTTTCCTCCTTCATCAAATTTGTCAAACAGATCTTTATAATCCATTCTCAGCACTTCCTTTCAAATTTTATTGACAGTGTTCCTGCCTGCTTATAACATAATAATAAACATAAAATTTGAATTGTAAAAAATTGCGGAATCTTCTTTCCACCACATTTATCAACACTTCTAATTGATATTCCAATTAAGAATATTGTGGATGTATGCCTTAATCCCTTCTTCAGTATCTATTCCATATCGCTGATTTACAAATTCATAATATTCCCTAATGCTACTCTTTGTAAGAAGTTCACTGGAAGGAATGCTGTCACCATATCCCTTCCTTGCATTCTTCCATGGTTCCTCATTATGAGTAATTCTTTCCAGAACTTTACCCCCATATACCCCAAAAGTATTCACTACAAGATCAATCACTTTCTTCTCATCGGACGTTAGCTCATCTTTCTTTCCGTCAAATAAAGCAAATCGGGCATCATCAATAGGATTATACTTAAAATCCCGAAAAAGATCATAAACCTCCGGGTAAACAGGACCATGGAGCCATGCCCTGCAATCCTCAGTAAAAATCGGTTTGCCATATAATGCAGAATAAATACCCTGAATAAAATAGAGTAATTTCTGCAACATCAACGGAGTTACCTCCTCAAGCCTTTCAAATACATACGCAATAGCCCTAAGCATCTTCTCCGATACGGAAAACAAACTTTCAAGATTATCTGCCGCCGCCATAGCTTTTTTATATGCCGCATCTGTGACTTTCCCACGATTTACATTAAGTTTATCTTTCATATAGATCGGCGAAGACAGAGCTGCTTTTATAGTATCTGAATACTCTTTGGAGGGAACTTGCCCTTCCAGATATCTCGAAATCGTCACCTCACCAAAACCCAGCACAAGGGACAGGGGAGCCTTACCAATCTTATAAATTTTCATAAGATTTTCAATATCTTCAATTGATACAAGACCTTCGGTAGATCTGTATTGCTCGTCAATCTCCTGTACATTCTTATCAATCAGTCCAGGAATGCTCATCTCCCCGCCGCATTCCGCACACACTGCCACTGTAATTCCAAAAGTATATTTTCTCCCTCTTATGCTCTTTACAATGTTCTTCTTCTGCAAAAAAAATTCTGTTTCGCGCCTGCATTCAATGCAAAAATCACGTTTTTCATATACTTTAGTCTCGCGTTCTGTCATAATGTTTACCCTCATTTTCCCAAATTACTTGAAATAATACGTAAGCGGATATTTTTGCTCATGAAACGAAATCACGATTACAAAGCAGTTTTCCAGCTTATTAAATTTTATATACAATGAAACTATTTTTTCTTCCGTTCCATTCCTTTCTAAAAGAAGCACATCTTTACCAAATACATAAAGCTTTTCATGCTCATACCCTTTATGTTTATTTGGAAGGATTTCCGAAAAATCCATTGCCGTAAGACTCAAGATAATATCTTTTGCTTTAATCTCATCAACAACATAATCCAAAAAAAGATTTATATTGCCCTGCCTCTTGGAATTACGATCTATTCTATATCTGTTATTCTCAACAGCTTTTTTCACCTCAGAAAGATATGCCTCTATGTCCTTTACGCCGACTTTCAATGCTTTATCCTTTACGTTTATGATTGATTTTTTTATTTTTTCTATCATTATTTTATATCAATGATGGAATTATGTCAATATTCGATCATTAAAATTAAGAGCCAGGAAATCGACACATTTGCCTGAATTCCTGACTCTTAATTAATACCTCAAAATTTTTACAAACCACTTTACCTCAGCATAGCTTCTATCTCCTTATCAGGCCAATACCCCCATGATTCCACGATTTTCCCATCTGCCACCTTAAAATTTTCGAGAGCCTCAAAAGAAATCCTCTTACCGGTTGCGGCAATTCCCATGCATTCCCCAATATGAACGCCATCGTACCGTATTCTTGTCGCCACCATTCCGTTCTCTGAAAAGACATCCTCAACACTGATCTGCAACTCCCCAAACATATTTGAAACTGCTTTCAAAATGTTGACTGCATCCCTGTTACTTCTTGCTCCTGCCGGGCTGTGATCTATATACTTTTCAGATAAACATTCCAAAATAAAACCATAGTTCTTATTTACATAACCCTCCATAAAAAATTGGACCACTAATTCTTTATCACTCATCTTTCCCTCCATGCTTTTTCCTTTCTGAAGCGTTTTACATATCTTCCGCTTTTCTATTATTGCGCCGTCAATTCCTATTATCCTTTTATCAGCCATAAGCGCAACAGATTTTGCACAAAAGGACATTTTTCATCCCTTTTTGGTCGCTTCAAATAACCGTTCTTCTTTAAATCCAAACCACTTAGCAATGATATTGAGTGGAAACACAGAAATCCTTGTATTGTATATGGTAACTGCGTCATTATAAAACTGTCTTGCATAAGCAAGTTTACTTTCCGTGTCGCTTAAACTGTTCTGCAGGGCAATATAATTTTCATTTGCCTTTAACTCAGGGTAAGCTTCTGCAACCGCCATCATGGTTTTTAACAGATCTGCCGCCTGGACTCCAATTTCCAGTTTTTCATCCATTGCCGATGTGTCCACCCACGAAACGCGAAGTTTGGCAATCTGTTCAAATACACTGCTTTCATGCTTTGCATACTCCCTGACAATTTTCTCCAGATTCGGTATCAGATCAAACCTGTTTTGAAGCTGAACCTCTATCTGACTCCATGCATTTTTCACCATAAATCTTGCCTTTACCAGTTTGTTGTACATGATGATCACACTCACTGCAAGGATCACGACTATACCCAAAATGATATACCACATTTTTCTCATACCGCCTTTCTTTTTCCTGATTCTTATTTTATGATGTGGGTGTCAAAAGCCCTGGTTGTGGAGCGCGCCCGGCAATCTGCACAAAAAGAGTTCGTGCAACTGACTTTTGTGCGATGGAGATGAGA
>CAMWCA010000066.1 GCA_947172705.1 uncultured Lachnospiraceae bacterium
TCTCTTCCCGCCTGCCGTCCCATATCCCCTGCCCTGCCTGAATAACTGCCTGCACTTCTCACATATTTACTATAATACCAAAAAGAAAGGATGATTTTATGCTGCTCACATTAAAGGATCAGGGGTTTACTGTGCAATTGGATACGAAGGGGGCTGAACTGAAATCTTATCGGGATGCGTCCGGGAAGGAGTTTATCTGGAATTCCAATCCGGATTTCTGGCCCCGTTCATCGCCGGTTCTGTTTCCTTCCATCGGAAATCTCAGGGAAGGAAAAACCATCATTAACGATGTGGAATATAAGCTTTCCAAGCATGGGTTTGCACGAGATATGGAAATGGAATATCAGATGGAGACTGACAGCAAAGCGGTCTTTACCTGTCAGTACAACGAGGATACTTTAAAGTGTTATCCTTTCCGTTTTCGCTTTCAACTGGCTTATGAATTAAAGGGAGACTCCCTTTTTATGACTTATCTTGTTGAAAATCTGGATGAGCAGGACATGTATTATCACCTGGGAGCGCATCCCGGTTTTATGTGTCCTCTGGAGGAAGGAGAAGCTTTCTCCGATTACATATTAAAATTTCCCAATATGGAAACCTGCGACAGCCCTGTATACGATCTGGCACATATGCAGTTTGATCCGCTCAATACCACACGGTATCTGGATCATTCCGATACCATACAGCTTGACTATTCCCTCTTTGACATTGACGCTCTGGTATTTCCCAACCTGAAATCCAAAAGCGTGCAGCTCTTAAACCCTGCCACCGGCAAAGGCGTACAGGTAGATTACCCCGACTTTTCCACCGTGGCTTTCTGGACCCCCGCCAACATCCAGGCGCCCTTCCTGTGCGTTGAACCCTGGAACGGCGCCGCCATCTTCGCCGATGAAGACAACCATTTCGCCAACAAGCGAGACATCCAGATCCTCTCCCCCGGCGAAACCAAATCCTACCATCTTACCATTCGCCTTCTTCTTTCCTAGCCAATTAGATATTCGGATGCAACAGCCCTGGTACCTAATGGCGGCTGGAAAGATAGCTGGAAGAAAAGAAGCTTGTGAGCGCAAGTTTTGCACCATGGAGACGAGACTGAAAAAATCACAGAAGCCGTTGCTTCTGTGATTTTTGTTTTACCAGGCTCATCGCAATGCCCGGTGCAACCGAGCGATCACAAATTCTTTTCTTCCAGCTATATTTTCAGCCGCCATTAGGTACCAGGGCACCCCCGGCATCCAACTCATCTTTACTCTTTTCCGTCCCAGCAGTAAGTGCAAAGCTTGCATCTGTCGATCCCCACTGCCTCTATCATATCGTCCAGCCTGTGATACCTCAGGGAGGTGAAATTAAGCTGCACTCCAATTCTTTTGATCATCTCCTGATACTCAGCCGTTTCCGGATTGGAATAAGCGCTTAGATTCACATTCTTTCCCTCTCCCTCCATCTCCTTGATGATTCTTCTGGTGATCAGATCCATCTCCGAAGTGGAACGTGAAAAGTTCAAATATTTACAGCCATACAGCAAAGGCGGACACGCAGGTCTGATATGAACCTCCTTTGCACCGCTCTGGTATAAAAATTCCGTGGTTTCACGAAGCTGCGTCCCCCGTACAATGGAATCGTCAATCAGAAGCAGGCTTTTGTCCTGAATCAGATCGTGTACCGGAATCAGCTTCATCTTTGCGATCAGGTTCCGCTGGCTCTGTATGGTAGGCATAAAGGATCTTGGCCAGGTCGGGGTATACTTGATAAAAGGTCTGGAAAAGGGAATGCCTGAGGCGTTGGAATATCCAATGGCATGGGCAATCCCCGAATCCGGAACCCCTGCCACATTGTCAGGTACAGCATCGTCCCTTTTGGCAAGCAGGGTTCCGCAGTTGTAACGCATTTTTTCAACGCTGATCCCCTCATAGGAGGAGGAAGGATACCCGTAGTACACCCACAGGAAGGTACAGATTTTCATATCCGTACCGGGCTTTGCCAGAGTTCTTACCTCCTCCGGCGTGACAATCACGATCTCTCCCGGTCCTAACTCTTTCTCATCCACATAGCCCAAATTCAAATAGGCAAAATTTTCAAAGGAAATGCAATAGCCGTCTTCCTTTTTGCCGATCGCCACCGGTGTCCTCCCCATCTTATCCCTTGCTGCGTAAATTCCTTTCGGGGTAAGAAGAGCGATGGTCATAGATCCCTGAATCAACTCCTGGGCATAGGTAATGCCTTCAATGAGATTGTCTTTCTGATTAATAACTGCCGCTACCAGCTCCGTGGCGTTGATGTCGCCGCCGCTCATCTCCAAAAAATGGGTATGCCCCATGGTAAAGATCTTTTTTACGATCTCATCCATGTTGTTGATTTTTCCCACTGTCGTAATGGCATAGGTGCCATGATGGGAACGCACCAGAAGAGGCTGGGGCTCATAATCGGAAATACAACCGATCCCCATGGTTCCATGCATTTCGTTTACGTCTTTATCAAACTTGGTACGAAAAGGCGCATTTTCAATGTTATGAATGGCACGGTCAAAGCCGTCCTCTTTACTGTACACAGCCATTCCCGCTCTTCTTGTTCCCAAATGGGAATGATAATCCGTGCCGAAAAACAAGTCAAATACGCAATCTCTCTTTGAAGCTACTCCAAAAAATCCGCCCAAAAGTTACGCCTCCTTAAACATTGATCTCTGCTTTTATGCCAAGCAGTTCCTGATTTTCATCTAAAATGGGTTGAATCACTTTTGCCAGAAAAGCCTCCACCTGCTCTCTGGAGCGTCCCACATATTTGGAAGGCTCCATGGTCTTTTGCAGATCCTCCAGGGTCATATTAAAGCCGGGATCAGCGGCGATCAGCTCCAGAAGGTTGTTTTCCTTTCCTTCCGCCTTCACGTTCCTTCCTGCTTCCATGGAAAGCTCCCTGATTTTTTCATGCAGCTCCTGCCTGTTTCCTCCCATCTTTACCGCGTCCATCATAATATTCTCAGTTGCCATAAAGGGCAGTTCGCTCATCATATGCTTTTCAATTACTTTGGGATAAACCACCAGTCCGTCCACAACGTTTAAGCACAGATCCAAAATACCGTCAATGGCAAGAAAACCTTCCGGAATGGAAAGGCGCTTATTTGCCGAATCATCCAGGGTTCTCTCAAACCACTGGGTTGCGGAGGTAATTGCCGGATTTAAAGCGTCGATCATCACGTACCTGGCAAGGGAGGCGATTCTCTCGCTTCGCATGGGGTTTCTCTTATACGCCATTGCCGAAGAACCGATCTGGCTCTTTTCAAAAGGCTCCTCCACTTCCTTCAGATGCTGTAACAGCCTGATATCGTTGGACATTTTGTGGGCGCTTGCCGCAATGCCCGCCAGTACGTTTGCCACTCTCGTATCCACCTTCCGGGAATAGGTCTGTCCCGATACAGGATAGCACTCCCGAAAGCCCATTTTCTCTGCGATCATGGGATCGATCTTATCGATGGTCTCCTGATCTCCGTTAAACAGTTCCAAAAAGGACGCCTGGGTTCCGGTGGTTCCCTTGGAGCCTAACAGCTTTAAGCCGGACAGCACATGATCCAGATCCTCCAGATCCAGGGTAAATTCCTGCAGCCAGAGGGTAGCCCGCTTTCCCACCGTAGTAGGCTGTGCCGGTTGAAAATGGGTAAACGCAAGGGTGGGCTGCGCCTTATATTTGTCGGCAAAGGAAGCCAAAACGGCGATCACATTCACCAGCTTCTTTCTCACCAACTTAAGCGCCTCGGACATTACAATAATGTCTGTGTTGTCCCCTACATAACAGCTGGTGGCGCCCAGATGGATAATCCCTGCCGCCTTGGGGCACTGCTGCCCGTAAGCGTATACATGGCTCATAACATCATGGCGCACTTCCTTTTCCCTTGCCTTCGCCACATCATAGTTGATATCCTCTGCATGTGCTTTCAGCTCATCGATCTGTTCCCTGGTGATAACAGGTTTTCCGTTCTGGGAAAGCCCCAGCTCCATTTCTGTTTCCGCAAGGGCGATCCACAGCTTTCTCCATGTTCTGAACTTCATGTCCGGTGAAAAAATATACTGCATTTCCCTGCTGGCATACCGCTCAGACAGGGGACTTACATATCTGTCCGTACTCATGTATCTGTTTTCCTCCTAATTTCTGCCTTAACGCTCAAATTCGCCGCGT
This sequence comes from uncultured Lachnospiraceae bacterium, assembly GCA_947172705.1. Lineage (GTDB taxonomy): Bacteria > Bacillota > Clostridia > Lachnospirales > Lachnospiraceae > Suilimivivens. Next base: position 4,168 of record CAMWCA010000066.1, read on the forward strand.
ATATCTTCTACAGGCGGTTCCATAGGGTATTTTCCCGTAAAGCACCCCTTACAGATCCCCCTGTTTCCCACGATCTCATGGAGCCTCTCTTCCCGCAAATATCCCAGGGAATCAGCGCCGATCATACGGCATATTTCATCTACCGAACGGTTATATGCGATCAGCTGCTCCCTCGCCGGCACATCTGTCCCAAAATAACAGGGCCATAAAAAGGGCGGTGCGCTCACCCGCATATGTACTTCTTTTGCGCCTGCTTCCCGCAGCATATGTACGATCCGGTCTGAGGTGGTTCCGCGGACAATGGAATCATCAATCATGATCACCCGCTTTCCCTCTACCGCTTCCCGAAGCGCGTTCAGCTTCACCTGCACACTGTTCTCCCTGCTTTTTTGCTTGGGTTTTATAAAGGTTCTTCCCACATAACCGTTCTTCACAAAAGCCTGTCCGTAAGGTATCCCTGACTCCACGGAATACCCCAAAGCGGCACAGTTGCCTGACTCAGGCACGCCGACCACCAGATCCGCCTCCACAGGAGAATCCATGGCAAGGAACCTTCCCGCCAGAATACGGGACTGATACACGCTCATTCCGTCAATATAGCTGTCCGGTCTGGCAAAATAAATATACTCAAAAACACATCTTGCATGCTGCTCCCTGGGAATACACATGCTCTTATCTGACTGAATTCCCTGATCCGGAGATATGGTAACGATCTCTCCCGGCTCCACATCCCTTATAAAGGAAGCTCCCACCGTATCAAGGGCGCAGGTTTCCGAAGCGAGGATATAAGCGTTTCCCCGCTTTCCTATGCAAAGCGGCTTGAACCCAAAAGGATCTCTTGCCCCGATCAGCTTCCGGGGGGACATTACGATCAGGGAATAAGCGCCTTTGATCTTCTTCATGGCTCGTCCCACCGCCTCCTCCACCGTCTTTGCCTTTAACCGTTCACGGGCAATGTGATATGCGATCACCTCCGAGTCAATGGTGGTCTGAAAAATAGCGCCGGTATATTCCAGCTCTCTTCTCAGCTCCGGCGCATTGATCAGATTGCCATTGTGGGCAAGTCCCAGGGTTCCCTTCACATAGTTTAAAACCAAAGGCTGGGCGTTCTCCCTGGTAGAACTTCCGGCTGTGGAATAGCGCACATGCCCAACGCCAATATCGCCTTTTAATTTCTCAAGGATCTCCGGTGTAAAAGCTTCGTTTAAAAGCCCCATATCCTTTGCACTCAGTACTTTCCCCTTAGGTCCTGCAGTATCGCTGACGGCAATACCGCAGCTTTCCTGTCCTCTGTGCTGGAGCGCAAATAAGCCATAATAAATGGTAGAGGCAACATCTTCGCCGTCAAAATCATAAATGCCGAAAACGCCGCATTCCTCTCCCAGCTTATCTGTCAGACACTGCCCTCTCCCCTTGCCCTCTTCTTCCCTGAAGGCTTCAAGGCTGTCTTCTTTTTTCATCATATGCTTCCCCTGTTGTCTCTTAGATTGTTGTCAATATAAGACCGCCCTACGCAAGTCCCAGACGTTTAAACACTTCGTTATATGCCTCTTCCACATTTCCCAGATCTCTGCGGAAACGATCCTTGTCCAGCTTTTCATTGGTATTCACATCCCACAGCCGGCAGGTATCCGGAGATGTCTCATCGGCAAGAAGAATTTCTCCGTGAAAACGCCCGAACTCAATCTTAAAGTCAATGAGCTTAATATCCGCCTGCAGGAAGTATGCCTTCAACACCTCGTTTACCTTAAAAGCGTACTTTTTAATGGTTTCGATCTCCTCCCAAGTGGCAAGCCCCAGGGCAACGGCAAAGTAGCTGTTGATCAGGGGATCTCCCAGTTCGTCGTTTTTGTAACTGAATTCAATGGTAGGCTCCTTGAAGGGGGTTCCCTCAGGCACGCCCAGACGCTTTGAAAAGCTTCCTGCGGCAACATTACGGATGATCACCTCCAACGGTACGATCTCCACCTTTTTCACTGCCGTTTCCCTCTCGCTCAGCTCTTCGATCAGGTGGGTAGGCACACCTTCTTTTTCCAGAAGCTTAAACACGTGGTTGGTCATGCGGTTGTTGATCACGCCTTTCCCCACAATGGTTCCTTTCTTTTCTCCGTTAAACGCCGTGGCATCGTCTTTATAGTCCACAATCACCACATCCGGATCTTCCGTTGCAAATACCTTCTTTGCTTTTCCTTCGTAAAGCTGCTCCATTTTTTTCATGTTTTCCTCCATTCCGCCGCACACGCGGCAATATACTCTTTTCCTCTGTTTTTATATCTCTCTAACCTGCAAATTTTCCAATAAATTCCCTGACTCTTTCATCCTTTGAGTTGAAGATCTCCTGCGGTGTTCCCTGGGCTCTGATCACGCCCTGCTCCATAAAGATAATCCTGTCGGAAAGCTCCCTGGCAAACTGCATCTCATGGGTCACAATGATCATGGTCATATGCTCCTTTGCCAGCTGCCTGATTACCTTCAGAACCTCTCCTGTAAGCTCCGGATCAAGCGCCGACGTAGGCTCATCAAAAAAAAGGATTCTGGGCTGCAGCGCCAATGCTCTTGCAATGGAGACTCTCTGCTGCTGTCCCCCTGAGAGCTGGCAGGGATATGCCTGTTCCTTATCGGAAAGCCCCAGTTGTTCTAAAAGCATCCTGGCCCGCTCCACCGCGTCTCTCTTGGACAAGCCTGCAACACATACCGGGGCGTCAATTATATTTTTTAACACCGTGTAATGGGGAAATAAGTTAAAATTCTGAAACACCAGCCCAAAATATTTGCGGATCTCCTTCCGCCTGCTTTTTCCCGCGTACACGCATCTTCCTTCTTCTTCCCATGCAGCCCTTTCTCCCAGATAGATCAGTTCTCCTCCATCCATCCTCTCCAGCATGGTAGCGCATCTGAGCAGGGTGGATTTGCCGGAACCGGAGGGACCGATGATGGATACCACCTCCCCCTCTCTCACAGAAAGGGAAATATCCCTGATCACATCCAATTCTCCAAATCCCTTACTCATATGGTTGATTTCCAATAAGACATTTTTGCCCATAGCGCCTCCTACTTGTAATAACCCATAGATTTTTCGATCCGTTCCATTGTAAACGCCACCAAAAAATTGAAAATATAATAAAACACCCCTGCCGCCATAAGAGGCATCATGCTTGTGTCCTTTGCTGCAATCTGCTTCGCTATGGTAAACATTTCAGCATGGGCAAGCACAAAGGCAAGAGAGGTGTCCTTCACAAGGGTAATGGTCTCGTTGGTGATTGAGGGAAGAATCCTCTTCATGACCTGAGGGAGAATGATCTTAAAGAAAGTCTGGAACCGGTTATATCCAAGTACCTTTGCCGCTTCATACTGCCCCACTGAAATGGACTCAATGCCCCCTCTGTAGATCTCGGCAAAATAAGCCGCATAATTAATGCAGAAGGCAAGAATGATAGCCGGAAACCGATATCCCCGGAGATTCAGCCCAAACACATAATAAGGCGCAAAGTAAACCACAAGCAGCTGCAGCATCAGGGGCGTTCCCCTCATAATGGATATGTAAAATTTGGAAACGCCTCTTACCAGCCCATTCCCTGACATCCTTCCAAAGGACACAATAAGCCCCAATGGAAGGGAAAAAAGAAGGGTCAGAAAGAAAATTCCTGCCGTTGATATCATACCTTTTCCCAACTGCATCAGCATGGTCACTGTACTCATTTGTTCTCCTTCCGCCCCTCAAATCTTTACTTACCCAAGCATACGCTTTCTTCCAGACCGTATTTCTCAGCAATCTCCATAAATTTACCGTCCTCAGCCATTTCCAGCAGCGTGGCTTCCACCTGATCCTTCAATTCCTCATTGCCAAGTAAAAATCCAATGCCGTACTGCTCCGTGGCAAGCTTCTCCTCCAGAATCACATAACCGCTCCCCCTAGATGCAATCTGATAATCCGCCACGCCTATATCAACCGCCAGGGCATCGATCGCCCCTGCTTCCAGATCCATAAAACCGGTATTATACTCTGCATACTGATTCAACGTGGAAAAGGTTCCTGCAAGGTCGGCTGCATCTCCTTCCAACGCAGCAAGCGCCGAAGAGTCCTTCTGAACGCCTACGACTTTACCGGCAAGATCCTCAGGTGATACGATACCTGCATCTGCTTTCACAACAAACACCTGACTGTTATCCACATAGGGAACTGACCAGGTATAGGCATCCTCCCGTCCGTTCATGGTAAAACCGTTCCAAATACAATCAATGGCTCCTGAAGAAAGCTCCATATCCTTGGAATCCCAGTCAACAGGCTGTTTTATCAGCTCCCAGCCTCTGCGCGTGCAGACCTCCTGGGCAAGATCAAGGTCAAACCCTGTGTAACCTCCGTTTTCATCCATATAGCCATAGGGCGGAAACTCCGCATCAAAGCCCACTGTAAAGGTGGTTTTATCCCCCTGCTGCGTCTGTGCGTCCTCCGAAGCTGCTCCACAGCCAAAAAGCATACTCATTGCCAGGGCTGTCACCATGAATAACGTAATCTGTTTTTTCATAATCTCCTCCATTCGCTGTCGTATCTTTGTTTTAAACGCTTTATTTCACTACCACAATAAAGTGTTCTTTTATACGACTCTCATGCTATCATGGTCCCCTGTAGAAGTCAAGAAAAATCCTTTTCATACTGCCCTACAATATCCAGAATCTCCCTGGCGTATTTGGGATAATTTTCCACCAGATCCTTGATCTCCGCCTGTGCCTTTCCGGCGATCACCTCCTTGTTATAGTCCATACGCCGCCTCAGGGACTGACGCCTGATGATCAGATTATGGCGTATTTCCACCATTTCCTTTTTATCCAGCAGCGCCGCCGTCTGGTGAAGCCAGATCATGGGGTCTTTCACCTGATAACGGCGAAGCACATGCAAAAGATCCTTCTGACACTGATCCAGTTCTCTCTCTGCCTGCAGATAGCTGTGTCTTTCCGCCTTTTCCTCCTGATACTGCTGCCAGCTTTTTCCAAGCTCGCTGGCGCTGGATACATTATACTTTAAATACAAATAATCTAACAGATGAGTATTGTTTACATAGCGGATCTTCACGGTATTTTGAAGCCTGATAATATGGTTGATGCCGCCTTCCACACGGTTCAGTTCTTTTACCGAATCATTGTGTTTCACAAAAATAGCGGTAATGGCAATGGCGCCTGCCATCGCCACGGCAAGATATCCCAGCTTTGTGTTCATCTGAAAACCAAACTGCAAAATGAAAAGGAGAAGTATCCCGATGATTACGGCAACGGTACAGACGACCGCCATGGATCTGGTGTCGGCAATGATACGGCGCAGCTCGCTTCTGCGGAACAGATAGGCATGTTTTTCCCCATCCAGCTTCCGCAGATCCCTTTTGATAAAATCCTGATACTCCTCCGCCTGGGACAGCTTCTCATAGCCTTCCTGGATCTCCTCCTCCAGCCGCTCCATCTTATGGTACATTTCCTCACTCATCCGGTTTGTTCTTTCCTTGTACCCTGACTGCTGCTGTTCCAGTGCATCGATTTTCTTTGCGCACTCCATAAGCTCCGCCATCTCTTCCTCCGGCAGCGCTTCGATTTCCTCCATGTCCTTTAAATAGGCGGTAACCATATTATATTCAAATTGCAGGGTTTCCAGTTCTTTAGACGCCTCCGCGATCTGTTCCAGGCAGCCCTTTACATATTCTTCCCTCTGACTTTTATCATTGATCTGGTAGTCGTCCCTGTCATAGACCACCTCATTCCAGTCTTCCACCTCAAAGGCAGGTTCCTGGCGATCCTTTTTCCATTGCAATAATCTTTTTATCAGTCCCATACCGCTCCCGTTTTCCCAATGAATTTCCAATTCCTTCATTGCTCTGTTATCATGATTCTGCGTTTATTGTCCCACAAGCTGCCGGTATTCATCCTTTTTCCTTGTCAATATCTTGTCGATCTCCTGATAATAAGAAGCCACATTGCCTTCCTCCTTATAGATCTTAAGCGCCGTTAACATTCTGTTTTCCTGAGAAGCCTCAAACTCTCCTTTTGCCTCCTCCAGCCGCTTTTCCAGCCGCAATGAAAGGCTGTGATATTCTCCATGTTCTGCAATAAAGGCAATATAATCGTTTTCCTGAAGATGCATCCTCTGCGCCGCCAGATATTGAATGCCTGACTCTTCATTTCCCGTTATTTCATAGGCACGCCTGAAATACCGCGCCGCCATCTCAAACTGAAACACACTGGCATAGGCAACCCCCATATTGTGGCAGATCAGCGGTTTCAACGCGCTTTCTGTTTCCGGAAGCTGCCCAAGAAGCTGATCATAGGCTTCCACAGCAAGCCTTGGGCGACGATTCTTCAGCAGAAAATCCGCCTGTTTTTTCCGCCTTTCAAAATCATTCAGCCCTGCGTTGCTCTGAAGCACATCCTCTATCTTTTTCTTTTCCTCAGGCGTACAGTAATTGACGTAGTCCAAAATCACGCTGACAAAAATTCCGGGCTGGCTGCCCTTGTGAAAGAGATTAAAAAGCTGGTGGCTCAGCTCCGTAAGACCGCACTCATAATCCAGCCACTCCGCCAGCCTCTGGTCCATAATATCCCGGTTGATCAAAAAAGGATTGCTGGCAAACAGATAGCACAGCTCCTCCACACAATATACATTTGCACATACACTCTCAAAATAGTAGGGATTTTTGGCATATCTCCCTGTACACAATAGCATTCTGCCCATTTATTTCACCGTCCTGCATTTACTGAAGTAAAATCGTCTGTGTCCACGCCTTTCCACTGGATTTAAACAGCTCTCCAAATCCCATATCTTCAATGGTGACAACCGCCTGATCTACTGCCGTCATCTCAATATGCACATTCAGCCGTGTGGTACGTTTCGGACGCTCCGGCAGCCCTTCCAGGGTAACGCTCCTTCCCGTCACATTTCCACCTGTGAGAGGCGTGATTACAAAATCCACTTTATTTCCATCTTCCAAAATAATGTCAAAATCCGCAGCCGCCTCATACCAGTTAACGCCTGCATCCAAAACCGCAAAATAGGAATCCTCTCCCCGCCGCAGCACGCGCATCCCAATGTTGGATTTCAGCTTGTCATCCCCCAGATAAACATACTCTTTCCATCCTTCACTGGGATTCATCCGCTCCATCATGCTATAGCATGCGCCCTTACTGTACAGATTATTTCCCCGAAACGCCCTGCGTCCCCGGCAAAGAAATCTTAAGGATTCCCTGGTCCAGTTTTCTTTAAATCCATCTCCCAGCAAAAAGACCGTAGAAACGCTCTTTTCCTCCAGCGCTTCCTGGGCGATGCCCAAAAACAACTGATCCAGCTCGTCCATCTGCCGCGTCTTTGCCTCCTCATCCTCCTGAAACACCCTTCTTCCCATCTCCGGGTATTCCCTCTGCTCTATGAACACTACTTTGGGCGCCGTTCTCATATTGCATTCCAGGCACAGACTTTTCAGATGGTCGTGATACTCAAATATCACCACATCATTTTTCCAAAGTTCCCTGTCCTGATGCAGCGTATAGGCATAAAAACTCTCCATATGACTTTGAAAACAGACGTGGGATGCCTTCAGGTTCAGTCCCGCCGCCACCTTTCCAAGCACATTTACGATACGGGGGGTCAGCTCCTCCACCGTAAACATGAAAGCTTCTATCTGATTCAGGGAAGTATGCATATTCAAAAGGGAAAGACTCCTTTTTACAAACAGGGTGAGCAGCGCTGCAGGGTCAAAAGTCTCCCCGTCTACCAGCACATCTTCCCCCCGTTCCGCCAGGGCAAGCAGGTCTTCTACCAAAATCCCCTCCTCACCCCTGGCAAATTTCACAGCCTCTTTTCCATAATACCACTGTCCTACGCCTTTTCTTTTGCAGAGCGCCACGGGAATATTATACTGCTCCGTTCCCGTAACAGCGGACACGGTTTCCGGCTCGGTTCCCTCCAGGTCGCAGTAACTGATCTGGGCGAAAAGCTTTCCCAGGTCATATCCTACCACCACTTTTTTTTGATTTCTTTTTTCCGTATGTTCCTTCTGGCTCTGAAACATTTTCTCTACTCCCCGACACAAAGGCTGGGCTTTTCTGACTAAAGCATATGGAAAAGCTCTTGCACAATGTGATCCTGTTCAAAGTATTCATATAGCAGCGCTTCCATGGTATCATAATCGTTCAGATTTCTTCCGATGGCAATATCGTTGAGCAGCGCATATCTGCTTTCCCCGTGTTCTCTCCCCGTGTCATTGCGGCTCAGGGTTCCGCTCTGGGTCAGCTGTTCCTTTCCCTCTTCTGTCTCCGTGATATAATATTGCAAATGCTCTCCAAAGAAAAGAATAAATTCCCTGACGCATATTCCGCCGAACATATTCTTCATCTCTTCTTTCACATATTCGCAATCTATGCCGCCTTCCTTCTCCATCAGATAGTGGATTACCGCTTTATTCCCTTCCTTAACGTGGTATTCGATCATGGTCTTGTCCATGAATCTGCGCATGAAGGCAATGTTATCAGCATATTCCTTAAAATAAGGGAAGTACAGATTCTGCAGCAATATTTCCCGCAAAAACACGATCAGCCAGCGGGATATATGTTCATCTACCAGCTTTTTATTTTCCGCATAATATTTGGTATAGGCGAGCTTGCACACCAGCGGAATGTCCTCCTGCCTGTCGATCACTCTTTGCATATCCTCCAGAACAAACTTACCTGTAACCTTACCCCTCACAAAATAATCATATGCACACTGGGCAAGAAACGCCAGCTCCACCTCTGTTTTGGCGCCTCCCGACACATATTTTCTGAAGATCTCCTCTTCTTCCCCTACAAACGCTCCCGTGTAAAGCATCTGGATCAGTATCCGCTCCGCAAGATCATAGGTATCCATTCCAAACGCTTCCGCCGCCTTCCACAGATCCCGCATTTCCTTGCTGGTCCCCTTAAAATACCGGCACAGGTAGTGAAGCAGGTTCTCGTCATATTTGCCCGCTTTAAACGCCATAAAGATCAGCATGGTCATGGTCTCGTCTTCCTGGCATCCGTCGATGGCAAGCAGTCTGCTGCAAAGCCTCACAATGAGCTTTGCCTCAACACCTTCTCCGCCACGGAGCCTGATCCAGTCGTATGCCTTTTCATACATCCCCCGTATGACCATAAAACGCACGATCTGGGCAAAGTACCTGCTCTCTGTCTGGTCAGGCTGCAATTCCTTCAGATAATCGTCCAACTCCCGCATTCTGTCATTCTCATAAAAGAAATGGATCAGCTTCATCCGGATCTCCCGCTGAACCTCCTCCGCCGCCAGCTCCGATTCCGTGATACGCTTCATGCAGGCGGCGTTGGTTTCCGTAATCTCCGCCAGCTCCCTTCCCCTCTCACAGAGCCAAAGATCAAAGTGAATGGAATCCGTCACATAAGGGGCGATCATGGACGCAATATGATCCGGCAGAAGAAGACGTTCCAGGATATATTCCTCTTCCCTGCAATACCGGTTTCCTTTTCCATCCTCCAAAAGCAGCCGGCAGTCGTTTCCATAAACAGGCAGATAAACTTCCTTTCCAGTAAGGGGATAAACCACCTCCTGCTTTTCCTTTTCATAGATCAGAACCGCTTTTCGTATATCGCTCCGCAAAACCGTCAGCCGGTGTATAAAAAGCGCAGTGGAAAGCCCCCTGGCGGTTTCCTCGGTGATCATCACGGGGGTAATCAGATTTTTGTACAAATAGGCAAGATATTGGTTGTTTTTCCCTTTGAGAATCTGAAACACCATAAACCGTTCTATCTGCTCCCGGTAGTTCTCATACAATTCCGGATACTGCTTTCGGTTTTGATGGACATAAGCATAAAGAAATGAGTTATGTAAACTATCCAGATTACTGTCAAAAGCAAAGTACATCAAAACAATTTTGGGGATCGCCCTGTTTGGCATAAGCGGAAGGGACATCATATAGTATTCATACAGCCTTGTAATCCGCAGTTCCCTTTCAACCCCCTTCTCGTACCAGGGAAACGCTGATTCCTCCGTTACATTCCCCTTGATCAGCAGCGTACAGACTGCCTGCAGCACTTCGTCCGTAGGCATCAGCTTATAACAGCTCCGCAGAATAAAAAATAACGCTCTGGAATAATTTCTCTGCTTCTGGGCGAGATAAACGATCTGCCCCACCACATCGGGCGTCAAAAGCTCCTTTTTTGCCCCGTAAGTCAATACCTGCATTTCAAAAGGATCGAGATGCATCAAAAGCGCAGGGTTTGCCGCAATCAGATTCCATGCTTCTATGTAAAGCACCGGGCTCTTGCACCCCTGCATAAACTGATCTTCCAGTATGATCCACTTTCTGGAAACACTTTCCGTGTAATCCGCCCCAAGGTACAGCAGCAGCCAGGCGATCCTCCAGTTGTCGGAATTTTGCGCAAAAATTCTCTCCACCTGCCCTGCCGTTTCCTCCATATATCCTTCCCGGCTGTCCACCAGGGTCGTAAGATACAGATAATAGCAATACAACGCGGGATCAAAATCCGCTTCCAGCGTTCCCGCTGTCTGGTTTAAAACCCACTGGGCTTCATTGTAGCGCTCCTCTGTAATCAAAAGCTGTACCTGAAAAAGCTTTACCGCCACATCCTTATCATCCATCTGAAGCAGCTGTTCCACCAGCCTGCCTGTTTCCTTCATCCAGGAAGCGGAACTGAGCTTCCTGGTGCGGTACGCCTCGTAGTATTGCATCAATTCCGCAATGGCATGCCTTTTCTGCCTGCGTATTCCCGGCATCCTTGTGGTCAGCGACTTGTTTACCACCGTGATCGTTGCCGTCAGGGAAACATATGCGTTATACAGACGTATGGTTCCGTAATTCCTGCCTCCATGAAGCTTTTTCTTCGATATGTAAAAGGGCAGCCTGTAGCAGTTTCCCAAAAAATCTTCATCCCGGATGATCTCTTTCTCCAGTACCAGAAAATCTCCGTCCTTTTCCACAAAAAGCTCCGAATAGCCCCATCCGTTGCGGTTGATCACCAGCCTGCTTTCTTCCATGTCTCCGGGATTTTCCAGACGTATTTCCGATTCCTCAAGTAAAAACTGCACCTTCTGCTTTTTTTTGATCTCCAGCAAAAATTCCTCTACATTCTGCTCTCTTCTTTCGCCCTCTGAAAGTCCCCGGTAAGCTCCGTAATACTGCCTGTCCACACCGGTAAATACCTGTGCAAACTCCGGGCTGTAAAAAAGATTTACCGCTTCTGCCCAATCAGTTCTCGCCAGATTGGCAAAATGAAACAGGTTCTTGATCTTACCGATCCCGGATTCCAGGGTTCCGGACACAATACTCACATCATAGGGAATATAATACTCCCCCTGATTGGATATGACCCGAAATTCCCCTTTTAAGGTTTCTCCCTCCGTCATACCGGAAGCGTCAAAATGATAGGGGATCTCTTCCCCCCACCCCGAAAAATGATCTACCAGACATCTCATCCGCAGTCTGGTGGAGGATACCGTTCCCTCCGTCACTTCCTTTTCCGGTCCGAAAATGGTAAAGCTTCCCTCATAGTCTTCTCCTTCCTGAAGACTCAGTTCGATAACAGGCGTGGAAAAATCCAGCGAGCGGGTATCCTTATTAAAATTTCCTTCCAATATCTTCTCTACTGCATCCTGCACAGTGCCGTTCCTCCAGTTGCCTGTTTTCTGTGGGTAAAATATCCGGATGGCAGCCCTTGCCGGGAACTGCCCATACCTTTATTTAGTATACCATCATTGTCCTCCTTTTCGCAACCAAGCTGCACAAAAAAAGACGGTAACAAGTATCCGTTCAGCCTGCCGCAAGGAACAGAAGCGTATTGGCAGCCTGGCTTTGCACCTGGGGGATACAC
>CAMWCA010000067.1 GCA_947172705.1 uncultured Lachnospiraceae bacterium
GCCCCTGACAGCCTGTGGCGTCCCCACCCCTTATGCAAAACTTCTACTGCTTCCCCTACGCCGTCAAATAATTTTTCATGGTTTTCAGGGCATTCTTCTCCAGTCTGCTGACCTGCGCCTGGGAAATCCCGATCATTTCCGCCACCTCCATCTGTGTCTTCCCTTCAAAAAAACGAAGGCTGATGATCTCATGCTCCCGCTCTCCCAGCCTTTTCATTGCCTCGCTCAGGGAAAGGTGCTCCACCCAGTTTTCCTCTTTATTCTTTTTGTCGCTGATCTGATCCATTACATAAAGGGCGTCTCCCCCGTCTGTAAAGATCGGTTCGTACAGACTCATGGGATTTTGAATGGCGTCCAGGGCATACACAATATCTTCCTTGGATATGCCGATCTCCGCGGAAATCTCATTGATGGTAGGCTCTTTCATATTTTGTTTGATCAGGTTTTCCTTGGCATAGATCGCCTTATACGCCGTATCCTTCAGGGATCTGCTTACCCTGATGGTATTGTTGTCCCTGAGGAACCGGCGTATCTCTCCTATGATCATGGGTACTGCGTAGGTACTGAATTTCACGTTCAGAGAAGAATCAAAATTGTCGATCGCCTTGATCAGCCCGATGCAGCCGATCTGAAAAAGATCATCCACATTTTCGTTGCTGGAGGAAAACCGCTTGATCACGCTGAGCACCAGACGCAGATTTCCTTCAATGTACTTTTCCCTTGCCTCTTTATCTCCAAGCTCTATCTGCTCAAACAGCTTCTCCTTTTCTTCCGCCTTTAAAAGCGGGAGCTTCGCCGTATTCACCCCGCATATTTCGACTTTTCCCTGCGCCATATTCCATGTTCCTCCTGCTTCAATTACAAACCTGTAATAGAAATCATTCACAAAATGGTGGGAAAATATTCATGCTTTCTGAACCCTTTTTGATTCCCTGCATAAAATAAAATATAGTGTGAAAAAGAAAGGCAGCCGATATGCTTTTTTCTGAATTGAAGTGTAAAGATGTGATCAATATGCATGACTGCAAAAAGCTTGGCAGAATTTCCGACCTGGAATTTGACCAGTGCAGCGGGCAGATCTGTAAGGTCTTTATTCCCAGCGGAAATAAATTTTTTAATCTGTTGTGCACAGAACCGGATATCTGTATTCCCTATCGGGATATCAAACAGATCGGTCCGGACATTATCATTGTGGATATACGCTGCTAAAAAGAGCTGGCAACCCACCAGCTCTTTCTATGGCGCGCCCTGCGGCACCTTTTTGCAGGGCTTCTCTAATAGCTTTCCCGCAGCAGTTCTTTTTTCAGCCTTTTCATAATCTTTTTCTCCAGCCTGGAAATATAGGACTGGGAAATTCCAAGAAGCTCCGCCACTTCCTTCTGGGTCATCTCCTGCCCCTCCGGCGTTCCAAGCCCAAACCGCAGATTGATGATGGTTTTTTCCCGTTCCGTCAGCTTGTCGATGGCTTTCAGCAACAGCTTTCTCTCCACCTCGTTTTCAATATCCTTGTAAATTACATCCTCATCCGTGCCAAGGATATCTGAGAGAAGCAGTTCGTTTCCGTCCCAGTCCACATTCAAAGGTTCGTCAATGGATACCTCCAGCTTCGTCTTGTTGTTCCTGCGCAGGTACATCAATATCTCATTTTCAATGCATCTTGAGGCATAGGTGGCAAGCTTGATATTTTTTTCCGGATTAAAGGTGTTAATGGACTTGATCAAACCTATGGTTCCTATGGAGATCAGATCCTCCACGCCGACTCCTGTGTTGTCAAACTTCTTTGCTATATAAACCACCAGCCGCAGATTGTGCTCAATGAGAATGGACTTTGCCTCATCTTCATATTCTGTCCCCAGATCGCTGATCACCGCGTTCTCCTTTTCCAGCTCAAGGGGCGGCGGAAGTACCTCCGAACCGCCTATGTAATGTACATCTCCCTGTCTTGTAAGCAAAAAATTGGGTTCCTTCCGGTAAATCTTGAACTGTAGTTTACCGGGAATCGCTACCTTAAAAACCATCTATCCTTCCTCCTGTCTTTTCATGTTCTATATCGATAATTCCGGCGGCAGTATCATCTGATAACCGCCTTTTTGGGATACTCTTCCTTGAAATATTGCTATAATCACCTTTTCAAATCGTTTTTTTCCCATAGCTCCATCTACCTCCATGGCTTCTATCTCGTAGCCTTCCAGCATTCCGCTGTCCTTTCCGATGCTGTGGTAGGGAATGAGCTTATACTTTTCCGGTCTCATCCATCGTTTCAAATTTTTCCATTCCTCCGCATTCAGTATTGCTACCGGCTTTCCGCTGACTGGCTCTGTCAGACCGTTTCCGGTATCCACCAATGCTGCAATCGTCAAGGTTCCCTCGTCTCCCGGGATGTTCACCCTGCAAAAATGATTTTTTTGCTTTTTCTGCCAAATGTCGATCACCTTTCGGCAGAAAACAAAACCAGCAAATCCCATTCCGGCAATTACCACCGCCAGGTCGCCGTTTTGGGCAAGTTTTCCCTTCAGAAAAAGGATGATACCCCCCATGCAGAAGGAAAGCACGTAAAGGCATCCTAACCCTTGAAGTAATTCCTTAAGCCCTCTGGTCCGGCATGTAACCTTGATCATTGCCATTCCCACAGGAATCATTCCCAGCAGCACTTTAAGCATATACCCAACTCCCGGCAGACACAGGATGATACAGTATCCTGCCGCGCCTGCTATGCTTCCTGCAAAAATTCTCGGATATGTGGCAGTTTTTCCAAGTGCTTTCACAGTAAGCGTAAGCAGGTACAGATCCATTACCAGATTTAATAAGAATACGCTGTCAATGTAAATGGTACCTTGTAATTGCACGCTGCAATTTTTCACCTCCAATTCTTATGTACCTGTTCATTATAAACATTAACGCCTTCATAATTTGTCAAAACGTTGTCCCAGGGGGATTCATTGGTCGCGGAAATGCGACAGGATGTGATTAGATAAAAGTTTTAAAATCTAATTGACATATTTTATTTTAATTTTTATAATAATAGAACAGATGAGTAATCATCAGGTGAGTCCTACCTATAAGTGGAATCGATAAGAGAGTATTTCCGTTACGACGGGTACTACCAAAAGGCTATGCTTGGCGTAGCCTTTTGTGTTAATATGCCATTGGAGAATAATTACTTTTATGAAAAAGCGACTGAAATTATATCATGTAAATTTGAAATATATAAGAAAATTACATCGCATAGATGATCATGTACCTTCTATCTCTCCACAAATCGGAAAGCAAAACAGACCTTTTCTTGGTGTCATTATCATAATAAGCGGTACAAAATACTGCATCCCACTCTCGTCAAATTCTGCTACAAAAAATAAAAATTTTGATTCCATGCGTGAAAATATCACTTTCCGCAAGGTACGGGATAGGAATGGAACCATTTTAGCTGCTTTGAATCTAAATAATATGATTCCAATTCAAGATAAATACATATCGGAAATTGATCTTAAAATCAGATCCTCCGATCCTATATCAGTAAAACAATGGAAAAAACTCTGTATCAAAGAGCTCGACTGGTGTCAGTCTAACAGCGCTGAAATAGAACGCCTTGCAAATGAGCTATACCATAAATACTGTTCTGGCGAACCTTTCCAAAAACGAAAAATATGTCTAAACTTTCCCGCACTAGAAAAAGAATGCAATAAACCCCAAAACTTCTTATAAGAAATTCAACGCTATAATTCAATCTATCTCTCGCAAAACTTCTCCAGCATCCTCACAAGATACTCCACATCCGCACTCCCCGCCGTTTCCACCGCCGAATGCATGGCAAGCTGTGCCAGTCCGATATCCACTGTTGGAATGGACACCTGTCCTGCCGAAATATTCCCCAGGGTTGAGCCGCCCGGCACATCGGAATGATTATGGTAATCCTGATAAGGCACGTCCGCTTCCCTGCACAGGGCTTTCATATACGCCTCTGAATAGGCGTCTGTAGTGTATTTCTGTCCCCCATGATGCTTGATCACAATGCCGCCGCCTAAAACCGGGCGGTTTACCGGGTCTGCCTTCTCCGGATGATTGGGATGCAGGGCATGGGCATTGTCCGCTGAGATCATAAAGCTGTCGGCAAGAAGTCTCAGGTATTCGCTCCCCGTTCTTCCCAGGCTCTCACTGATCCGCTCCATGGTATCCTTTAGAAAGGTGGATGCCGCGCCCTGTCTGGTGTGGCTGCCCACCTCCTCGTTATTGAAAACGGCGCACATGGTACAGTATTTTTCTGGCTCCGTTTCTAAAATTGCCTCCAAGGAGGCATAGACGCAGGACAGATCATCCAGCCTTGGGGCAATCATCATCTCCTTTTCCATTCCTGCCATTTTTCCCTTTTCCCTCACATACAGGAACAAGTCTTCTCCCAGAATATCTTCTGCCTTCACCCCTGCAAGGGCGGCAAGCTTTTCCTTCAGCTTCCCCTTCCCCTGAACCTTTCCCATCAGGGGAAGCAGATCCGTCTGGGGATGAAACTCCGTTCCTTTATTTGCCTCCCGGTTCATGTGGATTGCAAGGCTGGGAATCACCAGCAGATCCTCATCGATGTTCACATTTACTGCTTTCAGTCCGGCGCCATCGGCGCATACCAGTCTTCCCGCCACCGACAGGCATCTGTCAAACCAGGTGGAATAGATCATACCCCCGTAGCCTTCCGCATTCAGCTTCAGATAGCTTCCCTCCGCCTGCATTTCCGGATCAGTTTTCAGCTTAAAGCAGGGGGAATCACTGTGGGATGCCATCATATGAAATCCCTTCCATTCTCCCTTTGGCACTCTGAAAGCGATCAGAGATGAGCCGCCCCGGGTCACATAGTAGCTTCCGCCCTTGGTAATTTCCCATGCTTCTCTCTCTTCCAGACGCACGAAACCCTTTTTCTCCAGCTTCTTTTCCATATTTTCTATCACATGATAGCAGCTGACACCCTGATCTGTGAATGCAAGACATTCCTCCGCCAGCTTTCCGTTTTCTTTCCGTTCCATACTTTCCTCCATTCTTCTTTCCATCCGCTTCCTCCCCTTTCCTGGAAGCAGCCAGTCCAAGATTCCGGGCATATCTTATAAAGAACCCCGGAGAGCCGCAGCCTTCCGGGGTTTCGTCTTATGTAATGTTTTAATCCATCTGTCTATCTCTTCTGAAGAAAATCCGGTATCTTCAACGGTCTGTCCGCCACATTGCTCCTGATATCTCCGGGATTGTTGATTCCCGTAACAGGTCTGTGCACCGTCTGTCCCGTAGCTGCCGTTCCGTGCCCTGCCATGCCTGCTCCGCTCTCAGCGCCGCCGGTTCCTCTTAAAGCAACACCTGGCACAACAGGCTTCACGTATTTGCCTGAGAAAGTACTGTAGGGTGAGATAGGCTTATTGGTAGGCAGTGTTGCATCCTCCAGCCCGGTTGCGATGACCGTGATTCTGCAGCTGTCTCCTTTGGACTCATCATACATTGCACCGAAGATAATGTTTACATCGTCTCCTGCAAGTTCCTGTACGTAGCTTGCCGCATCGGATGCATCCGCCAGGGTAATATCGCCGGATACATTGATGATCACATGGGTCGCACCAGAAATCGTGGTTTCCAGAAGCGGGCTTTCCACCGCCATCTTAACGGCTTCGCTTGCCTTATCGTCTCCCTTGCCCTCGCCGATACCGATGTGGGCGATCCCCTTATCCTTCATAACTGTCTGTACATCTGCAAAATCCAGATTGATAACAGCGGGAACATTGATCAGATCCGTAATGCCCTGTACTGCCTGCTGGAGCACTTCGTCCGCTTTCTTAAGGGCATCGGGCATGGTTGTCCGCCTGTCAACGATCTCAAGTAATTTATCATTTGGTATTACAATTAATGTATCTACATTGTCTTTGATCTTTTCAATGCCGCTTAAGGCATTTACCATACGCGCTTTTGCTTCAAATCGAAAAGGCTTTGTCACAACGCCTACGGTAAGAATTCCCATATCCTTTGCCAGCTTTGCCACAACGGGCGCTGCTCCGGTTCCGGTACCGCCCCCCATGCCGCAGGTTACGAACACCATATCCGCTCCCTTTAAGGTTGCCGCGATCTCCTCGCTGCTCTCCTCGGCAGCTTTCTCACCGATCTCTGGTTTAGCGCCGGCTCCCAGTCCTTTTGTCAGCTTCTCACCGATCTGCAGAAGCTTGGGCGCCCTGCACAGCTGCAACGCCTGCTTGTCCGTATTAATACCGACAAAATCGACTCCTGTAATATTTTCATCTACCATTCTATTAACAGCATTGTTGCCTGCACCACCTACACCAATAACGATGATCTTAGCAGCAGATTCTGCATCGTTCGTTTTAATTTCCAGCAAGGGTAAGTTCCTCCTTCATCACTTCCACAATGAACTGGGCGCATTACGCACCAGTCTATTGAACTCATATAGTTTATCATATAATCTTTTGCCTGAATTAGCAACCATAAATTTTAGTTTTTTTGTTATAAAATTATCCAACCGTTTTCTCTTCCGGCTCAAATGAGGTTTTTTTCGTCTCTTCGGTATAATTTTCCATATGGATGGTTCCCACTCTTCCCTCCAGGCTGGGAAGCATATACTGAAGCGTCATGATCTTTTCATCCAGATTGGTTCCTGTGCCCAGCGCCGCCTTTACTCCCTCAAAATACAGCGTAAGGGAACCATCGCTGCCAAAATAGAGCCGGTCCACAGAAAGAGAATACTTGTTTACCAGCTGCGTAATATTCAAAATAGAGGCAAACACCGCCGGGTCCTCCACCGGCAGAAGTTCATGCACGATCACATGGTCAAAGGTAAGCCCGGTCACCATGGGGACGCCGGGGGTTTTTTCCAGGGAGCTTTCCACCACAATGCCGTCCTTGTCAAAATACATATACCTTTCCAGATATTCCACATATCCTGCCAGAGCTTTCTCATAAACTTCTATTTTAATGGTATGGGGGTCCATAACGGAAACATCCATCTTCTCCACAAAAGGGACGCCCACCACACTCTTGTCCTTATATTTCAGAGATAAAAGAAGGGAATTATTTCCATAATGCCCTTCCATTACCATACCCATGATCTCCTCATTTGTATAGTGAATGTTTCCTTCCACATAAACGGTAGTCACTGTGTAGTTGGCAATGATATACACGTAAGCGCCCACCAGAGCCGCCACAAGAAAGGTAAGCATGGCTCCGATGATAAACAGGCTTTTGTGTCCTCTGATATAGGCGCCCATACTGATCTTTTCCGCCTTTTTCTCCGGCTTCATATTCAGTTTTTGCGTTGGTTTCTTTTTTTTAAGCTTTTTCTTTGCCATATTGATCATTTACCCGGTGTAGATATTGACTCCAAGATTCTGATAGTCTCTACAGATATCTTCATAACCGCGCTCAATAAAGTGGCGGTTTTTAATAATGGTCTCGCCCAGCGCCATACAGCCTGCGATCACAAGGGCGGCGCCTCCCCGCAGTTCTTCCGCATTTACCTCGCAGCCCAGCAGACTGTCTACCCCTTGAATCCGCGCCTGTCTTTTCCCCAGAATTTCAATACATGCGCCCATTTTTTTCAATTGCTCCACAATTCGGAAGCGGTTTTCAAAAATAGCCTCTTCTACCACGCTGACTCCCTTTGCAGTGGACAACGCCGCCATCAAAGGAGACTGCATATCCGTGGGAAAGCCGGGGTAAATTTCTGTTTTCAGATAGGGAACCGCTTTTCTGCTTTCATCTGCAATTACATTAAGACCTTCTCTGGAAAGGTGGATCTCTGCTCCCATCTCTTCCGCTATCTTTAACATGCTTCGCATTTGCGCCACCGGCGCGTCCTCCAGAAAAATATGACCGCCTGCTCCCAGTACGCTCATCAGGTACGTCCCTGCCACGATCCGATCCGCCGGGGTGCGAAAACGGATTCCATGCAGCTTATGCCCTCCCTGAATGATCAGCACAGAGCCTCCGATCCCCTCGATCACGGCTCCCGCCTCTCTTAAAAATTCACACAAGGTAACGATCTCAGGCTCCTTTGCGGCATTTTGAAGCACCGTCACGCCTTTTGCCTTGACAGCTGCCAAAATGACATTTTCTGTGGCTCCCACACTGGAAATGGGAAGTCTGATCACCGTGCCTTCCAGCTCCTTTACTCTTGCAGTAAAGAACCCTTCTTTTTCATATATGAGTACCCCCATTCTGCGCAGTGCGTTCAAATGCAGGTCTATGGGGCGTTCTCCAATGACGCATCCGCCGGGATATGCCATTGTCACTTCCCCCATTCTGCCAAGCATGGCGCCCAGCAGCGTAATGGAAGAACGCATTCCTGTTACGTTTTCACCGGACATGGTATCCTCTGACAAATTTCGTGCATCAATGGTAAGTGTCCGGTCCATCCGGCTGACCCTGCACCCCAGGCTTTCCAATAGCTGCTGCATATGGTGTACATCTGAAATGCGTGGACAGTTTTCAATGATACAGACATCCTCTATCAAAAGAGCGGCTGCCATCATCGGCAGCACTGCATTTTTAGAGCCTTGTATTTTCGTTTCTCCAAAAAGAGCGTTTCCTCCTCGAATATGAATAGCATCCAAATTCTCACCTTCCGCCTTCCGGTTTAAAAGTTAGACCTATTCTACTATATGAAACGCCCGGTAAAATGCATCTTGTACTATAAATCTTTCAGCCGTATCCCTCTTCCCACGCTCAAGACCATTCCGATCTCGATCATCAGAAAGAGAACCGAAGAGCCTCCGTAGCTGATAAAGGGAAGGGAAATTCCCGTATTGGGAATGGTATTGGTTACCACCGCCACATTCAGGATCACCTGAATGGCAATGTGTCCCATAACGCCTACCACCAAAAGCGCCCCAAACAGATCCGGCGCGTTGTTCGCAATCACCATAAACCGCCAGATCAGCAAAATAAACAAAAGCAGGATGGAAATGGCGCCAAAAAGCCCCAGTTCTTCACAGATAATGGAAAAGATCATATCGTTCTGCGCCTCCGGCAAAAACCCCAGCTTCTGCATGCTTCGCCCAAGCCCTTTGCCCAGAATGCCTCCGGAGCCTATGGCATACAATGCCTGAAGCGTCTGAAAGCCCTTTCCACTGGCATATGCCTCCGGGTCCAGCCAGGCAAGAATACGAGTACCACGCACCCCCAAGTTCCCTGAATCCGCCATACTGACAATCACAAAAACCGCCAGCGCACACACCGCCACACCGGCAAGCCCAAGCAAAATAAAACGCTTGTAATCCGGACTGGAAACAAACAGCATCAAAACCGCTATTCCAAATATAATAATTGCCGAACTCATATTTTCCGTAATCTGCCATACCAGAAGACTTACCGGAAGGGGAATCGCCAAAACGATCATAAAGCCTTTTGTTTCCCTGATCTTCCGCCCCATCCGGCAGATCAGGCTTGCCAGGAACAGGATCATACACAGCTTGGCGATCTCCGCCGGCTGGATGGACATGCCGAAAATTCGAAACCATCGTTTCGCGCCGTTTGCCTCCACCCCAAAGGGAATGATCAACAGAATCAGCACAATGGATACCACGTATCCCAACACTGCAAACCGCTCCCAGAAATGATAGGGAATGTTTGCCACCACGATCATCGCCGCCAGACCGATGATCGTGGAAGTCACCTGCCTTTTCAGATAAAAAGCCGTGTCCCCATGCTGAATGCTGCCGTCATAGGAACTGGTAGAATAGATCATCACCAGACCAAAAGCAAGCAAAAAAAGCACTATAAACAGCAAGGTATAGTCAAAAAATGACTCCTGCTGCCCTTTTGTTCGTCTTCTCTGATTGACTCCGTATCTTCTTTCCGCCAAAATTACTGAACTCCAATCTTCTCAACCAACTCTTTAAACATTTTGCCACGTACTTCGTAATTGGGAAACATTCCCCAGCTTGCACATGCCGGCGACAAAAGCACCGCATCCCCAGGCGCCGCCTGTTCCACACAAATTGCAAAAGCTTCCTCAAAGGTATCCGCCAGAATAATGTTCTTCACGCCGTGCGCCCTGGCGCAGGCGGCGATCTTATCTCTGGTCTGTCCGATCAGTACCAGCGCCTTCACCTTTCCGTCAAAAGCCTCTATCCACTCGTCATACTGGCTCTCCTTATCATAGCCCCCTCCGATCAGCACCGTTGGACGGTCCATGGCGCGTATCCCCTGGATTGCCGCATCCGGATTGGTTCCCTTTGAGTCGTTATAATAGGCAACGCCGCCCTTCACGCCTACAAATTCAATTCTGTGTTCCACCGCTTTAAACTCTCGCACGGTTTTCAGGATCACATCCATGGGAACACCCATGGTATGGCAGATGGCAATTGCCGCCATCACATTCTCCACGTTACACATGCCCACAAGATTCATGTCATGTATGTTCATAAGAACCTGCTTTTCCCTTCCCTTTTCAGGAAGCTGAACAGCCATGCAGATCTCATCCCCCTCCAGGTAAATTCCTTCTTCCAGTTCTCTTTTGGAGGAAAAGAAGATCACCCTTGCCGGGCATCTGCTTCCGAAATCTCTGGTATAGGAATCCTCATAATTCAGAACACAGACATCCTCCCCGGTCTGATTTCGGGCAATAGCTTCTTTGGTCTTCACGTAGCATTCCATTGTATGGTGTCGGTTCAAATGATCAGGCGTGATATTCAGGATCGCAGACACCTGGGGTTTGAAAGTGTGGATGGTTTCCAGCTGGAAGCTGCTGATCTCCGCAGCCGTCACCGTATCCTCTTTCGTCTCCAGGGCAACATCCGTATAGGGATTTCCAATATTGCCCACCACGTAAACGGAACTGTAAAACGCCCCAAAAATTTCTCCCACCAGAGTAGTGGTAGTTGTTTTCCCGTTGGTTCCGGTGATGGCGGCGATTCTTCCCTTTGCAAAAGCGTAAGCAAGCTCGATCTCCCCCCATATGGGGATCTGGCGCTCCCGGTATTTTGCAAGCTCCGGCGCGTCCACCGGAACGCCGGGGCTGATCACCACCAATGCAATCTCCTTTTGTACCTCCTCCGGCACAACCCCCAGTAAAATTTCCAATTCTGGAATTTCTCCCGCCTTTTCTCTGATCTTGTCTTTTTCCAGCGTGTCGTTGCTGTCAAACAACACCGGATGCGCTCCTGTCTTTCCCAAAAGGCGCGCCGCTCCGATTCCGCTTTTACCGCTCCCTACGATCAGAACCTTTTTACCCTGTATATTCATATCAACCTCCCAGTGTATCCTTTCAAATTCCCAGCACCGCCAGCAGGCAGAGCACGGCGGTAACAATAGAGAAAACCGCTACCACCTTTGTCTCCTTCCACCCGCACAATTCAAAATGATGGTGAAGGGGCGCCATTTTCAGAATTCTCTTCCCTCCGGTAAGCTTAAAATAAACCACCTGTATGATCACCGATAGAACTTCCACTACATATATAAACCCAACAATCGGCAGAAATAAGGGCATCTGCATGGTATAAGCGCACGCAGCAACGAAACCGCCCAGCGCCAGGGAACCTGTATCCCCCATAAACACCGTTGCCGGATGCACGTTAAACAGCAGAAAACCCAGCAGCGCGCCCGTCACTCCACAGGTAATGGGAGCAATCCCTGCATCTGTTCCCACTGCCGCCACCGTAAAAAAGGTTGCTACCATAACCGTCACACTGCTGGCAAGACCATCCAGACCATCGGTAAAATTTGTGCCGTTGACCGTACCCAGCACCACCACAAACAAAAGAGGCAGGTTCAGCCAGCCAAAGCTTACGAAGCTTCCCTTTACAAAAGGAATCCGCATCGTCAAAGGAACCTCTGTTATTACCAGAAGATAGTATGCAAATATTCCCGTTACCAGAATCTGCAGCAAAAGCTTCTGCCAGGGTCTGAGCCCCATGGAACGCCTCAGCACTACCTTAATATAATCATCCAGAAAACCGATGAGCCCAAACCCCAGGGTCAGGAACAAAACAGGCATGATCCTGGGATACTCTTTCATATAAAGCGCCGAGGTCACCGTCACGCTGACCATGATCAGAATTCCCCCCATGGTGGGGGTTCCCGATTTTTTTAAATGGGTGCTTGGACCGTCGTCCCTTACTGTCTGCCCTACCTTAAGCTTCTTTAAGAAGGGGATGATCAAAGATCCCAACACCACACTTAATGCAAAAGAAATCAATATGGGCACAATCATAGAACTGCCTGTCATTTGCCTACACCTCTCAATTATAATCCATTTTCCCCAAATAAGGAAGAATATTTTCAAAAAGCTGTCTCACCACCGGCGCAGCTACCTGTCCCCCATAGTAGACCCCCTGGGGATTATGGATGATCACCAGGGCAAGCACCTGGGGATCGTCCGCCGGGGCAAAGCCCAGAAAAGAGGCTATATACCTTCCGCTGCCTCTGGGCAGGGTCTGGCTGGTCGCCGTCTTTCCTCCTACCCTTGCCCCCTCCACGTAGCCGTTTTTTCCCGACCCGTTTTCAACCACCTGCTCCAGGATCATCCGCATAGTGGCAGAGGTTTCTTCTGATACAATATGCTGTGTAACGGGATAAGAGAACATTTCGATCTCCGTTCCCTCCCGGTTGGTCCGCTTTACCCCAAAATGAGGAGTAACTCTGTTGCCGCCATTGACAATAGCGGATGCCGTTGTGGCAAGCTGTATGGGGGTGATCTGAAAAGACTGCCCGAAAGACACAGTGGCAAGCTCCACCGCCTTCATATCCTCCATTTTGTGCATGATCGTCCCCGCTTCTCCCGGCAGATCCACGCCGGTTTTATGGAGAAGTCCAAATCTGGTAAAATAATGATAATAATTTTCTACCCCCAGCCTCAGGCCCACCGTAATAAATACCGGGTTACAGGTATTCATGAAACTCTAATCACCGCTGCCCCAGCAGATCTCCTCCCTGTCCTTTCCTTCCCTGTCAAAGAAAAGAACCAGTCTGCCCTCTTTATGTATCTCCATATGATCCGTTTCCCCCAGCAGCGCCTTGACCATTGCCTGTTCCAAAAGCCCCTGCTTCCTGATCTCCTCCCGGATCGCCTTAAAACGCAGTTCACTATTATTATATGACTGCTCCTTTTCCTTTATGCGGTTCATCTGTTCCTTTAAGCCCTTCATTTTTTCTCCAAGCTCACCCCCATACCTGCTAAAGTCCTCGTCCCCGATCACGCCTGCCAACAGCTTTTCCATCAGTGCATCCTTCCGCCTCTGCAGCTTTTCATATTCCCTTTCCAGCCGTCTTTCTTCCTCTTTGCCCGTCTCTTCGCACAGAACCCTCTTTAAAAAAAGCATGAACTTCCCCAGAAGCTTTTCTTCCTCTTCCCCTGAAATCATCCCTCTTCGACAAAATATCTCCTTAAGGCTTCCAAGCAGCTTATCCTCCCATAGATGCATATTATCGCAGCCCGCCGTCCCCTTTTCCTCTGTCTTTCTTCCTCCTTCCAGAAAGGAAGCGCATTTCCAGACTACTTTTTTTCCCTTTCCGGAAGTATAGCTGGTCCTGTAATAATGCCTTCCGCATTCCCCGCACATTATTTTTCCCGTCAGGGGATATTTCCCTCCCGGCTTTCTCTTTTCCCTGCCTTTTGCTGCCTTTTCCCCCGACGCCCTCTCCTGCATCAGACGGATTACCTTCTCTTGATATTCTCTGGAGACAATCTCCGGAAGCGCTTTCTCCATGATCACCCACTCTTCCTCCGGCACTTTTTCATAACGCTTGGTGTCAAAGTTGTAAGTCCTGGTATTTAAAACCACAGTTCCGTGTGCCCTGGGACTGTACAGCATATTCCTCCACTGCACCTCCGAAATTTTCTGCCCCTTTCTCCCCCTTGCCCCCATCTCATAGAGCCTGTTGCTTATGGTATAAAACCCTTTTCCCTCCCAGGCAAGGGCAAAAGCGGTCCGATAATACTCCGCCTCCTTTTCATTGATCTCATAGGAATCCCTTCCCAGCCTGTTCCATCCGAACATATTGCAGGTGATATTACAGCCGCTTTTTTTCTCCTGCCGCCGTTTGTGGGCGTTTTTAATCTTTTTGGAAAGCTCCCTGCTAAAGTCCTCCGCCAGAATCGCCTTGATGCCGGAGATCAGATTATCGTCGGTGGTGTGAAATTTTCCTTCTATATATATATACAGTTTTAAATGATTCTCTGTAAGCCTGCTTAAGAAAAAATACCAATCCCTGGCAGACCGCATCAGCCTGTCGATGGACTTGATCATCACAATGTCAAACCGATCCTTCTCCATGTCCCCCAGCAGCCTCTGATACTCCCTGCGCTTATACGCCACCGTCCCGGTTCTGGACTCCACATACTGCTCCGCTATCTGCCATCCCATCCTCTCCGCTATCTCCCTGCTCTCCGCCACCTGCGTGGCAAGGGCGTTGATCTGACTCTCCTCCTCCGTACTGCACCTGTTATAAATTCCCACTCTTTCCATATAATTTATTCCCCATCTCCTCCCGGTTCAGCCTGAATTTAAATGCGCGCTCCTCCTCATCATCGATCAACCCTTTTTCCTTAAGCGCCTCGCACAGATAAACGAAGACCCGCCTCTCCTTCTCATCCATATGCCATTTCCTTCACAATAGTTTACACTAATATATTCCTTCCCCGCCTGAATATTCCCCGCGATATCTTTCCGGCGTGAGAAGCCCTTCCGTAAGGAGCAAAAGCGTATCGGCGTTAAGGCAGAAGGGGCATAGGGAGACGCGGCACAGTATGGCATAGCCAGTGTGTGGTACAGTCAGAAGGGCGGAGGGCTCGCATATGGTTTCAGGACCTTGGCGAGAAATCGGTCATTTCACTTATAGAATGGCAAGATACCCAAGGGGATTCCGCCACGGATGGCGATCGAGTAGGGGAGATTAAATCTCCCCTCTCACACC
>CAMWCA010000068.1 GCA_947172705.1 uncultured Lachnospiraceae bacterium
GGAAAGAAGGAAAACGAGAGGGAACGCAAGAAGGGATCAAATATGGAGAAGCCAGACGCCTGGTGGCGGATATTGAAAATGCCGTGAGTTATTTTCAGGTTACCCTGGAAAAAGCGTGTGAAGGCTTGGGAACTACCATAGGGAGTTATGAGGAAGCGAAAAAACTTGTATGCTTGAATTTTCCCGTTAAGAATATCAACTAAATAATATTTGACAAAAAAGCTCTTATTTGGTAAAGTTTTCTTAAGTTGAAAGGGAGTAGTAAAAAGGGTTCAGCCAACAATCCCCGGCAGGAAGCCGTGGCTGGACACTTCCTCAGATTCGGAAGTACGAGACTTTTGACACACTTTTGGTGGGTCAGGAGTCTTTTTTTATGGTAAATTGGCTTGCAGGGGACTACGGCGTTTATTAGGTAAAAGCTGATTCCCGGGGCGGCATTTGATTAAAAAGAGACTACTGGCGCAAGGGGAGTGGAATACTAAAAAATACGAGAGCGTAAAACGCTTCGGAATGGAAGGAAAGGTTGAAAGAAACTTTCAACCTTACGCATTTGGGCCTATTCCCACTTGGGACGAGCCCAAGCGGGAAAGGTAAGGGTATAAAAATGGTAAAAGCAGTTATTTTATTTGTAATTGGTCTTGTTTTGATCTGTTTAGGGGGGGACCGCCTGGTGGACGCGGCGGTGGCGATCGCTAAAAAGCTGAAGATACCCCAGATCGTGGTGGGAGCTACCATAGTTAGTCTGGGCACTACTTTGCCGGAAATACTGGTTTCCACAACAGCAGCCTTTGATGGGTCGGCGGCAATTGCGGCGGGCAATGCCTTTGGTTCTATTATTTGTAATACGGCGTTGATAGCAGGTCTCACCCAGACAATACGACCTACAAAACAAGTAGAGCGGGCTTCTTTATCCTGGCGGGGAATTTTCTTTTTTACAGTGCTGATTGCTTTGAATGTGTGGGGCGCATTTACCGGAGCTTTTTCACGCCCTGTAGGCGTAGTTTTACTGGCGTTATTTATTGTCTATGCCTGTATGACAGTAATGCGTGCTTCATCGGAAGGCGGCAATGAGGAAGAGGAGGAAAGTGAAGAAAAAATTTCTATTCCCCTGCAGCTTTTTATCCTTGCAGTTTGTGCCGCATGTCTTTTTGTAGGGGCAAAGCTTTTGGTAAACAACGGCATTCTGATTGCGGAAGCGGTAGGCGTGCCTGAGAGAGTAATTGCCGTGACGTTTATTGCACTGGGAACCTCCCTTCCGGAGCTTATGACCTCGGTTATGTCCCTTGTAAAGGGTTATGGAAACGTAGGGCTTGGAAATGTGATCGGCGCCAATCTGTTAAATATGCTTTTGGTAATTGGTATCCCTTCGGCAATAGCAGGGATTCCGCTGGAAGCCTCTACTGTCAGGGTGGATATGCCCCTTGCCTGCCTGGTAATGGCAGTACTGGTGCTTCCTATCCTGATCCGGAAGAAGTCCTCCAGAGTGCAGGGAATTGCGCTTCTTGGTATCTACGCAGTATACTGTATCGCTTCCTTTGTATAATTGCAGAATTGCCCTTGTCAGAAAAAATGGAATCTGCTATACTGCTAATGGAATTTATTACTAGCAAAGAAAAATAAACAAATAAAAGGAGAGATTGACATGAAGGGTAACATTGTTGTTGGACAGTCCGGCGGACCTACAGCCGTAATCAATTCATCTGTAGCAGGCGTATATGCAGCGGCAAAGCAGCTGGGAGTTAAGAAAGTATACGGTATGGTTCATGGTATCGAAGGCTTTTTGGAGGACAAGATGATCGAACTGGAGGATTATCTTGACGATCCCACAGGGATTGAGCTGTTAAAGAGAACGCCTTCCGCATTCTTAGGTTCCTGCCGTTTTAAAATGCCTAAGATCGAAGGGCATGAGGAGGTATATGAGAAGGTTTTTGAGATCATGGAGAAGCATGACATTGAATGCCTGTTCTATGCCGGTGGAAACGACTCTATGGATACTGTGAAGATGTTGTCCGATTATGCAGCAGCACATGGAAAGTCTCAGAGATTTATGGGTGTGCCCAAGACCATCGACAACGATCTTCCTGTTACCGACCATTGCCCCGGCTATGGTTCCGCAGCAAAATATATTGCAGCCAGCTTAAAGGAAATCATTCGTGATAACGAATCCTTTGGCGCAAAGAAACCCACCATCTGTATTGTAGAGATCATGGGACGTAATGCCGGCTGGCTTACCGCAGCGGCAGCCCTTGCAAAGGGAGACGACTGCAGCGGAGCAGATGCAATTTACCTGCCTGAGAAGGTATTTGATATGGATGCTTTCATGGAGAAGGTAAAACATCTTGCAGCAACCAAATCTTCTGTAGTGATTGCGGTATCCGAGGGTATTCATATTGCCGATGGGCGCTATGTATGTGAGCTTGCAAATGAGAATGTTGCAGTAGACGCATTCGGACATAAGCAGATGTCCGGTACAGCAGCTTATCTGGCACAGGCAATTGCGGCAGAAACAGGCTTAAAGACCAGAGCAGTTGAGTTCTCCACCCTTCAGCGTGCTGCGACTCATCTTGCTTCCCTTACAGATATCAACGAAGCATTCCAGGTTGGACATGATGCCGTAATGGCAGCAGAAGAAGGCAAAACCGGTATGATGATCACACTGGACAGAAACGGTGATGATCCTTATCAGTGCGGTACCAGCGCATATGACATTCATGCTATTGCAAATGTGGAAAGACCCGTTCCGGCAGAGTGGATTACGGAAGACGGCTGCGGCTTAAACGATGGATATGTAAAATATGCAAGACCTCTTATTATGGGCGAACTTCTTCCCATTTATGTAGATGGACTGCCTCGTCATCTGGTAAGAAAGTAATTGGATATAAAAAGGAAAATGGGCTGACTGCTATGGTCAGTCCATTTTTTGACCCAAAATTTTGCGAAATTTTGCGGGTGTATTTTTCATTGACGAAAGATAAAAAATATATTATTCTAATATCATGGAAAAGGTATAGGAGGGCATGCCATGGTTTCAGTTATAGTAGGAAATTATTTATTAGAAAAGGGGATTATCTCGTATGAACAGCTTAAGGATCTGCTGGCGGCGAAGAACAAGGTTCGCGTCAAGCTGGGGTTGATTGCGGTAGCCGAGGGGTTAATGACCCAAGAGGAAGCTGACAGGGTGAACAGTCTTCAGGCAGTAATGGACAAGCGGTTCGGTGATATTGCAGTGGAGAGAGGGTATCTGACGGAAGGTCATGTGCAGGCGCTTCTCAAGAAGCAGGGAAATGCATATCTTGCATTTGCACAGGCTTTAGAGGATCAGCAGCTTATGACTATTGACCAGCTGGAACAGTATATGATAGATTTCCAGGTAGAAAAGGAAATGACTGTTTCGGAAATGGAAGATTTGAAAAGCGGCGATGTGGACAGGATTCTTCCCCTTTATATTCCAGCAGGCTGCGACAAGTTCATGAATGCTGTAGGCACGGCAGTTCGTACCATTATGCGTTGTGTGGACAATGAAATTTATCTGGACAAGGCGATGGTTGTGGAGTCTTGTGAGGTTGACAATGGCGCCGTTCAGTTTGTAAGCGGTGAAGAGAGCATTAGTTTCGGACTTGCAGGAAAGGGAGGGGCGCTTTTAAGAACGGCTTCTGTTTTTGGCAAGGAAGAATTTGAAGAGGTAAACGAGGACGCTTTGGATGCGATCGGTGAATTATTAAACTGCATTTGTGGCCTTTATGCAAGTGCGTTGAGCCAGACCGGAATTTCCATGGAGCTGCTTCCACCGGAATTTTCAACTGAAATCAGCACGATGACCAGTGACGAAATGTTAGTTTTACCGATACATATGAAAGGTGAACTGTTTTATGTGATCGTTGCAATGGGTAAAGAAATTGAAATGAAGTAGGAGGCGGATGG
The DNA here is from genome assembly GCA_947172705.1 of uncultured Lachnospiraceae bacterium. Lineage (GTDB taxonomy): Bacteria > Bacillota > Clostridia > Lachnospirales > Lachnospiraceae > Suilimivivens. The sequence goes on from CAMWCA010000068.1 coordinate 3,922, forward strand.
CAGGGCGAAATATGACGCCCGCCCCTTGGCGTAAAACGCTTCGGAATGGAGGAAAAGATGGCAAATATATTGATTATAGACGATTCAAGAACATCACGTAAAATTTTGAGAGGAATTTTGGAGGACGCCGGACATACTGTGGCAGGGGAAGGCGTAAATGGCGAGGACGGTTATTTGAAGTATAAGGAAGTGAAACCGGATCTTGTTACGATGGATATTACGATGCCGAAGCTGGATGGACTGGAAGCCCTTCAGTTGATTAAAAAGTGCGATGAGTCAGCAAAGGTTGTGATGATCACGGCAGCCGGACAAAAGGAAAAGATGATCCAGGCGATTAAGCATGGCGCTGCTGAATTTATAGCAAAGCCTTATGATGCTGAGGAAGTAAAGACGGTAATTGAAAAAGTGTTAAATTCATAATGAACTGTTAAAATCAAAAGGCGCCTTCGGGCGTCTTTTAATTTGTTCTTGCATTCTTTGAAAAAATTCAGTATGATATGTTTGGAAATCGTTTTCCAGTACATGGCGGAGGAACCAAATGGTATCAATAAAGGATGTGGCAAAGCACGCGGGCGTGGCAATCTCTACGGTCTCCAAAGTGCTCAATAATTATCCCAATGTCAGTGAAGAGACAAGGGCGAAAGTAATTAAATCAGTAGATGAATTGAATTTTCTTCCCAATTCGGTAGCGGCGGCACTTTCTTCTAAGAAAGCAGGGCGGGTGGCGCTGCTTATGAATCTGAATATGAAGACGCAGGCAATTGATGAGATTGATATGCAGTATATTCAGGGCGCAATCACCAAGGCAATGGAATTGAATCTGGATGTAATTACCCTGTTTTCTTCTATGTTCAGGGAAAGAACAGTGGAGGAATTGACCAGATATTTACAATCCCAGAGTATTGCCGGCATTATTATTTTTGGCGTATCCAAAGAGGATAAGGTGCTCCATGAATTGATTGCAGGAGAAAACTTTAAATGTGTGGTTATTGATGCGCCCATCTTCAATGAGAATACTTCGGCGGTTCGGATCGACCATCGCATGGCGCAGTATGATGTGGCGAAGAAAACCATTGCAGATAATAACTGTAAGCGGATTCTGTATATTGCCGGAAAGAAGAACGGATATGTTACGGATGAGAGACTGCAGGGAATGCGGGAGCTGGTGGAGGAAATGGGACTGACTATGCTGGTCAGAAACGGAGAGTTTTCTGAGCTTCAGGCGCGTAACATTACCTTGAAATATGGAAGGAATAAAGATGCAGTAGTTTGCGCTTCAGATCTGATGGCGATCGGAGCTATGAAGGCATTGACGGAGATGGACATTTTCAGACCCGTGTGCGGCTTTGACGGCATAATATTGATGGGATATGTGGGCAAGCAGATGAATACGGTGAGTCAAAATTTTGCAGGTATTTCGGCGAAGGCAATGGAAGAACTTCGGCGGCTGATGAATGGAGGAACGGGTCAGGATGTAAGAATGCCATATACTTTAGAGCGGCTTAGATATATGGATATTATATGCTGACGAATCGAGGTTTGTATGGATAAAATGGAAAGCGAAGCAGGGTTTGACGGATTTTGTGTTGAAGGAGAGATATTAAATTGGCAGGAAATTTTAATTTATACTTGCGGAAAACGTTTTCTTGTGTTACACTACAGTATGTAACCGGGAAAATTTTGGAATAATATAGTAAACATTATGGAAAAATAAAATATTTAATGAAAATCAGGAGGAAATTATGGCAGCACAAACAAATTTGCAGAAGGATGTATTGGTTCTGAACATGGAACAGCAGCTGGAAGAAATTGCAAAGGAAATGTTCGGCAAGTCTGTATCCGGGCTTTCAGATCAGGAAGCTTACTATGTGATTCTGGTGTATACCAAGAGGATTATGGCAGTTTCTGATACCAACGAGGGAGAGAAGAAGATTTACTACATCTCTGCTGAGTTTCTCATCGGAAAGCTTTTATCCAACAATCTGATCAACTTAGGAATTTATGATAAGTTGGATGAGATCTTAAAAAATAACGGTAAGAGCCTTTCGATTATTGAGGAGATCGAACCGGAACCTTCCCTTGGAAACGGTGGACTGGGACGACTTGCTGCCTGCTTTTTGGATTCCATTGCAACCCTTGGTCTTCCTGGAGAAGGCATTGGTTTGAATTATCATTTTGGTCTTTTCAAGCAGGTGTTTAAGGATAAGCTTCAGACTGCAGAGAAGAATGACTGGATCGAAGAAAATTCATGGTTGACCAAATCAGACGTTACATTTGATGTTTTCTTTGGCAAAAGGAAAGTTACTTCAAGGCTTTATGACATTGATGTTGCAGGATATGACAGTGGTGTCAACAAACTGAGACTGTTTGATATTGAATCCATTGATGAAAGTCTTGTGGCGGACGGCATCAGCTTTGATAAGGAACAGATTGAAAAGAACCTGACATTATTCTTATATCCCGATGATTCCGATGAGGCGGGCAATCTTCTCCGTATTTATCAGCAGTATTTTATGGTATGTAATGCTGCGCAGTTGATTTTACGTGAAATGAAGGAAAAGAAATACGATCTTCGTAAAATGTACGAGCATGCAGTTATTCAGATCAATGATACCCATCCTACCATGGTAATTCCGGAACTGATCCGTATACTGGTTGAGGATAAAGCGTTTACGATGGATGAAGCGATTGATGTGGTAAGCAAGACCTGTGCTTATACCAACCACACCATTCTGGCGGAAGCATTGGAGAAATGGCCGCTTGCGTACCTGGAGAAAGTAGTTCCTCAGCTGGTTCCCTATATCAAAGAGCTGGATAAGAGAATCGCTGCAAAATATGAAGATCCCAAGGTGCAGATCATTGATGAGTCAGGCAGAGTGCATATGGCACACATTGATATCCACTATGGATTCTCCGTTAATGGTGTGGCTGCTATCCATACGGAAATTTTAAAAGATTCAGAGCTGAATGCTTTTTATAAGATCTATCCTGAGAAATTTAATAATAAGACCAACGGTATTACTTTCAGAAGATGGCTTCTTAGCTGTAACCGCGAGCTTGCAGGCTTCCTTGCCAAGACCATTGGCGACGGCTTCAAGAAAGATGCCGACAAGTTAGAGAAGCTTCTTGAATACAAGGATGATCAGGCTGTGCTGGACCGCCTGGCTGAAATCAAAATGAACCGCAAGAAAGATCTGGCAGCTTACGTGAAGGAAGCGGAAGGCGTTACCTTAAATCCGGAAGCAGTATTTGATATTCAGGTTAAGAGGCTTCATGAGTACAAGCGTCAGCAGATGAATGCCCTTTATATCATTCATAAATATCTGGAAATCAAGAGCGGCAAAAAGCCCGCGAGACCCCTTACTTTCATTTTTGGCGCTAAGGCGGCTCCGGCTTACGTGATTGCACAGGATATCATTCATTTGCTGTTGGTGCTGCAGGAGATCGTCAACAATGATCCGGATGTAAGCCCTTACATGACCGTACTTATGGTAGAAAACTATAATGTAAGCTATGCTGAGAAGCTGATTCCGGCATGCGATATCTCCGAGCAGATATCTCTGGCTTCCAAGGAGGCATCCGGTACCGGAAACATGAAGTTTATGCTGAACGGCGCGGTAACGCTGGGCACATCAGACGGCGCTAATGTGGAGATCCACGAGCTGGTAGGCGATGATAATATTTATATCTTTGGTGAAAAGTCAGAGGCAGTCATTGAACATTATGCAAAGGCTGACTATGTGTCCAAAGAATATTATGAGAAGAGCCCTGTGATCAAAAAAGCAGTAGATTTTATTGTAAGCGATGAGGTTTTGAAGGCTGGGCATAAAGAGAACCTGGAGCGCCTTTACAACGAATTGATCAACAAAGACTGGTTCATGACGCTGCTTGACCTGGAGGATTACATTGCAGCAAAGGACAGAGCTTTCGCTGATTATGAAGATCGTCAGAAGTGGAAAAAGATGATGCTTGTAAACATTGCAAAATCCGGCTTCTTCTCATCTGACAGAACCGTTGCAGAGTATAACAGAGATATCTGGAAGTTAAAATAAGAGAATAGATTGCCAAATGTGCAGGGGCGTACAGTAAAATGCTGTACGCCCCTGTTTTAATCTTTCAGATTATACGATCCGTGTAGTCCATTTAGCACAATCCCACACCTGGTCAGCCAGATCTTTATAAAATTCCGGCTCATGGCATACCATCAGAATGCTGCCTTTGTAAGCGGTAAGCGCCCGGTGAAGTTCGTCCTTTGCTTCCACATCCAGGTGATTGGTGGGCTCGTCTAAAAGAAGAAGGTTGGTTTTGCGGTTCATCAGCTTGCAGAGACGCACCTTTGCCTGTTCGCCGCCGCTGAGTACTTTTACCTTGCTTTCAATGTGTTTGGTAGTGAGTCCGCATTTGGCAAGGGCGGAGCGCACCTGATATTGGGTAAAACCGGGAAATTCCTTCCAGATTTCTTCAATGCAGGAGGTTTCGATATCCTGGGGCATTTCCTGCTCAAAGTAGCCGATCTCCAGGTAATCGCCCTGTTCCACATTACCGCTAATGGGGGAGATCAGACCAAGAATGCTTTTGAGCAGGGTGGTTTTGCCGATTCCGTTTGCGCCGGTAAGTACGATTTTTTGCCCCCGTTCCATCTCCAGATTTAAAGGAGTGGAGAGAGGTTCCTCATATCCGATCACCAGATTTTTGGTCTGAAAAATATAGCGCCCCGGTGTTCTTGCCTCCTGGAAGCAAAATTCCGGTCGGGGTCTTTGGGCGGCAAGCTCTATTACATCCATCTTATCCAACTTTTTCTGACGGGACATTGCCATATTGCGGGTCGCCACCCGCGCCTTGTTACGGGCAACAAAGTCCTTCAGTTCTGCAATTTCTTTTTGCTGTTTGTTGTAAGCGGCTTCCAATTGTGCCTGCTTCATGACGTAAACTTCCTGAAATTTATCATAATCTCCAGGATATCGGTTAAGGGATTGATGATCCATATGATAGATCAGATTGATCACGCTGTTTAAAAAGGGAATATCATGGGAAATTAAAATAAAGGCGTTTTCATAGTCTCTCAGATACCGTTTTAACCATTCAATGTGTTCTGCATCCAGATAATTGGTAGGCTCGTCCAGAAGGAGGATGTCAGGCTTTTCCAAAAGAAGCTTTCCGAGAAGCACCTTAGTGCGCTGTCCCCCGCTCAGGTCGGTTACATCCCGGTCAAGACCAAGCTCTGTGAGCCCAAGGGCGCGTGCCACCTCCTCCACCTTGGAGTCGATCAGGTAAAAATCGTGCATGGTTAAGAGATCCTGAATGGTTCCAAGCTCTTCCATACAGGTTTCCAGTTCTGTTCCGGAAACCTCTCCCATTTTATTGCAGATCTCATTCATCTGCCCTTCCAATTCATAGAGAAAATCAAAGGCGGAGGAAAGGACAGACCTGATGGTCATTCCCTTTTCCAGTGCCGTATGCTGATCCAAATAACCGGTACGGACATTTTTTGCCCATTCCACCTTGCCTTCATCAGGCATCAGTTTGCCGGTAATGATATTCATAAAAGTGGACTTACCCTCGCCATTGGCGCCTATAAGCCCAATGTGTTCCCCCTTTAACAGGCGGAATGACACATCCTGAAAAATAGCCCTGTCACCAAAGCCATGAGTTAAGTGTTCTACGTTTAATATGCTCATAATAATGTTCCTTATTTGTTGTAGATTATGAAGGTAATGCCTGCGTGAATGAGAATTACTTCCGGTTAAAAAATGAACGGATACGCTAAAATTATAAAGGGAAAAATAGTAAATGTCAAAATTACATAGATTGGATTTTATACGTGGAATCAATAATAATGCAGCTATTTTATATGGTGCTTTGGTTGAATATAAGGCGAAAGTGGGGTATAATCAAACAGAATGATACTTTGACATGGAGGATAAAATGAAAAAGTTATGGCAAAGAGGAATTTTTCTCTTGCTGGTATCCGCCGTCATATTCTGCGGATGCGGTAAGGGAGAGGAAAGGAAAGCGGCAGAGGAAACCAGCGGTAAAGCGCAGACAGCGCCAACGGAAAGGAAAGACAGTGAAGTAGAAAAAAGGAAAAAAGATTCGTCACAGGACAATGAAAAACCGGCGGATGAAAAGACCGTGGAAGAAACGGAAGCCCCGGAGAATCCCGAAGTAGATGAAAATGAACTGTTCAATTTATACGTTGAGATCAACAATGAGATGGTAGGCTATTTTGCAGAGGTGATCGGCAGTTATTTTGAGGGCGTGGAATTCCAGGAGGAGTTTGTGGCTTTAAAGGAGGGAGATTGGTGCAGGAGCAGCAGGAGCACTTTTTATACCAATATGGATAAAGCAAACGACCTGGTGCAGAAAAAGCAGCAGAAGGATGACCTGGATGAGATGTACCTTGCTTTATATCCGGTGATGCGGGAGCTTGCCGTAACCATAGACCGGTTGGAGGATCATACCAGTTACGAAAAAAGAAAGGAATATCATGCAGTCATCTGGAAAGACTATAATGAATATATGACGCTTGCCGATGAATTTATATCAAGGCTTGGGGAAGTGGCGGATGCCAAAAGGGAAGAAACCCTGGAGCAGCTTGAGGCGCAAGGGTATAAGGGCGCTGCGGCATTTACCAGACTGATCATGACGGCGCAGGAGATCCAGATGGTGATCCATGAACAGGTGGAAGACGATTCTCAGCTGTTGGAACTGGATCTTGAGGTTTTGCAGCCGTTATATGACCAGTACCTGAGGGAAGCCGGCACGTGCCTTACCCTTATGGAAGACCCTGAGGAGATGTACCAGGAAGGCTTTCCGGTGCAGTCCGGCGCCTATAGTATGATAGACGGAAGCATAGAGAATTCCAGGGAGGCTTTGATGGAGCTGTTTGAAAGAGTGAAAAATCAGGAGCCGCTGAGTGAATTTGAATTAAATTCCGCTTTTGCCGCTGACGGTTCTATTACCAAGTTTGACGAGACGGTAACGGATATTATTGATAACTATAATGATATGTTGAGCTACTAAAAAGGAGTTAGCGTAAAACGCTTCGGAATGGAGGGAAAAATGAATCAGAACACGTTGCACAAATTATCTTACGGAGTTTATGTTGTAAGTACCTGGGATCAGGGGAGACCCACCGGATGTACGGCGAACAGCGCCATGCAGATCACTTCTTCGCCGGCAACCATTGCGGTGAGCATCAATCACAACAACTATACCAACCAATGTATTAAGGATACCAATAAATTTGCCATTTCCATTCTGGCGGAGGATTCCCAGCCTTCCATTATCGGAACCTTTGGGTTCAAAAGCGGCAGGGAAGCAGACAAATTTGTGGAAGTGAAATACACTGTGGAGGATCACATGCCTGTGGTATCGGACAGCTGCGGTTACATTGTATGCGATGTGATCGATAAAATGGAAACGGCAACCCATACGGTTTTTCTTGGGGAAGTAAAGGGCGCTGAAATGTTTGGAGACAGGGAGGCGATGACCTACGCATATTATCATAAGGTCATTAAAGGAAAAAGCCCTAAAAATGCGCCTACTTATATCCCGGAGGAGGAAGAAAAGAAGGCGGAAGAGGGAAAGAAACGTAAATTCAAATGCGAAGTCTGCGGTTATGTGTATGAGGGAGAAGAACTGCCGGCGGATTATAAATGCCCTGTGTGCGGCATGGGTGCGGACAGATTCAAAGAGGTATAGGCGACGGAAGGGAGAAAGACATGGAAGAGACAATGAAGGACTATGAAAGGGAACTGGAGGCATCTTTTCGAAAGATCAACGAAGGAGATGTCATTCAGGGAACGGTCATTGACGTGAACGAGGAGGAAGTGACTTTAGATCTGAAGTATTACACCCAGGGCATCATTAAGGCGGAGGATATGAGCAATGATCCCGGATTTTCCGTCCTTACCGATGTACAGGCCGGAGATGTGATCGAAGCGACTGTGGTGAAAATGGACGATGGACAGGGCAATATTCTTCTTTCCAAAAAAGAAGCAAATGCAGTTCTTGCCTGGGATGTGCTGTCAGGCTATATGGAAGAAAAGAAAAATATTGCGGTGAAGGTAAGCGAAGCGGTCAATGCAGGGGTAGTCGCTTATCTGGAAGGAATCAGAGGTTTTATTCCCGCATCCCAGTTGGATCTTTCCTATGTGGAAAAGCCGGAAGAATATGTGGGAAAAACATTGACTGTCAGGGTCATAACGGTGGACAGGGAAAAAGAAAAGCTGGTGCTTTCCGCAAAGGAAATTCTGAAGGAGCAGAAGAAGGAGGAGCATGACCACAAGGTGGCGATGATCGTTCCGGGAACGATCCTTGAGGGTACGGTGGAAAGTTTACAGCCTTACGGAGCTTTTATTGACTTAAAGGACGGGCTCAGCGGTCTGGTACATATTTCACAGATCAGCCAGAGGAGAATCAAGAAGCCTTCCGAGATATTGAAGGTGGGAGATCGGGTCAAGGTGAAGGTGCTGAATACCAATGACGGTAAAATTTCCCTGAGTATGAAGGCGGTAGAAGAATTGCAGCAGGCAGAGGAAGTGGAAAGCTTCGATGCCAGGCAGTTTGATTCAGGCGAGAGCATCGGAACCAATCTGGGAGATCTGTTTGCGAAGCTGGGACTGAAATAAGGAGTTCATGATGTTTCAATATTGCTTATTTGATTTGGACGGTACGCTCACCGATCCCAAGGAGGGAATTACCAGATCTGTTCAGTATGCGCTCCGGAAATTTGGTATAGAGGAGCCTGATCTGGATCGGTTGGAGCCTTTTATCGGACCGCCCCTGAAGGACAGCTTCATAGAGTTTTACGGATTCAGCGAGGAAGAAGCTCAGCAGGGGATCGTATGGTATCGGGAGCGGTTTGCCCCCATAGGAGTTTTTGAAAATCAGATTTATCCAGGCATTTCCCGGATGTTGACGGCATTGAAGGAAAAGGGCGTTCATCTTGCAGTGGCGTCCAGCAAGCCTATCGGTTTTGTACGGCAGATTCTTGCTCATTTTGAGATCGAAACATTTTTTCAAGTGGTTGTGGGAAGCGAACTGGACGGTACAAGAGGAACCAAGGAAGAAGTGGTGGAAGAAGCGCTGTTGCAGCTGGGCGTGCTTTCTGTTCCTAAGGAAGAGAGAAAATCTTTATGTGCCATGGTAGGGGATCGGAAGTTTGACATTCAGGGAGCGAAGGCGTACGGGCTTACCGGAGTGGGTGTGTCCTTTGGCTATGCCGGGGAAGGAGAACTGGAAGCGGCGGGAGCGGATTTTGTGGCGGATACGGTGGAGGAGTTAGAGGAACTTTTACTTGCCGGAGAATAAAGAATAAATTGCTATCGAGCAATTTATTCTTCTAAGAATTTGTGCCGAAGCGTCACAAATTCCGTGATGGCATGCTCTTCAGCGTAAAACGCTTCGGAATAGAGGTGAAAATGAACTTCTGGAAGATGATGAACGGCAGATGGGGAGAAGAGGAACTGGAAAAATGGTCTTCCCTGAAAAAGACGGCATACCTTCTTTTACCGCTGCTGGTTTATTTTGTGGTACATGACATTGTGGAATTTCTCCTTTGGATGCTTCTGGAACTGCTGGTTACCAAAGGCGGAGAAGGCGTGGTTTCTTTTTTGAATCAGTATGGAAGTACAGTTCAGGGAGCCTTATATGGAATTGCCTCTTTGGCTGGAGTGGGCGCTGTTTGGACCGCGGTAAAAGGCGAGATAGCCGGAGACAGGGAAGCAAAAGAAGGTTCCGGTCTGGAGGAGCAAAGCGGAAGGTGGCTTGGAGAAAAAAGGTTCACGGCATATTGGGGACTGGCGATGTTTGCGTTCTGCGTGTCGGCAGGGCTCAATATTATTTTTACCCAGATCGGTTTTACCGGCAGCTCAGAGCGGTATCAGACAGTGCAGGAGATGCAGTATGGTGTAGTGTTCGTTGCAGGGCTTGTGCTGTATGGCGTTGTTTCACCTTTGGCGGAGGAAGCAATTTTCAGAGGTCTTCTTTATAATCGAATGAAACGGTGCTTCCATTACAAAATCGCCCTGGTGGTATCCTCCCTTTTGTTTGGAATTTACCATGGGAATCTGGTGCAGGCAGTATATGGCAGTATCTTGGGGCTGCTGATCGCTTATTTCTATGATTTGTATAAAAGCTTTGCGGCGCCGGTGCTTTTTCACGGAGTGGCAAACGTGAGCGTTTATGTTATGACATATGGAAATTCCGCTTCAGAGATGGATAATTCCGGGATGGGAAAAGGGATTGCGTGGATAACAGGCACAATTTTCCTGGCAGCA
>CAMWCA010000069.1 GCA_947172705.1 uncultured Lachnospiraceae bacterium
CATATATGGCACTCTGTCCATGCGTGCTTCACGAATCTTATATCCAAGTTTTTCACTTCTGGCATCCACCTCTGCCCGGATATCATTTTCTTTCAGCGCCTCCTCAACTTTCCTGGCATAATCATTATATTTATCTGAAACAGGGAGAACCTTAACCTGTACAGGTGCGATCCACGTTGGAAATTTTCCCGCATAATGTTCCAGTAAAATACCAATAAAACGCTCTATCGAGCCAAACACAACTCTGTGCAGCATGATCGGACGGTGTTTCTCTCCATCTGCCCCAATATAATCAATATCAAATCTTTGAGGCAGCTGGAAATCAAGCTGGATCGTTCCGCATTGCCATGTTCTGCCTATGGAATCTCTTAAATGAAAATCAAGCTTTGGTCCATAGAATGCGCCATCTCCTTCATTTACTACATAGGATTTGCCCATTCCCTGCACTGCTTTTTCCAAAGCTTCCGTAGCAAGCTGCCAATCCTCATCACTTCCTATGGAATGCTCTGGTCTTGTGGACAATTCGATTTCATATGAAAAGCCAAACTTCCGGTAAACTTCATCGATAAGACGCATAACCCCCTGTATCTCATCCATCACCTGATCTTCTCTCATAAAAATGTGTGCGTCGTCCTGGGTAAATGAGCGTACTCGCATAAGACCATGTAATGCTCCCGACTTTTCCTTGCGATGCACAAGCCCTAATTCTCCCATCCGCATGGGAAGCTCCTTATATGACCTCGGTTCCAATTTATACACCAGCATTCCGCCTGGGCAACTCATTGGTTTGATTGCATAATCATCATCTTCAACCTTAAGAGAGTACATGGCATCTCTATAAAAATCCCAATGACCGGATGTCTCCCAAAGCCTTCTTTCCAACATAACAGGTGTGGAAATTTCAACATATCCTTCCCTGTGATGGATCTTCCTCCAATAATCAATCAGCAGGTTCTTCAATATCATTCCTTTTGGCAAAAATACGGGTAATCCTGGTCCCTCATCAAAAATCGTAAATATTCCCAGTTCCTTACCCAATTTTCTGTGATCTCTTGCTTTTGCTTCCTCGACCATATGCAAATATTCCTCTAATTGCGCCGCTTTTGGAAAGGATATACCATAAATTCTCGTAAGCATTTGATTTTTTTCGCTGCCTCTCCAATAGGCTCCAGCCACTGACAACAGCTTAACTGCTTTAATCTGACACACATTAGAAATATGCGGACCTGCGCAAAACTCTTCATATTCTCCCTGCTTATAGAAGCTGATTGGCTCTGTATCATCCAGTTCCTGGATCAGCTCCATTTTATATTTTTCACCTGCCTTCTCCATAAAACCAAGAGCTTCCTCTTTTGACTTCTCGTAAACCTGCAGGGAGAGAGATTCCTTTATGATCTTTCGCATTTCTGCTTCGATCGTCTTTAGTTGCTCTTCTGAAAGTGGAAATTCGAACTGAAAATCGTAATAAAATCCATTTTCAATTGCCGGACCAATGGCACACTTTGTTTCCGGATATAACCGTTTTACAGCCTGCGCAAGTACATGTGCGCTTGTATGCCAAAATGCCTTTTTGCCCTCCTGTTCTTCAAAGTTTACTTCTACAATTTCTCCATTTTTTCGTAGAACCTTCATAATTTGTTGCTCCTTTCTCTTTTCATCTTTCACTGTTTGGCAACAACATAAGAAAAGCACCCATAAGACCATGATCACATAGTCCTAAGGGTGCGCTTAGCACGGTTCCACCTTAACTTTTCACTTCAGATTCCATCAAATCCTATCCTTTAACGCAGGTATACGGTAACGCTTACTTCTTTCAGCATTACAGCTCTGGAATGGTTTTCGTCTAATCTCCACATAAACAGCTTCCACCAAGCGCTGTTCTCTCTGGATGTTTCCAACTAAACTACTCTTTTCCGTCATCGCTTTTCTTATGCTATTGATCGGATTTTATCATGACTTCTTTATTCTGTCAACGTTCTCCATGTTTTTTTGCGTTTTCCCGTGTTTGTATCAAATCGGAGCAATCGTGTCAATGTGAATGACCCGATTGTGATCCAATTTGACCCGATACTTTCATTATGCCCACAAATGAACGAGATAATTGACGCTGTTGCCTTATAATTGTTCGAGTATCTCCCCAATATCTGCATTGATACAGATGGAGCGGTCTCTGATTTCCGTTGGTGCACAGACTTCCCCTAAATTGACACAAGCATAGGTTGCCTTTGAATTTTCTGCCGTCATGCTCCAAAAAGGATATTTAATAATGCCCGGGGTATTATAACCAACGCCAAGTTCCAACAAGAGGATATGCAGATTTTTATGGCGGCGCGTGAAATCATCATACCGCAGGGCTGCTCTATGCCAACCCTCATTTTCCACAAATTTATCATCAGAACGCAAATTCATGGTAAGGGGCTTTCCGCAAACAGGGCAGACAGGAAGTAATTCAGAGGGAATACGCATATCCTTTTGCTCTTTAACCATGTGTCTGATCATCTCCCGGTTGTCATAGGTTGTTTGGCAGCATGGAACAGAGCATTGAAAAAGCCCATAATCTCCCTGCGTATAGAATAGACGTTTTTTATCAAAACCTGCCTTTTGAAAGCAATGGTCTACGTTGGTTGTAATGACAAAATAATCTTTATTTTTTACAAGCTCGTATAGATTTTCATAAACGGGTCTGTCCGTATTCTGATAACGGTTGACTTCGATATAACGGCTCCAATACGCCCAGCGTTCCTCCGGGGTCTTGTAAGGATAAAAGCCGCCGGAATACATATCATGGAAGCCGTATTTTTCTATAAAATCTGAAAAGTATTGGCGGAAGCGGCTTCCTGTATAGGTAAATCCGGCAGAGGTGGAAAGCCCTGCCCCTGCCCCGATCATAATAGCGTCTGCGGTTTCTATTTCCGCTTTAAGTCTGTTTATCTGCGCATCTTTGACTGTAACAGCTCTAATCATTCCGATCACCACCCTCCACGTTAATCACAATTTTGCCGTTTATTTTACCGTTCTCCATATCCTCACATGCCTTTGCAATATCCGTAAAGTGATACCGTTTTCCGATATGAGGGGTAAGGTTATGTGTATTCAGAAAAGCAAATAGTTCATTGATCGTTTCCTGCGTAGGCGCGTTGCTGAAAAATCCTGTCAGGAAAACGCCATTGGGAATGTCTTTGATCGGGTCAAAACCATTCCATGTATATACGCCGCCAAGATTGCCCGTATTGCAGACGATCCCGCCTTTTTCCATACAGGACAGGGTATTTTTAAGCGTCTTTATTCCCACCAGCTCCAGGGCTTTTGTAATACCGGAAACCTGCCCTCGTAATGAGCCATTGTCGAGCAAAGCCATGTCTGCCCCGCAGTCGGTCAATAACTGTATTTTGCTTTCTCTATGGGTGGTTGCGGTAACTTTACAGCCTAAAGCCTTTGCAATCTGAATAGCCGCATAGCCTAAAGCGCAGGTGCCGCCTCGGACAAGCAGGTGGTCGCTGGTTTTTAAGGAAAGACATTCAAAAAGAGACCCCCATGCGGTAAAGTAGGTTTCGGGTATCGCTGCAAGCCGATCCCATGACAGGCTGGTGTCTACAGCAAAAACATGGTGTGCGGGAAGCAGGGCGTATTCTGCATAGCTTCCATGAAAACTACGTCCCATGCCGCCCATGAGGGCAATTACTTTCTGCCCGGCAGTAAAAGCAGTATCGGAAGCGTCCGCAATCTCCCCGGCACATTCAATGCCGGGAATAATGGGTTTTTGAATGTACGGGGCTGATATTTCCGATTTCCGTAATATCTGTTCGGAATGGTTCATGCCAAAAGCCTTGATACGGACAAGCACCCAGCCGGGCTTTATCGCAGGCGTGGGACATTCCGTTATTTTTATCTCTGTACTTTCAGTGGGTTTGGTTAAAATGACAGCTTTCATTTTTCGTTTTCTCCTTTCCGCCATGCAAGCTCAATTCCGCTGTGCTGCATGGCTCGTAGCTTTCCAACAGTATGGGTCTGCGCTATAGAAATTGCCGGTTGTGCCATAGGCTACGGCGGGGCAGCCACGGCAGAACCTTAGCAACTCGCATTTTGCACATTTTTCAAATTTCCCATAGTCCCTGTAGCTTTCCATGTTTTTACTTATCCAAACATCAGCGATCCTGTCAGTGAAAGCATTTCCTACCTTGCTTTTTAATCTCCGGCAGGCATATATATCCCCCGTAGGTAAAATCGTCAGGTGGCAGTTGCCACAGTTGCAGCCGCCGTATATCATATCCGACTTTGCGTCTTCCGGAATTTTGAAAATTCCTTTTTCATACAGATACAGCGTCCAAAGGTGGTCTTTTAAGTTAAAGTATGTTTCACACCCTGCCGCTTCATAGGCTTTGAATTTTGTATAGCAGGTATCTAATAATGCCCTGTATTCCTGTGGAGTCATTCCCGCTTCTTTCTCCCCGACAGCCTGCTGCCGGTTTGTGGGGCAATAGCGTGCAAATGCGAACACATCTACTTTATGTTTTACCACGGTGTCAATAATATCAGGAATTTCAGAAATATTTGTCCCGGATACGGTTGTCATAATGACGGAACGTATCCCTGCTTTTTTGATGCACTGTATTTTTTCCAGTGTACAGTTAAAAGAGCCGGGTTTGCGAAACCAGTCATGCGTTTTTTCCATGCCGTCAAGGGACATTTGATATTTTTCGCAGCCCACATCTTTTAGCCGTCTGCATACCTCGTCATTTAAGTGGAACGGATTGCCAAGTATTGTAAAGGGTACACCGTTTTCTTTGAAAAGATTTAACAGCTTCCAAAAATCGGGATGCAGGATAGGGTCGCCGCCAGTGAGGTAGAAGTAAGGCAGACGGTTGTATTTATTGCACATTTCAAGACAATTTTTAAAAACAGACTGCATTTGTTCCCAAGACATACTCTCTAATGCTTTACAGTTATTTCCAGAAAAAATGTAACAGTGTTTGCAGCGTTGGTCACACTCGTCCGTGATGTGCCATTGAAAAGCAAAGTATTGTTTCATAGGAAAACCTCCTTGTAAATTTTTTATAAGAACGGCATATTGCCGGATATTTTGTTACATGCTCCCGAAGCAGGACACTTCGGGAGCCGCCAGGTAAAACGTCTTTTCAGTTGGAATTACTTATCAGACGCACCACAAGCAGAACCACAAGCCGCCGGGGCTTCCGCAGGTTTATCAGCAGCGCTGCAGGCAGCCGGAGTTTCCGCAGGCTTGTCAGACGCGCCGCAGGCAGAACCGCAAGCGGAAACCGCCTCTGTACCATTATTCCAACCAGATAAATTTGAAAGTGCCATAATTTGTTACCTCCTATGTTTTGTTTTTTGAGAGGTTTTCCTCTCTGCAATTTTCATTTTACAGATTTTACTTTTTTGTGGAAGTACGCACTTTTTTATTGGGATAGTTACCTTTTTGTAAGTTTTGTGTAATTTAGGGGATTACGCCGGAAAAAAAAATTTTGAAAATTAGATTGATTTGCCCTGTGTGCTACACTATAATTTGAATGTAGCATTTATTTGTATGTTTAATCCAAACGAAAAGAGGATTACTATGGTTAAAAAGGAAGAACTCCCGGCTTGCCCTGTTGCTACGACAGTACAGTTAATTGGGAACAAATGGAAATTATTGATTATGCGCAATCTCCTTGTAAGACCGTGGCGGTTTAATGAACTTCAAAAATCTTTAGAGGGTATCAGTCAGAAAGTATTAACAGACAGCCTGCGCTCTATGGAAAGTGACGGTATTGTTACCCGCACTGTATTTCCGGAAGTGCCGCCAAGAGTAGAATATGCCCTTAGCGAATTGGGAGAGTCCATGCGTCCGATAATTGGAGCAATGGAAGCATGGGGGATAGAGTATAAAAAACAGCAGTAAAATAGGCGAAGGCAGGGTATTGCTTATGGAAATAAAGATTATAGATTTACCAATGATTACTGTTATTGGTAAAGAAGGCTTATGTACTACAGAAAAAAATATTGTTCAACAGTTATGGCAAGAAGCCAATTCTCATTTTAATGAGGTGGCTGCTCTTGGAATGAAAAATCCAGATGGGACATATGTTGGATTTTGGGGAGTAATGAGCGATGAAAGTATGTCTTTTCGTCCATGGACTCATCATTTTACAAGGGGTTTATACCTTGCAGGTATTGAAACTTATGCTGATGCAATTGCGCCTGAAGGATGGGTCAAATGGGTTATGCCAGCGCGAAAATATATTGTTGTGGACGTTGAACCGGACAGATATGGCGAAATATTTGACGAGGTAATTAATAATACCATTTCTGAAAAAGGAATGAAACTCGCGGGGGCAGTGTGTGATTATACTGAGCCTGCAACAGGAAAAAATAAGCTGTTTTTTCCTGTTGAATCTTTATAGGAAATTCAAATTTGCGAAGATATCGCTCCATAAAAAATGAATAGAGGAGATAATAGAATGACAGACATAAAAAGTGTAGCCAAGCTGGTTACTCCTATTGCAGAAAAATATGGTGCGGACAGAGTGGCTTTGTTTGGTTCAAGGGCAAAAAATACAGCAACAGAAACCAGTGATTACGATTTCGTCATATCAAAGGGAAATATACAATCATTATTTCAATTAGCATCTTTTATTGACGAACTTGAAAAAGCATTTGGCGCAAATGTAGATGTGATTACAGATACATCAAACAATATTGAATTTCTGGAACAGATCAAGAAAGATGAGGTTGTTGTTTATGAATCAAAAAGATAAAACTATACTGAAAAAAATAATGGATTATTGCGTGGAAATCAAAAATACACATGAATATTTTAAACAGGATAAGGAACTTTTTACGAATGATAAATCAGGTTTTATATACAGAAATTCAATTACTATGCCAATATTACAAATTGGGGAACTTTCCAAAATGTTATCCGTGGAATTTTTAAATGAATATACTAAAATACCGTGGAAAATGATTATGCGAATGAGGGATATTGTAGCGCATCATTATGGGAATTTGGATTATGAGATTGTATGGAATACATCAGTATCAGATATCCCGGGACTTTATCTGGGAATAAAAGAAATATTAGAAAATTATAAAAAAAGTGTTAGGTGAGTGTAAAATTCCTATTTACACTCACCCTCACTTTGTACATAAATCTGCCATATCTACATTTTCTCATCATCTGCGTAAATTAATTTTTAATCTGCCGTCCTTCATGGTTCATATGGTATTTATCCCGATAGATCAGTTCCGAAATGGGTACAAAAGTATACCCCTCGTTTTTCAATGTGGCAATCAGGGTATCCAATGCCTGCGCCGTGTATTTGGCGCCATTGTGGCACAGGATAATGGAGCCGTTTCCCAGATGCTTATGCTGGGTCACAGTCCTTAAAATGGAATCCACTCCATAATCCTTCCAGTCCAAGCTGTCCACGTCCCATTGAATGGTATAATAGCCACAGTCTTTTGCCACATTTACCACCGCATTATCATAATCTCCGTAGGGGGGTCTGAACAGAAACATATCATAGCCCGTAAGCTCCTGTACCTTGGTGTGTACCTTCATAAGCTCTTCCTTCTTTTCCTCATCCGACAACTGACTCATATTTTTATGGTTTTCGCTGTGGTTTCCCAGATCGTGCCCTGCGGCGAGAATCGCCTTTACATCGTCCGGATAGCTTTCCACCCAGCCTCCGGTCATAAAGAACGTTACGTGTACGTCATGCTTTTTCAGAATCTCCAGGATCTTTGCCGTGTCCTCATTCCCCCATGCCGCATCGAAAGAAAGGGCGATCTTCTTCTCCGGCGTTTCCACACAGTAAATAGGCAGTTCCCGCCCATCCACACTGTTGCTTACGGTGATGCTGCCCGCCGCAGTGACCAGCACCCCCCTTAGCAGGGCGAAGGCGGCAAGGGCGAAGACCCCGTATTTGATTCCCAGCACCACCCTCTGTTTTGCATATTCCTCCCCGCTCTGTCCTTCCTCCCTGGGCGGAAAGATCCTGATCATTTCTTTTACTTTTTCTATGTATTTTTTCATAAAAAAGCACCTGCCATAAATGTTGTTACAGTTTATGTCAGGAAAGTTTGGACATATGTCAACTTGCCTTTATTTTCTTTACGGAACCTGTCTTTGATGATATGATAAGATTATATCAGATAGCTGAATTGCGGAAATGAGGTGGCATATGACTCACAAGGAACGGGCGCAGCAACTGCTGCACCAGAAATATCATTGTTCTCAGGCATTGTTTGGCGCATTTGCAACTGATTTGGGTCTGGATCTGAAAACCGCACTGAAAATCAGCACCTGCTTTGGCGGAGGTATGCGGCAGGGCGGTGTTTGCGGATGTATCACAGCCGCTTTGCTGGTTCTCGGAATGGCGATTGGTTTTTATGATTCCCAGGACAGCGAATTGGAGGTTTACGGCAACAAAAAAACAGAAGAATTTATACGGCGTTTTACAGAAAAAATGAACGGCGCCATCAATTGCAGGGATATTTTAGGCAAGGATATCTCAAAGCCCGAGGAACTTGCCATTATCCGAAAAGAGGGGCTGATCCTTCAGAAATGCCCAAGGGCAATCAGCATCAGCATCGATCTACTTGAAGAAATGCTTTCCGATCATGTGAAATTCGTCACTGAAAATACCTTGGCTTTAGAGGATATTCCCGAAAACAACGAACTGCAAAGTATCCTTAAAAGCCTTGGCAGGCTTCGCCATTTTCGAAGGAACGTCAATAATCTTTTGTTTGCTTCCTCAAAGAATATTGGATTTATTCAATTCGATATACGCAAGTTTAAGATCGTCAATGATCTGTATGGGGAGCAGTTCGGAGATGAGGTTTTAGATTTTATCCGAAAGCAGCTAAAGGATATTTGTAAAGAAAATCAGTTCTTTATCAATCTGCGAAGCGATGTATTTATGGTGGTTACAGAATATGACCAGGAAGAAGAACTGACCTCCCTGATCGATCTGATGGATCAACGGCTCAGTAATTTTAAAACTATTAAACTTCAGCTTTGCTACGGCGTTTACACCGTAGAAGACCGGCAGATGGAGCTTCGGCAAATGCAGGACCGCGCTTCCATGGCAAGAAAAGCTGCCAAGGAAAACCTTTTGACCAACAGGCTGTTTTACAAAGAACAATTCAAGGAATCACTGTATAACCGAAAGTTTATTGAAGAAAATATGCAGACAGCAATCGCCCAAAGACAATTTATCATGTATCTGCAGCCTAAATACAGTATTTCCAGAAATGAGATCATCGGCGCTGAAGCTCTGGTAAGATGGCGTAACCCTGAACGGGGAATGATCTATCCTGACCAGTTTATTCCTGTCATTGAAGAAAACGGCTTTATTCAAAAGGTGGACTACTATATATGGGAAGAAGTCTGCAGATTTATCCAAAAATGCATTCACGCAGGCATCTCCATTTGCCCTATTTCCGTAAACGTGTCCCGCGTTCACTTAAGAAACAGCGAATGCATGCAGGTTCTGGCTGATTTGATTCAAAAGTATGAGATTCCCAAAAACCTGCTGGAGCTTGAGATCACCGAAACCGCCGACAGTCAGCAGGTGAGTATCCGGGCGCTACAATTGAAAAATGCGGGTTATACCCTTCTGATGGATGATTTCGGAAGCGGTTATTCCTCTTTAAATATCCTGCTGGAAACCCCTTTTGATGTAATCAAGCTTGACAAGAAATTTGTGAAAAATATGATGTTGTCCGGCAAAGGGCGAATTATATTAGAGCAGGTGGTTCTGATGGCGGATCAACTAAAGCTGGGGGTTCTTGCCGAAGGCGTGGAAACCATAGAACAGGTAGAAGAACTCAGACGCATGGGCTGCGACCAGGTGCAGGGATATTATTATGCCCGCCCTATGCCTGCCGAAGATTTTTTTGCGCTTTTACAAAAATAACCCGTCGAAAACATACACTGCCAGGTATATCCCGACATAGCAACGCCGCCGTTGAAAAACACGGCGGCGTTAATATACTCATTCTTTTTTATCATGAATTTCTCTGTGAAGCTCCTGAAGCGACTTTAATTCCCCTCTTTCATGGGTCTTCACATAATGAATCCCCTCCGCCGCTACTCTTGCCGCAGCAACTGTGGTGATATAAGGCGCTTTTGCCTTGATCGCCGCTTTTCTCAAATAGCTGTCGTCGTGAACGCTGTCCTTGCCTACAGGTGAGTTGATGATCAGGTCGAAATCTCCGTTGGTGATCATATCCCCCACGTTGGGACGCCCTTCATAAAGCTTTTTCACCTTGGTCGCCGGAATTCCTGCGGAGGTGATCAGGTCACAGGTTCCACTGGTGGCAAAAATTTCAAAACCATCGCCTGCAAGGCTCCTTGCGACTTCCACCACCTCGTCTTTATCCTTTTTATTCACAGAGATCAAGACCCTTCCTTCCAGCGGCAGCTTTGACTGAACACCTTCCTGCGCCTTGAAAAATGCCTCGCCATAAGAACTTGACAGTCCCAGAACCTCTCCGGTGGAACGCATCTCCGGTCCCAGGATGGGATCTACCTCCGGGAACATGTTGAAAGGAAACGCCGCTTCCTTAACGCCGTAATTGGGGATCTCCTGCTCTTTCAAATCATGAATGGGCGACGGACGTCCCGTAAGCTCGGCGGTAATGATATCCGTTGCCAAAGGCACCATGCGAATATTGCAGACCTTGGATACCAAAGGCACCGTACGGGATGCCCTGGGATTTGCCTCCAGCACATAAACCTTGCCTTTTTCAATGGCATACTGCATGTTCATCAGTCCCTTTACATGCATCTCCTCCGCAATTTTTCTTGTATATTCTTTGATGGTCTCCACATTTTCCGGCTGAATGTGAACGGAAGGAATGATACATGCCGAATCGCCGGAATGAATCCCCGCAAGCTCGATATGCTCCATAACCGCCGGCACAAAGGCATGTTCCCCATCGCTGATGGCATCCGCTTCGCATTCCAGCGCATGGTTTAAAAACCGGTCAATGAGAATGGGACGATCCGGGGTAACCCCCACCGCCGCATTCATATACTCCTTCATGCTCTCATCATCATAAACCACTTCCATGCCCCGTCCCCCAAGCACATAAGAAGGGCGGACCATCACCGGATATCCGATCCTTTGGGCAATGGAAAGCGCTTCCTCCACCGTAGTCGCCATTCCTGACTCCGGCATGGGGATCTCCAATTTTTCCATCATGGCGCGGAACTGGTCACGATCTTCCGCCAGATCGATCACACTGGGAGAAGTCCCCAATATTCTCACACCGTTTTTCTCCAGCTCTGAGGCAAGATTCAAAGGCGTCTGACCGCCAAACTGAGCGATCACACCCAGAGGTTTTTCTTTTTGATAGATACTCAGCACATCCTCCAACGTAAGAGGCTCAAAATACAGCTTGTCCGATGTATCATAGTCGGTGGAAACCGTCTCCGGATTGCAGTTTACAATGATCGTTTCAAAGCCCAGCTTCTTAAGCGCCATTGCCGCATGGACACAGCAGTAATCAAACTCGATTCCCTGTCCGATCCGGTTAGGACCTCCCCCTAGAATCATGATCTTGGGTTTGTCTGTATTGACGGGATTTTTGTCTGCTCCGTTATAAGTAGAGAAATAGTAAGCGCTGTCCTTGGTTCCGCTCACATGAACGCCTTCCCACGCCTCGCATACACCCAGCTGGGTACGTCTGTTCCGAATATCCTCTTCCGGGATCTCCAATATCTGACTTAAATATTTATCCGAAAATCCATTCTTTTTCGCGCTCACA
This sequence comes from uncultured Lachnospiraceae bacterium, assembly GCA_947172705.1. Classification (GTDB taxonomy): domain Bacteria; phylum Bacillota; class Clostridia; order Lachnospirales; family Lachnospiraceae; genus Suilimivivens. Next base: position 11,776 of record CAMWCA010000069.1, read on the forward strand.
AGCATTTGATCCTCAGGCAGCGCGCCTTTGGATTTTAGCAGCTCTTCCTCTTCCTCCACCAATTCCTTCATCTGCTGGATAAAATAAGTCTTCACTTTGGTGATCTCATAGATCTCCTCTACAGACGCCCCCTTACGAAGCGCTTCATACATGAGAAAATGACGCTCGCTGGAAGGTGTGATCAGCCTTCTCAATAATTCTTCTTTGGATAAACTGTCAAAGTTCTTCCCATGTCCAAGCCCGTAACGTCCTGTTTCCAGAGATCGGATCGCCTTCTGAAACGCCTCTTTATAGGTCTTTCCAATGCTCATGACCTCGCCTACCGCGCGCATCTGCGTCCCCAGCTTATCCTCCACGCCTTTAAACTTTTCAAACGCCCAACGGGCAAATTTGATCACTACATAATCCCCATCCGGCACATATTTATCCAATGTTCCATATTTCCCACAGGGAATATCTTTTAACGTAAGCCCTGCGGCAAGCATGGCGGAAACCAGCGCAATGGGAAAGCCCGTTGCCTTGGAAGCAAGTGCGGAAGACCTTGAGGTCCGGGGATTGATCTCGATCACGATGATACGATCCGTTACCGGATCGTGGGCAAACTGTACGTTGGTTCCGCCGATCACCTGCACCGATTCCACGATCTTGTACGCCTGCTCCTGAAGCCTCTTCTGGCACTCCTCGGAAATGGTAAGCATGGGAGCCGCGCAGAAGGAATCTCCCGTATGTACTCCCAAAGGATCGATATTTTCAATAAAGCATACGGTGATAATATTATTGTCTGCATCCCTTACCACCTCAAGCTCCAATTCCTCCCAGCCCAAAATGGATTCCTCCACCAGAACCTGTCCCACTAAACTTGCCTGCAGTCCTCTGGCGCAGACTACCTGTAACTCTTCCTTATTATAAACAAGCCCGCCTCCGGCGCCGCCCATGGTATATGCCGGACGAAGCACCACCGGATAACCCAGCTTTTCCGCAATGGAAAGCGCCTCCTCCACAGAGTAGGCTACCTCGCTGTGCGCCATCTCAATTCCCAGTTGATCCATGGTCTTCTTGAATTCAATACGGTCTTCCCCTCGTTCAATGGCATCCACCTGAACGCCGATCACCTGCACGTGGTATTTGTCCAAAATACCCGCTTTATTTAATTCCGCACATAAATTAAGCCCTGACTGTCCTCCCAGATTGGGAAGCAGTGCGTCCGGACGTTCCTTTGCAATGATCTGCTCCAATCGTTCCACATTCAACGGCTCTATATAAGTCACATCTGCTGTTTCAGGGTCCGTCATGATCGTCGCCGGATTGGAATTTACAAGTACGATCTCATATCCCAGCTTCCGAAGCGCCTTACATGCCTGGGTTCCCGAATAATCAAACTCACACGCCTGTCCGATAATGATAGGACCGGAACCGATAATTAACACTTTATGAATGTCTGCTCTCTTTGGCATAAAAATTCCTCCTGGCTTCTGTCACTTTTTCCTGCTGTGCATCATTTTACCATTATACGGCGAGGGGTGTCAATTCGCATTGTGAATATCTTCGCATGTCTTTGTACATATATGCGTAGGGAACGGACAGATATTTGGCGATGCGGCTCTATGCTGCCCCTGGGATTGAGGGGTGAATCCTATGTACAGCGGTAAGAAGGGCTAAGTATTCCGATATAAGTTTTTCATAACTTGACGCGAACAGTGTGCCGGTCATCCATGACCGAATCACACTTTGCGCGGACGTCCTGTCCGCGCCTCGCTAACCGTCTAACGGAATACTAAGTCCTTCTAACCGCCTCCCATAAGGCTCCAACCCCCAATCCCAGGGGCAGCATAGAGCCGCATCGCCAAATATCCATCCTCGCCAGCCGGTATGTTGCAGCTGGAAGCTGCTGTCAGGCATACTTATGGGTTGGCGGGACTGGAAGCGGAGCGGGGCGGCGGGAGCT
>CAMWCA010000070.1 GCA_947172705.1 uncultured Lachnospiraceae bacterium
AGCTCCCGCCGCCCCGCTCCGCTTCCAGTCCCGCCAACCCATAAGTATGCCTGACGGCAGCTTCCCGGGGAACACCCCACTCTCTTACATGACGATCGCCGATACCAGAGGCATGGTCGCTACTGAGAGGATCGTGGTGAGCGCCACCCCTCTGGACGCCATTTCGTAGTCGCCATCATACTGTTGGGCAAGCATCGCCGTCATACTGCCCACCGGGGTTGCAAGCATCACCATGCAGACACCGCAAAGAACCTGGTTGTCTACAAACTGACGGATCAGCAGTACCCCGATCACCGGAATAAGCACCAGCTTGATTGCGGAAAAGACCAAGAGCTTTCCGTCTGTAAAAAGCTTCTTTAAATCTATATCCGCAAGGGAAGCGCCGATAACCATCATGCTTAAAGGAGCCGTAAGATTACTGAGATGGGTTACAGTAGTCTTTACAAAAGCAGGTACCGGTATGCCAAACAGGTAGATCAGAATGGTCAAAATACAGGCGATCACACCAATGTTAAATATTCTGCCAATAGAGGAAGCCTTCTTTTGAGAAAGATTTTTCTCCCGGCTGGTTTCCTTTTCCTTCCCGGTCATTGCGGATATCCCGTAGGTGTAAATTAAAATATTGTAGGGGATCATAAAGAGAGCGGCATAAAGCAGCGCGCCGTTTCCGTACAGGGCAGCAATTACCGGAAAGCCCATAAAACCTATATTTGAAAAAACCGTCATTGCCTGATAGGTTCCTCTGCTTTTCTTTTCAACCCTAAGGAGTACAGGCAGAAAAAATGCCAGCAGCAAAAGCGCGCCATACATGATCAGCATGATCACTGCCGTAAGAAGCAGTTCTTTCCCCTGAATCCGCTCCTCTCCCATGGAACCGGTGAGGATCAACGCCGGATTAGCAATATTGACAACAATAGCGGAAAGCTTTTTGCTGACCTCCTCCGTAATGATATCTTTACGATTGCAAAAATAACCGATTCCCATTAATATGAAAAGCACGATCATTTGCTGTAACAGTAACATAATATTTATTTACCTTCCTTTTCCATAGTATAAAATAAGGGCATTGATCTTTCCCTTTTTACTGACACCCTGAGAGCCGGAATAAATAAATTTCCCCCAGCCCCTTGCGGTGACCACGTCCCCGCTTTTTAAAGACCTGCTTCCGTTTTCACAGAGCCTGCCGTTTACAAACACCTTTTTCTGACCAAAAAGCGCCGCCGCATCATTTCTGGAAAGCCGGCACACCTTCGCCAGTACGCCGTCTATCCTTTCGGAAGCGATCTGCACCTTCATTTCCTGCATCTCCTGCCTGACCAGCTCCGGAACTTTTTCTTCCCTCCTGCAAAGGACGGAAGTATGCTTTACCTTTGTGAGATTTTCCACAATAAAATCAGCCATACTTTCCATACAGAAAAAATAGCCTGCCTGACCCACAATAAAAATATCCCCCAAAGTGCTTCTTTCAATCCCCAAATTCATAAGTGCCCCCAGAAAATCCCTGTGAGTCAATTCATCGGCAAACTTTGCCCCAAGGGGCTTCGCGCCAATACATACAATAGGAAACCCTTCTTCATACCCAAGCTCCTCGGGACTGCCAAAGCGAATCATGGCACGCTCGCAAAATTCACCGCCGCCCCACACTTTCCACGGCACATAAGAAAGCTCCCTCTCCATCTCATAAAAACAGGACAACTCCGCCATACTCAAAAATCCTGTAAACGTATACTGATTATTCTGATAACACTTCCCCGCAAGTTCCCTGAACCTCTTTTTTAATAACTCTTCCTCTTCCATATTTTCTCCAATTTAGGCTTTCCGCCGATCATTCCCCGATCATTCTACCTGCATTTTTTTCACATAAGCAGAGCAGAATATGATAAAATAATGTTGGTGTCAAAGGCGTTGTCCCGCAATGGCGGCGGGCGGAGGATACAAAAGAGTCTTGCGGGAACGACTTTTGCACCATGGAGATGAGACTCAAAAATCACGGAAGCCACTGCTGACGTGATTTTCGTTCCCGGAGGCTCATCGCAATGCCCGGTGCAACGGAGCGACCGCAAATTCTTTTGTATCCTCCGCCCGCCGCCATTGCGGGACAGCGCCTTTGACACCAACATTATTTTATCCTCTACGCCCTCTAAAGTCAAAAAAATAAGGAGAGAATTCCATGAATTTTTCAGACGCCTTTAAAAGTATTATTAAACCCCATGAGGAGGATCATCTCACTCCGCTTTCTACGCCTTTCAGCGAAAATTTGAATCCAGAAGCGATATTACCTGAGTATCCCCGCCCCCAGCTGCAGCGGGATTCTTTCATCTCCCTGAACGGTTATTGGGACTATACCATCACTTCCGACGATGCTTTTCCTTCCGTCTTTGAGGGCAAAATCTTAGTTCCCTTTTCTCCGGAGTGTTCTCTTTCAGGCGTGAACAGGCAGCTAAAACCGACTGAATTTCTCTGGTACCGCACTTTTCTGCCCGCCAACGCGAAGGAGCTTTCTTCCAACGGGCATCTTATCCTGCATTTTGGGGCTGTGGACTATGAAGCGGAAGTTTTTCTGAACGGTCGTCATGCCGCTTCCCACAAGGGTGGTTATCTTCCTTTTCATGTGGATATCACCGACTTTTTAAATCCTCAGGACAATGAGCTTGTGGTGAAGGTTCGGGATGTGACGGAATTGGAAAGCCAGGCAAGGGGAAAACAATCTCTCCATCGAGGCGGTATTTTTTATACGGCGCAAAGCGGTATCTGGCAGACGGTATGGATGGAACAGACGCCTTGCAGTTACGTAGAAAATCTTTGGTTTGAAACCGATTATGATGGGCGCAGGGTCACAGCTCATGTAAGCGCATTGATCCAGGAGCATTTACCAGCCCTTTCCCTGTGTGTCTTTGCTCAAAATCGGGAAATTGTCAGACATGATATGACTCTTTCAGACACCCCCGCCACGGACTCCTGTCATGGGAAAAACCAGCTTTTTTCCGCTTCATTTTCTTTTACCATTCCGGAAGAAGATTTTCACAGCTGGAGTCCCGAAGATCCCTTTTTATACCAGGTGTCCCTTACTCTGGGGCAGGACAAGGTGCAAAGCTATTTTGCCATGCGTACTTTTACCATAGAAAAGGCGCATCCGGATAACGATCAGATTCCCGTATTCTGCCTGAATCACAAGCCCTGCTTTCTGATGGGCGTGTTGGATCAGGGTTATTGGCCTGAGGGGCTTTACACCGCTCCTTCCGACCAGGCGCTTCTGTATGATATTACCACTATGAAAGCTCTGGGCTTTAACATGTTGCGCAAGCACATTAAAGTGGAAAGCGCCCGCTGGTATTATCACTGCGACCGATTGGGCATGATCGTCTGTCAGGATATGGTAAACGGCGGAAGCCGCTATCATATGCCGGTAATCAGCTATCTTCCTACGCTGTGCCCCAACCTTTCCTCCCGGTTGAAGGATTCCCATTATGCCATGCTCTCCCGCAAGGACATGGACGCCCGCAGGCAATGGGAAACAGAATGCGCCGAAACCGTAGAATACCTGAAATTCTTCCCCTCCATCGCTATCTGGGTACCCTTTAACGAGGGCTGGGGACAGTTTGACACTCTTCGCATTACCGAAATGATCAGGGAACATGACCCTTCCCGCCTGATCGACTCCGCCAGCGGTTGGTTTGACCAGAACTGCGGCGACTTTGTCAGCGTACACAACTATTTCCGCCCCCTTAAGGTTTCCGTCAAAAAGTGGGAAAACCGCGCTTTCTTCCTGTCCGAATACGGCGGCTTTGCCTGCCATTTAAAGGGACATACCAGCGTAGAGCGAGTTTTTGGCTACAAACGTTATGAACAGCTTGCCGATTTTCAGAAAGCATATCGGGAATTAATAGAAAACTCTCTGATCCCCCTCAAAAAACAGGGGCTGAGCGGTGCCGTATATACCCAGCTTGCCGATGTGGAGGAGGAGGTCAACGGTCTGCTCACCTATGACCGCAGAGTCAATAAACTAGGCTAGATTCTCCCCCATCATTTTTTCCAGCTTTCGCCGCACATGAATATATGCCGGGATCAGAAACGCGTCCGCAAACAGCCATGCAAGGGGGCTGGCAAAGCAGGCTCCGGTAAATCCAAAAGCCGGAACCAGCACCAGTCCGCCTATGGTTCTTGCAACCATCTCAAATACCCCTGCCAGAATGGCAAAGGTTCCAAAACCCACTCCCTGGATCATAAAACGGATAATATTTACCAGTGCCAGAGGAATATAAAAGGCGCTGTTTATAATCAAAAACAACCGGGCATTGTCCAGCATTTCCTGCTCCGCCGAATCCACAAACAGGGAGGCAAGATTTCCTCCAAAGAAATACAGCGCCACAAAAGCAATCAGGGAATAACCGATTCCCAGCCAGATACAGTTCTTAAGCCCTGTTCCCAGCCGTTCCAGCTTCTTTGCCCCCACATTCTGTCCCCCGTAAGTCGCCATGGTAGAACCCATAGCGTCAAAAGGACAACAGAAGAACATGCTGACCTTTCCCCCTGCCGTAACGGAAGCCACCGCAAGAGAACCCAGAGTATTCACCGAGGTCTGCAAAATAACGGAGCCAATTGCCGTGATAGAATACTGAAGCCCCATAGGGACTCCCATACCGCAAAGACTTCTCACATGAGCGGAATTAAGCCGCCACTCTTCTTTTTTAATATGTAGGATATCAAATTTCTTTATCATATACAGCAGGCACAATGCCCCTGAAATCAGCTGGGACGCCACCGTCGCCACTGCCGCTCCTGCAACTCCCATTTGGAACACCAGAATGCACAGCAGATCCAGACCAATATTTAAAAAGGAAGATAAGGTTAAAAAGACCAGAGGCGTCTTACTGTCCCCCATGGATCTTATAATTCCCGAGAGCATATTATAAAGATAGATCGCCGGGATACCTGCAAATATGATCACAATATAGGCATAGGAGTCTGCAAAAATATCCTCCGGCGTCTTCATCCAGAGCAGAATATTTTTGCACAGCAAAACAACGACCACTGTCATAACCAGAGAAAAGATCAGGGACAGCCAGACGCAGTTGGCAACCACCTGACGCATTCCGGAATAATCCTTTGCGCCAAATTTGTGCGCCACCGGAATAGCAAACCCGCTGCACACGCCCATGCAAAACCCTACGATCATAAAGTTGATGGAACCTGTCGCGCCTACTCCCGCCAGCGCATTCATCCCCAGGAACTGCCCCACGATCACCGTATCCACCACGCTGTAAAACTGCTGAAATAAAAATCCAAACAAAAGGGGCAGGGAAAATCCCAAAATCAATTTCATAGGCGAGCCAACCGTCATATCCTTCGTTAAATCTTTAGCCATTTTTTCCTCCAATAGAAAACCTGTGTGATAAACCACAATAGAGTATAATCACACAGGCTTTAAAAAGCTAGTATCAATATTTACAAAAATACTGCCCAAAAAGGAAGCTTTTTCGCAATTATTACGCAGGATCAAAGAGCAAATGGATTCTCTGATTTATACCGCATTCCCTTGGGCTGGTTAAACCCGATCTCATCCAGTTCCACTCCTATGTACTTGAACACTTCGTACAATGCCTTTCCGTAATGACCAAAGGCAACGGCTCCATGATGCGGGTAATTTCCTTCGATCAGCACATGACGGTAAAATCTTCCCATTTCCGGAATGGCAAATACGCCGATACTGCCAAAGGATTTAGTGGCTACAGGAAGAACCTCGCCCTGGGCAATGTAGCCCCGAAGCTTGCAGTCAGCAGTGGATTGAAGGCGATAAAAGGTAATGTCGCCGGGGGCAATATCTCCTTCCAGCGTCCCATTGGTAACCTCCTCGGGAAGAGACCTTGCCATGATCATCTGATTTTTCATACTGCAGAAGGCAAGCTTTCTTGAGCAGGTGTTTCCGCAGTGGAAGCCCATAAAAGTATCCTTGTGAGTATAGTCAAATTTGCCCTTGATGGACTCCTCATACATATCATCCGGTACTGTGTTGTTGATATCCAGCAGCGTCACCACATCCTCGCTTACCGCCGCGCCGATAAACTCGCTTAAGCACCCGTAAATATCCACCTCGCAGGAAACAGGAATGCCCATGCCCGTCAAACGGCTGTTTACATAACATGGCACAAATCCAAACTGAGTCTGGAACGCTGGCCAGCATTTTCCGGCAATCGCCACGTACTCCCGATATCCCTTGTGATCCTCCACCCAGTCAAGCAGTGTAAGCTCATATTGGGCAAGCTTTGCCAGAATTTCCGGCTTTTGATTGCCCTCTCCCAGCTCCTCTTCCATTTCCTTAACCTTCGCCGGAATCCGTTCATCCCCTTCATGACGGTTGAATGCCTCGAAAAGATCCAGCTCTGAATTTTCTTCGATTTCTACCCCCAGATTATAAAGCTGCTTGATAGGCGCATTGCAGGCAAGAAAGTTGAGGGGGCGGGGACCAAAGCTGATGATCTTCAGGCTCTTTAAACCTATGACGGCTCTTGCCACAGGCACAAACTCATGAATCATATCCGCACATTCCTCTGCCGTACCCACAGGATACTCGGGAATATATGCCCGGATATTCCGAAGCTTTAAGTTGTAGCTGGCATTTAACATACCGCAGTATGCATCTCCCCTTCCGCCGATCAGGTCATTCTGGCTTTCCTCTGCCGCCGCCACGAACATAGCAGGACCGTCAAAGTGCTTTGCCAGCAGCGTCTCTGAAATTTCCGGTCCAAAGTTCCCCAGGTAAACGCACAGGGCATTGCAGCCTGCCCTCTTAATATCCTCCAGCGCCTGAACCATGTGGAGTTCGCTTTCCACAATGCAGACAGGGCACTCATAGATATCCCCCTCGTCGTACTTTTTCTCATATGCGCTGACCAGCGTCTTTCTTCTGTTCACAGACAGTTCTTCCGGAAAACAGTCCCGGCTCACCGCTACGATTCCGATTTTTACTTTTGGTAAATTATTCATTGCCAAATCCTCCTTTAAATGCTTTATGGTTTTAATTGCTTTTTATTCATCGATACAAAGGTTCTTCCCTACAAGTCCCATAGGGCTTCCTTCCGGCAACCCTCCCTCAGGATGTCCCAGGAGCCATTTATTTTTAGCGGTCAGATGTCCATCCTCCCCGCCTTCATGCTTCTTTTCCAGTTCCAGGTTGGTTCCCTTGGGTAATATCACCGCCACCTTAAAGCCCGCCCCCTTTACGCCGCAGGGAGCATAGTGAAGGGTGGTTGCATAAATCTCTACCGCCGTCCCCTTCGGCACGAAAAAGGCTTTTGCCAGCCCTGTGTCATAGGTATAATCCTCGGCAATCTCCTGCTGTCTGCCTAAAATCAGTACGGCATCCGTTGCCGCCACATTGACCTCAGAGCTTCGATGATACTCCAGCGCGTTCAACATCGTATTGTGTCCGTTACAATACCCAATCTGAATGGGCAGTTCTCCATAAAATTTATCTGTCAATGCCTCCATTACCGGAAGTTCCTCCAATGCCGGTAAACTGGCAACATACGTCACATTTTCCGGAAGCGGCGTACCCTCTTCAAGCACTTTGACCAGCTCCGAAAAATCGATATCCTTTATCACTCTTCCATAATCCTTAAACTCCCGGTCTGCGACACTGTAAATTTTCATTCTCTGTTCCCTGCCTTTCTCATCATTCTACCTTATAAGCTCAAATAACGGTTTACATGCCGGATAGATCTCTTTAAACTGCCGATATCTTTCCTCATATTTTGCCACCAGTTCCTCTTCCGGTTCCACTGTGTCCACGATCTTTACGATCTTCTCTGCCGCTTCCTCCACACTGCCATACTCTCCGCAGGCAACCGCCGCCAGCATGGCTCCCCCAAGCGCCGGTCCCTCCTCGCTTTCAATCACATCCACCTTTAAATTCAGAATATTGGCTATGATCTTTTTCCAAAGGGAGCTTTTGGCTCCGCCGCCGCAGATCTTTGTCCTTTCCAAATGTATCCCCAGGGATTTCGCCACCTCCAGGGAATCTCTTAGGGCAAACCCAACGCCCTCCAGTACCGCCTGGGTCATATCGGCTCTTCCGGTATCCATTGTCATGCCCATAAACACGCCTCTGGCATTGGGATTATTATGGGGAGAACGCTCCCCCATAAGATAAGGAAGAAAATACACATGGTTTTCTCCCAGCCTGGAGATTTCCTGCTGCTCTTTCCCATAGTCTTCCGTTCCAAGAATCTCCTCCATCCACCACTTATTACAGGATGCCGCGCTTAACATACAGCCCATCAAATGATAGTTTCCGTCTGCATGGGCAAAGGCATGAAGGGCGTTATAACGATCCACCCCGAAGGTTTTGGAAGAAATAAAGATAGTTCCGCTGGTGCCCAGAGAAATGTTGCACATTCCCTCTCCCACCGTACCTGTTCCTACCGCTGCCGCCGCATTATCCCCGGCGCCTGCCGCCACCTTCACGCTTTCCGGCACACCCAGCCGGTCTGCAATTTCCTTTTTCAAAGTTCCCACACACTCATAGCTCTCAAAAAGCCTGGGCAGCATTTCCTCCCTAATGCCGCAGATCTGGCACATTTCCATGGACCATCTGCGGTTCTTCACATCCAAAAGCAGCATACCGGAAGCGTCAGACATATCCGTACAGTGGACTCCTGTGAGCTTATAGGCAATGTAGTCTTTTGGCAGCATAATTTTGGCGATTCTGGCAAAGTTTTCCGACTCCTTGTTTTTTACCCACAGAATCTTAGGTGCAGTAAATCCGGTAAAGGAAATATTTGCCGTATACCGTGAAAGCTTTTCCCTCCCAATCTCATTATTCAGATAATCGCACTCTTCAAAGGTTCTCCCGTCATTCCATAAAATCGCCGGACGTATCACCTGATCCTCCTGATCCAAAATCACAAGCCCATGCATCTGCCCGCCAAAGCTGATTCCTCCGATCTGACTTTTGTCCGCTTCACTGATCAGCTCCTGCATTCCCTCCATAGTCGCCTGAAACCAATCCTCCGGTCTTTGCTCTGACCAGCCGGGATGAGGAAAGAAAATCGGATATTCTCTGGAAACGATCTTCCGGATGTTTCCTTCCTGATCCATCAACAGCAGCTTCACAGCGCTGGTTCCCAAATCTACGCCAATATACAGCATAATGCTCCTCCTTTATTAATTTTATTGTTCTTCTCTGAAATAGCAGAGATTTTCGCTCATAACAATTTCCAACTTGGAATAAATCTTTTTCTTTTCCTGTACGATCCCGTAGCACATCTCTTCAAATAAAATTCTCACTGCTAAGTACGCCTGCTTGCTCAAATCCTGATAAACCACCCCATCGATCACGGAGTTCCTGATCTCCTCTTCGATCTCCCGAAACAGGTCGAAGCCCACCAGCTTCACGTCAGATCTCTTTGTATCCAAAAGCGCTTTTGCCGTCATATCAAGGCGGTATGTTAAATCAAAAATTCCTGTAAGCGCAGGCTCTTTTTTCAGGCAATTACATACCTCCTGATACACTTGCTTTCCCTCCGCCAGATTATAAATCACAGGAAGCGCCTCACAGTCCGGATATTCTTTCAGCTTTTCCAAAAAACCCTTTAATCTGGTCTGTATATCCTGATTGTCACGATACTCCGCCGTAACCGGTATCAGGATCTTTCCCCTTCCTGAAACCAACTTTCCCAAAAGCTCCGCCGCAAGCAGACCACTTTTATAGTAATCTACTCCCACGTAGTAATCTTCATGCTCTCTTCCCAGATCACGGCTTAACAGAACCACCTTGCATTCCCTCTCATGAAGGGTCTTTAAAAGCCGCTCTGTCAACTGCTGGTCTGCAAATGCAAGGACAAAGCTCTGCACCCCCAGCTCAAGCATTTTTTCCACTTCTTCTCTTTGCTGTTCCGGATTTTCCACATCAAATTCTGAGATCATCACCTTTAAGCCATCGTCGCCGAACTCCTTCACGGCTCGTTCAATCCCTCTTCTGACCTTGGGAGAAAAGTAGTTTGCACTTCCGGAACGAAAACCTACATATCCAATGGTATATTCCCTGTTCATCGCCAGATTTCTGGCGTTTTTGTTCTCCACATAGTGATACCGTTCCAGCGCTTCCATCACTGCATTCCGGGTTTTCTCACTGACATTGCCTTTATTCTTTAAAACTTTATAGATCGTGGTTCTGGAAATGCCGATTTTTGCAGAAATTTCTTCCAGGGTCATGCGCGTGATCGTTTCCATAAACGTCTCCTCTTTTATCTAAATGAAAGCTTGGATATGCCGTTAATAAGCATTGAATATCTGTGTTTACACGTGTTAACTTTATGGTAGCACTGGATTTGTATCTTGTCAATTTGCATTTATGCCTATGTTTTTATCTTTATTTTTGGTGAATATATACAAGGGCATTTTATGATAAAGGGATATCCCTGCATAAAAAGAGCCGGCTCTGCGCCGGCTCCAAAAATTTCCTATATATGTATATATATATTATCCTGTAATCCTCCTGTCCAGTTTCCTAGAAAGCTTCGTTCCAATCACCTGCAGGATCTGTACCAATGCCACCAAGAGTATCACCGTCACGATCATAATATCCGCCTGGTACCTGTGATAGCCGTATCGAATCGCAATATCTCCAAGTCCGCCTCCGCCAACGGTACCTGCCATTGCCGAATACCCTAAAATCGTTCCCAGTGCAATAGTTGCTCCCACAATTAAAGAAGTTCTTGCCTCCACTAAAAGCACCTTCCAGATAATCGTCCAAAGACTTGCTCCCATGCTCTGCGCCGCCTCTACCACGCCATGATCTACCTCCAGCAGGGAAGATTCTACCAGTCTCGCCACAAAAGGCGCAGCTGCAAGCGACAACGGCACGATGGTGGCTGTAGCTCCATAGCTTCTTCCCACAATCAACCTGGTCAGCGGAATCAGCAGAACAAGTAATATCAAAAACGGAATGCTCCGCACAATATTTACGATCACATCCAGTATCTTATAAACAATCTTGTTCGGCTTCAAGCCACCCGAAGCTGTTACCACCAGGGTAATTCCCATAGGCAGCCCCAGGGCATATGCAATTAACGTGGAAACCAGGGTCATATACAGGGTGACGCCCGTGCCCTCCACCAGCATCATAATAATCTGACTATCCCACATAATGATCAAGTTCCTCCACTTCTAATTTTCTGTTTTTCAAATATTGTATCATCTTCTCAGCCGCCCCATCGTCCTCCGGCATCTGTAAAATCATCTGTCCATGCGCCACACCGCCAATATCTCTGGTGTCCGCCAGCAAAATATTGACCGGAGCTTTACAGGTAAGTACCATATTGGCAATCACAGGCTCAAAGGAGGAATTACTGGTGAACACAATACGAATACAGCGTTTTCCTTTCATCTCCTCATGCTGCTGCCGATCTCCCTGAAAGACAAGCTTTTTCGCTGCCTTGCTCTTAGGTCTTTGAAAAACTTCCTCCACCGTTCCGGTCTCTGCCAGAACACCCTCGTCTATGATCGCCACATGACTGCAGATCTCCTGTACCACCGTCATTTCATGAGTAATGATCACAATGGTGATCCCGTATTTTTCATTGATCTCTTTGAGCAACGCAAGAATTGCCTTGGTAGTAGTGGGGTCCAATGCGCTGGTAGCCTCATCGCAAAGCAGGATCTTGGGGTTTGTGGCAAGCGCCCTTGCAATCGCCACCCTCTGCTTTTGACCGCCGGATAACTGTGCCGGATAGGCAAGCTCTTTTTCTGACAACCCTACGATCTCAAGCAGCTCTCTTGCCCTTTCCACCGCTTCCTTTCTGGGCTTCTTAATAATTTCCATGGGAAAGCAGATATTATCAAGCACTGTTCTCTGCATCAGCAGATTAAAGTGCTGGAAGATCATTGCAATCTGCGTGCGAGTCTGGCGAAGCTCACCATCATTTAATGTGGACAGGTCCTTTCCCTCCACGAAAACCGTCCCGCTTGTGGGTCTTTCCAGGAAATTGAGACACCTTACCAGCGTAGATTTACCTGCGCCGCTCATGCCGATAATACCGTATATTTCACCTTTATGTATTTCAAGGTTAATCCCCTTCAGCGCCTCCACTGTGTTGTCCTTACCCACAAAGGTCTTTGTGACGTCTTTAATTTGAATCATCGTTTCCATAAATTAATTATGACCTCGTTTCCTCTGATTGCCGATTTCTTTGGTGTCTGAACCAATCCTTATCATCTTATCACAAAGCCCATTGGCTTGCAATGCGGCAGACCTTTTTCTCTTCCAGTAAATAATGATCGCCTGTTCAAGCCTCCGCCTATAGCCCGCAAATGTATCTTTTTTCCTGTACCGACATCAAGAAGATTATTTGGCGCGGTTCATATCTTCATTTCTTCCTGCTTCCATCAAAAGCTGCAACAGTTTCGAAAAACGCTCTTCTCCCTCGCTGCGCCCTTCCTCTCGTCCTTCTTTTATTCCTTCCTTTCGCCAAACTTCCCGCTCGCTCTTAAGATATTTCTCCTCATCATATTCAAATATACTCATCTCTATCGCCTCCGCGCGGTTCTTTAAAAGAAAATCCGCCAATATTCCATTTTGAATACAATAATCCACCGCCTGTTCCACTGCATCGGGAAAAGACAGTTCTTTTGCCATTTTTCTGACCTGCTCTACATATTGGGCATATTCTTTCAGCAACCGGCACGCTTTCATCAGTTCCGTATTACATCCCCAGTTGATGTTGTACACCGTCACAATAAGTTCCAACTCTGGTCTTTCCAATTCCTTTTTGAAAGAATCCGATAGCCTCAGCGTCTGCTCCCCGGGCTGGCAATCCCTTCCATTATAGAACACCACAAACCTGGGCGTAGGCAGTTTGATCAGCATGGAACTGTACAAATTTTCGTTCCTTATAATGCCCTGCAATACTTTGGTCACGTAAATTAAATCCCTCAGGGGCATATTAGGGTTTACAGTTGATTGGTGCTCGTAGAGCATCAACTCAAAATCAAACACAAAGGAAATATCGTTTTTATAATTCATGTAGACCGCATTTTCCAATGTGGTGATTTCCAATTCCTCTGCATCTGTGTAGCATGTCCCATTGACTGCGTTGTATAAGCTCAGAAGGTTTTCCTTCTCCTTAAACAACATCCGGAACAGGGTGTCCTTGTGGTTTCTCTGTACGTACTTTTCTGTCATTCTCATCCTCCTGACTGATGTGCCGCTTCCCTAAAAAAGCAGCTCACAGGAGATTCATTTCAGAGCCTCCTGCTTATTGAAATAATGGTTAGTTGGGATAAAAGCATGGATTTTCTGAAATTATGGTTTGAAAACCTTAGAAAAAGATAATATCGGATTTGCCTTAAAGAAAATATGCTTTTTCATATTTTATCATGAGAAAATCAGATATGCAACCGATCAGCTTCTTTTTTAATAAAAATTTCGCAACAGTTCACCCTGCCGCAAGGAACAGGAGCGTATCGGTGTCATGGCGATGCACCTGGGTGACATACATCCTTTCCAGACTTG
>CAMWCA010000071.1 GCA_947172705.1 uncultured Lachnospiraceae bacterium
TACAGGAAGCCCTGCCTGCGGCTGGAATGCGCCAAGCCCCTCCAACTCCATTCTCTTATATCTACGGCATTAACCGGAATGATTTCTGCTAAAGTGTAAACGCCCGCGTAATTTCATGATCGTCTCGCTTTCGCTGCTCATAATGCAGAAGATTAAAAGGGCGATCGCCACTGCTGCGTTGTTAAATTGTCCTGAAATGCCCAGGGCTACGATTCCGAACTTGATTAATTGGACGGTAAGGGAGCCTATGTATACGCCGATCATCAGGTTTACGCGTTTTTCTACGGCTGCGGCTACGAAGAAACACATGATGGCGTTGAATACCATGTCCATGCTTCCCATGTTGGTGGTGGGAACCTGTTTAAAGGAACGGGCAAGGGTGAGCATACCGTAGATTCCGCTGAAAAAGCCTACCAGGACAAAGGAGATCACTTTTACTTTTCGGACATCAATGCCTTGCTGCTGAGCAACATTGATGTTGCTGGAAACTGCCTTCAGATTGAATCCGTATTTTGTTCTCGCATAAAGAAAATAGGCAATCAGAAAGCTGATCACTGTACTGACGATCACAACTCCCACGTTGTTAAAGACAGCATAGTCCTTGCTCACTGTAATGCCTCCGCCTCCCCAGGCGAGGGCGGAAATACTTTCCAGCACCAGCATACATCCCACCGTTGCAATGATAGACGGAACTCTGATCCATATGTAAATTAGACCGCAGACCAGACCGATCACCGTGCTGGTAACCACAATGCTCACTGCAATTATCATGGGACTGCCCCCCAGGCGATTCCCAATGCCTGCTCCTATGATGATACCGGAGATCACATTTGCCCCTGCCGCAAAGTGCCATAAGCCCAGCTTACAGGCAAAGGCAACGCCCCATGCGAGAACAGAGGGCAGCATTGCCTGCCGCAGAATATCAAAAATCTGTGTTCCTCCCATTGCTTTCGGTGCCGCAATGAGCAAAATTATATACAAAACCAGCGGAATCGCTATTGCAATTAAAAAATTCTTCACATGATAGACCACTGTCTTCATCATATCGCTTTCTCCTATCGGGAGACGGCTGTCTATACGGAATTTTAAACTCCCTGCCGTCTCCCGTCTTCATTTACCAAACCTCAGATTCTGCATCAAGCGCTTATTTCATCTTATCTGCAACCATTTCCAGGCTGTAATTTTCAATTTCCTTTAAGAATGAATCCAAATCCATATCCGCCATGCTCTTAACCTCATCTGCAGTATAAGTGTTAAACGCTCCAAAATACTGTTCATAGGTTTTGGCATCCTCAGCAGACTTCATATAAATATAGTTGGAACCATATTCTGTAGGTGTTTCGGATTTGGGATTACCTGTCATCTTACAATACAAGTTGATCAGCGCATAAACGGGATCGATCTGCGCTCCGGTCGTCAGCATACACAGGTTTCCGGCATTAAATGCTCCTTCAATATCAGCCGGCGTATCAAATGAAGTGAGTTTAATGTCTGTTCCCTCCAAATCTGTGATAATAGCATCGATAGCGCCGTTGGAGCCGGAGGAAAGGATCAGCCCGTCAATGTCGGGATATGCTGCAAGAAGCTGATCCGTTGCGTCCACCATTTCCGTTGCAGTTGCTGTACTGGTATTGGTGGAAACATAATAAGTCAGTCCCTTTTCCTCCAGGTACTCCATAGTTCCCTGTTGGCGGCGGTCTACAACGCCATTTCCTGCCTCACGGTTGATCAGTCCAAAGGTGGTGCAGCCCTGGGCAATCAGCTCATCCACCATATCCACGCCTGCTGCGCCTTCATCCTCGCAGATATAACCTGCGAAATGATCGCTTGCCATACAGTAGTTATAAGCTTCTTCATCTATAATATTGCGGAAGAATACCTGATAATCAACGTCAGCTTCTTCACAAACCTTAAGCAGTTCATCGGTTGAAGTGTCTACGATCACACAGCACATAATGCCATCTGCTCCGGCTGCAATCAGATTTTCAATATCTGTGGTCTGATTTTCTGCATCATAGCTTCCGGTTCTGTAGATCAGGTTCACACCAAGGTCTGCTGCCACTGCGTCCAGCGCAGTTTTGGAATCGGCTCCCAGACCATCGTCTGTTGACCAGATAATGACTCCTACCGTCAAGTCGCCGTCTGCCGCCTCACCGCCTGTTTCTTCCTCTGTTTGACTGCTTTCTGTTTCCCCGTTTTCCGGTGCGCTGCTTCCGCTGTTTTCCCCTGAACCGCACGCTGTTAAGAGCACCATCATAAGAGACAACGACAACGCCACAAGTTTCATCCATTTCTTTTTCATCTTTTTTCCTCCATTCTTTTGACCGCTGCAAAACGGTCTTGTGTTTTATAGATTTCCAATCTGCATTTAGTAAATGAGCAATCAGTTAAAAGCCTGTTTTATAAAATATAGGGAACACCCTCCCGGTCAAAGGTCAGCGTTACCGATGCAAGGAAAATGATTCCTTCTATCAACCCTATTACCTCCGGGCTGGTACCCAGAACGGTAAGCCCGTTTTCCAGGCACAGGTAAATAAAAACGCCTACCACTACGCTGTAAATCTTTTCCTTTGTGCCTCCCGTCAGCGCTGCGCCCCCGATCACCATCATCAAAAGTACCGATACATGAAAACCGGAACCGGTAGTCGCGCTGGTGGAACCGGAACGAAGTACGATCAGAATGGTGGCAAGTCCCATCATAATGCCCGCTGCCAGATAGGACAGCAGCTTATACTTTGTCACATGAATCCCTGCCGCCTTCGCCGCATTGGGGTTAGAACCGATCGCCATGGCTCGTTTCCCCAGCCTGGTATAATGGAAAAGCACCGTCAGCACCAGAACCGCCGCTATTGTGATCATATAAAAGCCTGTCCTGTTATAGAGAAAGCTAAACTCCCCTGGCAGGCTCAGCGCCTTGGTGCGGTTGCCGATAATAAAACCCGCCACTCCTTTTCCAAAAAAGGAGACTGCAAAGGAGGCGATGACGCTATTGATTCCCAATAAGATATTGATACCTCCAATTGCCATTTCACAGGCAATTGCAATCAGAAAAATGACCGGAAACATCACCCAGCTGCCTGTTGCCTCTGTTGCCAGAAGTCCCAGACATGCCGACAGGCTTACAATACCGTCCAGGGACATATCCATATTACCCAGGGACATGGTAAAAATGATCCCCAGCCCCGCCACAATATAAGTACAGGATTGTAACATGATCTGCTTCAGATTATTGATCTTTATTGTGGTGCCATGGGTCAAAACAGCAAAAAGAGCTATCACAAACAGCAGGGCAAATACCGGCAGGTAGGCGCGTATTCGATCCTTTGTCATAAATTTCGGCTTTCGTATTTCTTTCACGGAAAACACCTCCTTAAATCATCCTGGTAATAACGTCGTGCTCTGTTACATCCACGCTTCGCCTGATCCGCGCGGTCACTTCGCCATTCTTCATAATGATCAGATTATCCGACATTCCCAACAGCTCCGGAAGCTCCTCAGAAACCATCAATATGGCACGGCCTTCCGCCTTGAACTTTTCCAGCAGCCGATAGATCGCTGCTTTTACGCCAATATCAATTCCTCTGGTGGGGCAATCCATAATCAAAATCTCCACATCATTTGCCATGCATTTGGCAATGGCAACCTTTTGCTTGTTTCCGCCGCTTAAGCTGGATACAGGCAGCTCCATACCGCCGATTTTAATGCTCAGCGCCTCCACCTGATCCAAAGCAAGCTTTTTAGTTGCGCCAGGGGTGATCAGAAAGCCTTTTTTCACCTTATCCATTGCCATGAGATTGATATTATCCCGAATGCTTGCCGCCAGCATCAATCCTTCCAGTTCACGATCCTTGGGCACATATCCCATTCCGTTTTCCACTGCCTGGGTGGAATTATGAATGGTTACGCCTTTTTGGGGAAGGCGGACTGCGCCGGAGTCAGGTTCTTTCAATCCAAATATCACCTTGCACAAATCGTGCATGCCGCAATCAGTCAGACCGCCAATACCCAGAATCTCTCCCTTATGAACCTGAAGGGAAACATTTCGAATAGTGTTCCCAAGGGTAACGTGATCCACATCCAACATTACCGTTTCGTGATCGTAATTATCCTCATAGTCGCTTCGATAATAGCCCTCCGAAAGTTCTCGTCCGATCATGTTCTGACGCATGTTGTCTACTGTGATCTCTTCCCCATAAAGAGTGGTAACATAAGCGCCGTCCCTCATAACCGTTACATTGTCACAGATTTCCTTCAATTCATCCAAATCATGAGATATGAAAATAACGGATCTTCCCTGCTCCTTCATCTGGCGCATAATGCGATAGATCACCTCACGGCCTTTTTGGGACAAGGCTGTAGTGGTTTCATCCACGATCAGAATTTTAGGCTCCGCTTTCATCGCCATTCCCGCTTCCACAAGCTTGCGGTCCTCAAAGCTTAGTTCATCGATCAGACGGGCAGGGTTCACATCCCCAAGATCAATACTCTCCAGTACTTTTTTCGCTTCTTTGTCCATCCTGCGGCGGTTCACAATGCCATAACGGCTGAACTTGTCTTCTTCTCCCAGGTAGATGTTTTCCGAAACAGTCAGATGGTTGATGGTTCCCTTCTCCTGAAGCAGCATACACACACCTGCCTCGCGCCCTTCCAGCATGCTTTTGGGCGCATGGACCTTTCCTTCCATCAGCATGGTTCCCCCATCCGGTTTCTGGCTGCCTGCAATAATGGTAGTCACCGTTGACTTGCCGCTGCCGTTTTCACCGATCAGCCCCCGGATCTCTCCGGCATATAATTCCAAATGCATATCCACTACCGCCCTTGTAGGACCAAATGATTTATTCAGACCTTCTACTGTTAAAATAACCTTTTTTTCCATATTTTCACCATTTTCTACAAATCCTCGCCTCTTGAAGCAATGACCCTTTTATACCACGCAAAAGAATCCTTCGGACTTCGGTTCAATGTTCCTTTTCCCAGATCATCCCGATCCACATAAATAAAACCGTAACGCTTCTTCATCTCGCCGGTGGTAAAGGATACACAGTCGATACATCCCCAGGGCGTATACCCCATCAGATCCACCCCATCCACTTCTACCGCCTTCTTCATCTGCTCAATATGCGCTTTCAGATATGCAATGCGGTAATTGTCATGGCAGGTTCCATCGACTTCCACTTCATCCGTCATTCCCAGACCGTTTTCTACAATGAAAAGAGGCTTCTCATACCGTTCAAAAATCAGATTAAGGGCAAATCTAAGTCCTTCAGGATCAATGGTCCAATTCCAGCCCGTTACCTTCACATATGGATTTTTCACATCCGAAACCCACTTGTCCGTCTGCTTTGTGTCAACATCCACCACATTTGTCATGTAATAGGAAAATCCTATGTAATCCACTGTTCCCTGAGCCAGCTCCTGCAGGTCTTCCTCCGTGATATCCAGTTCAAAGCCTTTTCTTTCCAAAAGCTTACGGGCATAAGCCGGATAATGCCCCCGGCACTGAATGTCGCAGAAAAACCATTTTTCATGCATTTTTTCCTGTGCAAGTAAAACATTGGCAGGTTTACAGTTCAACGGATAAACAGGAACCATGGCAATCATATTGCCGATCTTAAAAGCCGGATTGATCTCATGTCCCAGCTTCACCGCCCTGGCGCTTGCCACCAGCTGATAGTGGGCGCATTGGTACATGATCTCCTCAGGATTGGGATAGCTGCTAAAACAAACCCCTGCATTGGTCCATCCAAAAATATCATTCTGATAATTCATCTGGTTGTTGATCTCATTGAAGGTCATCCAATACTTCACCTTATCCTTGTATCTTTTAAAGCAAACCTCCGCAAACCTTAAAAAATACCCTATGGTTTTTCGATTGGCAAAGCCTCCGTATTCTTTTGCCAGGTAATATGGCATTTCAAAATGCGACAGGGTAACTACAGGTTCAATTCCATACTGCAAAAGCTCCTCAAAAACCTGATCGTAAAATTTCAGCCCCTCCTCCTCCGGCTCCTCCTCATCGCCCTTTGGAAAAATTCTGGACCAGGCGATAGAAGTCCGAAAGCATTTAAAACCCATTTCGGCAAAAAGCCTGATATCCTCTTTATAACGATGGTAAAAGTCAATGCCTTCATGATTGGGATAATAGCATTCCTCTGCCACACCCTCCGTAATCCTGCGGGGCGTTTCGTGGGAGCCTGCAGTCATCACATCCGCCACACTTAACCCCTTAGAGGTTCCGTAAAGCCCTCCCTCAAACTGGTGTGCCGCCAACGCGCCGCCCCAAAGGAAATCCTCCTTTAACATAAAATCTCTCCATTCCTGGATGCCCTGCTAACCAGGGCATCCATTGGTTTCTCTACTGTGCTCCGGTTCTTGTGATGGGATTGGTACAATAATCAGGTTCCTGATCCTTTAATTCCCAGATGTACATTTGATTTCCCTCGCTGTCTTCAATCACCGCATAATCCTGACCTTCAAAGGTAAAACGTTCGCGCAGCACCTTACCGCCGAATTCCACCGTCTTTTTCAGAGTCTCTTCCAGATCCTTCACCTCCAGTATGAAGGATGCCGCAGGCTTTACCTCTCCTTCCTCTGCATAGGGTGTTAAAAAGCCATATCCAAAAGAACATACCCGAGGTTCCCAGTTTTCCGTACCCGGTCCGGTAGCGCAATACATGGTGGGGTTTTCAGGATCAGAATTTTCCGTCTCAATGATATCCCATCCAAAAATGTCCTGATAAAAGGATCTCATTTCCTCCGCCTGTCCCTTGTTGTACCCCATGACCCATTGTCTCGTCCGTCCATGTCCCCTAAGGGGCGCAAAATCCTTTGCCGGATGGAAGGAAATATCAAAGGGATCTCTGTTGGGATCAACCTCCGGGGGATCTACATGGATACGTCTTTTTTCTATGCTGCCGCACCATGGTTCCTCTAAGAACTGTGACCTGGGCGCTCCGCATCCGGGACAATGTGCAGGCACTTCCGTCTCTTCAAAAGCAATGGGAAAGCCGCAGGCAAAGCATGTATATATTTTCTTCATTTCCTCTCCTCCTTACATCTCATCGTACTCGGTTTCCAGCTCATCCCAGGTTCTCGAGGACGGGCATTTCCACAGGTATAAATAATTTCCGGCAGGGTCTTCCACTACCGCATGGATCTCCCAGCTCTGCTTGCTGTCATCCAAAGGCTTTGCAAGAGCCGATTTGCTCTTGTCCAGAATCAGCTTCCCACCGTGGTCGATGATTTTCTGGATGGTTTCCTCCAAAGGACGGTCCATGTGGATTTCCGTAAAGGGACCTGGTTTTTCCATTTCTCCCGGCGCCCAATGAACGAACATGTTCATATGTCCCGGTGTCACCCCTTCATAGTCATACTGTGCCGGACCTGTTGCAATTAAAAGGGAAGGGTGCTCGTCCCCGGCAGGGATACCGCTTGCCGCCACCGGCATTTCGATCATGTCCCATCCAAACACATTGATATAGAAATTTTGGAAGCGGCGCAGATCCTTATAAGTAATCACATAAAGTCTGGTACGTCCATGAAGACTTTTCGCCGTAAATTTCTTAGGCGGTCTGTCAGGGTTAGGGTAAGTTGTTTTGACTTGTTCCATTTTCTTTCATCCTTTCTTTTTGAGTTTTTCGTATAATAAGCATCATCAGATGTCATTATTATGACAGTGGAGCAGATAGTTATACATAGCGCCGATCAGATTACATTCACTGAGATAGCGGCACTTCACCACATCTGCGTGCAGTTCTTTTCCCACCTCCATGGCGTTGTAATAGGAGCAAAGTTCCTGCCCCAAATCCTTAAATATACGCTCCTCCAGGCTTAAGCCGCCGCCGATAGCGATTTTTTCCGGAGCATAGCAAATCTGTACATTATGTACCACCACCGCAAGGGATCTGATAAAGTTTTGGTAAATCGGCGCAATGTCCGGATCACCCTCTGACAGCCATTTGAAAATCTGAATACCATCCGATTTTACCTTTTTTAAATCCCTTTGAGGATCGGCATAGGGCATTTGGATCAGCTCATCCAGCCAGACAAGAGTGGATGCAGAGTCCTGTACGGAGAGATCCAGGTTTTTCGCTTTGCAGACCCGATAGCAGAGCCCATGCATTGCCGCCGACATATAGGCACAGCATAGAGGTGTCTTCTGCGTGGGGTCAGTAATTAAATAAGATAATTCTCCAGCAGAAAAATCCCTTCCGTTATGGATCTTACCATCCTTAATGATCCCTCCTGCAATTCCTGACCCTAATACGATCACCGCCCCGTCCCGGCATCCGACAAGCGCCCCTTTCCAGGCTTCAGCCAGCGCAGCACATTTTCCATCGTTTTCCATGGTAATAGGTACCGGGCATCTTTTACGCAAAAGCTCATAAATATTGAATCCATAAAGCGCTTTATATGCCCCCGAATCAAATAAAATCCCTTCCGTGGAAGAAAGATGCCCCGGCATACTGATCGCAATACCTTCGATCTCTTCCCGAAAACGGTCATACAGTAGTCCTACCGTTTCCACAAACGCATCCACGGAATCCAGGGGCGCCGGAATCTTATCCGAATGCTCCAGCTGCGCCTGTCTGTTTACAAGGGCATATTTGACCGAGCTGCCGCCAAAATCCAAAGCCAAACATTTCATATCCTTTATTCCTCTCCTTGTTTTTCTCTGTGAACTAAAGGTAACAAATATGTGCACTTAGTTATATCATTTTTCTCACATTTATGTTATAATTCTCATGCAGGTGTCAATTTCAACGATTCCGACAAATATCTTTTGCCTTTTTTGTGCAAGTTCACAACATACGCAGTCATATTTTGAGAATGAACCATTGAAAAAAGCCCTGCTTTTGATTCAGCAGGGCTCCGGAGGACATATTATGCCTTATGTAAATGATAAATCCTTATATTACCAGCAGTTTCTGCGGCGTGAAAATTGCACCCGCCATCATAAATATGATGAAGAGCTGCACATGTACAATTTAATCCGAGAGGGAAATATGGATGCCGTGGAAGTGAGCAAAAACCTGTTTTTATCAGAATTATGCGGTCATTTATCCAATACTCCGCTGAAGAATTACAAATACCTTTTTATTGCCTCCATCACCCTTACCACCCGTTTTTCCATTGAAGGGGGAATGGATGAGGAGGATGCCTACACTGCAAGCGATCTCTATATTCAGCGGGTGGATTCCTGCCAGGATGTGGAAAGCATCGTCCAACTGTATGAAGATATGATCAGCTTTTTCACCTCTCAAATGTCTGAGATCCATAAACGCTCTCCTTATTCAAAGCCGATTCTGGCATGTATGGATTACATTTATTACCATCTCCATGAAAAGCTGTCCATAACGCTTCTTGCCCGGGAGGTAAGACTGAACCCTAATTATCTGTCTGGGCTGTTTAAAAAGGAAACGGGAATGTCCATCTCCCAATACATTACCGACCGGCGTATGCAGGCTGCAAAAAATATGCTTCTATATTCCGATACACCCCAGGCTGAGATCGCTTCCATTCTCGCCTTCAACTCCCAAAGCCACTTTATCCAGGTTTTTCAGAAGACCTATGGCATGACGCCTAAAAAATACCGGGAGCGGTATTTTGAATCCGCCTTTCAGCGCAGCGGACTGTCGGAGAGGTATCATTCATAAAAACTGCCCCGCCGGATAGGACGCTTTCAAAAGCATCTATCCAGCGGGGCAGTTATTTACAGCATATCCTATCTCATTTTTATTCCTTACTCCCCATACACTTCTTTCCAGTCCACACAGGCTTTTTTGCCAATGCTATGGTAATATACCAGCAGAAGAAAGATCGCCATTAAGGCAAAAGGCTTTCTCATTTTTCCGCCCTGCTTTGCCCACTCTACAATCCGGGAAACAAGCTCTTTCTTTGTTTCCTCCGTCATACCTCTTCTGCGATCTGCAAAGTACAGAAGCAGATAGGTAAATCCGGCAATCATGGTGAGTGTGGCATACAGTTCAAGCGGCGTAACGTCTCCTGTTTTAGGCTCGCTGTCCTTTCCGGAACCGGTCTTTGCACCGCCGTTTTGCCCGCTTCCGGCTCCTCCATCTGCATCCTTATAAACGATAGCATAGGTGGAGAATCGATCTGTCTCTATGGTAATGGTCTCCTCGCTGTCATCCAGATCATTTAAAATTTCCGTTACGCCCCCATGCACGCGCACCACTGCAAAGACTCTTGTCCTTGTAGCATCCGTATTGATCAGGTCGTCGGGCACCATAATGGTAACTGTAATCTTCTTTGCGGTTTCGGGTATATCGATACGGTTTTCCCCGATCAGCTTGTACAGGCTGATATCAAGATACTGTCCAAGGGTATATCCCTGTACCTCCGTATTATCTGTCAGCGTTGCTTCCACAAGAATCTTATCTTCCCTGTTAACGTTGACTGACGCCTCTTTCACATCAAGAATGATCTTAATGTCCGTCCCCTTTTCCACCTGACCTTTTTCTGCTTCCGTGAGAACGATGTCTGCAAGCTCTCCTACCGGTGTGGAAATTTGGGTTTCAAACGCCTTTCCATCCGTTTCTACCTCTTTTTCGATCTTTCCAGTCTTTTTGCCCGGCTGATTTTTCCCGTCCGCTTTGCTGCCGTCTTCTGACTGATTTCCATCATTCGACTGACTTCCGCCGCTCGGTTTATTTTCGTCAGCCGGCTCGTTCCCGCTATTCGGTCTGTTACTGTCATCAGGTTTATTCCCGCTATCTGGTTTATTCCCATCATCCGGTTTATTTCCGCCGCCGATCGCCGGAATGGTCAGACTGATGGTTATAGTCTTTTTTTCGCCTCCGCTTTGAATGGTTATGGTTACGCTGATGCTTCCATCTTCATTTGCAGTGGCATCCGTTTTGATAATATCCTCCACAGTTACGTCAGCGCCTGCAAAATCTGTGCCGCTTAAAGCCTCATTTATTGCATCTTTCACATTCTCCGTATTGGTGTCGTTTCCTGAGGTATTTCCATCCAGCACATCCTGCACGGTGTTTTGTACGATATCCTCCGCCTCATCCACCTTTTCTTTGTCTGTCCTGGGCAGCTTCGGTATGGTTTCGTTGATGATTACGGTTCTCGTTTCGTCTCCGCTCTGAATGGTCACAGTCACGCTGATGTTTCCATCTTTGCTTGTGGTGGCATCCGTTTTTACAATGTCTCCTACCGTTACCGTTACATCCTCGAGATCAGTTCCATCCAATGCATTGCCCAGTGCTTCTTCCACGGCGTGCCTGATATCCTCCTGATCTGCGTCGTTTCTGTTGTTTTCTCCCAGTATATCTTCTACCGTGTTCTGTACAACGTCTTTCGTCTCATCCGCCTTTTCTTCATCTGTCTTAGGCAGCTTCGGTATGGTTTCGCTAATGGTTACGGTTCTTGTCTCGTCTCCGCTCTGAATGGTCACGGTTACGCTGATGTTTCCGTCTTTGCTTGTGGTGGCATCCGTTTTTACAATATCTCCCACCGTTACCGTTACATCCTCAAGATCAGTTCCATCCAGCGCATTGACCAGCGCCTCTTCTACGGCTCGCCTGATATCCTCCTGATCAACATCGTTCCTGTTGTTTTCACTCAGTATATCTTCTACCGTGCTCTGTACAATGCCTTTTGTTCTATCGGCTTTTTCTTCATCTGTCTTGGGCAGCTTCGGTATGGTCTCTTCAATGGTTAAGGTTTTCGTTTCCTCGCCGCTTTGAATGGTCACAGTTACGCTGACGCTTCCATCTTCACTTGTTGTGGCATTGGTTTTGCTAATGTCTCCTACCGTTACCGTTACGCCCTCAAGATCAGCCCCGTCCAGTGCTTCTTCCACGACACGTCTGATATCGTCCTGGCCAACATCATTTCTGTTGTTTTCACCCAGTACCTCTTCTACCGTGCTCTGTACAGTGCCCTCTGCATGTTCCACCCTCTCCCGGTCAGTCATTAAAATAATCTTCTGTGTGGACGTTGCCGTATTTCCCGCATGATCCGCCACAAGAACGGTAAGGGTCGTTTCACCCATGGGAATATCCTTTGCCGGTATCACAAAGCTGTCTCTTGTTTTCATGCTTGCGGCATAATTCCCCTCTACCTTCACTGCATCCCTGTCTCCGATCTGATAGCTCACAGAAGCAATCCCTCCGGAAACAGCATTGTCCTTATCATCTGTCACGATTACCTTAATCTCAGGCGCCGTTATATACGCATCGGTTGACACAGCCCCATTATTAACCTGAAATTCAATTTCAGGCGCATTATCTTCGATCAGAACACCCGAGGCTCCATTTAAGTCTGCTCCCACTATCACGCTGGATGAAATGTTTCCGTCATAGTCAGTACAGATAATGAAAATCGTTCCTTTAAAATCTGCATCAACTGTAATCTGTGCGGAACCCCTGGTAAGCTTTGCCGTTTTTTTCTGAACCTTTCCTCCTTCCGGCGTTACCGTATATTCGATCTGATCCGCCCCGCTTCCTTCCTCTGTTACAGGCACTGTCACAATCAGGCTCTCCTTGCCAATCAGCCAATCCCATAGATTTTTCGGCTGGTAGTTATAACTTAATGGTCCGATTACAGGGGCAATGTCGTCCGTCCATTTTGCCCAGAATTTCTTATCTCCGGTTTCAGTTGCGGAAATCGTCTTTACGGCAGTCCCGGTGCAGCTTGAATCGGGATACCAACCACCGAAGGTATAACCCGTTCGGGTGGGTGTCGGCAGGGTTAACCCTACTCCATAGGCATAGTTTGTATAATTGCTTTCATTAGCTATGCTTCCACTATTTTTATTATAGGTTACACTATAGCTATTTGCCGTCCATTTGGCATAATACGTCTTATTTCCCGTTTCTGTGGCTGAGATTGATGTCACCTTTGTCCCTGCAAAATTCTGGCTCGTGTACCAGCCGCCGAAGGTATAACCCGTTCGGGTGGGCGTCGGCAGGGTTAAGCCTACTCCATAAGCATAGTTTGTATAATTGCTTTCATTAGCTATGCTTCCACTATTTTTATTATAGGTTACACTATAGCTATTTGCCGTCCATTTGGCATAATACGTCTTATTTCCCGTTTCTGTGGCTGAGATTGATGTCA
>CAMWCA010000072.1 GCA_947172705.1 uncultured Lachnospiraceae bacterium
ATGGAAGGCGCACAACTTTTTTGTGCTGATTGCCAGGCGCACTCCCCAGCCAGGGTTTTTGATCCCCACATCTTAAAGAAAGGAAAGAGCTATGGGAGCAATGATTCTTGAATGGGAAAAGTACATGGAATGTGCAAGAAGGACGGTGGCGGAAGGGCAGGTGCTTCTTTGTAATGAGAACAGGACACTGCCTTTGCCGGAGGGCGCTAAAGTGGCGGTTTTTGGAAGAACCCAGTTGAACTATTACAAAAGCGGAACCGGTTCAGGGGGAATGGTGAATGTAAATAAGGTGACAGGCATCCTGGAAGCGCTGCTGGAGGAGCCGGGAGTGGAGATCAATCGGGAATTGCTGGAGGTGTACCGGGAGTGGGAAAAGACCCATCCTTTCAACGAGGGAATCGGCTGGGGAAACGAACCCTGGTCCCAGGAGGAAATGCCCCTCACTCAGGAGATTCTGAAAAAGGCTTCGGAGGAGTCTGATTACGGGCTGGTGATCATTGGAAGAACCGCAGGGGAGGATCAGGACAATTCCAATCAGCCCGGTTCCTATCTGCTGACGGAAGCGGAGGAAGAGATGCTCCAGGGGGTGCGGCGTTATTTTCCTAAAATGATCGTGGTGCTCAACGTGGGCAATATTATGGATATGGGCTTTGTGGATCACTGTCATCCTGACGCTGTGCTCTATGCATGGCAGGGAGGAATGACAGGCGGGCTGGGAACGGCGGATGTGCTTACGGGCAGGGTGAACCCTTCCGGCAGGCTGGCGGATACCATTGCTTACAGAATAGAAGATTATCCTTCCCATGCCCATTTTGGGAATCCTCTGGGAGATATTTATGAGGAGGATATTTATGTGGGATATCGCTATTTTGAGACAGGAGCCAGAGAACAGGTGCGTTACCCATTTGGGTATGGGCTTTCTTACACTACCTTTGAGATAGAGACAGAAGAGATTGCCATTAGAGAAGACAGCTTCAAAATACGGCTACAGGTGAAGAATACCGGCAGCTGTTCCGGAAAAGAGGTGGTGCAGGTCTATGTAAGCGCGCCTCAGGGAAAGCTGGGAAAACCGGATAAGGTATTGGCGGCTTTCGGGAAAACCAGAGAGCTGGGAACGGGCGAAAGTGAAAGGATGATCTTTGACATTCCCTTTGAAAGCTTTGCCTCTTATGATGAGGACGGCAGGACAGGGGCAGCGTCAGCCTATGTACTGGAAGCTGGAAAGTATACTTTCTGGGTCGGAAATCACATCAGAAATTTGAAAGAAACGGGCAGCTTTACCTTGAAAGAAACCAAGCTCATTAGGCAATGCTCAAATGCCATGGCGCCGGAAAAAAGTTTTCAAAGAAAAAAGCCCTTTGAGAAAGAGGGAAGGCTTGTCTTTGGATATGAAGATACTCCGGTCAGGCGGGAGAGTCCCAGTTTGAAAAGAGCCCGCCGCCTTCCTGAGGAGGTTGCCATAACCGGAGACAGAGGCTATCGCCTTTCTGATGTGAAGGAAGGCAGGAGTTCCATGGAAGATTTCATCGGGCAGCTTTCTCCGGAGGATCTTTCCTGTATCATACGGGGAGAAGGGATGGGAAGCCCTAAGGTGACGGCAGGAACGGCGGCAGCATTCGGCGGCATTTCCTCAAAGCTGAAGGATTTTGGTATTCCATGCGGATGTTGTACGGACGGTCCTTCGGGAATACGGATGGACAGCGGCGCAAAGGCGTTCAGTCTGCCAAACGGGACTCTTCTTGCCTGCACCTTTAACACAGAGTTGGTGGAGGAGCTTTATACCTTTACCGGAGTAGAAATGGTGAAGGATAAGATTGATGTACTGCTGGGCCCTGGTATGAATATCCACAGGCATCCCCTGAACGGCAGAAATTTTGAATATTTTTCTGAAGACCCACTGCTTACGGGAAAGATGGCGGCGGCACAGGTAAGGGGGCTCCATCGGGCAAAAGTAACCGGAACCCTGAAGCATTTTTGCGCCAATAATCAGGAGGAATGCAGACGTATGCTGAACAGTATCATATCGGAGAGGGCGCTTCGTGAAATCTATCTGAAAGGCTTTGAGATTGCGGTAAAAGAAGGGGACGCAGATGCAATTATGACCACCTACGGAGGTGTCAATGGAATCTGGACAGCCGGAAATTATGACCTGAATACAGTGATCCTTCGGGAAGAATGGGGCTTTCAGGGAATTGTGATGACCGACTGGGGGGCGGAGATGAATGAGGAGGGAGAAAAGGCTGAGAGAACCAATCTTGCCGCCATGGCAAAGGCGCAGAACGATCTGTATATGGTGTGCCCTGAGGCTGATAAAAATTCGATCGGCGATAACACCCTTGCTGCTCTTGAAAGGGGAACCCTTACCATCGGGGAACTGCAGAGAAACGCCATGAATATATGTCGTTTTCTGATGCATACCCACGCTTACGAAAGAATGCAGGGAGAAGAATCTCAGGTGGAGATCCTTGGCGGAGATTTGACTTTTACAGAGGAAACGCAGGAGGTTACCTATTATCCGGTAAAGGGAGAGGAGGCGCTGGTCAGCCTCAGAGAGGTGGATGCAAAGAAAGGGAGCAGTTTTGTGTTTGCGCTGGATCTGGAAACTTTAGGCAGCTATCAGGTGCGGATCAAGGCAAAATCAGAACTTGGCGAGTTGGCTCAGATTCCGGTCACTCTGATCAGGGACGGGGTGCCTGCCGCCGTATTTACTTTTAGCGGAACAGGGGGGCAGTGGGCATATCGGGAGAAGAAAGTTGTGTTTGACAATAAGTACTCTGTTTTACAGCTTTATTTTGGGCAAAATGGTTTATCTTTGGAGGAGATCGGTTTTACATTGCGCAGGTCTATGGAGGAAATAAAAGCGGAAACACCAGCATAAGAAAAATTTTTCTATAAATGAAGAAACAGGATTCAAGTTTCAGGTTCTCTTACATACATTAAAGTAGTTGCAGGTTAAGGGAGCGGAACGCTTGAAAAAGATTTTGATTGCCGGAGAGCCGGATAAAACTGTAAATTATGAAAAGGCAATGGAAGGGCTTGGAATTCAGACCAGAACCTCCCTGCATGTGCCGGACCCGTTTTTGTATGATGGTCTGATATTGCCGGGAGGGGGCGATATTGATCCCAGGCTTTTCGGGCAGATCTCCCAGGGGACACGTTTTTTTGATTCGGCGCTGGATAGGGTGCAGCTTGCCATTCTCAGGGCTTTTATTCAGGACAAAAAACCGGTTTTGGGCATCTGCAAGGGGATGCAGCTGATCAATATTTATTTTGGCGGCGATCTGTTTCAGCATCTTGAAACTGCTCCGGCTCATGAGTATATGGGAAAAGATCAGATACATGGATCGGCGGCGGAAAAAGGCTCTTTTTTGGAGGCTTTATATGGGGAGACATTTTTTGTCAACAGCGCCCATCATCAGGGCGTGGATCTCCCGGGGCAGGGGATTCGGTACGTTCAGTTTGCCGGAGACGGAGTTGTGGAAGGGTTGTGTCATGAATATCTTCCAGTTTTTGGGGTGCAATGGCATCCGGAAAGACTGTGCTTTGCACACAGGCGGGCGGATGCGGTGGATGGGGCGGCGCTCCTTCAGTATTTTGCGGGGCTGCTGGCGTGAGGAACGGAGGCACTGCAGCGGGCTTTCTGTAACGCCTCCGTTCCTTACGCCAGCGGTGAACTGCTTCTAAATTTTTTGGAAAGTTTTTGGAAAGTTTTGAAAAAAACTTGACAAGCATACCAGAAAAATAGTATACTAGCAAAGCGGGTCAGGAAAATGGCTCACAAAATGGGATCTTAGCTCAGCTGGGAGAGCATCTGCCTTACAAGCAGAGGGTCATAGGTTCGAGCCCTATAGGTCCCATTTCCGAGAAATCGGATTTATATGATATGGCGAGATAGCTCAGTTGGCTAGAGCATACGGTTCATACCCGTAGTGTCGAGGGTTCAAATCCCCCTCTCGCTACTTGAAAACATCGTAGAAATGCGGTGTTTTTTGTATGTGCAAAAGTACATATGGAAATTTGAAATGATGCAAATATGATACAGAAATGATGAACTTTTGATGCAACACCCTGATATTATGAAGTCATAAAGAATACTGTATAGAAAACAGGATGTTATATTTCAGGGAGGAAGAAAGTCATGAAAAGCAGAAAAGAACCAGCGCAGGCTTTAAGAAAAGCGTTCCGCCGCATAATGGCGGCTGTTA
Source organism: uncultured Lachnospiraceae bacterium (assembly GCA_947172705.1). GTDB lineage: Bacteria > Bacillota > Clostridia > Lachnospirales > Lachnospiraceae > Suilimivivens. Next base: position 4,206 of record CAMWCA010000072.1, read on the forward strand.
TAATAATTCTTCAGGCTTCACAGCCATTAACGGCAGCAGGAGTGGAAAAAGGCAGTTTGGCGGAGACAGAAGAAATCCGATTTGAAAATCAGATTCAGAGATACCCCCTGTTAAGCGAATGTCCGGAAGAAAATCCGGAGGCCTATATCACGTTGTACGCTTCAGAGGGGAGATCCTATGAGGTGAAACCGGGCGACACCTTGTGGAAAATTGCCAGAGAGTTTTATGGAAAGGGAAGAGCTTTCCCCGGAATTGAAGCGGTAAATCCGGATAGAGTGGGGGAAAATGCGCTGATTTTTCCGGAAACAGAATTGATCATTCCAAAGGCATATTATGTGGAAAAGCAGGCATTCAGCCGAGGCGGTTTTTCAGCTCCGGCATGTTCCTACGACACGCCGGCAGAATATGTATTTGCCTATTTAAAGTGGGAGTGTTGTTTGGAATCCGTTTATGACCCGGACGATCCGGATGGTGAGGTTATGATCCATATTACAGAAAACAGGATGTTTCCCGATGGGGTAGGAGACAAGTTTGAAGAGATGCAGGAAGCCATCAGGGAAAGCGCCAGAAAGACGGGAGGTGTCAGATTTTCAGTACCTGAATTTGAAAGATATATCAGGGAGGATGGCAGAGAACTGATTTTTTATCATTTTACCTGTGATAACGGCACAGAAAAAGTCCAATATGCGGCAGCTTATGTATTTGGAAAAAAATATCTGGCGGAATTTATCGGATATTGCCCTTTAAACATAGGCGAAAACGGAATTTCCTCCAATTATGCCATAGAAGAGATCACCCGTTATATGGCGGCTTCCTTTCAGGAGACAGAAGAGGAGAAAAACTGGGCGAGTCTGAAATACCGTCCATATTTGGGAAGTGAAAACTGGGCTTATGATGATTTGCACAATCCCTTTGCCCTGGCATCAGAACTTTATGCATTGAAGGATGATCCTGCCTATGATGGGGAAGATCGGGAAATTACTTTTACTTCCAGAGCGTGGGAAAATCTGCTGAGATCGGTGATCGCACATCACTTTGATATGACCCAGGAGGAACGGGATGTATTTGGGGCAAGATCCATTCGGACTAGTGATCTGGCATGGATTACGGAAGTGGAGCTTTGCGAAAGCCCCATTCCCGGAAGAGACACCATCGTCATCGGTGGATTATCCCCTAAAGAACCTGACTGTACGAAATATAATCTGACCACCTTAAAAGATATTGCCCAACTGCCCAATCTGGAAAAGCTTGTGCTGGAAATTGGAAGCGTGGAAGATTACGAAGTTCTGGGAGAATGCAGCAATCTCAGAGAAATTTCCATTGATTCCGCGAAACGGATGGAGGATGTAAGCTGGTTATGCAAACTGCCCCAATTGGAATCTCTTTCCCTGTGCGTCAGCAATTTTCCTCATTTAAATGACATAGGATATCAGAAAGAAGGAGGGTCTACCTTCGACGGAAAGACGGAGCAGGGGGATGAAAAAGATACGGCGAAGGACGGTTCTCAAATGACATTGGAGGAAGTGCTGGGAACCTGTAAAAATTTGAAATATCTTGAATTGGAGAATTCTGATATGATGGATTTTGGATTTCTTGAGGAGCTTCCGGAGTTGTATGGTTTCCGGCTGAGCGGAAACGATGGAGACAGCAGGGAGGCGGCGGAAAGACAGGCTCTTTTTCAGGAGGATGATTATCCTCAGATTAAATGTCTGGTTGTGGATGAAAAATGGTTTCGGAATCCGGAATAAGTTTGATTTTATACTGTCGCCAGAGTATGACTTACGTCAGAATGGTATGGAAGGTTCTGGCACAGTAAAGCGGAGTTGAACAGGCGAATGCTTTTTCATAAATTATTCGTGACATGCTATATTCCGAAGTATATAATAGTCATGCGAGGTATAACAAAATGGAAATAGCAGTCAGACCGTATAGAGCGGACGATTTAAAGGAAATGATTGAAATTTGGAATGAAGTGGTGGAGGAAGGTGTTGCCTTTCCACAGGAGGAGCTTCTGACCATGGAGTCGGGGGCAGCGTTTTTTGCCGGACAGACTTATTGCGGGGTTGCTGTGGATTTGCAGGCAGAGAAGATTCGCGGTTTATATATTCTGCATCCCAACAACGTGGGAAGATGCGGTCATATCTGTAATGCAAGCTATGCAGTCCGTGCGGATCTGCGGGGGCTTCATATTGGAGAAAGGCTGGTGACGGACTGTTTGCTTCAGGGAAAGCGGCAGGGATTCAGAGTGCTTCAGTTTAATGCGGTAGTCGCATCTAATTTCCATGCAAGACATTTGTATGAGAGAATGGGGTTTGTCCAATTGGGGACGATCCCGAAGGGATTTCGGATGAAAGACGGGCATTTTGAGGACATATGCCCCTATTATCATGAATTATAGGAGCAGGAAGCAGTATGAATATCTTATCAATGGATCATATCACCAAATCCTATGGGGAAAGATTTTTATTTGACCAGACGTCCTTTTATCTTCAGGAAGGAGAAAAGGTGGGTGTGATCGGCATCAACGGAACCGGAAAGTCCACCCTTCTTAAAATGATGGCAGGGCAGGAGGAGCCGGATCAGGGGACTGTTACCCTTGCAGGGCATGTGGTGTGCAGCTATCTCCCTCAGCATCCGGTGTTTCAGGAAAATGATACGGTGCTGGAGGCGGTTTTAAGGAAGTGCGGGGAAAGCGCCGCAGCCACAGCACACATGGATGGGAAGGATGTCCAGGCAAAGGCGATGCTGACCAGACTGGGAGTAGAGGATTTTGATGCCTTGTGCCAAACCCTGTCCGGCGGACAGCGGAAGAGGCTTGCCCTGGTAGCCGCATTGCTTGCGCCTTCGGATATCCTGATTTTGGACGAACCTACCAATCACCTGGACAATGAAATGGCGGCATATTTGGAGGAGCAGCTGAAAAGCTATGCCGGAGCAGTGGTTATGGTCACCCATGACCGTTATTTTCTGGACAGCGTATCGAACCGTATCATTGAAATCGATAAAGGAAAAATCTATTCCTATCAGGCGGGCTATTCGGGATATCTGGAGCTGAAGGCGGAGCGGGAAGAGGCGGCGCTGGCAGGAGAAAGAAAAAGGCAGTCCATTTTGCGGAAAGAGCTGGAATGGGTGAGGCGGGGCGCAAGGGCACGGAGTACCAAGCAAAAAGCGCGGCTGGAGCGTTTTGAAGCCTTATCCAGTCAGTCTGCGCCCATGCAGGAGGATAAGGTGGAGATGGGCTCTGCAGCCTCCCGGCTGGGAAAGACTACGGTAGAGATCCAGCATGTCAGCAAAGGTTATGGAGACAGGAGGCTGATCAATGATTTCTCCTATATTTTTTTAAAGAATGACCGGGTGGGATTTATCGGTCCCAACGGCTGCGGTAAAACTACGCTTATGAAGCTGATCAACAAGGCGGCGGAGCCAGATGAGGGAACTATTGTGATCGGGCAGACCGTTAAAATTGGATATTATGCCCAGGAGATCGGAGAGGCGGAGATGCCTTCCAACCAAAGGGTGATCGATTATATCAGGAATGTGGCTGAATATGTACAGACGCCGGAGGGCAGTATTACGGCGTCTCAGATGCTGGAACGTTTTTTATTTGAGGGAAAGGATCAGTATGGGCTTTTGGGGAAGCTCTCCGGCGGGGAAAAGCGCAGGCTGAATCTTTTAAAGGTGTTGATGGGTGCGCCCAATGTGTTGATTTTGGATGAGCCAACCAATGACCTGGATATCGCCACATTGACAGTTCTGGAGGATTATCTGGACAGCTTTCCCGGAATCGTGATCACGGTTTCCCATGACCGCTATTTTTTGGACCGGATTGTAAAAAGGATTTTTGCCTTTGAGGAAGAGGGAAAGCTGGTTCAGTATGAGGGCGCCTATACAGATTACGAAATGCGCAGGCTTTGGAAGAACCAAAGCCGGGAAACGCTGGAAGGAGAGGACAAAAAACAGAAGGCTTCTTCCGGCAGCAGCGATTCGGACAAGCCAATAGCAAAAAAGAACAGCTGGAAGCAGCCTTCCACGAAGTTGAAGTTTACCTTTAAGGAGCAGAAAGACTACGAGGTGATCGAGGATGAGATTGCCGCTCTGGAAGAAAAGCTGGAAGAGCTGGAAGGGCAGATTCAGGCGGCAGCAAGAGATTTTGTAAAGTTAAATGAACTGACAAAGGAAAAGGAGCTTTTGCAGAATCAGTTGGAAGAAAAAATGGACAGATGGATGTACCTGGAAGAGCTGAAAGGACGGATAGACGCGCAACAGGAATAACCGACGGAAGGGAAGCATTGAGGAATGGAGCAATTGCGGATTTTACTCTATTATTTTTTAAATTGGCTCAGCCTGGATCATATTTTTGAGCTTTTATCTTTCATTGGTTTGGGCTGTTTTTTGGTCAGGCGATTTATACTGCACAAATCGCCTGTGCCTAAAAGCGCGTTTAAAACGGTTCCCAGGGAACTTTTGCAGAATTGTGTTGCGCTTCTGGAAAAAAGAGAAAAGAAGAGCTATGAGCCTTATGTGGCGCCACAAGAGCTGCTTTCTGCACTTCAGGAAGATATCAGAAATGAGAAATGTCTGAAAGAGCTTTTGTGCAGCATTTGCGCCCATTTGGGCATTGATGGAAGTTTTATTAAATTGGTGGTGGAGGATGTGGTGATGTCGGATCGGGCTGGGGAAATCTCTTCGGATCTTGCCTTTACCACCATCAGACTGGAAATGAAACCCCATTATACGCTGGACGCTGTGGTGGCGGTGCTTGCCCATGAGGCGATACATCTTCACCTGTATTATGAGGGCATCAGTTTTTGGGATACCTGGGAAAATGAGATCCTGACGGATACGGCAGCGGTATACTGTGGATTTGGAGAATACATTTACAAAGGGTATGCAGTGATGGGAGGGGAATTTGCCCTTTCCTATCAAAAAGTTGGATATATCAGTCAGGAGGATGTCAGGTACATTGAAGAACTGATGAAAGAAAATGCCTGGCAAAGAGAGGGAGCAGAGTAGATTCAGATGGAAAATGACAGAGTCAGGATCGTTGATATAGCGGAAGAACTGGGCGTGAGCACGGCAACGGTATCCAATGTGATTCACGGAAAAACCAAAAAGATCTCAGATGAAACGGTGCAGAGGGTGCAGGAACTGCTGGAAAAACGACAGTACATCCCAAGCATGGCGGGGATTCTGCTGGCGCAGAACAATTCCAGAATCATCGGCGTGGTGGTAAACGACCATGAAAAATATGAGGCGCACACCCTTGAGGACGCTTTCATTGCCTCTTCCCTGAATCATTTATCCGCTCAGATCGAGAAAGCCGGATATTTTATGATGGTAAAGGTAACAAAAGAGTGGAATGAAATCATTAAGTTCGCTTCCATGTGGAATATGGAGGGGCTGGTGGTGATCGGATTTTGTGAGAGCGATTATAAAAAGCTTCGAAACGCCATGCGTATTCCCTTTGTGGTTTATGACGGGTATTTTGAAGATCCGGGGCGGATCTGCAATCTTGCCATAGACAATTACGACGGCGGCTTTCAGGTGGGTAGCTGTTTTAGAAGACTGGGGCATCAAAGGGCACTGTGCATAGCAGATAATGCTACCTGTATGGATCTGGAAAGATATCAGGGATTTCATGCGGCTATGGAGGGGGCAGGGACAACAGAAGGGAAAGGGGATCTGTTGCTGGTTCCCATGACCAAAAAGGAGCGACGGGCATTTTACCGGCGGCATCTGGTGGAATTGAGAAGTTATACGGCGATTTTTGCAGTGTCGGATTATTATGCCCTTGATCTGATACAGTTTTTGTGGGAAAAAGGGATCAGGGTGCCTGAGGATATATCGGTGGCAGGTTTTGACGATACTCCTTTGTGTGAAAAAATATGCCCTGAGCTTACTTCTGTAAGGCAGAACGGGAAAAGGAGAGCGGAACTGGCAATTGAAGCTTTGCAAAAGCTGAAGGAAGGAAAAGGAGAGGGAAAGACCATTGTTTTACCGGTAACGCTGGTAGAACGGCAAAGCACCAGGCATATTGCACAAATTTAAGCTTCTTTTTTTGTAATGGGTTACGCGTTTAACCTATTGTGTACAGCGCTTATGTGAAATAAAATGAGTGCTGGAGGTGAAGAGATAATGGAAAGAGAAGCATCTTTTTATAAATTAGTATGGAAAATTGCCCTTCCGGTAACGCTGCAATCCCTGCTACAGTCTTCCTTTAGTGTGGTGGATCAGATTATGACCGGGCAGCTGGGAAGCAGCAGTATTGCAGGAATCGGGCTTGGGGGGAAGTTTTCTTCCGTCTATTCCGTTTTGGTATCCGCTATTGCGGCGGTGGCAGGCATTATGATCGCCCAGTATATGGGGCAGAAGGATCAAAGGGAAGTGAGCAGAAGTTTTTTTGTAAATATGCTTTTAGCGGCGGCGCTGGCGGCGGTTTTTACAGGAGTATGTATGTTTTTTCCCAGACAGGTCATGGGGATCTACACAAAGGATGTTTTTACAAAGGAGATAGCGGCGGATTATCTCAGAATTATTGCATGGTCTTATCTTCCAATGGCAGTTACCACTCTTCTTGCCACATTGCTCAGGTGTATGGAAGCGGCGTTTCTGCCTCTTTATGCAAGCATTTTCGGGGCAGTTGTGAACACGGGACTGAATTATGTGTTGATTTTCGGAAAGCTTGGATTTCCGGAGCTGGGAGTAAAAGGAGCGGCGTTTGCCACTGTGATCTCTCAGGCGGCAGGCTGTCTGTTAAGCGTGGGGCTGTTTTTTGGATATTACAAAAAGCAGGAACTGAGGCTGGAAGCGGTTTTGAGGATGAGCAGAAGCGGCAGGATACAGTACCTGGGGATTTTAATGCCTATCCTTGCCTGTGAGTTCTTTTGGAGTTTGGGAGAAAATGTATATACTGCAATTTATGGGAACATAGGAACCGGGGCATGTGCGGCAATGACCCTTACCGTACCCATTCAGGTACTGACCATAGGAGCTTTAAACGGTCTGTCTCAGGCGGCATCCATCCTGATCGGCAAGTCTCTTGGAAGTAAGGAATACGAAAGGGCTTATGAAAATTCCAAAAAACTGATGTGGTATGGACTGGCGGGTTCCGGGTGTTTGTCTCTTTTACTGGTTATGGCAAGAGGAGCTTATGTACAGATCTACCAGGTGGAGGATGTGGTGAAAAACCTTGCCGGCAATATTCTGGTTGCCTTTGCAGTTATATCGCCTGTAAAGGTTCAGAATATGATCCTTGGCGGGGGAATTTTAAGAAGCGGCGGAAAGACCAATTATGTTATGATCATTGATTTTATAGGGACATGGCTTTTCGGCGTGCCTTTGGGACTTTTGGCGGCATTTGTGTGGAAACTGGAGATCCCCTGGGTGTATTTCATTTTATCTTTGGAGGAGTGCATAAGGCTGGGGATATCCCTGGCGGTCTTTCGTAAAAAAGGGTGGATGAGAAAGATCGGGGGAATGGAGTAAGAAAGAGCGGTGGACTGTATAATAGCTTGAAATTATGTTGTAAAATTGCTCATAAATGATATACTAAAAATGGTTGATAAAAGTAGAATTTTATGATGGGAAATGAGGAAAAGATGAGAATTGGAATGGGATATGATGTACACCGGCTGGTGGAAGAAAGAAAGCTGATTTTGGGAGGGGTTGAGATCCCTTACGAAAAAGGGCTTTTAGGGCATTCGGATGCAGATGTGCTGCTCCACGCTGTTATGGATGCACTTTTGGGAGCGGCAGCCCTTGGGGATATCGGAAAGCACTTCCCGGATACAGACCCCGCTTACAAAGGAATTTCCTCTGTTAAGCTTTTGGAGCATGTAGGGGCATTATTGGAGGAAAATCTTTTTTTGATCGAAAACATCGATGCAACGATCATTGCCCAGGCACCCAAGATGCGCCCTTATATAGACGACATGCGGAAAAATATAGCAGATGCGCTGGGCATCACCGTGGAACAGGTCAATGTAAAGGCAACCACGGAAGAAGGGCTGGGCTTTACGGGAACCGGCGAGGGAATATCGGCGCAGGCGATCTGCCTTCTTACCAGCCCGGTGAACCTTGGCAGCGAGGACGTAATGGCACGCGGCTGTGGAGAATGCGGCGGATGCCCTAAAAATCAATAAGGTTATTATTGCAGTGGGAATTGATAAGCCCTGATGGAGATTAGAATGATTTTGGAAAACGGCATAGCCTGTAAACTATGCTGTTTCTTTTTTGAAAAAAATTTATTTTTTATGTCACATAGGCTGTGCGGCAGTGTCTAATAACATAAGGAGACCAGCTATGAAAAGTCAAGCTTAAATTAGTAAAAAATTCTTTTTCCTAT
>CAMWCA010000073.1 GCA_947172705.1 uncultured Lachnospiraceae bacterium
CCAAACCGCTTCTGCAAGAGGGGCTGAAAGAACCATCGCCATCCATATTCTTCTCCAAAAAAAGCCGTAAAGGTAAGAAAAAAGCTGAAAATCATAGAAATCATTTGCACATAAACCATCGAACCGGCAAGAACCTCCAGGAATGCATTTACCCTGCCCTCCACTGCATACATCACAAAACATCGCAGAAAATAAAGCGCCAGAAACAGCAGAAAATAGCGCCATGATTTTGCCTCTTTTTTACCTGAAAAACTAAGCCCATAGCTGCTTCTTACCGTCTTTTTTTCTGTCAACAGCAAAATGAAACACAGGATTCCCGCAATAGATACTGCATATTGCCACTGTGAAAACGCCTCCGGTCTGATTACGCTGGCGATCGCCATAAAAACCATCACTGCTGCAGACAATAAGAATCCTACGAAATACTTTATGGGAAGGATCTCCTCCTTTTCCTTTGTGAAAAGCAGCGCAAGAATAACACCTGCCGCCGGGTAGTACATTTGGGCATTGGGAAAGATCTTTACATCATTCCCCTGCCCATGGCTGTACCCCATCAGGACGCCCATAAACGCTGTAAAACCGAAAGCTGTCAGCCCAAAGATCCACAATCTCTTTTTTTCTTTCTCACTCCACCCCATTTACATCCCTCTTTCTGTCCTGTTCTGTCATTCAGGCAAGCACAAACTGACTGTTATAAAGTTCCGTATAAAATCCTTTTTTCGCAAGCAGCTCCTGGTGGTTCCCCTGCTCTATGATATGTCCATCCTTCATAACCAAAATTACATCCGCATTCTGTATGGTGGAAAGCCGATGCGCCACAATGAAGCTGGTTCTTCCCTCCATCATGGCAGCAAAGGCTTTTTGAATCCGAATCTCCGTTCTGGTATCGATGGAAGAGGTTGCCTCATCCAAAATCAGCATGGGTGGCAGGCTGAGCATCACTCTGGTGATACACAAAAGCTGTTTTTGCCCTTGAGAAAGGCTGCCTCCATCTTCCCCAATTACCGTATCATAACCCTGTGGCAGACGGCGAATAAAACTATGGGCATGGGATTTTTTAGCCGCCTCTATGATCTCCTCCTGGGTGGCGTCCGGTTTACCTACTATAATATTGTCCCGAATCGTTCCTTGCCTTAGCCAGGTATCCTGCAGCACCATGCCGTAAGAAGTGCGCAGAGACTTCCTGGTAATATGACGGATATCCGTATTTTCAACCTGAATGCTCCCTTCATCCACATCGTAAAAGCGCATCAGCAGGTTAATGATCGTGGTCTTTCCACAACCCGTAGGACCCACAATTGCGATTCTCTGCCCCGGCTTAACATGGAGATTTAAGTCTTCTATCAGCTTCCTGTCCGGCACATAGGAAAAGGCAACATGCTCCAGATCCACCTTTCCCTGCACCTGATCCAGCGTCAATACCTTCTCCCCATCCGCCGCCTGGGGCTGTTCTTCTATCAGTTCAAAGATTCTTGCCGCACATGCAAGAGCGTTCTGTAATTCTGTTATCACGCCGGAGATCTCGTTAAAAGGCTTGGTATACTGATTCGCGTAGGAGAGAAAGCAGGTCAGCTGCCCTACGGTAAGTCCTCCCCTGAGCACCGCAAAAGCTCCTGTAAGCCCTACCCCTGTATATACCAGGCTGTTCACGAATCTGGTGCAGGGATTGGTAAGGGAAGAAAAGAAAATGGCGCGAAGGGAGCATTTTCCCAGCCTGCCGTTGATCTCATCAAATTTCTCCAGCGTCTCATCCTCTCTGTTAAAGGCATGAACCACTTTCTGATTGCCTACCATTTCATTTACCAATGCAGTCTGCTCTCCCCGAGTTTCCGATTGGAGCTGAAACATGCGGAAGGTCTTTCTGGCAATAAAGCTTGCCACCAGAAGGGAAACCGGCGTGATCACTACCACTACCAGAGTAATTCCCACATTTACCGAGAGCATGAACCCCAGGGTTCCGACAATGGTAACCACTCCCGTAAACAGCTGAGTAAAACCGATCAAAAGCCCGTCTGCAAACTGATCCACATCCGCCACCACCCGGCTTACAATATCCCCGTGGGAATGTCCGTCCATATATTTCAGGGGGAGGATCTGCTGCTTGCCAAATGCCTTTTTCCTGATATCCTGAATCACATTGTAAACGATCTTATTGGTACAAAGGCTCATAAGCCACTGGGCAAGCGCCGTCAGCAGGATTACCACCGCCATTTCCTTTAGAATACTCCATAAAGCTTCTCCGGAAGAAAGCACGATGGGAAAGTCGATCATATCCACCGCTCTTCCTGTCAGTATGGGCAGGTAAAGGGTGAGCGCCACACTGATCAACGCCATCAAAATGGTCAACGCCATCAGCCCCCCATAGGGCTTTATATATTTTAAAACTTTCATCAGCGTATCTTTTTGCTGTCCCGTTTTTCTCATCATGCCTGCTCCCTCTTTTCTTTTTCCCCACGCTCAAACTGTGAATAGTAGATTTCCTGATACACTTCACAGCTTTCCAAAAGCTCTTTGTGAGTACCGATCTGCGCAGCGCATCCATCATCCAGGACAATGATCTGATCTGCATGCATAAGGGAGGAAGCTCTTTGAGAAACGATAAACACTGTCGTTTCCCCGGGCAGTTCCCTTAACGCCTTCCGAAGCTTTGCGTCTGTGGCATAATCAAGTGCCGAGGCGCTGTCGTCCAATATCAAAATCTCTGGCTTTTTCACCAATGCCCTTGCAATGGAAAGTCTTTGCTTCTGCCCGCCGGAAAGATTTCTGCCCTCCTGTTCCACAGGAGCATCCAATCTCCCCTCCTTTTGAAGGACAAATTCCTCCGCCTGGGCTGCCCTAAGCGCCTGCCAAAGCTCCTCGTCGGTTGCCGCTTCATTTCCCCACCTTAAGTTTTCACGGATGGTTCCCTGAAACAATACCGCTTTCTGCATTACGATCCCGATCTTATCCCGAAGCGCCGTCAGGTCATAGTCTCTTACATCCACGCCGTCCACCAGAACCCTTCCCTTCTCCACATCATAAAAGCGGGGGATCAAATGAACCAGAGAGGTTTTTCCCGATCCGGTACCTCCTATAATACCGATGGTCTCCCCCTGCTTTACCTCAAAAGAAATATCTGTAAGCGCTTCCTCTCCGCCTTCATGGTAGCGCATGGAAACATTCTCAAAGGAAATTCTTCCTCTTCCTTCGCCTTCCGTAAGCTTCTTTTCATGCTCCTGCATCCCTCCGGGGAGCGACAACACCCCTGCCACACGGCTTCCGCATGCCGCCGCTTTTGTAACGGTTACAATCAGATTCGCCAGCTTCACAAGCTCTATGAGAATCTGGGACATATAGTTTACCAGCGCAATTACCTGCCCCTGGGTGAGGAGTCCCATTTGCACGCTCACTGCTCCCTTATGAAGCAAAATAATCAATCCAAAATTGATAATAATATAAGTAACCGGATTCATCAGCGCGGAGACCTTTGACGCCAATACCTGCATTCTTTTCAGGACGTCTGTCTGCTGATCAAACTTCTCGATCTCACTTTCTTCCTTTCCAAAAGCGCGAATGACCCGCACACCGGTGAGATTTTCCCTAGTAAGCCCAAGCACCTGATCCAATCCCCTTTGTACCTTCCCAAACATGGGAATGCTGATGAGAGTAATGCCGGAAACCACAACAGCCAAAAGAGGGATCACTACCACAAAAATGAGGGCGGCGTTTACATCCACAGTAAACGCCATGATCATTGCGCCAAACACAATAAAGGGTGAACGCAGAAATAAGCGCAGCACCATATTGACGCCGGACTGAAGCTGGTTGATATCGCTGGTCATTCTGGTGATTAATGTAGATGTCCCCTGCTCATCCATACTGGCAAAGGAGAGACTTTGAATATGGGCAAACAGCGCATGTCTTAGTTTTGTGGCAAACCCTACCGCTGCTTTTGCCGCAAAATACTGCGCCGTAACAGAACTGATCAGCCCCGTTACCCCCAGCGCTGCCATGATCAGGCACATTTTAATAATATAGCTTCTGTTATTTCCTCCAATTCCCACATCGATCATGGAGGCAACTACCAGGGGAACAACAAGCTCAAAAGAAGCCTCCAGTAATTTAAACAGAGGCCCCAAAATACTTTCTTTTTTATAATCCTTCAAATAAAATAACAGACGTTTCATAATGACATTCACCCATTAATTTAAAAAGTTTTCTATGATAACGGCTTCCGCCGCTTCCTCGCTTAAACCAAAGGTATTCAGCTTGATCAGCTGCTCGTTATTGATCCTGCCAATGGCTGCCTCATGGATGATCGCCGCATCCACATGCTGGGCATCGATCTCCGGAATGGAGCATACCTTCGCTTCATCCATGATAATGGAATCACATTGAATATGGGCATGGCACAGGGCGTTCCCTATTGCCCTGGGGTGAAAGACCTGCCTGGATTCCCCCCGCGCCACGGAACGGGAAACGATCTGGGCGGAACTTCCCGTACCATTTAAGTAAATATCCATATTGGAAACTGCACTTTGCTTATCATGAGTCAGCAGTCTTTCCGTTACAAAAAGCTTGGCGTCCGCTCCCATCGTCACTTCTGTTTCACGCTTTGTAGAATCCACTCCTCTGATCTGTGCCGTGTCCAGGGTAAAAACCGCGTTTTCCTCCATGATGATTTTGGTTACCGGATTTAAAATTCTCGCACCGGTTCCCTCGCCCTCGCCGTAATGCTTTTCCTCATAGCGCACATTGGCATTTTTCCCTACATGGAAGGTGTGTATCCCGTCATGGCGGCTGTCATTGCAACCGCTGTTGTGAATGCCGCAGCCCGCTATGATGGTCACCTGAGCTCCTTCCTCTACATAAAAATCGTTGTATACCTCGTCCGTCATTCCCGAAACAGCCACCACCACAGGAATATGCACCTGTTCTCCTTTTGTCTCGCCGCTGATATATACATCGATTCCCTGTTTATCCTCCTTGCGTTTGATGGTAATATGCTCCGTGTTTCCATGGCACAGAGAATAACCGTTATATCGAAGATTATAGGCGCCTTCCTGGCGAAAACCCTGGCTGTCTATTTTCTCCAGCACAGCCGCCGTCACCTGATCTATCTTTTCCACTGTTTGCCTTCCTTTCTGCCGCTCCCTTTTAGCTCCTGTGCGCCGGATTCATACAGCTGCAGCCCGTATCTTCATTTACCAGATTGGGCATGACCCTGTCCTTTTGATCCAGTGCCGAAATTTTTCCATCCCTCACTACCATAATACGATCCGCCATCTGAATAATTCTTTCCTGATGGGAAATCAGAATCAGGCTCTCCTCTTTTTCTTTATGGAGCTGTTCAAACTGCTTTACCAGCATGGAAAAACTCCAAAGGTCGATACCCGCCTCGGGCTCGTCAAATATACACAGCTTATGCTTTTTTGCCAGAACCGTAGCAATCTCCAGCCGCTTCATTTCGCCCCCTGAAAGGGTGCTGTCCACCTCCCGGTTCAGGTATTCCCTGGCGCAAAGCCCTACTCCGCTTAAGTAATCACAGCATTTTTTCTCAGACAGCTCACAGCCTGCCGCCAAAGAAAGCAGTCGCTTTACCGTCATTCCTTTAAATCTGGGAGGCTGCTGAAACGCAAAGCCCATTCCCGCATTGGCGCGCTGGGCAATGCTGTAGTCCGTAATATCCACACCGTCCATCACAATTCTTCCACTGTCCGGTGTTTCGATCCCCATAAGCAGTTTGGCAAGGGTGGATTTTCCTCCTCCGTTAGGTCCTGTAATAACCAGCATCTCTCCGTCTTCTACCGAAAAACTAATGTCCTCTATAATACTTTTTTCTATCCCGTTGTCCACAGGATGAAATACAAGATTTTTTACCTCCAGCATTCTTTCTCTCCATTATTTCAAATATTCGTCATATCGATCGCAGGTCTCATTTAAAAATACGATTCCCAGAATGCCAGGTCCTGTGTGGGCGCCAATGGCACAGCCTACCCGTCCTTCCAGAAGCCCCTTTACATGGTATCTGTCTTTAAGCTCTTTTTTAATAAATTCATATGCCTCCCGATCCGCGCCATAGCAGACGCCTATCACCTGATTTTCCAAGTTTTTTCCTTTTTCTCCCACCATATCCAGGATTCTCTTTTGCGCCTTCTTCCAGCCCCTGATCTTTTCTACTGCCTTCAGGGAACCGTTTTCGTCTACAATAATAATGGGCTTAATGTCCAGCACGGTTCCTGCAAGAAAAGAAGTTCTGCTAAGCCTTCCTCCTTTAAACAGATATTCCAGCTCCATAACGGTAACTGCATGCTCCATATGCTCACAAAAGAAATGTGCCGCTTCAATTAAAAGCTCTTTAGAGGCTCCGTTTCTCTGCATGCGCAGCAGTCTTTCCGCCACCAGCCCATAGCCTACGGAAGCGCACTTGGTATCAATAATGGTCATTTTATAATCCGGATATTCTTCCAGTGTTTCCTCGTAAGCAAGGGTTGCAGCATTGAATGTCCCTGCTATTCCGGTAGAAAAACATAAATACAGCACTTCGTCTCCTCTCTGGGCAAAAGGCAGAAAATGCTCATGAAACATATATTGATTCACATGGTAAGTCTTAATCTCCTTTCCCGATCCCTGTATCTCATAAAACTGATCGGGAAAAATGGTCTCTCCATCAAAGTAGTCCTTTCCCTCTATGGTAACAGGAGTTGGAATTACATGTAAATGATATTCTTTGATTACGCTTTCCGGTACATCGGAAGCTGAATCGGTGATAATGCAAAAAGCCATTTCTTCTCCTCCTAACAACAAAATTCATAAAATCCAATATAACTATACTACATTTGCCAAATTTATGCATCTTAAAAATTTCTAAGCATATGATAATCCCAAAACCAACAGGACAGAATTATGTATTCCAAACAGATTACTCCCAAAATCAATTTTCTGGAAACTTTAACCTATGAACGTCCCAAAGCAGCCGCCTGGATTACAGGCAGCGTCAACACCCCGCGGCTTTCCGGGCTTGTAACATTCTACTCAACTCCCTATGGCGGCGTACTGATTGAAGCGGAAATATTTGGACTCCCCAATATAAGTACTCCAGGCTCCACTGATTTTTATGCCATGCATATCCATGAATTTGGAGACTGCTCTGATGACTTTCAGAATACCGGCGGACATTATAATCCTTCCGAAGCGCCTCACCCTGCACATGCCGGAGATCTCCCTCCTCTTTTAGGAAACCAGGGCTATGCCTGGTCGGCATTCTATGACAAACGTTTTACTATAGAAGAGATTATAGGCAGATCTGTGGTAATCCATTCCAACCGCGACGATTTTACTTCCCAGCCCGCCGGCGATTCAGGTGTCAAAATCGGCTGTGGCGAAATCAGACAAATCTTATAGGCAAATCACCCTCAATATAAAATGCAGATTTGAAGTATTTTAGAATCGCTTCAAATCTGCATTTACAGGGTTTATTCTTCTTCCAAATCAAAAAGCTTTCCTGTGGCAAAGGGACTTCCAACATCACATCTTCCGTGATGATAGGCTTTCTTTTCTTCCCCCTCCTCAAGTGTATTGGAGGTTTCGATTTTGATACGGCTGACGCCTGCATCCGCCATGGAATCCAGCATTTTAATGACTTCCTCTAACTGCTCCATTTTCCGTCCCTTTCCGCTAATATTCTATACTTCTTCCTGAACAGGCTGGTCTATTGTAAAGATACTGACTGCTACTTTCAGCCGGTCAGATACCGTCATCAGATTGTCTGCACAGATTGCCAGCTCTTCCACCTGTTTCTTCTGTTTCTCTACGTCCTCGCCTATGTTAATGGTTGCCGCCGTGTTTTCCTCAATGGTGGAGGAAATGGACTGTACGGCGCTCAGCGTAGAATTCTTTGCACTTGCAATTGCCTGGGTCTGTACCACGATCTCATCAATATTCCCGGTAAGCTTCTCCAGATGATTATCCATATCCCTGAATGCGCCTACTGCATTGCCTACCGCAGATTTCTGAGACTCCAGTGCTTTTCCCGTTTGCTCTGCATGGCGCAGTACCCCCGCGTTAAAGTCCTCTATCTTGCTGATGATCTTATGAATTTCCCCTGCCGCTTCCATGGATTGATCCGCCAGCTTTTTCACTTCCGATGCAACCACTGCAAAACCTCTTCCCGATTCCCCTGCTCTTGCCGCCTCGATGCTTGCATTGAGGGACAAAAGATTGGTCTGCTCCGCAATCTCGGATATGACCTGAATGATCTGGTTGATATCGGAAACAGATGTACCCAGTCCTTCCAGTTCCTTTACGATCTCATAAAGATTTTTGTCAGTAATCTCAGAGGTGGCGTTTAATTCTTCCATAATGCCGATTCCGGAACTTACAAGTTTCTTAACGCCGTTTGAGATTTTCTGGATCTCCTCTGTGTTATCCGCCACACAGGTGATCTTCTCCGCCAGATCATCCATGTTGTTGAGGCAGTCTCTTGCTCCTTCGCCCTGACATTCGGCTCCGCTGCGAATTTGAACAATGGCGCTGGATATCCCTTCTGTCACGTCACATACCTGGGTGTTCATATTTCCTACCTTGTTCACAGCCTCGTCCACCTGGCAGGCTCCTTCTGATACCTGGGTAATTAATTCCTTTACAGACGACACCATATCGTTAATTCCCCCGCACAACGCTGCAAACTCGTCTTTATTTTTCGTCTTGATCTGTACCGTAAGATCTCCTTTAGATGCCTGATCTACACCCTTTAAAATATTCTGAATATTCTTTCCTATATTCAGGGCGATCAGCGTTGCGATCGCTGCCATGATCACAGTTAAAATGATCACCATGACAATGGTATTGGTTTTAATGTCATTCGCCTGCTCCAGCATGGTTGCCTTGGGAATCAGACCAATGATGCTATTACCAATATCTCCTATGTAATAATAGCACATCCAGTAATCCTTCCCCTTGTATTTTAAGTTAAAGGAGCCTGACTTGTCTACACCCTGCTGCATTTTCTGATAGGCATTTCCGCCGGTAATGATCTTCTCCTCTATAGATGCCGGATAGTCCGCCGCCTTTGCCAGCTCTGTATTATCCTGTGCCGCAAGCACCACTATACTGTTGTCGCCAAGGTTAATAGTCTCCAGCATTTCATCCATAACGCTGCTTCTCACCTCCAGGATAATAAATCCGATATCCTGTCCTGTGAGCACATTGTCCACACGGCGTACAACGGTCAAAACACGGTTGTCATAAGGATTTTCCGGCGCAGCCTTGTATGATTTCAAAAATTCGCTTTCTCCCAGCCATACCTTACGGTTTCTCGCCATTACCTCCACATAATCCTGGGAAGCCGCAAAAACTTCGTAGGCATTTGCATCAAAGGTAACCTCCTGATTGGTGCTGATATGCTTTCCTCCGTCTATGGCGATAAAATATCCGTTTTCCACATATTCGTTGGTGCCCAGAAAAGACTTCATTTTTCTGTCCACATAATCAAAATCCACGCCGTCCTCAGGGGTTCCGCTGAAATAAGAAATCAAATCCCCATCCTGAGACAGATCATATGCCGTGGTCTCCACCTCCAGCAAAAGGACTTTCAGATAATCTGAGGTTTTGCCCAAAATCTGCATGGTGGATTCCTTGTAATGCCCTTCCAGAGATTCCGCCGTCTGGCTATAGGTAACAACCCCCAGTAAAATAACAAAAAGCACAGGAAGGGCAAAAGCTGAAAGCAGCTTTGCCCTGATTCCTATTCCTTTTTTGCTTTTCTTTGCCTTCTTAATAACGTCCGTCTTTTTAATAACACTTATCTTTTTATGTGGCATCTTAATTTTCAGTATTTTTTTCATTCCACTTCCTCTCCAGCATTTATAAATGCTTATCTTGCCTTGGAACGTGTTCTCACATCAAATGCAACAGCAATAATGAAAATAATTCCCTTTACAATATATTGGTAAGAAACATCTACCCCCATCAGATTCATGCCGTTGGTCAGCGACATAATAACCAGCGCGCCTATAATCGTATTTGTAACCTTGCCAATACCACCGCTTACAGCCGTACCGCCTATGTAAGAAGATGCAATCGCATCCATCTCAAACGCATTTCCTGCTGTAGGTGTTGCAGACTGTAATCTGGAAGTATACAGGATTCCTGCAAGGGATGCAAGAAAACTCATGGAACAGAATGCAAATAAAGTAACCTTCTTTACATCGATACCAGAAAGCTCAGCCGCCTGATCGTTGCCGCCGATACCGTAAATGTACCTACCAAGCCTCGTCTTATTTAACATATAATTATAAATGAATAAAACCACTCCTACAATAACGGCAGTCCAGGGAATACCGCTGTAGCTTGCCAGCACCCAGATAATTGCCATGATGATAATCGACACAAATACCAGACCAAATATAAATACCGGAGCAGATGTTACCTGAAAATTGTATTTCTGCTTATTTTTTCTTGCCTTGACCTGTGAAACGATTGTCAACACAACTGCAACAATACCAATCAATAGTGTGAGCAGATGAAATCCCAGATCCACTCCCGGAATATCTGGAATAAATCCGTTAGACAACGCATTAAACCCTGCGTTGGGTATAATGATGGTTCCTGTTTTCTGCAGAGCAAGATTCAAAAGTCCCCTGAACATAAACATACCAGCAAGGGTGGTAACGAATGCCGGAACTCCCACTCTTGTCACCAGCAGTCCCTGGTATACTCCGATCACAAGCCCGATTACAAGAACGATCAGAATGGCAAGCCATTCATTTATACCCGACTGAGTCATTAAAATTGCCGCTACTGCACCGCAGAAACCGGCAACATAACCAACCGAAAGATCAATGTGTTTTAAAATAAGAATCAATGTCATACCAATGGCAAGCACTGCAACATAACCTGCCTGATTGATCAGGTTAGAAATATTTCTCGCCTGAATAAATCCTCCATTGGTCTTCCAGGTAAAAAACAGCATAATGATTACAAGTGTTATGTACATCATGTAATCTCTGATATTCGTTTTGACCAAACCCACGATCTCCTGTCCAAGACCTGCCTTTTTGGGTTCTTTTTTACTTGTATTTTCCATTCTGCAACCTCCTAGGAATTAATGGCCATTGCCATAACTTTATTTTCATCCGCATCCTCGCTGGACAGCTCGCCGGTAATCGTTCCGCTTGACATAACGTAAAGTCTGTCGCTCATGCCAAGTACCTCCGGAAGCTCCGAAGAGATCATAATGATACTCATTCCCTGCTCCACAAGCCTGTTCATAAGGGAATAGATCTCGTACTTAGCACCAACATCGATACCTCTTGTAGGTTCATCCAGAATCAATACCTTAGGCTTCACAAAGAGCCATTTTGCCAGCTGTACCTTTTGCTGGTTTCCGCCGCTTAAGTTGCCCACCTTCTGCATAATGGAAGGCGCTTTGATATTAATGGAATCCTTATAGCCGTTTGCCATATTGATCTCTTCGTTTTCATTGAGGGCAATTCCCTCCTGAAGCTCCTCCAGATTGGCAACGCTGACATTGTACTTAATATCCTGTATCAGTATAAGACCGTTTCCTTTTCTGTCCTCGCTTACATAGGCAACGCCCTTTTTAATTGCATCCTTGGGTTTGCCAAAGGAAACCTTTTCCCCATCCAGAATGATCTCGCCGCTGGTGATCTTGTAGCCTGTGGGATTTCCGAAAACACTCAATGCAAATTCCGTTCTTCCCGCTCCCATCAACCCCTGAAGCCCTACGATCTCTCCTTTGCGGACGTTCAGGTTTACGTTGTGAAGGATTTCTTTTCCTTTCACCGGATCTTCTACGGTCCAGTTCTTTATCTCCAAACAAACATCTCCGATATTTTTCTTCTCCCGCTTCGGATAGATGTTGTCAATTTCCCTGCCTACCATATGTTTAATAATTTCTGCTTCCGTAATGGTTCTTTCAGCCGTATCCATAGAACAGATCGTTGCGCCGTCACGAAGCACTGTAATGGTATCTGCTATCGCTGTGATCTCTCTCAGCTTATGGGAGATCATGATACAGGTTACTCCCTGCTCCTTCAGCTCTTTGATCAGCTCCAGCAGATTTTTACTGTCGTCTTCATTCAATGAAGCCGTAGGCTCATCCAGAATCAACAGCTTAACATCCTTACTCAATGCCTTTGCAATCTCTACCAGCTGTTGATTGCCTACGCCAAGGTTCTTAACTTTCATGGAGGGGTCTACATCCAAACGCACCTTCTTAAGAACCTCTGTCGCCTTAACGATCGTTTTATTCCAGTCAATGCTCCTCCCATTCATGATCTCATGACCAAAATAAATGTTTTCATAAATACTAAGCTCAGGAATCAATGCCAATTCCTGATAAATAATAGCAATTCCTTTCTCCTCGCTGTCCGCTATGGATTTAAATTGCTGCACGTCTCCGTTATAGACAATATCCCCGGAATAAGTGCCATAATGGTACAC
>CAMWCA010000074.1 GCA_947172705.1 uncultured Lachnospiraceae bacterium
CGCCTTTCGCCCCGCCCATCCCCGCCCCCAATAACACCGGACTGGACTGTCAGGATATTGCCCTCTCTTCCACAAAGGTTACGTGGAAAACTATCTATTTCCATCCTCACCGATGCATGATATAATGAGTCAAATCAAACACTTCGATCAAAATCTCTTAGTAAAACAGGAAAGGGTTTATTATATGTGGGTAGCAGATCAATGGAAAGATTATGAAGTAATAGATACCTCACGGGGAGAGAAACTGGAGCGATGGGGCAGTTATGTTCTGCTGCGTCCCGACCCACAGGTCATTTGGAACACCCCGAAGCAGGCAAAGGAATGGAAGCGCTTAAACGGCCATTACCACCGCAGCGCCAAAGGCGGCGGTGAATGGGAATTTTTTGATCTTCCTAACGAATGGAGTATCGGATACCGGGATCTGACTTTTCATTTAAAGCCTTTCAGCTTTAAGCATACTGGGCTGTTTCCTGAACAGGCAGTGAACTGGGACTGGTTTTCCCGGATCATTCAAAATGCCGGGCGTCCTGTTAAAGTCCTGAATCTTTTTGCCTATACCGGCGGCGCTACTCTTGCCGCAGCCAAAGCCGGCGCCAGCGTTACCCATGTGGACGCTTCCAAAGGCATGGTCACCTGGGCAAAAGAAAACGCGCTCGCTTCCGGTCTGGGGGATGCCCCCATTCGCTGGCTGGTGGACGACTGCGTTAAATTTGTAGAACGGGAAATCCGGCGGGGGAACACCTACGATGGCATCATTATGGACCCCCCTTCTTACGGAAGGGGACCTAAGGGTGAAATCTGGAAAATGGAGGAGAATATTTATCCTTTTATAGAGCTTACCGCCAAACTTCTCCCCAAAAACGCCCTGTTCTTTTTGATCAACTCCTACACAACAGGCTTGCAGCCTGCCGTTCTCACATATATGTTAAGCTCCGCAGTGTCCTCTCAACTGGGAGGCAGGGTGGTTTCCTCGGAGATCGGTCTTCCTGTAAGCCAAAGCGGTCTTATACTCCCCTGCGGCGCATCAGGACGTTGGACCAGTTCCAAAGTGCAGTAGTTTTCGAATCCATTCCTTATATCCGGGGATACATTTTGCCGCCACATTTTGTTCCATGTAGACATAGGGCGCTCTGTCAGGGAAATACAGGTACATCCGATACCCGTAAATAACCAGCATGGATACCGCTAAAATGCTGAGTGCCCCTCCTAAATAGCGGATTTTTTCTCCTTTAACATAGCGGAAATATCCACAGTATAACAAAAAAGCGATCATCGGCAGGACGGAGGGATTGATGCTCACTGCCCGCGCCGCCTGTCCCCCTGCTAGAAAGAGAAAGGCTCTGGTAAGCCCGCAGCCTGCACAGGGAATGCCGGTCAGCACCAGCATAGGGCAAAATGCTCCAAAAATCCGATGTATTACCAGATACAGGATCAAAAAGACTGCGATCGCCCATTTGGAGGCATTAAGATCTGCAACGATTCTATCAACGATTTTTCTTATTTTTTTCATATTTAATATTTTCAAAGCCCTTCAACAGACGCTTGATATCATCAATTTTTCCAATTACCATCAAATGCTCGTTTCTGTCAAACTCATGATCCGCCATAGGCATCAGCTGTGTGCTTTCGTTCTTTTTGATCCCCAGAATATTTGTCTTGTATTTCGCCCGGAAATTCACTTCCTTGATGGTCTTCCCTACCCATTCTTCCTTCACCGGAATTTCAAATATGGAATATTCTGAGTTTACACTGATATAATCGTATACATGGTTTGCACTGTAGCGTATTGCCGCCTTTGCCGCAATATCTCTGTCCGGATAGATCACCTCGTCTGCTCCGTTGCGAAGGAGAAATTTCGCCTGTATGTCCCTGGTTGCCTTGCTCACCACATACTTTGCACCATTTTCCTTCAGAAGAGAGGTCACTTCCAGGCTACTTTGAAAATTTGTTCCAATACATACGAAACAAATATCAAAATTGTTCACGCCAATGCTTCTTAGAACCTCCTCATTGGTGCAGTCGCCGATCTGGCCATTTGTAACCAGAGGCATCATGCTTTCCACCCTTTCCGGTTTCAGATCCATCACCATAATTTCATTTTTCAGCTCCGCCATTCTCCTGCAAAGATGCTGACCAAATTCTCCAAGCCCAATAATCAATATTGATTTCATAATTTCCCATTCCTTATCCAATCATAATTTTTTCAGCCGGAAGCTGAACCGGCGCAACCTTTTTGCGCTCCGTAAAGGAAAGCGCAAAAGACATACTTCCGATACGTCCGCAATACATCAGCAAAACCACCAGGATTCTGGAAGCTGTGGACAGCTCCCGCGTCAGCCCCGTGCTCATTCCCACCGTTCCAATTGCGGAAAACACCTCGAACATCACATCCTCTACCGGAAGCTGAGGCTGTATAAAGCAAATGAAAATCACAGAAGCCACTGCCAGCAGCAAACTGATGACCACAACGTTGCTTGCCTTTCTGATCACATCATCCTCTAACCTCCTGCGGAACATATGCACACCCTTGCTGTCCCGTAAGTTCGACCATACATAAGCCACCAGCACCAGCGCCGTCACCGTCTTGATACCGCCCGCCGTGGAACCCGGGCTTCCGCCAATAAACATAAGGAGCATGGTGAGCAGCTTGGAAGCACTAGTAAGCCCCCCTGTATCAATGGTATTGAACCCCGCTGTCCTAGCCGTCACGGAACTGAATGCCGCCGCCAAAATCTTATCTTTCCCACTCATCTGCGCCAGCAGATTATCGTTTTCAAATAAAAGATAAAGCGCCGTTCCTCCAACAAGGAGAACCCCTGTGGTAAATAATGTGATTTTTGTATGCAGCATGTATTTTTTCCAGTGGAATCCGTTTTTCTTCAGATCGCTCCACACAAAAAAACCGATCCCTCCTAATATAATCAGCGCCATTAACACAAGATTGATCAAAATATCCCCATGGAATTCCACAAAAGACGAATATTCTCCGGAGTAAGTCCCCATCAGGTCAAAGCCTGCATTGCAGAAAGCCGATATGGAATGGAACACCCCGTAGAGTATCCCCTTTGGCGCTCCGAAAACAGGAATCAGACGAATTGCCAAAAGGACTGCTCCCACCCCTTCAAACAAAAGCGTCCCCTTAAAGGTCATCTTAACCAGCCGGATAATACCGCCCATCTGCATATAGTTCATACTCTCCTGCAAAATTCCTCTGGTTCTCAGGGAAACTCTTCTTCTGAGAAGCACTGCAAGCAGCACTCCCATGGTCATAAATCCAAGTCCCCCGATCTGGATCATCAAAATAATCACCGTATGCCCGAAAGCCGTCCAGTGGGTCGCTGTATCCTCCACCACAAGCCCCGTTACACAGGTAGAGCTTGTAGCGGTGAAAAGCGCTGTAAGGAATCCCGTCTTTTCCCCCGCTCTGGTAGCAGCCGGCAGCATCAAAAGCCCTGTCCCTGCCAAAATGACTACCAGATATCCTACCGCTATAATACGCACATAAGTAATTTTGTCCTGTATCTTCTTTAAAAATTTCATAGCTTCTCCCAATTTGCAGCCACGCCTGCTTTTACATTTTATACCAAAGCCCATTTAATATCCAGTCCCAACCGTTACAAAAATTTCCCATAAAAATGAATAGGAAATTTTCTCCCGATAGTGTATAATGATTCAGAAAGGCGGCTTACCCGCACAAAAGAAATGAAAAAGGAGTAACTAAATATGTCAAAAATTATTTTAACCGGAGACAGACCTACCGGACGTCTTCACGTAGGTCACTACGCCGGCTCCCTGAAGCGGAGAGTGGAACTGCAAAATTCCGGTATATACGATAAAATTTTCATCATGATCGCCGACGCCCAGGCTCTAACGGACAATGCCGAGCAGCCTGAAAAGGTGCGCCAGAATATCATAGAGGTGGCGCTGGATTATTTATCCTGCGGGCTCGACCCTGATAAATCCACCCTTCTAATCCAGTCCCAGATTCCTGAGTTATGTGAGCTTTCCTTTTATTATATGAATCTGGTAACCGTTTCCCGATTACAGCGGAATCCTACGGTAAAATCTGAAATTCAAATGCGAAACTTTGAGGCAAGCATCCCGGTGGGCTTTTTCACCTACCCCATCAGCCAGGCTGCCGATATCACCGCTTTTGCTGCAACCACCGTCCCGGTAGGAGAAGATCAGCTTCCCATGCTGGAACAGACCAAGGAGATCGTGCGCAAATTCAACTCCGTCTACGGCGATACTCTGGTGGAGCCTGACGTTTTGCTCCCCGACAATAAAGCATGTCTCCGGCTTCCCGGAATCGACGGCAAAGCAAAAATGAGTAAATCTCTGAATAACTGTATTTATCTGTCCGACACGGAAGAGGATGTGCGCAAAAAGGTGATGTCCATGTTCACCGACCCCAATCACCTGCAGGTTTCCGATCCCGGTCAGGTGGAGGGTAATCCTGTGTTCATCTATCTGGACGCTTTCTGCAAGGATGAGATGTTCGCAGAATATCTTCCGGAATATGCAAATCTGGAGGAATTGAAAGCGCATTACACCAGAGGCGGTCTGGGTGATGTGAAGGTGAAGAAGTTCTTAAACAGCGTGCTCCAGGAAGAGCTTTCTCCCATCCGCGCCAAACGGAAGGAATGGGAAAAAGACATTCCCGCCGTCTATGAAATTCTCCGCAAGGGCAGTCTGGAAGCCCGCCAGGTTGCTTCCCATACCTTGGATCAGGTCAAAAAAGCCATGAAGATCAATTACTTTGAAGACCATGCACTGATCGCTGAGCAGGCTGAAAAGTACGCTCAGTAGGAATCCGCCAAAACAGGAGTATTTATGAGAGCCTATCAGATAAAAGAGGTAAAAAGCTTTATGGGCAGGCTGCTGGGAAGCGACGCCTTTGATTCCTTTCTCCTTGCCGATGCATCTATTACCACCTATAATCACTTTACAATCGACGGACACATGGAAAAGGAATTTTTTACCGGCGACATCAACCATGAGGATATCCTTCCTCCCTATGAATTTTCCCAATGGAAGGATATGCGCTCATTGTGCTTTGAACTGATCAGGGGAAAACGTACGCCGGTACAGTTTAAGCTGGTGCTTCATCTAAAGCCCGAACCTGCCGCCCAGATCCTTCAGGAAGGAGATGCCGATATTTCCTTATCCGATCTCAAGGCTTTTGTTCTGAATATAAAATACGATGGCAGTATGCTCACCTGCATTACTGCCACCGCTTTTCACACATTCCTTCCGGACAAAACCCCTGACCGTCTGTGGGACGATTATATGACACGTTTCCTTTCCGAAAAGGAAATTCTCTTTGAAGAGGCTTAAGCCTCTTCTTTTTATTTGCTGGCGTCCACTGCCGCTCCTTTGATATCTTCCTCCAGCAGTTTCATCTCGTCCATCATCTTTTTGATCTCTTTCTGAACGTCGTCCATGGTGCTTTCCGCCTCCACCATAAGCTCTGTAGACGCGGCGATCTGCTCTGTAAAGGCTTCCTTTTCTTCCTTTTCCGCCTTCTGCTTTTCGATCTTTTCTTCCTCTTCCTTTTCTTCTTCCGCCTTCTCCTCGGCTGCTTCCTTCTTCTCTTCCAGCTCCTCGTCGATGTGATCCTTTGCCTCGTCTGTGAGCATGCCGATAATATCTTTTCTGGCTGTCTCCATCACATCGTCCGCCGCCTTTTCAGCCTTGATCATGGTTTGGGATTTCAGCATCGCTTCTTTGGTGGAGCGTATGGAATAATTTTCCTCCATAATCCCCTTTTTTGCCTCCTCTATTTCAGCTTCATAGGCTCCTCCTGCCTCCGTAAGCTTCATAGAATGCTCCTGATATTCCGTAAGCCCATTCGCATAAATCTCTTTCACCCGCTGGTATTCTTCATCTGTCAGTTTGATGTCCGATCCCGGCTTACTTGCAAGCCTTTTCTTTTCCAAAAGCTTCAAGTCCTGCTCCTCCTGGGAATCAGCCTCCACACCGTAAGCCTTTCGCAGTTCTTCCTTGTCATTGGCAATGCGCTTCAACTCGCCGTTTGCCTCATCCAACGTCTTTTGGTATCCCTGGATCTTATTTCTGCTCTCCGCTACGCTGTCCTCCAGCTTTCGGTCACTTTCTCTTGCATCGCCGATGATCTTCATCACCTGCTTTTTCGCCTCCTGCTGCCGCTTTGCCACAGGATCAAGATTCTTATTCAAATTCCCCGCAAAAAGACTCTTCTGTCCGCTTCTGTCCTCCTGGACACTGCCGCTATGCCTCTCTCTCAGGGTACTGTCGCCCATAAAAATCGTTGTGTTCTGCACCTTCATAGATCCGTCTACCTCCATTATCCGGAATACTCCTTTATTCCTTTTCTGCCTAACTATACTGCATGATCCAATGTTACATATTGTATATCGGCGTCCCTCCCAAAAGCAATTAGTGCCCATCACGGGAAATGTAACGAATTACCCTGAAATTGCCGTATAACAGTGCAGCCCTGCCGCAAGGAACACAAGCCTGCCAGCGTCCCGGCTTGTGTTCCTTGCGGCAGGGCTATTCTGTTACATTAACTGTAGACAAAATTCAACAGAACGGTTGACTTTTAATTTTAAACATGCTATTCTGAAATTCCTTTCGCGCTTTTGACCTAATTGCCGCGAAATACAATTTCATGAAATCTTACCTGCGGTAGTGCTCCGGCAAATCCCCGGAGACAGCAGACCGGCTTGGCAAGTTATAAAAACTATAAAACTACCAGGAGGAAGCAAACATGATTACTTTAGAACATGTATGCAAGACCTATCAGGTCTCAAAACGGGACGCCGGATTCTCTTCGGCGTTAAAGGCTCTGTTCCACAGGGAATATGAGTACATCCACGCTCTCGACGACGTATCTTTCACCATACAGGACGGTGAAATGGTGGGCTATATCGGTCCCAACGGCGCCGGAAAGAGCTCTACCATCAAAATCTTAAGCGGCATTCTGACCCCGGAAAGGGGCGTATGTCTGATCAACGGATTAGTACCCTGGAAAAATCGAATTGAACATGTAAGAAACATCGGCGTTGTTTTCGGTCAGCGTTCCCAGCTGTGGTGGGATGTCCCCATTGCCGACTCCTTTGAATTACTAAAGGAGATCTACCGCATCGATGACTCCCTCTATCGCCGCAACCTGGAAGAACTGTGCGCCATGCTGCAGCTTTCCGATCTGCTGAAAACGCCTGCAAGACAGCTCTCCCTGGGACAGAGAATGCGCTGCGAAATTGCCGCCTCCCTTTTACACAGCCCCAGCCTTCTTTTTCTGGACGAGCCTACCATCGGGCTGGATGCGGTTTCAAAGCTTGCAGTCCGGGACTTTATTTTAAAGCTGAATCAGGAAAAGAAAACCACCGTCATTTTAACCACCCACGATATGCAGGATATTGAAGCCCTCACCAGCAGGATTATTTTGATTGGAAAAGGCTCCATCCTGCTGGACGGAAACATAGAGGATATCAGGCAGGATTATCCCAGCACCGAAGAAGCTTTGGCTGCTTTTTACCGCAGCCATGATCTTTAAGGAGGCGTCTATGAAAAAATATATTGCTTTTTTCCGGCTGCGTTTCAGCATGGGGCTCCAGTACCGCACTGCCGCTTTTGCCGGTATCATCACACAGTTTGCCTGGGGTTCTATGGAAATTCTCATGTTCCGCGCCTTTTATCAGACGGCTCCAAATTCCTTTCCCATGACCTTTCAGTCCACCTGCGCTTATGTATGGATGCAGCAGGCGTTTCTCGCCCTGTTTATGGCATGGATGATGGAAAATGAAATTTTTGACACCATTGTCAGTGGAAATATCGCCTATGAATTGTGCCGTCCCATCCATATTTACGACATGTGGTTTGCCCGGAGCCTTGCAACCAGAGGGGCAAAAGCAGTCCTTCGGTGTTTTCCCATTTTGCTGGTCGCCGCCTTTCTTCCTGCTCCTTACGGGCTGATGCCTCCGGCTGATCCAATTGCCTTCGGACTGTTTCTCCTGACGCTGGTTACAGGTCTGGGGGTGACGGTTGCCTTTTGCATGCTGATTTATATGGCTTCCTTTTTCGCCATATCCCCTTCGGGAATCCGCATTGTTGCCACTTCCATAGTGGAATTTTTATCAGGTGCCACCATTCCTCTGCCCTTTTTTCCGGACAGGCTTCGGGAGGTTCTGGAACTGCTTCCCTTTGCCTCCATGCAGAATGTGCCTTTGCGCATTTACAGCGGCGACTTAACCGGCGCTCCCATGCAGCGCGCTATTATGATTCAATTTTTCTGGCTTTTTGCATTGATCGCCATGGGGAAGCTTCTGGACGCTGCGGCAATGAAAAAAATTACGGTACAGGGAGGTTAGAATAAATAACATGAAATTATACGGAAAATATTTTGCCATGCACCTGAAATCCCTGATGGAATACAAGACTTCCTTTTTTCTCACCTGTATTGGTCAGTTTCTGGTCTCCTTCAATGTGTTTCTGGGCATGTACTTTATGCTGCGCCGTTTCTCGACGGTTCAGGGATTTACCTACAATGAAGTGCTTTTATGCTTCGGCATTACGCTGATGGAGTTTTCCCTTGCGGAGTCTGTGGCAAGGGGCTTTGACACCTTTGACAGTATGATCCGCCAGGGAGAATTTGACCGGGTACTGGTTCGGCCGCGGAATGAGATCCTGCAGGTTCTGGGAAGCCGCATTGAGTTTTCCCGGATCGGGCGTATTCTTCAGGCAGTGGTCATGTTTGTCTATGGCTTTTCTGTCAGCAAGGTACACTGGACCTTTGGAAAGATCCTTGCCGTGGTGCTCATGCTGATTGGCGGAACCGTGATTTTCACCGGGATCTTTTTGGTTTATGCGGCGCTGTGCTTTTTTACCATTGAAGGGCTGGAATTTATCAATATCTTTACCGATGGGGCAAGGGAATATGGGAAATATCCCGTTTCCATCTATGGGAAAAGAATGCTGCAACTGTGTACCTTTGTGATTCCCTATGCTCTGATTCAATATTATCCTCTGCTTTACCTGCTGGATCGGGGGAAACCATACTATCCGCTTCTGCCCCTGGCGGCATGCCTGTTCTTCCTGCCCTGCTTTCTCCTTTGGAAACTGGGCGTAAAACATTATACCTCAGCCGGTTCATAACCGCTGAGATATCTGTTACGATAAGCAAGCCCGCAAAACGTGGCGGCATTCCTTTAACCCTCTATCAATTTACATACGTCGATCCATCCCTTTTCCCCTGCGTAACGTTCCAACTCCGGAATGGTCAGTTCTATGGCGCTGTTGGCGCTGCCGCACGCCGGAAACACTGTCTCAAAGCGCTTCAGCGATTCGTCCAGATATACCTGTACGCCTTCCTTTACCCCAAAGGGGCATACGCCGCCTATGGCATGTCCAACCATTTCCTCCACCTGATCCGGCGCGAGCATCTTTGCCTTGGTGCTAAACTGCTTTTTATACTTGCCATTATCGATTTTCACATCTCCTGCCGCCACGATCAAAACAGCCTCCTCCCCCACCAGAAAGGAAAGTGTTTTGGCAATTCTCGCCGGGGCACAGGATAGCGCCTGGGCGGCAAGCTCTACCGTAGCGCTGGATACGTCAAATTCCCGTATTCTCTCCTCCATACCGTATTGTCTGAAATATTCTCTCACTTTATCGATCGCCATGGTTCTCCTCTTTTCTCTTCTGCTTTTTGCATTTTTTCAGCCTATTATACCATACCCGGCGAAAAGGAGCGATGATTTTTTTAAGATGATCAGCAGGTATCGTTCAATATATATAATATAAAGAGCGGCACAGTGGCGCAGGTGTGGAATGTAACTACAGGCACGATGAAACAGAAAAAGATCATACGATAAAACTGTCACAGGGAAAAATATATGATAAAATAGAGTAAAGTAATTTTATCGTATGACATTTGTTTTAGCGGAGGGATGCTGCGTGAAAAAAATAATTCCATTCCTGCTTCTATTCACCTTTTGTTTAACATCCTGCGAAAAGAATACAGAAAATAAAGTGCAGCCAGATGCTTCTTCCAGTGTGGGAAATGCTCAGATCATTTCCTATTATCAGGAAGAACAGTCTGCCTTTGAAAAGCCGGAACCAGCGGTAACACCAGCGGGGGATTATGGGATGCTGCGGAATTTCCATGAGTTGGAAAATGGGGATATCTATTTCCTTTATCAGGAGGATCTGACCCCGGAGCGGGAGAATAATTATTACAAGGCTAACGCCCCCAGAACGGATCTTAAATATGCAAACCACATTATCCGATATATCGGTGCAGACCGTTCTTTTGAGGAAATAGAACTGGCGGCAGATGAAGGCACTTTTTGGTCAGATATAAGGGTTTCGGGAAATGGAACGATCATTTTATTTGATACCCAGAGAGCTTATGTATATTTCCCGGATGAAAAACAGTGTACGGCGGATTTTCCCTCCGATCCAAAAGGGGGGCTTATTCTTCAGGACGACACCCATCTGATCTGTCAGCCTTCGATAAACTCAGCCTATATGATTTTTGACCTGCGGACGGGGGAAAAGACAGCGGATTATATCGCCAGGGAATTCCTTTATGAAGGAATCACCAACGGCGGAAGCTTTCTCGCCAAAGATCAGGAAACAGAACTTTTGGCAACAGGAAACGGCATCTATGAGAAAGAAGGGGAAAAATGGATTTTAAAGGTTTCCTCTGAGCGTACAAGCATGACCCTCGGCGGTTTCCGACCGGATGGGCTGTGGAAGGAAGATGAAACGTATTTTTTGACCTCTGTGGATGTTCTGTACCATTATTCTCCGGCGGAAATCAATTTGGAAGATATGGCGGAGCTTAAGATTTTTTCCGGGGCAGAGAGCAGCTTCCTGAAAGACGCAGTGCTTGCGTATCAGGCAGCAAATCCCAATGTCATGATCACCTATGAATTTGCAGAAAGCAAGGCTCCTGAAACCAGTCAGGAGATGGACACCCTGTTTAAGCGCGTAAATACAGAGATCGTATCCGACCAAGCGGCGGACATTTACATATTTGACAAACTTCCCTGGGAGGAATATGCAAAGCAGGGGATATTACTGGACATTGGCGAAACAATGGAGACTTTACTGAATACCAACGAATATTTTGACGGGGTATTGAGGGGGTATAAAAAAGAAGATGCTGCCTTTGTCCTGCCGTTGTTTTTTGAGGCGGACTGCATCGTATGCCGGGAAGAAATGACGCCCTATGTGGAGAACCTTTCCGACCTGGCGGAATATCTTGAGGCGCATCCGGACGAACCCGGTCTTGTCCCATACAATTATCGAAACAATAGGAAGGCTTTCTTTCTGCCCATGCTGTATCATTTTTACGGAAGAGAGCTTTACGAGGACGGGAAGGTGACAGAAGAAAAACTGGAAGCATTTCTTCTGGAAGCAAAGATTCTCTATGACCGCCTGATGAATGATGAAGCGACCGATACTCCTCCTTATCTATTGGAGTATAAAAACTGTGCTTATATTATGGAAGAGGAATTTTGGCAGCTGCTGGGGTGCGGAAAAGGAAACATGTCATTGTCTGTTTTGGGAAGGCTTGGAATATGGTTATTTCCACAAATTTCCCATTATGAAGGGTTTGAGATCGTTCCTACCGGGCAATTCCATTCCGACATGCTGGCAGGGGTGCACAGTCAAACCCAACATCCGGAAGCCGCCTGTGACTTTCTGCAGTTTCTGGCTTCCTATACAGGTACCTACAGTCAAAAAAGCCGAGCCATCTCAGGGATACCGATTGCCAGAAAGTCAATCGCTGCATGGACCGAATCCTACGAAAAAATATGCAGGGAATCCTACGGATACGATCAGGGATTTTACTACAACGCCACATATGGGGAAGGCTATCCCCTTTATTTTCCGGTGAAAGAGGACAGCGTATGGCTGGAAGAGCTTTTAGACCATGCCACCGTTCCCAGAGGCTATGCAAGCCCCCTGACAGATTCCATCTACGCCATTCTGGCACAGGGAATCGACGGCTACTTTGAAGGGGAAAAAACACTGGAAACCACAGTAGACGAACTATACCGCAAGATCAGCATTAAGCAGAGCGAGGAGGAATAGCCCCTCAAAGGCACTCCTCCCACCGCCCCGCCTGTAGCATTGGCATGACATGATAGCAGAGAAGGGGGCTGAGGGACGCGGGGATACATTGGAGTTCAGCGACCTGGCGAAAAATCGGTTATTTCACTTACGGAATGGTAAAATCTCAGGGTGATTCCGCCACGGATGGCGATCGAGTAGGGGAGATTAAATCTCCCCTCT
>CAMWCA010000075.1 GCA_947172705.1 uncultured Lachnospiraceae bacterium
CGCAGTTAAGCGGCGCTTAAATTTTAGGAGGGGCGTCGGATTTGACGCTTACGTACATCCTGCGCTTGCTGCCCCCTATACCATCATACAAACCGCATAAAGTCACAAATAAGCACGATATACGCAGATTCTAGCCACTTTCCAGGTGTTACCCTAATGTATTAATGAAGCCATTACAAGCCGAAAATGAGCCTAAAATCGCATGATAAACATACAATCACAAGCAAATAAACCGCACATAAAAAGACTATGAGCATTGAAGCCCATAGCCTTTATCATATATTATTGATTGCGATAGCAATAATTAATGTAATCCAAGCACGGATTTCATTAAATAGTTTTCTTTGCTGTTCTTTATTATCAGACTTTTTATTTTCAAAGTAATGAACGCAAGACGGAGCAAGTGCCACTACCCAATATATGATGAAATCATCATGCACAGATTTTTTTATAAAATGTAGAATATATCAAATAGAAAGAAAGGAGGATTATACGATGATATTGTCCCCGATGGTGGGAATATGATAGTATTAGAGTTGGTGGAGAAATATATCAATCAAAAAAGGGGCGTTAAGCATAATACGCAAGCCAACTATAATTTTGTTATCAATGTCATCAAGAAAGAATCATTCGGGGCAAAGCGGATTGATAAGGTGAAATTATCAGATGCTAGGGAATGGTTGATTAAATTACAGGATGATGCAGAGGTTATAGCAGTATACATAGCATCCGTGGAGTAGTCAGACCAGCTTTTCAAATGGCAATGGATGATGATCTTATCCGTAAGAATCCGTTTGAATTTCAATTAGCAACGGTAGTAGTAAACGATAGTGTGACCAGAGAAGCGATTACAAGAAAACAAGAACGAGAGTTTCTAAGGTTCATTAAAGAAGACAAGCATTTTTGCAAATATTATGATGGAATTTATATCTTATTCAAGACTGGACTTAGGGTTTCTGAATTTTGTGGACTGACAAAAGAAGATATTAAGTTCGATAAGGAAAGGATCAAAGTAGAACATCAGTTACAGAGAAAAAGGGATATGGAATATGTGATTGAAACGCCTAAGACAGAAAAGGGCGTGAGATATGTTCCCATGGATGAAGATGTTGCAGATTGTTTTAAGCGTATCATTGAAAACAGAAAGAAACCGAAAATTGAGCCAATGATTGACAGCAGGGCAGGCTTTCTATTCTTGGATAAGAATGATATGCCTATGGTAGCTCTGCATTGGGAAAATATTTTCAGCATATCAGAAAAAAATATAATATATATAAGGTGCAGATGCCTGTTATAACGCCGCATGTATGCAGACATACATGCTGTAGCAACATGGCTAAATCTGGTATGAATCCAAAGACACTACAATATATTATGGGACATTCTGATATTGGTGTTACATTGAATACATATACACATTTACAGTTTGATGATGCCAAAGAAGAGATGAAGAAAGTCTGTAATGAGTAGTGGGCTAAAAGTTTTCAATTTAGCTCAGAATTTAGCCCAAACGAAGGAAAAGTTATGCAAAGTTATTCCAAGTTATGCTGAAAAAGGTGAACAGACACACTGTCATAAAAATATAGCAAAACTGTTGAAAATGCCGAAAATATAGCAAAATCAAGCATTTACGGAGGTTTTAGCAACATGATAAAAATACTTTTCGTCTGCCACGGCAACATCTGCCGTTCCCCCATGGCAGAGTTCATTTTAAAGGACATGCTGCAAAAACATCACATATCCCACCCCTTCCTCATCGCCTCCGCCGCCACCAGCACCGAGGAGATCTGGAACGGCATCGGCAACCCTGTCTATCCCCCAGCCCGGGAAGAACTTGCCCGGCACGGAATCAGTTGTGAAGGCAAGCGCGCCGTACAGATGAAGCGATCCGATTACGGTGACTATGATTACCTGATCGGCATGGACACCATGAACCTTCGCAACATGGAGCGGATAACCGGGCATAAGCGAGGGGAAAACCCGGACAAAATTGTTCTTCTATTAGAATACGCAGGGAGGGCGGACAGCATTTCCGATCCCTGGTACAGCGGAAATTTTGAGCTGACTTATGAGGACATAGTGGAGGGCTGTGAGGGATTTCTGAGACGTTTGAAGGAAACAGGGATGTTATAAGGTTGAAAAATCAGCTTGATAGCTGATTTTATCAACCAAGAATTTGTGCCGAAGCGTCACAAATTCTGATATGGCAGAGCGAAATCTGACATTTCGCTCGCCTCCCTCAGCGTAAAACGCTTCGGGATAGAGGGAAAAATGAGACAAATAAAAGCAATTAGAATTTTGCCAGCCATCGCAGTATTTGCCGGGCTGGCAGCAGGTGTGTTCATCTGGCGTTGTGCGCTGACAGCGTTTTTGTGGGCAGGCTGGGGCGGCTTTGGCGGCGTTTCAATGGTGTATACCATTCAGGGAGAGCGTGCAAGTCAGATCATCTTGGGCGTACCGATTTTGATCCTGCTTTTCCTTCTTTTGATTCGTCTGACCAGAAACAAAATAAAAAGGGAACCAACAAGCCGCTATGGAAAAGACTTGTTCTTTTTCATAGCGGCAGTCAGCGTAGGAATTCTGTTTTTTCATATACCGGAGCCCCGTCAGACTATAATAGACGCATTTGCCAGAGGCATTGCCCAGGCAGGGTGGCTGCAGTATCCAGCGCCATAACCATAAGGCACTAGTTTAAAATAACCGTTAGCTTTTATCCATTCATCGATTCATTAACACTCAGTCAAAACCATTTCCTTTGCCTTTTCCATTGCCGCCACCACCCGGTCGCACCAGGCGTCAAATTGAGGGTCTTCCCGCTGGCATTCCGGATGAGAAAGCACATAGGCAATGGTTTCCCGAATCCCCTGATCTGCGCGGACAGTGGCGGTAAATCCCGGCACCAGCCGTTTAAGCTTGCTGTTGTCAAACACCACCGTATTAGCCTTATCTCCCAGCAGGCTTCCCCTGAAATCATAAGGGCTGCAGGCGTCCAGAAATTCCGAGGAAACATGGATGGCATTTAATTTCACGCCCAAAGCATCTGCAATGATCTGATAGATCTGATTCCAGGTGAGAGATTCATCCGATGTAATATGCACCGATTCTCCAATGGCATGTACATTTCCCACAAGCCCTGCAAAGCCCTTGGCAAAATCAGAGCTATGGGTCAGGGTCCAAAGAGAACTGCCGTCCCCGTGAATGATAACCGGTTTCCCCTCCAGCATCCTTTTGAGAATGGAGTAGCTTCCCAGTGCGCCGTGAACGCCAAGAGGCACTGACCGTTCAGAGTAAGTATGGCTGGGGCGGACAATGGTAATGGGAAACCCGTTTTCCCGGTAAAGCTTCATCAAATATTCTTCCCCGGCGATTTTATTCCGGGAATATTCCCAGTAGGGATTGGCAAGAGGAGTGCCTTCCGTGATGCGGAAATCGGAGAGAGGCTTCTGATAAGCAGAAGCGGAGCTGATGTAAATAAACTGCCTGGTTTTATCCCCAAAGAGCCTGTAATCCCGTTCCAGCTGGGCGGGGGTAAAAGCAATAAAATCAGCCACAGCATCAAATGACAAATCCCGAATCAATTCAGAAACAGCCTCCTCGTCATTGATATCCGCCGTCAATGTAACCAGATCCCCCTCAAGCCCCACATTGCGGTTTCCCCGGTTCAAAAGATACAGGGTATGTCTCTGGGAAAGAAGTAGCTGTGAAACAGCCATGCTGATGGTACCGGTTCCTCCAATAAAAAGTAGCTTCATTTCAATTTCCTCCTTATTTCTCCTTGCAATTTTTAATATGCGCCTTTAGTTTTTTCATAGCCCAATCATAATGACTGGATGTAACGCTGACAAAATACGACCCTATTGCATTTCCCCCAGCCCATGGATATACGCCTTTTGAAAACAGCTCCTCATTGGAAAAAGTTTCCGCCAGCGCCAATACGTCTTTATGGCTTTTTGCAACCATTTCCTTTGCCTCCTCCAAAGAGGTATTCTGATGCTTTTTCCAGAAAAACACATTCAGACTGCCGTAGGTTTTCCAGTTATAGGGATGGGGAAGAAAGGGCTGTTCCTCACCCTTTTGATTGGCATGCACCCAATTCAATAAAAGCTGGTGCCATTCATACAAATGAATTAAAACGTCCCGGAGGTTCTGATCCCGCTGCCAATGGGCTTCCTTCTTTTTTGTATCGTCTGCAAAATCAAAAGTAGTTGCCAGTTCTTTTTCCGTCAAGCCGGAAATGAGGGTATTCAATTTCTCCCAGTTAGTTGTTGCGGCGGTTATAAGATCCGCCTTTGTAGCAGGTCTGCTCATATGCTTACTCCTTTATTGTTGTGTGTTTTTACTGTTGCTCTTTTCATAATATAGCACACATACCCTGACATCCTGTGTCATGATTTATTTTTTTCATAAATGGCATATGCCTGCGCAGCCAAAGCGTCTTTCAAAGAGGCGGGCTGGAGGATCTCCACCTGGTCGCCAAAGGATAGAAGATATCCTGTCAGCCATGGGTCCACAGGCATTTGGGCGGAAGCGATCAGACTACCGTCTTTTCGCTGTTCGATCTGGGTTTCGTCAAACTCATCGTAGACCCGGTATGCCATTTCCTTTGAAAACCGAAGGGTGATCTGAGGATATTGCTGAGGCGGGCTGCTTTCCGGTTCAGGGTATGGTTTTGGCATAAAAGTCTGCCCCAATAATTCCACATCCAGAATACGATTTAATTTGAAAATGCGAAAATCCTGTTTTTGCAGGCAAAATGCTTTTAAATACCATTTCATTGACTTATAAGACAATTTCAACGGCTGGACAATGCGCGTACTTCTTTCGCTGTAGGAACTTTCATAAACGATCTTCATTTCCCTATGTTGGATGATTGCTGTTTTTAACAGCTCAAATTTTGAGTTGTCACAGGCGGATTTTCCCCAACGGGAGAAATCCACTTCAAGCCAGTTTTCCGCGTTTGCATGAAAAAGTGCAGACAATTTTGTCAGTGTTTCATTGCCGGAAGCATAGCCTGTGGCGGAGATCCCCTGTATTGCAGCCAATATTTCCTGACGTTCCTCTTCGGACAGTAGCGCTTTGTCCAGAACAAAATCAGGCATCAGACAGATCCCGCCATTTCTTCCCGGTTCCGTATAAATGGGAATCCCCGCGCCGCTTAGTGCTTCCACATCACGGTAAATGGTTCTTGTGGAAACCTCAAACTTTTCCGCCAGTTCCGGAGCCGTAACACTTCCCCTGTCCAAAAGCTCATACAAAATTTTAAATAACCGACTGTCTGCCATACTGATCTCCATTCCGAGGCGTTTATACGCCCTGATAAAATAATCATACCATAACTCCAACCCACCGCAAATAATGATTGTAAAATCCCGGGAAAAAAGCTATAATGAAATCACGAGCGAATTCGAGAATATACTGGCTGATTGAAGGAGGATTTTATGAAGGAACAACAGAGCTTCAAAAAGAAAATCAAGTACCTGTTTACGCTGCTGTGCATTATTTTTGCAGTTTCCGAGGTTTCGGCAATTTTAGGAGTTCTTGGCATAGGAAATGCCATTGTGCAGATCATTTTCAGGGTACTTGTGCTGGCAGTGATCATTGTAGTAGCAACCAAAGGATATAAGACCCTTTCGGCTAATATGGTAGATCCGCTGATCGAGATGGATCATGCGGTAAAGGGACTTGCGGTAGGCGATCTGAGCGTGGAGGTTACATACGAATCGGATAATGAGCTGGGAACCCTGGCGGAGAGCCTGCGCCAGACGGCAAGCATGATGAAAGCGCTGCTGGCTGACCTGACTTCCATTCTTGGCGAATTCCGGAAAGGAAACTTTAATGTGCAAAGCCAGCACCCGGAGGCATATATAGGTGATTTTTCCGTTCTGTTGGAAGAACTGCTTTCTTTGATCCAGGGCTTTAGCGATACCATGAAGAATATAGACAATGCAGCCGATCAGGTAGCGGAGGGCGCAGACGGGCTTGCAATGAGCTCTCAGGAGCTTGCCCAGGGCGCAGCCGACCAGGCGGCATCCATTGAGGAACTTTTGGCTACCGTTACGGAAGTAACTGATCAGGTACAGGAAAATACCGCCACTACCATGAAGGCGCATGATAACGCCAAGATCATCGGCGAGCAGGCGAAGATCAGCCAGGGCAAAATGAAAGAGCTTACCGACGCCATGGAAACCATCAAAGAAACTTCCAGCGAAATCAGCAACATTATCGTAGATATAGAAGAAATTGCATCCCAGACCAACCTCCTTTCCCTGAATGCGGCAATTGAAGCGGCAAGGGCAGGAGATGCAGGGAAAGGCTTTGCGGTTGTGGCGGATCAGATCAGAAAGCTGGCGGAAGACAGCGCAAACTCCGCAGTTACCACCAAGGAACTGATTGATAAGTCTATCCGAGAGGTGCAGAGAGGCAATGAAATTACGGAGCAGACTGCGGAATCCTTAAACAGCGTGATCAGTGAGATGGATAATATCGTTCTTGCGGTTGCCAATATCCGTACGGCATCCGAAAAACAGGCAGTATCTGTCAGCGAAATTGAGAAGGGCTTTGAGGCAATCAGCGCCGTTGTGGAAAACAACTCGGCGGCAGCAGAGGAGACCTCAGCTACCAGTGAAGAACTGTCGGCACAGGCGTATGCCCTTAAGGGAATGGTAGAGCACTTCCAGTTGCGTGAGCAATAATCCTCCTGGGTTTTATGTCAGCGGTATTTGCGGACTGCATACATACATAACAGAGTTTGAACCGCCTGGCTTACCAGCAGCCCCCAGAGGTATCCGTGGATGCCCCAGAGAGGAATGCCAAAGAAGACGAAGCCCAGCCTTACCAGAAGACTCAGCATACTGTAGAGGAAGGTGAGTCCTGTTTTTCCCAGCCCGTTCAAGATGCTTCCCAGTGTGCTGGCAATATACATAAGGGGGCAGAGGAAGCTTAAAATCAGGATGAAATCTCCCGCAAGGCTGCTCTGATACAGGAGGTTGCCCAGGAATTTTCCGGAGCACAGGAAAATAAAAGTAAACAAAATACCTAAAAGAAAGCCGTAGCGTATGGATTTATGCACGGCTTTTTTGATGGTAGCCGTATTGTCAGCAGCGTCAGCCTCCGATACAATGGGTAGAAGAAGCACGCAGATGGAGTTGGTAATGGCGCCGGGAAACAGGATCAGAGGCAGGGACATTCCGGTTAATACGCCGTAAACGCCCAGAGCGCTGGCGTTGTCATAGCCGTAACACATGAGCCTGTTTGGAATGAAGATTGCCTCTACGCTCTGGAGAAAATTAATGATCACTCTGTTCAGGGACAGGGGAATAGCAAGCTTTAGGAGTCTTCGGCACGCCCCATAGTAGGAGGAAAGGCTGCGTGGCAGGAGAAATCCGTAATGAGCCGGTACAACATGATAAAAGTGCGCCCGCACAGCAACCAGGGAAACCAGCATGGAAGCGCATTCTCCGATCACCAGCCCCACTACCGCAAAGCTGATGGTGGGCGTCATATTGCGTTGGAGGCAGATATAATAGATCACGTAAACGCTTCCCACTCGTATGATCTGTTCGGAAAGCTGGCAGAGCGCCGGCACGGTGGTTTTTTTGATGCCGTAAAAATATCCGTTGATACAGGAATGAACCGTAGCCATGGGAATGGAAAGTGCGATAATGCGCAGCAGGGGAGCGGTTCTCGACTCCAATAAAAAGTGAAGGGCAATCTCATCTGCGTAGCAATAGATACCTGCGGTGCAAAGAACGGAAATGGTCATGGAAATGAGAAAACCGCAGGTCAGATGAAGTACAGAGGAACGATAGTCCTTTGTACTGTTTTCTCCCGCTACATATTTGGAAATTGCAGTCTGCATACCGGCAACGGTCAGAGAAAAAGAAAGGGCAAGCACGGGGGAGATCAACTGGTAAATGCCCATTCCCTCGGCGCCGAAAAGCCGGGAGAGAAAAATGCGATAGAAAAATCCGATAAAACGGCTTACAAAGCCGGTAATTGTCAGGATCAGAGTTCCCGTGATCAGGGGATTGCTTTTTCGTAAGCGAAGCATGTAATACCACCCTTTGCGTGTTATTGATAAATATATGCCATTCCTTTTATTGACAGAACAAACACAGAATGCTATAGTCAGAAATGAAAACATAGTAAAATGATAGGAATAGTAAAGGAGTTATCTCATGGATGGAATCGTTTATTTAGATAATGCAGCCACTACTAAGACCGCCCCCCAGGTTGTGGAGGCAATGCTTCCTTATTTTTCAGAGCATTACGGCAATGCCAGCAGCATTTACGGGCTGGGGCA
The DNA here is from genome assembly GCA_947172705.1 of uncultured Lachnospiraceae bacterium. Classification (GTDB taxonomy): domain Bacteria; phylum Bacillota; class Clostridia; order Lachnospirales; family Lachnospiraceae; genus Suilimivivens. The sequence continues at coordinate 8,303 of CAMWCA010000075.1, forward strand.
GGAAAGCCAGAAGGCAATTGACCAGGCAAGGGAGCGGATCGGGGTAAGCTTAAATGCCGCGCCGGAGGAGATTTATTTTACGGCAGGGGGAACGGAAGCCGATAATTGGGCGCTGATCGCAGCGGCGGAGGCATATGAGGCAAAGGGAAAACATATCATTACCTCCTGCATCGAGCATCATGCAGTGCTTCATACCTGTCGTTATCTGGAGCGGAGGGGCTATGAAGTAACCTATCTTCCGGTGAAGGAAAATGGAATGGTGGATCTGGAGGCGTTAAAGCAGGCGGTTCGTCCGGACACCATTTTAATATCGGTGATGTTTGCAAACAATGAAATCGGAACCATTCAGCCCATTGAGGAGATCGGCAGGCTGGCGAAGGAGAAGGGCATTCTTTTTCACACAGACGCCGTGCAGGCGTATGGGCACCTGCCCATCGATGTACAGGCGCTTTCTATTGATTTGTTAAGCGCCAGCGGTCACAAGCTTCAGGGACCCAAGGGCATCGGTTTTTTATACATCAGAAAGGGCGTTAAGATCCGGGCGTTTCTCCATGGAGGAGCTCAGGAGAGAAAGCGCCGTGCAGGCACCGAAAACGTACCGGCGATCGCAGGGCTGGGGACCGCTGTCCAGAGGGCGTTTACCGGGCTTACGGAAAGAATGGAAAAGGAGAGCCGGTTAAGAGACTACCTCATCCGCAGAATCGAGGAGGAGATTCCATATTGCCGGTTAAACGGAGACCGGACAGAGAGACTCCCGGGAAACGTTCATTTCTGTTTCCGGTTTATCGAAGGAGAGTCCCTTTTAATGCTCCTGGATGGGAAAGGCATCTGCGCTTCCAGCGGTTCGGCATGTACCTCCGGATCTCTGGACCCTTCCCATGTATTATTGGCGATCGGGCTGCCTCATGAAATTGCCCACGGTTCCCTGCGCCTTACCCTGAATCAGGAGAATACGGTGGAAGAACTGGATTATACCGTGGAAGCGGTCAGGGAAGCGGTGGAAAGGTTAAGGGGGATGTCCCCTCTTTATGAGGATTTTGTAAAGCAAGAAAAATTGAAATAGCAGGAGGAAGAGAGTATGTACAGTGAAAAAGTGATGGATCACTTTACCAATCCCAGGAATATGGGAGAGATAGAAGCTGCCAGCGGAGTGGGAACAGTAGGAAATGCAAAATGCGGGGATATTATGCGGATCTATCTGGATATCGATGAAAACCATGTGATCCGGGATTGTAAATTTAAGACCTTTGGCTGCGGGGCTGCGGTGGCGACCAGCAGTATGGCGACGGAATTGGTGAAGGGAAAAACCGTGGAGGAGGCAATGGCGGTGACCAATCAGGCGGTGATGGAGGCGCTGGACGGGCTTCCCCCTGTGAAGGTACATTGTTCCCTTTTAGCGGAGGAGGCAATTCACGCGGCGTTGTGGGATTATGCCCAGAAGAACGGTATTGAAATCAAAGGTCTTAAGGAACCTAAAAAGGATATCCATGAGGACGAAGAGGAAGAAACTGACTGGCAGGCATAGGTATCAGCGGTTTTGGAAAGGAAGCTATGAAGAAAAAAGTAGTGGTAGGTATGTCCGGAGGAGTGGATTCCTCTGCGGCGGCAGTCCTGTTGAAAGAACAGGGATATGATGTGATCGGAGTCACCATGCAGATCTGGCAGGAAGAAGATCCGATGCAGGTGGAAGAAAACGGAGGCTGCTGCGGTCTGTCGGCAGTGGAGGATGCCAGGAGAGTGGCGCAGGCGATTGGGATTCCTTACTATGTAATGAATTTCAGGAAGGAATTTCAGGAGAAGGTGATGGATTATTTTGTATCGGAATATTTATCCGGCAGAACCCCCAATCCCTGTATTGCCTGTAACCGTTATGTAAAATGGGAAGCTCTTTTAAGGCGGAGCCTGGAGATCGGAGCGGACTTTATTGCCACAGGGCATTATGCCCGGGTGGAGCGGCTTCCAAACGGAAGATATGCAGTGCGCAATTCCGTTACTGCAAGGAAGGATCAGACCTATGCCCTGTATAACCTGACCCAGTTCCAGCTTGCCCATACCCTGATGCCGGTGGGGGACTATACCAAGGAGGAGATCAGAGAGATTGCCAGGTGGCATCAGCTGCCCATAGCCGCAAAGCCGGACAGTCAGGATATATGCTTTGTGCCCGATGGGGACTATGCAGGATTCATAGCCAGAGAGGCGCCGGGGCGGGTTCCGGGAGCAGGAAATTTTGTGTCTCAGGAGGGAAAGGTGCTGGGCGTCCATAAAGGAATTACCCATTACACGGTGGGGCAGCGAAAGGGTTTGGGGCTTTCCATGGGGCATCCGGTTTTTGTGTCGGAGATCCGTCCGGATACCAATGAGGTGGTGATCAGTGATCAGGATATATTTCACACAGAGCTTGTGTGCGGTGATGTAAATTACATGGGAATGGAAGATCTGAAAACGCCCCGCAGGCTTTGGGCAAAAGTCCGCTATGCCCATAAAGGAGAATGGTGCAGGGCATATGAGGAAGAAGCGGGAAAAGTACGGGTGGTATTTGACCATCCTGTGCGGGCAATTACGCCGGGGCAGGCAGTGGTATTTTATGACGGAGAGTATGTGATGGGCGGCGGCGTTATCCTGTAGCAAAAGCCAGGCGGAAAAACCGCCGCCTAAAAGATAAAAACTCAGATCCGGTGAAATTCCGCCACCCGCTTTTCAAAGGTAGCGTAATAGCGGAACCCGCAGTCGGTAAGAATCTGAGTGGCGCGGTCGAAGCCCCTGGCAACGGCAAGGGGAGCATGGGCGTCGGAGCCTACGGTAATGATCTCGCCGCCCAGCTTTCGGTAGCGGCGCAGAAGCTCCGTACAGGGATTCAGTTCCTTAAGCCCGTAGCCGATGGCGCCGGTGTTGATCTCCAGCCCCTTTTCCTGTTCCAGTAAAGTCTCAAGGATCTGGTCAAAAATATCCTGGTATTTCTCATAGCAGTAATCTGCATCTTTATTCTTTCCATAGCGAACCACATAATCCAGATGTCCGTAAACGTCAAAGTTTGTGAATCCACGGAGGTTATCCAAAATAGATAAAAAGTATTCCCTGTACGCCTCTTCGTCGGAACGCCCCTCGTAAAAGGAGGGATAGTAAGGATCTTTTCCATTGCACAGATGGGAGGAAGCGATAATAAAGTCAAAGTCATAGCTTTTGGCGTAAAGGGAAAGCTCCCGGCGAAGGTGAGGCTGGACGCCCAACTCCACGCCAAAAAGAAGCTGTATTTGGGAGGCGTATTTTTCCTTATAGCCGGCAAGCTCATAAAGATAGGAATCAGTGTTTAGTTCAAACATCCCTTCTTCGGCAGGATCAGGATAGGGAAAGTCCATATCCATATGTTCGGTAAAACACATGTGGGTCAGTCCCAGTTGAATCCCTTTTAAGATCATGTCTTCCATGGGAGCGGTGGAATCCCCCGAAAAGGAGGAGTGTAAATGGCAGTCTGCTTTGATCATAGTATTTTCTCCTGTAGTGGTTTAAGGCAGACCGGCGGCGCCGGTTTATGCATTTCCATTTTAGCGGATTAAAGAGGAAAATACAATGTAATGTAAAAGAAAGAAGATAATTCTAAAAAGATTATTAAATCTTGTACCAAAAGAAAATTATTTTTGATTTACATCTTGCACTTTTAGGACAAATTAGGTAAAATAATCCTGCTGATAAAATTTTGTCAATCTGAAAAGATTGCAAAATAAGATAAAATAATTATTCAATTTTAGGAGGAAACTAAAATGGCAGTAAGAGTAGCAATCAATGGTTTTGGCCG
>CAMWCA010000076.1 GCA_947172705.1 uncultured Lachnospiraceae bacterium
GACGGCGGTTTTAAGAGCCTCGCGGCACGGATGCCGCTGGCTCTGACCCGATCGGCTTGAATAATTTTCCGCATTCTGTTAGTGAAATCCGATTCGTAGACAAGTCTGGAAAGGATGTATGTCCCCCAGGTGCAAAGCCAGGATGGCGATACGCTGGTGCTCCCTACGGCAGGGCGGAACTGTCATTATCTTTTAACTCTATTAGGCTTGCGAAAAAGGGAATGAAATGGTAGGATAAATCTATCTGCGAAAAAAGGAACTCAATGAAAGCGTAAAACGCTTTGGAATGGAGGAAAGATGAATAAATTGCTCGATCTGATTTCGGAGGAAATGAAAAAGGCTTTTGAAGCGTCCGGCTACGACAGAGAACTGGGAAAGGTGACCCTGTCAAATCGTCCGGATTTATGTGAATATCAGTGTAATGGCGCCATGGCAGGCGCGAAACTGTATAAGAAAGCGCCCATTATGATTGCCGGGGATGTGGCGGAGCATTGCAAGGACAGTGATGTGTTTTCAAGTGTGGAGGCGGTTGCCCCCGGTTTTTTAAACTTGAAGGTAAAGGAAAGTTTTGTAACGGCGTACCTTTTGCAAATGTGCCGGGAGGAAAAGTTTGGTCTGGACATGCCGGAGCATCCCAGCCGGATTATAGTGGATTACGGCGGTCCCAACGTGGCGAAGCCTCTCCATGTGGGGCATCTGCGCTCAGGGGTGATCGGGGAGAGCATCAAGCGGATCGCCCGCTATGCAGGGCATGAGGTGATTGGAGATATCCACCTGGGGGACTGGGGGCTGCAAATGGGGCTGATTATCACAGAGTTGAAGGAGCGTCAGCCGGAGCTGGTTTATTTTGACGAAAATTATCAGGGGGAATATCCTCAGGATGCGCCCTTTACGATTTCAGAATTGGAGGAAATCTATCCTACTGCAAGCAGTAAATCCAAGGAGGATGCCGCCTACAAGGAGCGTGCCATGGACGCTACTTTTAAACTCCAGAGCGGCGTGAGGGGATATCGCGCCCTGTGGGATCACATTATTCGCGTGTCTGTGGCGGATCTGAAAAAAAACTATCAGAATTTGAATGTGGAATTTGACCTCTGGAAAGGCGAGTCAGACGTCCATGATGTGATACCGGGCATGGTGGAATATATGAAAAAAGAGGGATACGCCTATATCAGCGAGGGGGCTCTTGTGGTGGACGTGAAGGAGGAGACAGACACCAAGGAGATTCCTCCCTGTATGATCCTGAAATCGGACGGAGCGTCTTTATATAATACAACGGACCTTGCTACCATTATGGAAAGGATGCGGGAATATCATCCGGATCGTATGATCTATCTGACGGACAAGCGGCAGGAGCTTTATTTTGAACAGGTATTCCGCTGCGCCAGGAAAACCAAGCTGGTGGAGCCGGAGACAGAGCTTTTGCACATTGGCTTCGGAACCATGAACGGAAAGGACGGAAAGCCCTTTAAGACCAGAGAGGGCGGGGTAATGCGTCTTGAAACGCTGATTCAGGAGATCAACGATGAAATGTACCGTAAGATCACGGACAACCGCCAGGTAGATGAGGAGGAAGCAAGACAGACGGCGAAGGTGGTGGCGCTTTCCGCAATCAAGTACGGAGATCTGTCCAATCAGGCTTCCAAGGACTATATTTTTGACATTGACAAATTTACCTCCTTTGAAGGAGATACAGGTCCTTATATTCTGTATACTATTGTCCGGATTAAGTCCATCCTGAATAAGATCAGGGAGCAGGGGGGCAAGATAGAAGGAAATGTTTTAAGGGAAGCGGACAGCGATTCCGAGAAAGCGCTTATGCTGCAGTTGACAGGCTTTAATGCCATGATGGCGACGGCGTATGCGGAGACGGCTCCCCACAAGATCTGCGCTTACATTTATGAGCTTGCCAACGCTTTTAACCGTTTTTACCATGAAACCAAAATCGTAACAGAGGAAAATGAGGAGAAGAAATCCGGATGGGTGGCGCTCCTTTTACTGACAAGAGATGTGCTGGAGACCTGCATTGATGTGCTGGGCTTTTCTGCGCCGGAAAGAATGTGAGAATATGCAGTCATCGTTAGAATTAAGAAATGAATTGAAAAGGATCGATCATAAAGGATATCCTGCCTATAAGGATTTAAAGGGGCAGTATGATTTCAGGGATTATGTGCTTTCTATTGACCATGTGCAGGGAGACCCCTTTGCGGCGCCTTCCCGGTTGTCGGTACGGGTGAAAGGGGAAAAGGCAGGTTTCCCGCCTGCTTTTTATGACACCCATGCAAAGAGAGTGACACTCCAGGATCACCTTACAAGGCTTTTTGCCAGAGAAGTCAGCGGCGGAAGCTTTCAGGCGAAGGGCTCAGGGAAAAGCGGTCTGCTGGGAGTTTCCCGCTGCGGGCAGCAGGTGCTTGAGCGGACGGCGCTTAAAATGGAGGGCGGCAGCATTACCCTGCGGTTTGAAGCGGGCTTTCCGGCAAATGGAAGAACCATCAACGCAAGAGAGCTGGAAAAGATGCTGTTTGATATTCTGCCTGTGTGTGTCAGGAAAAGTCTGTATTATGCCCAGATCGATCAGAAGAAATTGCAGCAGGCGATCCGCCTCTGCGAGGATCAGCAGTATATCAGGGAAAAGCTTCCGGAATTGTCTCTGTGCGCTTTTATAGCGGACGGTTCTATTCTGCCCAGAGAAAGCGGTATTTCCGAAAGACCTATGAAAGGCGCCGTGCCTTTCAGATCGCCGGAATCTCTTAAGGTTACTTTGGAACTGCCCAACCGGGGAACGGTAACAGGCATGGGTATTCCCAGAGGGATTACCCTGTTTGTAGGAGGCGGATACCACGGGAAATCCACCATTTTGCAGGCATTGCAGAATGGCGTTTATAATCATATCGGCGGGGATGGCAGAGAACTGGTGATCACCGATGATACGGCGGTAAAGCTCAGGGCGGAAGACGGGCGGAGCATTGCGGGGGTAGATATTTCTCCTTTTATTAAGAATCTTCCCAATAAAAAGGATACGGTGCATTTCTCCACGGAGGATGCCAGCGGCAGCACTTCCCAGGCGGCAAATCTGATGGAAGGAGTGGAGGCAGGAAGCACCCTGTTTCTCATCGACGAGGATACCTCCGCCACCAATTTCATGATCCGGGATCAGTTGATGCAGGAGGTGATCTCGGCTGGCGAGGAGCCTATTACCCCTTTTATCTGTCGGGTCAATAGTCTTTACCATGATCTGGGGATTTCCTCTGTGATCGTGGCGGGAAGCTCCGGCTCCTATTTCCATGTTGCGGATACGGTGATCCAGATGAAGGAATATGTGCCTTATGATATTACAGGAAAGGCAAAGGAGGCGGCTTCCGGTTATCCGGCTATGAGCGGGGACGAGGAGTCTTTTCCCTCCTATAACAGCAAAAGATGTCCGCTGCCGGATATGGGGCTGAAAAAAGAGGATCGAATCAAGATCAAGACCATGGGCACCAGCGAGCTTTTGCTGGCGCGGGAGAGCGTGGAACTGCGGTATCTGGAGCAGCTTAAGGATCAGGAGCAGACCACGGCTCTCGCCTGGCTTTTAAAATATGCCGAGCTAAAGCTGATGGACGGCAAAAAGGATTTGAAACAGATGGGAGCGTTTCTGGAAAACCAGATGGACGAGAAAGGACTGGAGTTTTTGTTTGAGCGGGGAGACGTGTCCGCAAGTCTGGCGAGACCCAGAAAGCAGGAAATGATGGCATGTATCAACCGCTACCGGAGACTGCAGTTCCAGCGTTGATACAGGGTGTTAAAAGAGGGCATGATGAGCGATAATTTAAAGAAAATGCTTGGTTATTATAAACCTTACAGGAAGATTTTTTGGGCGGACATGTTTTTTGCCGCCCTTTCTGCCGCTGCGGCATTGATGATTCCGTTGGTGGTTCGGTATGTGACCTCCACTTTAATTTATCTGGAAGCAGGAGAGATTCTTCATCAGATCGGATATCTTGCGGCTTTTCTCGGGGTATTGCTTGCCGTTGACTGTTACAGCAGGTTTTTTATCGGAAATTATGGGCATGTGATGGGAGCGAAGATCGAATACGATATGCGTTCGGAGATTTTTGACCATATGCAGAAGCTGTCCTTTTCCTTTTATGACGACGCTAAGGTGGGGCAGCTGATGAGCCGTATTACCACGGATCTGTTTGACATTACGGAGCTGCTGCACCATGGTCCGGAGAATATTATTCTGTCGGTGCTGAAGATCACAGGCGCTTTTGTCATTCTTGTGAGGATCAATGTGTTTTTGGCGCTTGCCGCCTTTATCGTTCTTCCTTTTATGTTTCTGTTCGCCTATTTTCTGAACAGAAAAATGCGCAGGGCTTTCAGGCGTAACCGGGAAAAAATAGCCGAGATCAACGGGCAGATCGAAGATAACCTTTCGGGCATCCGGGTGGTTAAATCTTTTGCCAACGAGGAGATTGAAAACCAGAAATTCCGCCAGGGAAACGACGGTTTCCTGGCGGCGAAAAAGAGCAGCTACCGCTATATGGGAAGCTTTCAGGCAGGAGTAGGAGTGTTTACCACTCTGATCCAGGTCAGCGTGATCCTTACAGGCAGTGTTTTAATTGCCTATGGGCGGTTAAACGTCAGCGATCTTGTAACCTTTTTGCTGTACATTGGCGTATTTACAGACCCGATTCGAACCCTGGTGGATTTTACGGAGCAGTTCCAGAACGGTTACACGGGATTTGAGCGGTTTCGGGAGATCATGAATATCATGCCGGATATTAAGGATGCCCAGGGCGCAGTGGAGTTGAAGGATGTAAAGGGCGATATCTCCTTTGAAAATGTTTCTTTTCACTATAAGGAAAATAATGAGAGCGTTTTAAACAACATTAATCTGGAAGTAAAGGCAGGTTCCTATATGGCGCTGGTAGGTTCCTCCGGGGCGGGGAAAACCACCCTGTGTTCTTTGATTCCCCGTTTTTACGATGTGACAGGGGGAACCGTGCGCATTGACGGAAAGGATATCCGCCAGGTGACCTTAAAGAGCCTTCGGAATCAGATTGGGATCGTGCAGCAGGATGTATATCTGTTTGCGGGAACCATCTATGAAAATATTGCCTATGGGAAACCGGGCGCAAGCCGGGAAGAGGTTATTCAGGCAGCGAAAAATGCAAATGCCCATGACTTTATTATGGCTTTCCCCAATGGGTATGATACGGATATCGGACAGCGGGGCATTAAGCTTTCCGGCGGGCAGAAGCAGCGTCTTTCCATTGCCCGGGTGTTCTTAAAAAATCCTCCCATTCTGATTTTCGACGAGGCGACCTCGGCGCTGGACAATGAAAGCGAGAAGGTGGTGCAGGATTCTCTGGAGACCCTTGCAAAGAACCGGACTACCTTTGTAATTGCCCACAGGCTTACCACCATTCAAAATGCGGAGAAAATTCTGGTGCTCACAGAGAACGGAATTGAAGAATCAGGGACACACAAAGAGCTTCTGCAAAAGGGCGGCATTTATGAGAAGCTGTATCATATGCATGCCTGATAAAATACAGGATTTTAAATTTTAGAGGGACGAAAGATGGAATGGAGTTTGTTCTTTTTCTTTAACAGTATACTGCTTGGGGTAGGGCTTGCCATGGATGCCTTTTCGGTATCCCTTGCCAATGGTTTGAATGAGCCTGGGATGAAAGGAAAGCGGATGTGCGGCATTGCCGGAGTGTTTGCCTTTTTTCAGGCGGTCATGCCAATGGTTGGATGGATCTGTGTCCATACCATATTGCAGTATTTTAAGGCATTCGAAAAGCTGATTCCCTGGATCGCATTGATTCTGTTAGTATTTATTGGCGGGAAGATGCTAGTGGAAGGGATTAAGAATAAGGATGAAGAAATGGAAAAGCCCAGGGTCGGCATGGCAGAGCTTTTCATTCAGGGAGTGGCGACTTCCATAGACGCTTTATCCGTGGGATTTACCATTGCGGGATATGGTTTAATTATGGCAATGGTATGCGCGTTGATCATTGCGGCGGTGACCTTTGTAATCAGTATGACCGGGCTGCTTATGGGCAGAAAATTTGGAACTAGGTTTTCAGGTAAAGCCGCTATATTGGGCGGGGTCATACTGATTGTTATCGGTCTTGAAATATTTATCAAAGGAGTATTTTAGGAAAATTTTTTTTCTATGTGGCAGTGCTCCTTTATGGAGAAGGGTTGATTCCCGTCAAAATCAAGCTCGACAATATAAGGCATCCAGTCAATGATGCGCAGGAAATTTTTGCATCCAAAGGCTGGATTATAAAAATTTAAAATGGAAGAGAGCGCTGTCCCATGGGTACCGATCACAATGTTTTTTCCTCTGTTTTTTTCCAATATATCCATAAGCGCTGCAATATTTCTTTGTTGCACCATATGGATGGATTCACCCTGATCTTCGTGATAATCAAGGTTTGCCCATCGTTTTGCGAACATGATTTGATTGTTGCCGTTGGCGCCCGATTCACGTTCCCGCAGCCGTTTATCTGTGTGGATCTTCATTCCGTAAAGGGCGGCGGCATCGGCAATGGTGTCAATGCTTCTTTTATAGGGGCTGCTGTAAAACACATCTATTTCTCTGTTCTTCAGGAAGTTGAGCACGATTTTAGCGTCTTTTTTCCCTTCAGCAGTCAAAGGTCTGGTTCTGTCATTCCCATGGGTATGATCTGGCTGTGCATGGCGCACGAAGTAAACTCTTGTTATTGTCAGATCCGGGTTAAGCTTTTTCCTGTGGGCTGTGATGATGGTATAGCTGGAAGCATTTATTGTAATCATACAATCGTTTGCATGAACATACCAGTTTTTTCCGCTTCTTGTAATAACGGCATCATCAGAGAGGATTTGGTCTTTACACCAGGCGACTATATCGTCGGTATCCAGTGCCAGATTCTTTTTGATGCGCATTGCACCCAATTCGGTGGTATGCAGCAGATCCAAATAGTTTCGTAATAGGTCGGTAGTGTGCATGATAGTGGGACTCCTTTATTTAAGTGATCTGATCAGTGCCTTTGTGTTTGACATCATGAATTATACCATAATAAGTAATATAAACATAGATTTATCTTGACAATATTTATTGATAGAGTAAAATGGTTCTAAAAAGAACAAAATGGAGGCGCGATGATTCCCTTAAATCTTCTTGAACATCAAAATGCAGTGAAAACTCTTTATTCTAAGTGTGTGGCATGGGTCTGCCAGAAGCACGGAATCAGCCGGATGGAACTGGACATTCTGCTATTCTTGGCAAACAATCCCTGCTATGATACGGCAACGGATATTGTGGAGATCAGATGTTTGTCCAAGTCTCAGGTGTCGGCTTCCATCAGTACGTTGGAGGAACAGGGGTTTTTGAGAAAAGAGTATACGCGCGGGAATCGAAAAACAGCGCATCTGATTTTATGTGATACTACATCAGAAATTGTGGCGGACGGACGTAAAGCCCAGGAGCGTTTTGCCGCAATTCTGCTGGAGGGAATGCATGAGGAAGAACTGGACTGTATGAAGCGCTGTATGAAGCGTATGAAAAATAATATTCATGGATTTTTAAAGGAAGAAGGTTGAACAAAATGCTATTTCAGTTTTTGATTTGTTTTATTGCGGGAATTGGGGCAGGGCTTGGAACCGGATTTGCGGGTATGAGTGCGGCGGCGGTAATCAGTCCCATGCTTATCACCTTTTTAGGTCTGCCCGCCTATGAAGCGGTAGGGATTGCCCTGGCAAGCGATGTGCTGGCAAGCGCGGTAAGCGCTTATACCTACAAGAAAAATAAGAATCTCGATGTTCGAAATGGTTTGGTCATGATGATTACGGTGCTGATCTGTACCCTGGTCGGCAGTTTTGTGGCAAGTCTTGTACCAAACACAACAATGGGAAGCTTCTCCATGTTTATGACTCTGCTGCTGGGGATTAAGTTTATCGTAAAGCCGGTTATGACCACAAAGGAATCCATGGCGGCAGTGAGTGCAAAAAAGAGAATGATACAATCTGTTATAAGCGGTATAGTCGTAGGGTTTATCTGCGGCTTTGTAGGCGCAGGGGGCGGTATGATGATGTTGCTGCTTCTGACCGGTGTGCTGGGATATGAATTGAAGACAGCCGTGGGAACCAGTGTGTTTATTATGACTTTCACAGCCTTTACAGGAGCGGTCAGTCACTTTGCAATAGGAGGAATGCCGGATCTGTGGTGTCTGGTCTTTTGCGTGGTATCCACACTGCTGTGGGCGCGGATTGCGGCAAAGTTTGCCAATAAAGCGAGCGCCGCGACTTTGAATCGGGCAACAGGTGTGGTACTTACGGTTTTGGGAGTGGCAATTCTTGCGGTTAACTATTTGAAATAAGCCGGCAGATCAGGTATGAAATTCCATCATCTACATACAATACCAGTAGCGGTGGTGATGGAATGAAAGAATTAAAAAGATATAGTCTGATCGGGATGATTTTTGTCTGGATTGCAGGCACTATATGGCATTTTGTTTATGAGTGGTCGGGGAACAACCGGATCGTGGGACTCTTTTTTCCGGTCAATGAATCTGTGTGGGAGCATATGAAGCTGCTCTTTTTCCCCATGCTGCTTTATGCTTTTTATATGGAGCGGAGGCTTAAGGACACGTTTCCTTGTATCGGATCTGCCCTTTTAGCGGGAATTCTGGCAGGAACGTTTTTGATACCGATATTTTTTTATGCCTATACGGGAATTTTTGGGAAAAATAATATAGTGCTTGATATAGCGGTATTTTTGTGCAGCGTGGCAGGCGCTTTTTTGGTTGTTTACAGACTGGCATTATCCTGTAAGGCGGATAGATTTAGAACCTTGTTGAAATTGGCAGTTGGCGTACTGGCAGTTTCTTTTTTGTTGTTTACCTATAATCCGCCTGATTTGGAGATATTCGTTGATCCTGCCCGTAAGGAGGCGGTTTCGGTATTTCATATTTTACGGTAAAATAAAAACACCGAATTTACGGTGCTTTTAGAGCAGATGACGGGAATCGAACCCGTTGTAAAAGTGTAAGAAATGCAGTAAAATCAAGAGGTTCAGCAATTTTGGCTTGATAGGTTTTGGTAGGTTGCCCATCAAATTTAGTTTGCAGAAAAATAGTGTGGACGTAAGGAAAGGAGAAATTCTGTACATCGTGACAAGTACATATATTGTTAGGACACGTAAATAAGTCCTCTGTCAGTTGTGAAATATGATTGCCAGAGGGCTTATTTATGTGGTTTAGCAATAAATCACGGGAATCTACACATCCAATCAAAAAACGTCTGTATGAGCCTCACAGAGCATCAGGAAAGACAATATAGAGGCGCATATACATTACTAATTGAAAAGCGCATTTCATTGACAAAATGGCAGAAAGGAGAAACAAAAACAATGGCAAGAGTAAAAGGAACTAAAGCATTGTCAGCTTATAAAATGGCAAAACGTATATATAATAGAGAAGATAATGTTTACGATAAGAAAGTAATTACAAAGCAGTTGATTACAAGTATTCTGCTTATGTATATGGACGAATGCCGGAAAGCATTAGCCGAAGGAGAGCGTATAGAAATATCAAAGGTTGGTTCAATAATACCAGAGGTAAAAGTCCATGAAGGAAATTTTAATCTTCCAATGTGCAATAAAGACGGTGGCAATCCACCATATACAAAACTAAAGATAACACGCAATAATCTTTTACGTGACACCATGAACAGAATTTTGCTTAGCAATATTGAAAACGGTATCTATGGATTGGACAAATTACCATTCAGCAAGCAGCAGATGGATATTTTGAAGAAAAGCGGATATATACCAGCGGATGCAGAAATTAAAAACGGAGATGATGAATAATGGCAAAGCTTATTAGTAACATGGATCAGTTACAAGCGGCATTTATCGTAGAAGGAAAATATGGAGAAATAGATGTAGATCATCCACTCAAAATAAGTCCAAAGTGGTGTCCGCTGAGAGATAAATAATTGCTATTACAGGGCAATCAAATAGTCTGTAAGATTGAAATTCAAGAAATTCTGATAACTATTAACCGTGTCGATTGTGTGTATCTACACAATAATTCCATTATATAAAAATTGAATAGAGAAATATAAAAGAGTGGTATTTATGGATTCTAAATTATTCGGAGTCCTATTTACCATGCAAAAAATAATAAGGTGGTGTAGTTTGAAAGGGTATGTATACAGATTCCTCAATGCAGACGAAGAGATAATTTATATAGGCAGTTGTGGTGATCTATTCAGAAGATTAAGACAGCATTTTGAACATGGACATTTGGGAGATTACTGCTATAACCAAGTTTTATATGTGGATTATGCAGAATTTAGAAGCAGGACAGAAGCATATATGTATGAACAATACGAGATTGCAAAGCATCAGCCGGAATTTAATGACAATGGCAAGATTGATGAAAATATTGACTTGGAATATTTTACGATAGTTAAAAATCCTACATGGAACAGATTATATGCAGAATCCAATTATGGGTATCGCTATGAAAAAGTATATACAAATTTCCCAACAGAGAATCCAAACAGGAAAGAACCTAATAGGGCAGATATTATGTATGAAGCGGAGATATTGAAGCGTTTTAAATCAGAGCTACAGGACAATAAGAAGATACTAAGGGATATGGAATTGTTACAAGAGAAATGTCCAACATATTTATCATTGATAGATAAAGCTGATTTAGAAGTATTGATTCAGTGTATGCCAGAAGAAACAGTACATTATTCATATGAGGATTCCATTTGTTCTGAAAGAATGTCTGATACTGATTATGATGTAATTTGCATAGATAAAACAATTAAAAAATCAGTAGATCAGCTAAATAGTTTAGCAATTCATAAGGATTGTGGAATGTTAGATTGCTCTATAGGAGATTATACTTTTGATTTTCCATATACAAAACAATCAGATACAGCATATTGGATTCCAGCATTAAATGATAAATCATTACAGGAAATAGAAAATAAGGCAGTAGAGATATTTGTTAAACGGAGAGATGGATATGAAGGGAATTTATTACAATTATGATTTAGAAGAATGTAACTGGATGTTTAAACAGGGAGTACATCCTATTGGATGCGGTAAGCATGATAAGACAGGAAATACATTTATTATCTTTATGCTGACAAAACAATATAGACAGTTAGAAAAGAAATATAGGGAAGAAATACAAACAAAAAATAAACTATAATCTTATCCCCGTTAGGGGTAAGAATGGATCTCTTGTAGTAAAGAGTATCTCTTATAGTAGCAGTACCGAAATCAACACATTTGTGTACACTTGTCCTAGGAGGATTTGCAAAAAGTAACACGTTTGTGTACAAAACGGTACTTAGGAAGAAAGGGCGTAATTATTATGCTGAAATTATTTTTAGGAAGATCAAAGGAATTAAGCATTACGGAATTACCTGTAATGATGGTATTAAATGGTCTACATAGTGGCAAGCACGATTATCTGTTTACTTCTATATCTGAAATATCTTATACAATGACGGGATCATGGATTGATAAGAGGAATAATGACAGAAGATTATATAATGGTATCAAAGATGCTTTATCAATACTTGCAGAAAGAAAAATAATCACGATATTAGACCAGGATGGAGATAACTATATTATTTCCAATGAGGGTTTAGAAGTAAATACAGATAAAGAAAAGTTTGTTGTAGTGGAATTATGGGAAATACAGAAGATATTTTCAGAATCCAGTAAACCTTTTAATGTGTTTACTTTCTATGTAAATCTGATAGGCACAATCAATAATAAAACTAAAGAATGGCATATGTCTCAGGATGAAATGGTTTCATTATGGG
>CAMWCA010000077.1 GCA_947172705.1 uncultured Lachnospiraceae bacterium
AGGCGACGTAGGAGCCGCTCACAGTACTTGAGTGCTTGCACCGGGGTAGTTGATTCCCTATGTCAAACTGCCTGCCGGATGAACCGCCGCCTGTCTCCCCTTCCCTGCCGCTGAATGCCGCCGCGCCTTTTTGATTTTTCTGACGCTGGATCGAACTGCAACCGATGTAGGAACGTACTGTGACGCTCCCCTGACTGGTTGCGTGGACTTTGGTTGCGAAAAATTTTGTGGCGTGATACATTATTAATAACGAATTTATGGAAGCGGAGGAAGCGGGATTTATGTATCAGGACGGAAAGGTATGGATCGGCAGATCAGGAGATGATAAGGCGGTGATTTATCCGAAGATGGCAAACCGCCATGGTTTGATTGCGGGGGCGACAGGTACGGGAAAGACTGTGACGTTAAAGGTGTTGGCGGAATCCTTCAGTGACTGCGGAGTTCCGGTGTTTCTGGCGGATGTAAAGGGAGACCTTGCGGGCATGTGCAGACCCGGCGAGGAAAGTGCAAGTCTTCGGGAGAGGATGGAGGAAATGGGGCTTAAGGAAGAGGGCTTTCATTTCCGGGCATATCCGGTCACTTATTGGGATATTTACGGCGAAAAGGGGCTGCCTCTGAGAACTACCATTTCGGAAATGGGTCCGCTTTTGCTGGGTAGGATTTTGGAATTAAATGAGACCCAGGCGGATATTTTGACCATCCTGTTTAAGATTGCGGACGATGAGGGGCTTTTGCTTTTAGATACCAAAGACCTGCGTTCCATGATACAGTATGTAAGCGAAAATGCCAAAGAATATGGAGCAGAGTACGGAAATATGTCCAAGCAGAGCCTGGGGGCGATTATGCGTGCGGTGGTGGCACTGGAGACAGAGGGCGGAGAACGTTTTTTTGGGGAACCGGCTTTGAACATTGCCGATTGGATGTGCACAGACTGCAACGGTAAAGGCGTAATACAGGTGCTGGACTGCCAGAAGCTGATCAACAATCCCACTATGTACTCCACCTTTATGCTGTGGATGTTGTCGGAGTTGTTTGAAACTTTGCCGGAGGCGGGGGACAGGGAAAAGCCCAAGATGGTGTTTTTCTTTGACGAGGCGCATCTTTTATTTGATTCTGCTTCCAAGGCGCTGCTGATGAAAATTGAGCAGGTAGTGAAGCTGATTCGCTCCAAGGGAGTGGGCATTTACTTCATTACGCAAAATCCCAGGGATATTCCGGATGGGGTTTTAGGGCAGCTGGGAAATAAAGTGCAGCATGCGCTTCATGCCTATACCCCTGCGGAACAGAAGGGGGCTAAGGCAGCGGCACAGTCTTTCAGGGAAAATCCTGAATTTGATACCTATGAGGCGCTTACCAGCCTGGGCATTGGAGAGGCGCTTGTTTCCGTGCTGGATGAGGGCGGAGTGCCTACTATTGTAAAGAGATGCAGGATACTGCCGCCTCAGAGTCAGATGGGAGCCCTGGAGGAAGAGATTCGAAAGAATCAGATCCAGGGGAATCTCCTGTATACCCGATATGCCCAAATGGTAGATCGGGAATCCGCCTATGAGATCTTGGAGAAAAAGGTACTGGCGGAGGAGGAGAACCGCCGCCAGGCAGAGGAGAGAGCAGCGGAAGAAAAGCTCCTCCAAAAGGAGGCGGCAGCCGCAGAAAAACAGAGACTGCGGGAAGAGGAGGCGGCTCGTAAAGCGGAAGCAAAGAAAGCTGCGGCAAGAGAGAAGCAGGTACAGAGAACGGTAAAAAGCGCCGCCAGCAGTGCAGCGGGAACCATAGGTAGAGAATTTGGAAACAGCGTAGGCAAATCTATTGGAGGAAGCTTCGGTAAAAAGATCGGAGGAAATGTAGGCGCATCTTTAGGGAGAGGTATTCTCAGCACGCTGTTTAAGCTGTAATTTTCAGACCGAAAAAACAGACAGGAATAAAGGATTTTTTATGCTGCAGATAGCCATATGCGACGATGAGCAATTTTATCAGGAAAAGATACAAAGGCTTTTGGAAGCCTGCCTTAAGAGAAGGAGCCTGCCTTATGAGATCCACCTTTTTGGGTCAGGAGAAGAGTTCCTTGCAGAAAACGAAAACAGGGTAAAATATCACATTGTATTTATGGATATTAACATGAATGAGGTAGATGGAATCCAGACTGCCATGGAGATCCGCGCCTTTCATTCCCACACTTATATTGTGTTTATTACCGCATTTATCAATTATGCACTGGAGGGTTACAAGGTAAATGCAGTGCGCTATATTATGAAGGATGCACTGGATGGGGCGATAGAGGAATGTATGGACGCGATCCTGCAGCGGATGGAGGTTGCAAGAGTGACTTTTTCTTTTTTGGAAGGGGAAAAAAGTCTTTATACGGATAATCTTCTCTATGTGGAAAGCCGGAAGCACAAATCCCTTTTCTATTATATGGAAAAGGAACCAGTGGAATATCAGCTCTATGATAAG
The DNA here is from genome assembly GCA_947172705.1 of uncultured Lachnospiraceae bacterium. GTDB lineage: Bacteria > Bacillota > Clostridia > Lachnospirales > Lachnospiraceae > Suilimivivens. Next base: position 2,452 of record CAMWCA010000077.1, read on the forward strand.
CTGGACGAGGTTGAAAAGAAACTGAAATGCTGCGGTTTTTTACGCATTCATAAAAGCTATCTGGTGAATATGAAGCATATCCGTAAGATCAATAATTACAAGGTATTGCTGGATACAGGGGCGGAGCTTCCGGTTCCAAGAATCAGATATCATGCCGTGAAAGAGGCATTTGTAGCGTATAAAGGAGCGTTGTAATGGAGGTCATTGCAAGAAGCGTTATCTTATCGGTTCTGTTGGGTGTTTGCTGCAAGGTGTTCTTTGAAACCTTTGCCCACAGACGAAAAGGGAAAAGCAGATGGATGGAGTATATGACGGTTCCGGTTTTCGCAGCAGGCTTTATGGTGATCGCAGCGACGCCTATACCGCCCTTTGTTTTACAGCCGGTACGTCTGGTGGCGGTCATAGCCCTGGCGGCACAGATCTGTTTTTTCATAAAAGCGTTGAAAAATCTCATATTATCCTTGCTGCTTTGCTGCATGTACTGGCTTTTGTCTGTGCTGTGCGTATCAACGTTTTACGCCTTTCCCAGGATTTATTCTGACATTGCTGTCGATACGATGGAATTTGTGATAGAAGGTCTTCTGTTATGTCTGTGTGTGACGATCCGTTTCTTTTTTGGAAAGCGTCCTTTGCTCTGGGCGGAGGGAAAAAAGCGTCTGGGTTGGATATTTATGCCGCTGCTTTGCATGGCAGTGATTATGGCTTTGTGTATGATGCCATGGAATGCGGATATTGCGCAAAACCGGGTCAGGATGATGGTCGTCTGGGGATTTGTTTTCATCAATTTGTATGTGTTTTATGTGATGGGAAGTCTGTTGGAAAAGGAGGCGGAGATGCACCGCCTTCAGATGCTTCAGATGCGTACGGAAAACCAGATGAGTATGTATTACAGTATGCAGAAGAGCTATGAAAAGCAAAGGCAGTATCTCCATGATTATAAGAATCAGCTGAATTGTATCCAGGGAATGGTGGAGAAAGGAGAAAAGGAAGAGGTTCTTGGCTATCTGGCAGGGCTTACAGGAGGTCTGGCAAAAAGCGCAGACTATGTGAATACCAACCACAAGGCAGTAAATGTGGTTTTGAACCAAAAATATCAGGAAGCCAGTGAAAAAGGGATTACAATGACCTTGGTAATCAATGATTTGTCCGCCCTGACCCTGAGGGAGGAAGCGGTGGTAACGCTGCTGGTAAACCTGCTGGACAATGGGATCGAGGCTTGTGAGAAATTAAAGCAGGATAAGACGATACAGTTTAAAATGATCCTGGAGGAAGGGCAATTGATCCTTTCTGTGAGAAATCCTGTGGAGGAGCCGGTTCCTATCAGGGGAAAGGTGATCGCTACCAGCAAGGAGAATGGGGAGCAGCATGGGATCGGCTTGCTGAATGTGGATTCTGTGATTCGGGAAAACGGCGGAAGCAGTGTGATCAAATGTGAGGAAGGGTGGTTTCAGTTCTCGGCTATGATCCCCATGGGGCTTTAGCTGTATAGGCGTTTCAGCCTTTTATTATAATTATCCGGAAAAGACGCGCAGGCGTCTTTTTTTGCGTTCCGGGCGTTGTTTTTTGCCGGGCATATTGCAGGAAAAGAAATCTGAAATAAAATAAGGGAAAAGAACAAAGAATGCGTTTTAATGAAATGCATAGAAACGGAGGAAAACGGAATGATAGAAAACAGGAAAAGAACAAAAGGAAAACTGTTGCTATTATGCATGGCAGGAATGCTGTTTCTGGGCGCCTGCAGGTCAAAGAATCAGGCAGAGGAAGCGAGGACGCCAAAAGCCTGTGTGGAATATGCAATGGAAAGGTTGAAGGAGCTGGATCTGGAGGCGTTTAATCAGTACAGTGACAATTATATAGGAACATACCGCAACTGGCTGGGCATTCCCCGGGAAAGAGAATACAGGATATTCGGCGAACTGCAGCCCGGTGTGAAAAAAGGAAAGCGATACAGAGCAAAGTACGAATTAGCTCAAAAAATCGTGGAGCAGATGAGCTGGGAAATAGGAGAAATAAGGGAAGATGGAACCTATGCCCAGATCGAGCTGACAATTACCAACAAGGATATGAAAAATGTAGGAGGGGAGCTGGAAATACGAATGCTGAAAAATATGACAGAAAGTGTTGAAGGAGGAATCGGGGGAATGTTCCGGGAAGCAGTGAATATGGCAAATGCAGAAGAAGAGCTTCTTTCCATTATAGATAATTTGAAGGAGGACGAAATTTGCACAACGGAGGTTACTCTTTTGGCATATCAGGAAAAGGGACGGTGGAAAATTCATGTCAGTGAAGAAATGGTCAATGGAGTGATGGGAAATATGATGTCGGAGACGTATTCGGAGGATGTGGAAAACAGAATAAAAGAGCAGATGGAGCAGTATGAAGAGAAGATGGAACAGTATATGGAGAGAATGGAAGAATGGGGGGATCGCGTAGGAGAAAGGTGGTTGGACTAGAAAACGCAATCCCCGCCACGGAGGAAAAGGGCTAATCAGATGGGTCCATATACTTAATAATGTCTCCGGGCGTACATTCCAGGACAAAGCAGATGCGGGCAAGTACATCCGCATCAATTTTTTCCACATGACCGTTATACCATTTGTCAACCACTTCAAAACGGGCATTAATGGATCGTGCCAGCATGTTTCTGTTAATGCCTTTCTCTTCCATAAGTACCTTGATGTCTACCGTAATTTTGCCGTACTGATTCATAGTAAACAATTCATTTTTCATGATTTCCTCCACGCCGAAGCGTTTTTTGCGCAGGCACGCGAGCCGAATATCAAACTCCGCTCTGCGATTTAAATTTGTGACGCTTGGGCACAAATTATGTGTAAAAAATACGCTATCAAGCTTATTTTTACACTATACCCCCTATTTATATACTATCTAAAAAAAAGCATCTTGACGAATTACATACATCTAGTTACTATTTAAATAGTAACTAGATGAAAATAAAAGCCTTGGGAATACATGTAAAATATGCGGTATTGCAGGAAAAAGGCAATTGACAACATGTAAGTATTTGGGAGAGTTTGGATGCTTTCAACGATTTTAAGCTGGATTTATATTTTTATACTTTGTATGTTGATTGGAATGGGTGTGTTGAGCGTATTCAGGGGCAGACGATTTGCCCTGATCTACTATTTGACAGGGGGAATCGTGGGAATTACCGTATATGGGGAGCTATTCAGTATTTTTGGAAAAATAGGCGCCGCCGCCCATATGATTTTGCTTGCCGGGGCGCTTTTGATCGGATGGATAAAACGAAATGAGCTGAGAGAAATTTGGCAGACGCGCCGTTTTGTACTGTGTTCCTGGGAAGGTTTTTTTTATTGTGGTTTTATCCTGCTGATTGCCTTTTTTACATCCAGGGGAGAGTTCCATACGGATACCAATATTTATCATGCAGCGGCAATACGGATTTATGAGGAGTATGGGCTGGTTAAGGGGATTGGAAACTTGCAGCTTCACTATGCTTATAACAGTTCCTATCTTGCCTTTGCGTCTGTCTTCAGCTTGAATTGGCTGTTTGGACGCTCTCTGCATACTACAACGGGATTTTTGGAGGTAGTCATGTGCCTGTGGTCTTTCCATGGGCTGAAAAGCTTTAAAAGCCATAAGAATCATGTGACAGATATGATGAGGGTCGGGGTTCTGTTTTATACGCTGGTCAACGTAACCCGCAGTATGTCTCCGGCGACAGATTATGCGACAATGTTTTTTGCCCTGTTTATTATGACGGCGTGGTGCGAAAATCTGTTTGAAGGTTCTTCTGATGTCACCCAATATGCCTTATTGTCTGTGGCGGCAGTGTTTACAGCTACACTCAAATTTTCTTCCATTCTCCTGGGGCTTATTGTAATTTATCCTGCTGTCTGCCTGGTGAGAGATAAAAAATGGAAAGAAATTGCTGCCTGGCTTCTATGCGGATGTGGGATTTTGTGCCCGTTTCTGGTCAGAAACTATTTGATTTCCGGCTGGCTCCTTTACCCCTTTAACGGAATTGATCTTTTTCAGACCGTATGGAAGATTCCGGAGGAATATCTTTTGCAGGATGTCTTGTATTTGCCATGGCGGCGTTATTCAGTCCTTATTGGGATCAGTATATTACGGAAGCCGGGGTGTTTATAAAACAAAACCTGAAGGAACCCTATTATATTGTGCAGAAGGATTATGACAGGGCGGAAATGGAGCGCTGTGAAATAAACGGTAATAGCATTTATTCCTCGGCGGAGGGAGAGGTCAACAGTTATCATGTTTTTCCGGGAACATGCTATGAGTTTATGCTGGAGAGAAGCACGCTGATAGGGGACAGTATTGAAGAGGGGTTTCGGGCGAAGCAGTAATGCCCTTGCATTTTATAAAGCTCTGTGCTATGATCTTAGCGGACAGTATCAGAAGGAACTGTACCGGCACACGCAATGAGTAAATGAAAATGGATTCTTGTATGGGATGGCTGTACCGATGGGCGGCACATTTTTATATGGGAGTTTTTTGGGTATGTCCGGACAGTGGGTGTCCGGGCTTTTTTAGTTGCAGAAAAGATGCTTTGCAAAGCAGGGTGTCGGCTGTTTCATGTATAAATGGAAAGGAATGGAGATCGGGATGGAAATAACAGGAAGAATCGATGAAGTAAGGAAACAGGTAAAGGAATGGAGACGGCAGGGGCTGACGGTAGGGCTTGTGCCCACCATGGGTTATCTTCATGAGGGGCATGAGAGTTTGATCTGCAGGGCTGTGGCGGAAAATGACAAAGTGGTGGTCAGCGATTTTGTCAATCCCATTCAATTTGGGGTAAATGAAGACCTTGCCACTTATCCAAGGGATATAGAGGCGGATAAAAGACTTTGTGAGCATGCCGGGGCAGACCTGATTTTTCATCCGGAAGCGGAGGAGATGTATGCGCCGGACTTTTCCACCTATGTGGAAATGCAAAAGGTCAGTGAAGGGTTGTGCGGCAAAACCAGACCAACTCATTTTCGCGGGGTCTGCACGGTAGTCTGCAAGCTGTTTCATATTGTAACGCCGGATCGGGCGTATTTCGGACAGAAGGACGCGCAGCAGATGGCAGTGATCCGGCGGATGGTTCGTGATCTGGATATTGATGTTGAAATTGTGGGCTGTCCTATTATACGAGAGGAAGACGGGCTTGCCAAAAGCTCAAGAAATACCTATTTAAATCAGGAAGAGAGGAAAGCGGCGCTGGTTCTTTCAAAGGCAATTTTCCATGGAGAGGCATTGGTGAAAAAGGGAGAGCGTGACGCTGATGTGATTCTTGGGGCAATGAAGGAGATCATAGAGGCGGAGCCCCTGGCAAGGATCGATTATGTGGAAATGGTGGATGCAGACAGTATAGAGCCTCTTACAAAGGCGGAGGGCAGGGTGCTGGCAGCTGTGGCGGTTTACATTGGCACCACCCGTTTGATTGATAATTTTATCGTGGAAGTGTAAGGAAGGGAATTAAAATGATTTTTGAAATGCTGAAAAGTAAAATTCACCGCGCCACTGTAACCCAGGCGGAATTAAACTATGTGGGAAGCATTACCATTGATGAAAAATTGATGGAAGCGGCAGGCATTTACGAGTATGAAAAGGTACAGATCGCAGATGTGGATAACGGAGCCAGATTTGAGACTTATGTGATTGCCGGGGAAGCCGGAAGCGGAACTGTCTGCCTGAACGGGGCGGCGGCGCGGATGGTTTCTACAGGGGATAAGGTGATCATTATGTGCTATGCAGGAATGACGTCAGAGGAAAGAAAGGAAAATCCCCCCAGGGTGGTTTTTGTCGATGAAAAGAATCAGATTACTTCCGTTGCACGTTATGAAAAGCATGGAATGCTTGAGGAAGTTTAAAAAAAGGAACAGGGGATCGGGATGAGTCAGATTAAAAAAATATGTAATTTTATGTCGTCGAATATTGCAATCTTTATTCTTATATTTTCGGCTGCGGCGTTTTTTTATCCAAAAGGTTTTTCCTGGGCAACCAATTACACCACATGGTTTTTGGGCGCCGCCATGTTTGGTATGGGGCTTACCATTAAAACAGAGGATTTTAAAATTGTTTTTACCAGACCTAAGGATTTGTGCATTGGCTTTTTGCTTCAGTATACGGTGATGCCTGTTACGGCATTTATACTGGCAAAGGTCTTTCAACTGCCAGCGGATCTTGCGCTGGGTGTGATTTTGGTAGGATGCTGCCCGGGGGGTACGGCAAGCAATGTGATCACCTATGTGGCAGGAGGCGATGTGCCTTTATCTGTGGGAATGACTATTGTGTCCACCATATTGGCGCCTGTGTGTACGCCGGTGCTGGTTTATCTGCTGGCAGGTTCCTGGGTGGAGGTATCGCTGGTTACAATGATGTTGTCGGTGGTAAAGGTAGTGCTGATCCCGGTGCTCTTGGGGATATTGATTTACCGGCTTTTTCCCAGGCAGATAGACGCCATTCGGGAGATACTGCCCATGATATCGGTGATCGCCATTGTCATGATCATTTCAGGAATCGTGGGGAGCAATGCAGAAAAAATCTTATCCTGCGGAGCGCTGGTGATGGTAGTGGTTGCCATTCATAACGTGGTCGGTCTTTGCGTGGGAACGGGAGCCGCAAAGGCACTGAAGCTGGAAGAAAAAAAGGTGACCGCCATTGGAATTGAGGTAGGAATGCAAAACAGCGGTCTTGCTATTTCCCTTGCCACGGCTAATTTTGCGGCAAATCCGCTTGCAACCCTGCCGGGGGCGATTTTTTCTGTGTGGCATAACATTTCCGGAACCATTTATGCAGGGCTTCGCCGGAGCAGGACAGGGAAGCAGTGAAACAGTGGGCGTGAGTTCCCCAAACAGGTAAAAGAGAATTGTCATATCCCTTCATAACCTTTCATACAATGTAAAAAAGTGTTCTGAGGGGATTTCCTTTGAAAGATTATATCGAGGAGAGAGCAATCGATATTGCCAATTATATTATTGACAACAATGCTACGGTAAGGCAGACGGCGAAGGCGTTTGGGATCTCGAAATCTACAGTACATAAGGACGTAACAGAGAGACTGATGCAGGTTAACCCAGCGCTGGCAAAGGAAGCCAGAAAAGTGTTGGATGTAAATAAACAGGAGAGGCATATCAGGGGTGGAATGGCTACAAAAGAAAAGTACCAGCACATGCATCATGAGTGAGAAGGCAGATCGGAAAATAATGGCGTTTCCTGCGTAGAAAGCGGCGGAACGTCATTTTTATGAACATAAGGATGTCTGGCAAAACTGTGTGTCCGTTGTTTTTTCGTAACAGTTCAGACTGCCGCAAGGGTCGGGATGCCAATACGCCTCTGCTCCTTGCGGCAGACTGAACTGTTACGTTTTTTCAGGGCGGTGAGAAGATTTTTTTGACAAGGCTTTTATCTATCTTATATAATAGTAGATATCTGAAAAATACAGGTGTCGGGAAACGACAGATAGGAGTACATTTATGGATAAGGAAATGGTCATTGTGCTTGACTTTGGGGGGCAATACAACCAATTGATTGCCCGCAGAGTCAGAGAGTGTAATGTTTATTGTGAAGTACATCCCTACAACATGAGTCTTGAGAAGATAAAGGAGATGAAGCCAAGGGGCATCATTTTTACAGGGGGACCGAACAGCGTGTACGCTGAAGGGGCGCCCCGCTGTGGAACGGAAATTTTTGAACTGGGCATTCCGGTTTTGGGTATTTGCTACGGCTCTCAGCTGATTTCTTATCTGTTGGGGGGAAGCGTCAAAACGGCGCCGGTGAGTGAATATGGAAAAACAGAGGTGGAAGTAGATCAAAGCTCGGTTCTTTTTTCAGATGTATCAGAAAAGACCATCTGTTGGATGAGCCATACGGATTATATAGAGAGAGAGCCTGAAGGCTTTCGGGTGGTTGCCCACACCCCGGTGTGCCCGGTGGCGGCTATGGAAAATGTGGAAAAACAGTTATATGCGGTTCAGTTCCATCCTGAGGTGATGCATACCCAGGAAGGGATGAAGATGCTTTCCAACTTTGTATATAAGGTCTGCGGATGTAAAGGCGACTGGCGCATGGATTCCTTTGTGGAGGCAGCCATTGGACAGATCCGTGAAAAGGTGGGGAGCGGCAAAGTGCTCTGCGCTCTTTCCGGCGGGGTGGACTCCTCTGTGGCAGCAGTGCTTTTGTCAAAGGCAGTGGGCAAACAGCTTACCTGTGTTTTTGTAGACCATGGTCTGCTGCGGAAAAATGAGGGCGATGAGGTGGAAGCGGTATTCGGACCGGAAGGTCCCTATGACCTGAACTTTATCCGCGTCAACGCACAGGAGCGTTTTTATGCAAAGCTTGCGGGAGTAGAAGAGCCGGAGAAAAAGAGGAAGATCATCGGAGAGGAATTTATCCGCGTATTTGAGGAAGAGGCAAAGAAGATCGGCGCGGTGGACTTTTTGGTGCAGGGCACCATTTACCCCGATGTGATTGAGAGCGGGCTTGGAAAAAGTGCGGTGATCAAGTCCCACCACAATGTAGGGGGGCTTCCCGACTATGTTGATTTCAAAGAGATTATTGAGCCTTTGCGGCTTTTATTCAAGGACGAGGTGCGCAGGGCAGGTCTGGAACTGGGCATCCCGGAGCATTTGGTGTACAGGCAGCCTTTCCCCGGTCCCGGGCTTGGCATCCGCATCATTGGAGAGGTTACGGCGGAAAAGGTTCGTATTGTACAGGACGCCGATGCCATTTACAGGGAAGAAATTGCAAAGGCTGGCGTGGACAAGGGTCTGGGACAATATTTTGCAGCGTTGACCAATATGAGGAGCGTGGGCGTTATGGGGGATGAGAGAACTTATGATTATGCGGTTGCGCTCAGGGCGGTAAATACTTCTGACTTTATGACGGCTGAGGCGGCACAGATCCCATGGGAAGTGCTGGGTACGGTGGCTGGAAGGATCGTCAATGAGGTGAAGGGGGTTAATCGGGTACTGTATGACTGCACGGGGAAGCCACCGGCGACGATTGAGTTCGAATAGTCTGAGGTGAGCCGCGGAGCCTGTAAAATCAAGGCTTTGCGGCTTTTTTTCTCTTTTTATTGCATTACGATTGCATT
>CAMWCA010000078.1 GCA_947172705.1 uncultured Lachnospiraceae bacterium
ATAGCATACAGTCCTTGGAGAGGGACTATAAACACTACTACTTTATAATACGAGGTGGTTATACTATGGATTACAGAATTGTAAAAAAAGAAGCGTTTGCGGTTTTGGGGGTGTCCAGAGAATTTCGCTATGAAAACGCAAACCGGGATGTTGCCTTATTCTGGCAGGAGCATTTTGCCTCAGGGAAAGGTCAGGTTGTTGGAGGCATGTTTGGCATCAATGTGGACCCGCAGATGGGGAATGAGAAATTTGAGTATCTGATTGCAGACGTTTACAATCCCGCTGTGGATATTCCGGAGGGGTTTGTGGTCAGGACGATTCCTTCCTTTACCTGGGCAATTTTTCCCTGCAGGGGAGCGCTGCCTGATTCCATGAAGGATGTAAATACAAAAATATTCTCCGAATGGCTTCCCGCATTGCAGGAGTATGAATTTGCAGGAGGATATTGCATTGAAATGTACGATGATCCCCGAAAGTATTCCAAGGGAACAGACGACGAGAATTATTATACGGAGATGTGGATTCCGGTTAAGAAGAAGTAATGGGTTTACGATCCCCTGCCTGGAGGTAAAACAGGCAGGGGATTTTTAATCCTGCCATACTTTCTGATCCGATGAAAATCATTTTACAGTTTGATTGCAACTGGCGTATGCCACAACGCAAGTCGTGCAGCGCATACTTGCAGATTCCGGCGAGCGGGGTATAATCGCATATAAAGGAGGAACCTGAGGAAAGGAGGAAAAGGTTGAAAATACATTATTTTAAAAATCCATCCCTGGAAGAAGAGCGTGTGGAGGTGCATTACCGGCAGGAGTCGGAAGAGATAGAAGTGATCCGGGATTTTTTTACATCCCTTTACAGTATCATGGGAAAGAAAGAGGACGGCGTTCATAAGCTGCAGCCGGGGAGCATCTACTATCTGGAGGTGGTGGACCGCAGGCTTTTTGCTTATCAGGAGAAGGAGGTCTATCAACTGGACTACAGTCTGCGGGGGTTTTTGGACTGCTTTGGAACAAGCGGTTTCGTTCAGATCGGAAAGTCTATGGCGGTAAACATATATAAGGTGAACAAGATCAGGGCAAGCGTCAATATGCGGCTTTCACTGGCAATGGATAACGGCGAAATGCTGGTCTTAAACAGAAGTTATAAAAAAGCTTTTTTGGATGCGCTGCATCAGATACAGGAGGTGTGTCATGAAAATCATTCATAAACAGAATTTTTTTTCCATTGTATGCGTGGTCTTTACACTCCTTGCCATGGGAAAGATCGTATTGGAAGCCATTGTGATGAAACGCTTCGGAAACGAGCAGGAGAATTTTCTGATGATGTTTTTACTTTCTCTTCTTGCTACAGCGGTGCTTTCCCAGCATTATCGGTTTCAAAACTTTCCGCTGCCCATCGTGATCATTGTGCAATACCTGCTGCTGATCGCCGGTGTTATGCTGATTACCTGGCTGACTTCCTTTTTTGTGTCTCTCCATGAGGACGCTTATCGGGATATGTTTTTATCCTTTACCATTCCTTATGCAATAGGCGCCGCCGTCTATTACATTTCATTATTTTATGAAGTAGGACGGGCAAATCAAACTTTAAAAGAAATACGGAGGTATCAACATGAAAATGACAAGGACAATGAAACAACCCACGAATAAAGTTAAGGGTTCTGATTTCCTGGATTTGGGTCTGATCGCATTTGGGGGCCTGGGTATGGAAGCGGTCTATGCTTATATTTTGGAACCCGTCATTTACGGCGCGCCTATGGGAAGCTGGTCTCCTGTGCAGACCGTCCTCCATTGGATATTGACCTGCATTACCTGGGGGATCATTGGGGCGCTATTGATTCGAAAAGCAGAGAAAAAATATTGCTTCCCATTATTGGAAAAGGGTGCGCCCATGGAAGTGAAAAGGTGGCTTCTTTGTCTGCTGCTAATCCTTCTTGCCTTTCTGGCAGATTACAGGGACTGGGGCGGCTTTAAGGTGTATATTGAATTTATGGGAAAAGGTCCCGTGCTCTTTTTCTTTCAATACCTTTACTATGCCTTTGAGACCCTTCTTTTCCTGCTGATTATCGTATTTGGGCAAAAGGCGTGTGAAATATGGTTTCAAAGACCAAACATTCCCTATGGAGGCATTATCTGCGGTCTGACCTGGGGGCTTGCCCATATCTTCACCAAGGATCTTTTCACCGGTTTGGCAGGTTTAATCCTGGGCTTTGCTATGGGCAGTATATACCTTCTGGCAAACAGAGATATGAAAAAAGCATACCTGCTTCTTTTTATCATGTTCATTGTGTAGTTTTTACTTTCATTTTCACTCTCTATATACTATAATAAAAAAGGCGGTGTTAATCGGAAATACGTCCGCCGTCAGAAATACGATTAAGGGATAATGCCGCTTGCGCGGCGGAATGAGAGGAAGAAATGGAAAGAAGAGTAGGAACCGTATCAAGAGGAATCCGTTGCCCTATCATCAGAGAGGGCGACGATCTGGTAAAAATTGTAACAGATAGCGTATTGGCAGCCGCTGAGGGAGAAGGATTTGAACTCCGTGACAGAGACGTGATTGCAGTAACCGAGTCGGTGGTAGCGAGATCACAGGGCAACTATGCATCGGTGGAAGCGATTGCAGAGGATGTGAGAACCAAACTGGGCGGAGAGACCATAGGGGTTATTTTCCCCATCTTATCCAGAAACCGTTTTGCCATCTGCCTTCGTGGAATCGCCATGGGCGCAAAAAAGGTGGTGCTGATGCTGAGCTATCCCAGCGATGAGGTGGGCAATGAGCTTGTTTCTTTAGATAAGCTGGATGAAGCGGGGATTAACCCTTACAGTGACGTCCTTACACTGGAAAGATACAGAGAACTATTTGGAGAAAATAAACATCCCTTTACGGGAGTAGATTACGTAGCATACTACAGCGAGTTGATTCAGGAAGCAGGGGCGGAGGTAGAGATTATTTTTGCCAATGACTGCCGCAGCATCCTTTCCTATACCAAGAGAGTGTTAAACTGCGATATTCACACAAGAGCGCGCACCAAGAGACTTTTAAAGGCAGCAGGAGCAGAGGTGGTTATGGGAATGGACGACATTCTTACCAGCCCTGTGAATGGAAGCGGCTGTAATGAAAAATACGGGCTTCTTGGTTCCAATAAGTCTACGGAAGATACCATTAAGCTTTTCCCTAGAGAATGTACGGATCTGGTAATGGACATTCAGAGGGAAGTTCTGGACAGAACCGGAAAGCATGTGGAAGTGATGGTATACGGAGACGGCGCTTTCAAAGATCCTGTGGGAAAGATCTGGGAGCTTGCTGACCCTTGCGTATCTCCTGCAAGTACACCGGGACTGGAGGGAACGCCCAACGAAGTGAAACTGAAATATCTTGCAGACAATGATTTCAAGGATCTGTCAGGGGAAGCGTTGAAGGAAGCTATCTCTAACCGAATCCGGGAAAAGAAAGACAATCTGGTAGGGGACATGGCATCACAGGGAACTACCCCCAGAAGGCTCACCGATCTGATCGGTTCCCTCTGCGACCTGACCAGCGGTTCCGGAGATAAGGGAACACCGGTTATCTTGATACAGGGATATTTTGACAATTATGTAAGCTGACCGTGGAAGATTTCTGGCTGTCGCTTAATCTGTGCAAAAGGCGCAATATATAATATAAATGTAAGTTATATTATATATAAAAAATATTGATTTTACTTATGACTGTGTTTTGTATATAATCATAAAGTAAAAAGCTGATTACAAAAGCAGGTTTTTGCAAGCCTGCTTTTGTTAAACTACGGGTGTCCGGCAAAGAGGGCACTTGTTGTTTGGGAAAAGCTTGTGTCTGCGCTGTATGCACAAGCTTTGCCTATGCACAAAAAGCGGCGCAGAAATGAGGAGAAAATGGTTAAAGCAGTAGTAGGAGCCAATTGGGGCGACGAGGGAAAAGGCAAAATCACAGACATGCTGGCACAGAAGGCGGATATTATTGTGCGCTTTCAGGGAGGCGCTAACGCGGGACATACCATCGTCAATCAGTACGGGAAATTTGCCCTGCACACGTTACCTTCGGGGGTATTTTACGGTCACACCACAAGTATCATCGGCAACGGAGTTGCCCTGAATATTCCGGTGCTTTTTAATGAGATCAAATCCATTACGGACAGAAACGTGCCCATGCCGAAAATTCTGGTTTCCGACCGGGCGCAGATGGTGATGCCTTATCATATTTTGTTCGATCAGTACGAGGAGGAGCGGCTGGGAGGAAAATCCTTTGGCTCCACCAAATCCGGCATTGCGCCTTTTTATTCGGATAAATATGCAAAGATCGGTTTTCAGGTGAGCGAGCTCTTTGACGCTGAATTGCTGGCAGAAAAGGTGGAAAGGGTATGTGAACAGAAAAACGTGATGCTGGAGCATATGTATCATAAACCCACCATTGATCCTGGGGAGCTTTTGGAAACCCTTCATGAGTATAAAAAGATGATAGAACCTTACGTCTGCGATGTGTCCGCCTATTTGAATCAGGCGATCAGGGAAGGGAAAACCATTCTTTTAGAAGGACAGCTGGGAACGCTTAAGGATACGGATCACGGGATATACCCAATGGTAACTTCTTCCTCCACCCTGGCGGCATACGGCGCTATTGGGGCAGGAATTCCCCCTTATGAGATCAGGGAGATCATCACCGTTTGTAAAGCATATTCCTCGGCAGTAGGCGCGGGAGCCTTTGTCTCCGAGATCTTTGGAGAAGAAGCGGATGAACTGAGGCGCAGAGGGGGAGACGGCGGTGAATTCGGCGCCACCACAGGACGCCCCAGACGGATGGGATGGTTTGACTGTGTTGCCTCCAAATATGGGTGCAGACTTCAGGGAACCACAGACGTTGCCTTTACCGTACTGGATGTGCTGGGGTATCTGGATGAGATCCCTGTGTGCGTGGGGTACGAGATCGACGGAGAAGTAACCACCGATTTCCCTGTAACCTATAAGCTGGAAAAGGCAAAGCCCGTGCTTAAAACCATGCCCGGCTGGAAATGCGATATCCGGGGCATTAAAAAGTATGAGGATCTGCCGGAAAACTGTAGAAAATATGTGGAATTTATTGAGGAGCAGATCGGCTATCCCATCACCATGGTTTCCAACGGACCGGGCAGGGATGACATCATTTACAGAGAGAGTATTTTTAAGAAATGAATCGAAATTATGCCAGAGAATTAGAGCAAATACTTATGAATCAGGAAAACAGGGGGAAGCGGTTGTTTCTGCACAGCTGCTGCGCCCCCTGCAGCAGTTATGTTCTGGAATATCTGAGATCCTTTTTCAGGATCACCGTATTTTATTACAATCCCAATATCACCATGGAGGAAGAATACCTGAAACGTGTGGCGGAGCAGAAACGCCTCATCGAAGAATTTAACAGGCAGCTACGGTCGGGAGAAGGCGAGGACGCTTATCCCATAGATATTATAGAGGGCGACTATCAAAGCTCTCTCTTTTTTGATTGCGTAAAAGGACTGGAGCATTGCAAGGAAGGGGGAGAAAGGTGCTTTGCCTGCTATGGACTGCGCCTTAAGGAAACAGCGAAAAAAGCCCTGGAAGCGCACGCTGATTACTTTACCACCACCCTGACTATCAGCCCCCTTAAGAATGCCGTAAAGATCAACGAAATCGGAGAAAAGCTTGCCGGACAGTACGGCGTTCCCTTTCTCCCTTCGGATTTTAAAAAGAAAGACGGGTATAAACGCTCCATAGAGCTTTCGAAAGAATATCATCTGTATCGACAGAATTACTGCGGCTGTATTTTTTCCCAAAAAGAGCGGGAGGCAGAGACAAACCGGCAGGGATAAAAAGGCAGATAAGAAGGGAGAAAAGGATGGAAAAGAAAAAGATTCTGGTCACAGGCGGGACCACATTCGTCAGCAGGTATGCCGCACAATATTTTTCAGAACATGCATACGACGTTTATGTCTTGAACCGAAATACAAAGCCACAGGTGAAGGGCGTTACCTTACTGGAAGGGGACAGGCACGATCTGGGCGATAAACTGAAGCGGATACATTTCGATGTGGTGGTTGATATTACCGCATATAACGGAACTGACATTGCTGATTTGTGGAATGGGCTTGGCTCTTTTGACCAGTATATCATGATCAGTTCAGGCGCTGTTTATCCGGAGAATGGCATCCAGCCCTTTAAAGAGGATGGGAAAAAGGTAGCCAATAAATTCTGGGGAAAATATGGAACGGATAAAATAGAGGCGGAGGAAAAGTTACTGGATAAAGTTCCGGATGCATATATTTTAAGACCGTCATATCTGTATGGACCCATGAATAATGTTTACAGAGAAGGGTTTGTATTTGACTGTGCGCTGGAAAATCGAAAGTTCTATCTTCCTGGAAACGGAGAAATGAAGCTGCAGTTTTTCCATGTAAAAGATTTATGCCGCTTTATGGAGATCCTCATCGAGACTAAGCCCGGGGAGCATATTTTTAATGTTGGAAACCCAGACACCGTATCTATAAAGGACTGGGTTACCATATGCTATGCCTGCCTTGGCAGGGTTCCGGTTTTTGTAAATGTTCCTGAGTGTGTGGAACAGAGAAATTATTTCAGCTTTTATAACTATGAATATTGTCTGAATGTTCAAAAACAGCAGAAACTTTTGCCGGATACCGTCCCCTTGGAGGAAGGGTTAAGGGAATCGATGCAGTGGTATATTGCCAATGAAGATGCGGTAAATAAGAAACCGTACATAAAATATATTGATGAAAATTTGGCTTAAAATGCTTCGGAAATGAAAGGGAAAAAAGAAAAATGACGAGAGAACGGGTTATGACAGATCCGAGGGAACTGGTAAGAATAGAATTGAAGAAGGCGGGCTTTGACATAGATTCCATGCAGGTACCGAGAAGGGTATATCTGTTAGCGGACGATATATATGATGCAATGGTTGAAAAGGGATGCGGAGAATATAAATATCCTCTTGGCGGAGCGCTGTATGTTTTTAAGAATAACCCTCAAGTTGGCTTTATAAAAGGTAAAATGTGCTCACCCGGAATCGCCACTCAGGCGGAAGACCTGGCGGAAGGGGGCGTTAAGGAGTTTATTCATGTGGGGCTTGCCGGCGGGATCGATCCACAATTAAAGATTGGAGACGTTGTGCTTACTGAAGGAGCTTATCATGATACGGCTGTAGCAGGTTTGTATGGTTTTGACGATGATTTTCTGGAGACTACACCCTCTTTAACGGATGAAATGGAATCTGCGTTAAGGAGAAAAGGGATAGAACCCAAAAGGGGAAAGCACTGGACAACAGATGCAGGATATCATGAAACCTGGGGACAAGTCCTTGATTATCGCGGAAAAGGAGCCTTGTGCGTGGAAATGGAATGCGCCGGGCTTTTTACCATTGCCAGATACAGGAAATGTGCTGCCGCCGCAATGTATATTATCACGGATGTGATTACGGAAGAGGGATGGCATATAGGCTGGGAAAGCGATATCATTGATGAAGTGATTGCAAAATTGGTATAATATGTAGTAAGGAAGAGTTTAATGAAATACCGGAGATTCAGGAACTGGAAAAACGGTATCATTTTCTTTTATAAAAGAATGTTTGGCAGGTTATGTGATAAATTTTGCAAATGTCAGCAGAGAAGAAATGTTAAGGGCAAGTGAGGATTCCTTTTTATGCGATTACAAAAGGATGGAACAGTTATTTGCCCGCTGCATCAGAAAAAGAAATTAAGCTTATGAAAAGAACATCAGAGGTGACAGGATGAGTAAAATAAACGAGACATCAGTGGTAAAAGATCAATATGCCACCGCAAACAATCTGAATACAAGAATCTCCATACATGACAAATATTCAACCAATAAGATGGGATTCGGTAATTGGATCGTTTCAAATTACAGCATTCAGAAAGGAATGAAAGTTCTGGAACTGGGTTGTGGAACAGGGGACATGTGGAAAAACAGAGAATCCCTGATCAGTGACTGCGCCAGCCTGGTTCTTTCCGATTTCTCGGAAGGCATGGTGGCGGAAGCAAGAGAAAACATAGGCGATTATGCGAATGTTACATACAGGGTATTGGATATTCAGTCGATCCCCTATGAAGACGAAACCTTTGATGCGGTGATAGCCAATATGATGTTATATCATGTGCCTGACCTGGACAGGGGGCTGGCTGAAGTGCGCCGGGTACTAAAGAAAGACGGGGCATTTTACTGTGCTACATACGGAGAACATGGAATTATAGAATATCTTTCCCAAATTTTTGCCGCGTATGGCGTTGAAGACCATATCAATAAAAACTTTACCCTTCAAAATGGAGACGATATTTTAAGCAAAGTGTTTGCGAAGGTTAAAAAGCTGGAATATGTGGATTCCCTGGAAGTTACGAATATGGACGATATGGTGGAATATATCCACTCCCTTTCCGGTATGACGTCGTTGAATCATATGTCTCCAGACAGAATAAAGGAGATCTTGGTTGAGAATGCAACAAACGGCATTTTGAGTGTGCCGAAGGAATATGGAATGTTTATAGCGTCATAGCGGGCAATCCCAATACCTATTGGAGAATTGTCTCTTCCGGCATTTTCAGTGTGATAATTGTGTGGAAGGTGAGCGTGTCGTTATGATAGTACATTTGAATATCGCCATGGTACTTGCCGACGGTTTTCCGGATGCTTTTGATGCCAAAGCCGTGTCTGCGTTTATCAGGCTTATGGGTGGACAGGTTACTCTGGGAACCCTCAAAGGGATCTTTTCTGCTGGAATTGATAACGGTTATCACGGTAAAGGGGGTTTTGGCTCTTTTTACCGTATTGACTTCAATATAAGCCTCCGGAATGCCGAGGGCAGCTTCCAGGGCATTGTCCAGAAGATTGCCAAACAGGGAGGTAAGATCGCTGTCGGCAATAAAGTCGATGGTTCCATGCCGTATGTCTACATGAAAAGCGATCTGCCCGTTATCGCACTGCCGTTTGTAGCGGCACAAAATGGTATTCAGCATTTCATGGTCGCACAGGCGGGAAACTTCCTTTAAATCTGAGGAAAGCATAAGCTGTCTGATGTAGGCTTCAATTTTATCATGTTCATGTTCTTTATTCAGCAAATCGATGGATTGCAGGTGCTTCTTTATGTCGTGAATGAGAATGCTTTGATTTTCGTTCTGTGAAAACAGCATTTGATAGTATTCGGCGGAGTTCGCCTCCTTTTGAAGCAATAACTGCATTTCTGTAAATTCCATATTCTTTTTCTGATTATATAAATGGACTCCAAATACAAGCAGATTGGCGATCAGCAGGAAAACGGCATCCAGGGTAATGGCTATGGTCATGGCGGAGGAAAGGGTGTAGGTATCGTTGACTGTCAGCAGGGTAAACATCATAAAAATGGAAGTCAGAGGAATGAAAACCAGCAGCAGCGCGGAATGATCATACTGTTGGCTGTACTCCTGCCTTCCTTTTAAAAGATGCATAAAAATATAAACGATGGTAAAGAAAATCATTTTGCTAAAAATGATAAAAATGATTTTATTATGAAAATGTTCCGCCTCTGTAAAAAAATGCGGTGCAAAATGTTGAATCACATTGTATACTGCCAATTCGCATGTTGCCATGAGTGCCGTTAATATGGCGGAGTGAAAAAATGCCGACTGCCATTTTAACCTGTACTGGGTAACCAGAAAAATAAAATTGGCAAGCAGGTACATAAACATATTCAGCCAGGTGGAAGAAAGCATGGCAATTGCAAACAGGAGAAAATAAAGACCGCACAGCACGGAAAGCCTGGTTCGTGTCCTGTATTTGGAAATGAAAAGAGTGGAAGCATATTGGTGGAGGACAATTGCCTCCACTAAAAAACTGAAAAAGTAATAGATTGTATTTTGCATCAGGTTTACCTCGTGCTTTCCAGATAAAGGAGATAAGCTTCTCTGAAGGAAGTGTATTTTCTTCTGGTCAGGTAAGCATGGAACTGACCGCCCGCCAGGTGGACAAGGTATGGTCAAAATCGGTAACATGCTCAAAGTTGACAATAAAGCTGCGGTGCGTCTGGAAAAAACAGTTTTTTGGCAGAAGTTCCAGATAATACTGCATATTGTGGACAGATTCAAAATCCTGCATGGTGGTGTGGACGATCACTTTTCTGTTCTGTGCCTCAATTGTAATGACGGAAGATGCGGGAAGCGTATGTACGCCATGTCTGGTCTCAATGGGAATTTTAACTGTCATGGTATTATAGAGATCAAGGGCATCCTTCATATTGCGGAAAAACCGACGCTTGTCCAGGGGCTTGGATAAATACCGGAATACATGGAAGCGCATGGCGTCGTCCAGATATTCGGAATAAGAGGTTACGACAAAAATGATAATATGTTCATTTGATCTTTTTAATTCATTTCCTACATAGATGCCGTTGATTCCCGGCATTTCGATATCAAGAAAAAGAATATCCTTATCCCCATTGTCTGTAAGCAGGGATTCACCATCGGAAAAACAGGCGATTTCAGGGCATTTTGCACGGGTTTTCTCAAAATAACATTTAATATAATTTTGCAGTTGTTCACGCATCAGGGCATCATCATCACAAATCAGTATTCGCATATTCTCTGCTTGCTCCTTATGTATTTATTGGAAATATGAAAAGTGCGACAACTATTTCCACCGTCTGCTATAGTATACGGCATGGAAAAAGGAAAATATAGAAAATCTGTATAAAAAGACATTTATCAGCCATTTTTGGTAAGATACAACTCAAAATGGGGCAGAAAATGTCGTTTCGTGTAAAACAGGTTGAAATTATGTTTCAGACAATGATAATAGAAATTGTTGCTAAACGCAAGAGAAATATCAGTTTAGGAGGAGTTTAAGAGATGAAAATCATGAAAGAAAAGACGGTATTCTGCCTTGGGATTCTGACAGCTTTACTGCTGTGCATGTGCGGCGGATGCGGGAGCAGGAACGATGCGGAGGGTTCCGTAAGTATTGTGGAGGAATCTGTCATACAGGAAAAAGATACACAGAAAGAGGACAATCAGTCTGAGGGACAGGATGCTCTCGAGGAGACACAGCCGGGAGAAGACCTTGATATGATATTCCCCGCCGCTGCAGATGATACATGGTATAAGACAGGAGATATTTATACGGATGAAAATGGGCGCAGGCTGGAAGTGCTCTATGATGACGAAGGGATGCTGCAGTTTGCAGTTGACGGGCTTTCCCTGTATAATACTATGGCGGATCACTTCCAGACGGAAAATAACTGGCGGATCTATACCTGTGATGATGGAACTACCGTTGTTTATTATCCGGGCACTCCGGCACATCTTGAGATTACGGATGGTGAGTATGCAGGGGTTTATGAGGCAGATGACAGTAAATGAAGTAGGCTGGTTTGCAGGGTGTTACATTTAAAGAGGAGAATGCTGTAGCAGTTCCGCCCTGCCGCAAGGAGCAGAAGCGTATCGGCATCCTGGCTTTGCCCCT
>CAMWCA010000079.1 GCA_947172705.1 uncultured Lachnospiraceae bacterium
GCCGTGTTCGGTCCTTTGGTAGGAGGCGTGGTAGGTATTCTGGGACATGCTCTGGGCGACGCAATGTTTTACGGCAGCGTGTGGTGGAGCTGGGTTATTCCGGAAGGAATCATTGGCGTTGCCATCGGTCTTTGCGCTTCAAAGTTTGCCATTAAAGAGGGAGAATTTAAAACGGTTAAGACCATCGTCCTGTTTAATGTAGTGCAGATCCTTGCCAATGTGGTTGCATGGGCGCTTGCGGCTCCCTGCCTGGATATTCTGATCTATGCAGAGCCTGCAAACAAGGTTTTCCTGCAGGGCGCAATGGCAATTTTAGGAAATGTTTTGATCATTGGTATTTTAGGAACTCTTTTATGTGTAGGCTATTCAGCAGTGGGAGCAAAATCATCCAGTCTTACCAAAGAGGAGTAATTGATGTCGCCGATTATCGAGTTTAAAGATTTTTCATTTAAATATCGGGCGCAGGCAGAACCGACTCTCCGGGATATTAATCTTTCCATTATGCCCGGGGAGAAGGTGCTGATCGTAGGACCTTCCGGCTCAGGAAAATCTACTCTTGCCCATTGTATTAACGGGCTTGTGCCCTTTTCCTATACAGGGGAAATTACAGGAACCCTTACTGTGAAGGGGAAAAATCCCTCTGAGCTGGGGTTATTTGGATTATCCAAGATCGTAGGCACCGTACTTCAGGATACGGATGGGCAGTTTATCGGATTGACGGTTGCGGAGGATATTGCCTTTGCCCTGGAAAATGATATGATGCCTCAGGAGGAAATGTTCGTCAAGGTAGATGAAGTGGCGGAAATGGTGGATGTGAAGAAGCTCCTGGATCATGCGCCGGGAGAGCTTTCAGGGGGACAAAAGCAACGGGTATCCATGGCAGGCGTCATGGTGGATGATGTGGAGATCCTGCTTTTTGACGAACCGTTGGCAAATTTGGACCCGGCAACGGGAAAACGTGCCATCCACATGATCGATGAGATCCAGAAAAAAAAGAAAACCACTATTTTAATTATTGAACACCGTCTGGAAGATGCGCTGTATCGGGATGTAGACAGAATTATTGTAGTGGGGAATGGCAGAATCGTTGCGGATACCACGCCGGATGAACTGCTTGCCACTAATATTCTGGAGGAACAGGGTATCAGGGAGCCTTTTTACATTGCGGCGTTAAAGCATGCAGGATGTGTGATATCCGCAAAGGATCTGCCGCAGCATATAGAAACCATGAAGATGGAAAAATACCGCGGAAAGCTGAAAGACTGGTTTGAGAAGGCAGAGGGCAAGGAGGAAATCAAGGAATCAGCATCGGCTCTTAAGGTGGAGGATCTGTATTTTTCTTATCAGGAGGGCAGACCCATTCTCCAACACATTCATTTTGACATCAAAGAAGGAGAAATGGTCAGCATCGTCGGAAAGAACGGAGCAGGGAAATCAACTCTTTCCAACCTGATCTGCGGTTTTTATAAGCCTGTGCGGGGGAGGATTCTTTTAAACGGGCAGGATATGGCGCCTTTATCCATCAAGGAAAGGGGAGAAAAGATCGGGCTTGTGATGCAGAGCCCCAATCAGATGATCTCCAAGCCCATGATTTTTGACGAGGTGGCGTTAGGGCTTAAGGTGAGAGGCGTATCCGATGAGGAGATCCAGGAGCGGGTAAACAGGACGTTGAAGATCTGCGGTCTTTATCCTTTCAGAAATTGGCCTGTGTCAGCGCTCAGCTTTGGCCAGAAAAAGAGAGTTTCCATTGCATCCATCCTTGTGATGGACCCCCAGGTACTGATTTTGGATGAGCCTACGGCGGGGCAGGATTACAGACATTATACGGAGATCATGGAGTTTCTGAAAAAGATCAATGAAGAATTCCATATTACCATTATCATGATCACCCATGACATGCATTTGATGCTGGAGTATACGGACAGGGCGATCGTGATTGCGGACGGCCATCTGATTGCGGACGATACGCCGGCGAAGGTGCTGACCAGCGAAAAAATTGCGGATAAGGCGTATCTGAAGAAGACCTCTCTGTACGATTTGGCGGTGAAATGCGGGCTGGACGACCCATCTGAATTTGTAGAGCGGTTTATTGCCTATGAGCGGAAAAACAGAACGGGAAAGGAGAACGCTGCCCATGTCTAAGATGTTGGCATATGAAGAAAAGGACACCTGGATTCACAGGCTCAGCGGCGTCACAAAGCTGATTTTTTTCCTGCTGTGGTGCTTTACCAGTATGATCACATATGATACCAGAATATTGGCGTTTATGGTGGCGTTCAGTCTGTTGATTTTTAAAATCTCCAAAACGGAGTGGAAACAGGTGGGAACGGTATTTAAGCTGATCATGGTTTTCCTGACCTTGAATGTGATTGCCATTTTCATTTTATCGCCGGATCACGGCACGGATATTTACGGTACAAGAACGGTTCTGTTTCATATTGCAGGCTCCTATGATCTCACCAGGGAGCAGTTGTTTTATGAGCTGAACGTTATCATCAAGTATTTTACGGTGATTCCGGCTGTGTTTATGTTTCTGGTAACCACCAATCCCAGCGAATTTGCGGCGTCCATGAATAAGGTGGGGATCAGCTATAATATCGGCTATGCCCTTGCCATTGCCATCCGGTATGTACCGGATGTACAGGGAGAGTTTACCAAGATCAAACATGCCCAGGAGGCAAGGGGAATTGAAATGTCCGGAAAGGCATCCCTGATCAGCAGGATCAAAAACACCTCGGCAATTCTGTTTCCGCTGATCTTTTCCAGTATGGACAGGATCGATACGGTCAGCAATGCCATGGAACTGAGGGGATATGGAAAGCATAAAAAGAGAACCTGGTATATGGAAAGAAAACTGAAAAGGAATGATTACCTGACCATAGGGTTTACGGTGGCGTTTATGGTGATTGCCCTTGTGATCACCTTTGCAGACGGAAACAGGTTTTATAATCCCTTCCTTTAATATTGTAATTGGAAAGGACGGTTTTTCTTGACAAATTTGTGTGGAAGGGTATACTTTAGTTGAACAAAGAATAAGATCGCTAGGGGAGCAAAAGCTGAGATTGCGTATGTTTTAAGGATGTGCGCTAACCCTCATTACCTGAACCGGATAATACCGGCGTAGGGAAGCTGATTTTTATGGATGCAGTGCGTCAACCTTTGAACGTTAAGGGCAGCGGTTCTGCATTTATAGAAATGACGACTCCTCCTGTGACGAACATCAAGGAGGTTTTTTTATGTCTTTTTTTGTAACAAAAATGATGGATGAAGAAGGCGGGATTTCTTATGGGCTGACCGGCGCAGGCTATGCGGCTCTGGTGCTGTTCATGGTTGCGGTATGGCTGATTGGCTGTATGGTGACCAGAAACGGTAAGAAGAAAATCAGCACCAAACAGCTGGTGTTTTCCGCGGCGGCAATGGCGCTGGGAATGGTGACCAGTGGAATCAAACTGATTGATATGCCCATGGGCGGTTCGGTTACGCTGTGCAGCATGATGTTTATCTGCCTGATCGGTTATATGTTCGGGCTCCGCACAGGCTTGACGGCGGCGGTTGCCTACGGGGTTTTGCAGCTGGTATCCAATCCCTACATTATCAGTATTCCACAGATGCTCACCGATTACATATTTGCCTTTGGTTCTCTGGGGTTTGCGGGGATATTCGCAAATAAAAAAAGAGGACTGGTGTGGGGATATCTGCTGGGAGTTCTTGGAAGATTTTTCTTTACTTTTCTGTCAGGGATGATCTTTTTCGGAAGCTATGCAGCCTATTACAATATGGCGGCGCCTGTTTATTCCTTTGTCTATAACGGCGCATACCTGGGGCTGGAGGCTGCTATTACCGTAATTTTACTGCTTTTGCCGCCTGTTTCCAAGGGGCTGTTGAAGATAAAACAGATGGCGGCGGAGGTCTAGAGTGAACTATTACATATAAAACATGAAATTTGGAAATACCACTTGTAAATTATGCTTGCAAGTGGTATCCTTTTTATAGCTGTCCGGAATCGTTACCAAGAAACAAATATTAGGAGAAACAGTATGAGAGCAAGCGGAATTTTATTACCAATATCCAGCATCCCGTCCAAGTACGGAATCGGAACATTTTCAAAGGAAGCATATGAATTTGTGGATTTTTTGAAGGAAGCAGGTCAAACCTATTGGCAGATCTTACCCTTAGGTCCCACTGGCTACGGGGACTCTCCTTATCAGTCTTTTTCTACTTTTGCAGGAAATCCTTACTACATAGACCTGGAAGATCTGATTGAAGCGGGAATGCTTACAAAAGAGCAATGTGAGGCATGCGACTGGGGTGGAAGCGAGTCTTACGTTGACTATGAGAAAGTTTATTTGTCACGTTTCAAAATTTTGAAGGAAGCTTTTGATCAAAGCAAAATACAGGAGAATCCGGATTTCCAGGAGTTTGTCAGAGAAAACAGCTTCTGGCTTTCGGATTATGCCCTTTATATGGCAGTGAAGGACTTTTATAAAGGAAAGAGCTGGGCGGAATGGGATGATGATATTCGCTTGAGAGAGGCTTCGGCGGTTGCCGGATACAGGCAGAAGCTTCAGGAAGAAATTCTTTTTTATGAATTCCAGCAGTATCTTTTTGCAAAGCAATGGATGAAGCTTAAAAAATATGCCAATGATAAGGGAATTAAGATCATTGGGGATATTCCGATTTATGTTGCCTTTGACAGTGCGGACGCATGGGCAAATCCGGAATTGTTCCAATTTGATGAGAATAGTATGCCTACGGGGGTGGCAGGGTGTCCTCCTGATGCTTTTTCAGCCACAGGGCAGCTTTGGGGCAACCCTCTTTATCGTTGGGATTACCATAAGAAAACAGGATATGCATGGTGGATGCAGAGAATTGCCTACTGCTATAAGCTCTATGATGTGGTGAGGATTGATCATTTCAGAGGCTTTGACGAATACTATAATATTCCCTTTGGAGATCCTACCGCTGAGTTTGGTAAATGGGAGAAGGGATCCGGTTATGATCTGTTTAAGGTGATGAAAGAAAAAGTGGGTAATAAGCCTGTTATTGCGGAGGATCTGGGATTCTTAACACCTACCGTAATCAAGCTGGTGAAAAAGACAGGTTATCCCGGAATGAAGATCTTGCAGTTTGCTTTTGACTCCCGGGAGGAAAGCGATTATCTGCCTCATAACTATACGCCTAATTCAGTGGTTTATACAGGAACACATGACAATGACACTACCATGGGATGGTATGCTTCTATCAGCCGGAGGGACCGCAGCTTTGCGAAGAAATATCTGAATTTCAGAGGCAACAAAGATTTGGAATGGAACTTTATCCGTGCGGCGATAGCCAGTGTGTCTGACACTGCGATCATTCCCATGCAGGATTATCTGGGGCTGGGATCAGAGGCAAGGATAAATGTGCCGTCTACCTTGGGTACCAACTGGAAATGGAGAATGACAAAAGGGGTGGCAGATCAGGAGCTTGCAGATAAGATTTACAGGCTTTGCAAGCTTTACGGAAGAATAAAGTAAACAGAATGGAAAGAAACAGAAGGTAAGAGGAAGTTATTTGTGGATGAATTAACGATTAAAGATGTAGCGAAAGAGTGCGGGGTGGGGATCAGCACAGTATCCAGAGCTCTCAATAATCATCCGGATATCAGTCCGGAGACCAAAAAAAAGATCATGGGGGTGATCAAAGAAACCGGTTATATACCCAATAACAGCGCAAGAAACTTAAAGCGTACGGATGCAAGGTGTATTGCAGTTTTGATCAAGGGTATTACAAATCCGTTCTTTAGCTCCATTATCCAGATTGTTGAAACGCAGGTTCAAAAAAAGAAATATGCTATGGTAATACAGCATGTAGACGCTTATGAGAATGAATTGGATGTAGCGCTGCAGCTGGTGAAGGAAAAGCGGCTCCGGGGAATCATCTTTTTGGGAGGAGCCTATCAGCATGATAAAAGGAAAGTTGAAAAGCTAAAAGTACCGTTTGTATTCTGCACCATAGGTACTGTACACGAAACTGGGAAAAAGACCTATTCCAATATTGCGGTGAACGACAGGCTTGAAAGCCGCAGAATGGTAGATTACCTGCTGGATCTGGGACACAGGAGAATTGCTATTATTACAGAGGGTACGGAAGCGGAATCGGTAGGG
Source organism: uncultured Lachnospiraceae bacterium (assembly GCA_947172705.1). Classification (GTDB taxonomy): domain Bacteria; phylum Bacillota; class Clostridia; order Lachnospirales; family Lachnospiraceae; genus Suilimivivens. The sequence goes on from CAMWCA010000079.1 coordinate 6,147, forward strand.
CAGCTTCGTCTGGAAGGTTATAAAGATGCCCTGGCTGCAAGAGGGATTGCCATAGATGAGAGACTGATTTATGAGGTAGAGGATGAGCAGGACCCCTATTCCATGGAGAGCGGGTATGCTACCGCAAGGAAGCTTTTGGATTCAGAAGTAGATTTCACAGCGGTTTTTGCCATTGCGGATTTTTTGGCAGTGGGAGTATGCAGGGCGCTGCATGAAGCCGGTAAAAGAATTCCGGAGGATGTTTCCGTGGCAGGCTATGATGGTATCACCATCGGAGAGTTTTATACACCGCAGCTTACTACCATCAAGCAGCCTATCGGGAAAATGGCGGAGAAAACCATCAAGCTTTTGTTTGATGTGATAGAAGGTAAAAGCGGACATGAGCATATTTATTTTCCGGCGGAACTGGTAGAAAGAGAATCTACCGGGAAGCCAAATATTTCAGAATGATTTTTGTAGCAGCATGGCGTAGTTTAATTTACGCCATGTTGTTTTTATGTAGCGGATGGGGAGAGAAGGGGCGGCTGAGACAGGCAGCGGTCATCCATGCAGGGTATCAGGAGATGATTTTTCGGGACAAATTTGAATTGTGATATTCCGGGTTCTTAGTTACATCTTCTCCCAGCCATGCAGGGGGAAGGAAGGCGTTTGCCATTTCTTCGTCTGGAAATTCCACCTCGGCTATGACTAAGGGGGCAAAAGGGGGATCGAAAAGATCCAGTTCTACTTTCAGATTTATGGGTTGGGAAGGGATCTGGCAGCCGCTGGCAAAAGCAGGGGATGCAATGGGAATCAAATATCTTTTTTTAGAGATAATGTTTCCGTCGGCTTTTGTCAGAAGGTGCTGGTAAGCATCTTTGTTCAGAGGAAGGTTGTATTCTTCTCTTGCCATAAGTCCTTTTCCCTTATAGGTAAGATAATATTCCTCATTTTGCCTGCGAATTCTGATAACAGGGTCGGTACAAAGGTACGCCTGCTGAATCAGGAGACAGGGATAGGAAGAAAGGTCAGAGGGAAGTTTTTCCGGTTTAAATTTTCGTTCTATTTCCATAATGGGAACTCCTTTTTGTTTTAAGAAAAAATTAGTATATTTTCCCAATATTATATCCTTCCTTAAGAAAGTTTACAAATCATTTATTGGTAATTCCCAGGATTTAATGGTAAAATAATTATAGTTATTGGTGTGCGAGAACACAGGAATAAAATGGAAAAGGCGGGGATATGCGATGAGCAAGGTATGTGTGTTTTTTGGAACGGGCTACGAGGAGATCGAGGCGTTGACGGTAGTGGACATTCTGCGAAGGCAGGGGATTGATACAAAAATGGTTTCTGTAACAGGTGAGAAGACGGTAACAGGTTCTCATGGAATTCCGGTGGTAATGGACTGCCTGATCGAAGAACTGGATTTTGATACGGTGGATGTGCTGGTGCTGCCGGGTGGGCTTGCAGGCACCCGGAATTTAGAGTCGTGCGCACTCCTGATGAAGCAGGTGGATGTTTTTGCAGCAGAAGGAAAGGCAGTATGCGCCATCTGTGCAGCACCGTCCATATTGGGGCACAGAGGTATTTTAAAGGGAAAGAAAGCAATTGCTTACCCTGGATTTGAAGATCAGCTGGAGGGCGCGGTCGTTACTTTTGAATCGGCAGTGCAGGATGGAAATATTATTACGGGCAGGGGAATGGGATGTTCAATTCCCTTTGCGCTGAAGATTCTTTCTTACCTTGCAGGTGAGGAAGCAGGCAGTGCAATGGCTGAAAAAATTGTATATCAGGATCGGTAGGGAAAGGATACAAATGAATATTTTATTTTTTTTAACGCCTAAAAGTGAGTCGGCATATGTGTACGATTCAGATACCCTTAGGCAGGTTATGGAAAAAATGGAAAATCACGGATACTCTGCAGTTCCGGTGGTTGGAAAGGAGGATGGACGTTACATAGGCACTTTGACAGAAGGAGATCTGCTTTGGTATATTAAGAAGCAGGGAGATCTTTCCATGAGGATGGCGGAAGAAATACCCATGACGGAAGTGCCCCGCAAACGGGACAATGAACCCGTGGATGTGGATGTGAATATGGAAGATCTTTTGAATGTGGCGATGAACCAGAACTTTGTACCGGTGATCGATGACAGAGAGCGGTTTATTGGTTTGATTACAAGAAAGGATCTGATTCAGTACCTTTGCAGAAAGCTGGTAACGGTTCAGCTGGAAGCCGGAGGAATGAGCATCAGATAAAAGGAAAAAATATGTTTAACCAGCTGACTCAAAAAGATATTGAAGCGATGGAGGCTGAAATAGAAGAAAGAAAACTGGTGATCCGTCCCAGGCTGCTGGAATCTGTGAAGGAAGCGCGGGCACAGGGAGATCTCAGTGAAAATTTTGAATATTATGCTGCAAAAAGAGAAAAGAACAAAAATGAGAGCCGCATTCGGTTTCTGGAACGCATGATTAAGACGGCACAGGTGATACCGGATGATTCCAAAGAGGATGAGATCGGTATGAACAATACGGTAGAGGTAGAATTCGAAGAGGATGGTTCCATTGAAAAATATAAAATTGTGACCACCATGCGTGGCAATTCTCTGGAAGGGCTTGTAAGTGTGGAATCCCCTATTGGCAAGGCGCTTATGGGACATAAAGCGGGCGATCGGGTTTATGTGCAGGTCAGAGAGGATTACGGTTATTATCTGACCGTTAAATCCATAGAGAATACAGAAGACGACGGGACAGATAAGCTGCGAAGCTTTTAAAAATGGAACGGAAAAACTTACCATTATATTTTCACAAACACCGTAAATACTATGAACAAGATGAGCGGCAAGGAAAACGCTTTGAACGGAAAATTCCAGGATAAGCGAATAACTTGAAAGGCTTATCTTGGAAAAGGCTGCAACAGGCAGTCAAAAAAAATAACGGAGGTGAAAAAGATGGCAAGCAGCAAATCTAATAGAGTAGAAGTTCCTGAAGCTAAGGCAGCTATGGATCGTTTCAAAACAGAAGTTGCTTCTGAGCTTGGCGTTAACCTGAAAGAGGGCTACAATGGCGACTTAACGTCCAAGGAAGCCGGTTCCATTGGCGGCGAAATGGTTCGTAGAATGATCAAGAAGCAAGAAGAAATGATGAAATAACGAAACATTAAAACAGAGAATGACCCGTCTGCGTATGCAGGCGGGTTGTTTTCAAAAAGAACGGAATTACAGTTCAGAAAGTAATTGCCGCAAAGTATTCAGATCCTTTTCGGTGGTTGACCAACAAGTTGCAAATCGTACGACCGTATGGCTGTCGTCATATTTTTCCCAGAAGCCAAATCTAACATGTTCCCTGAGCTTTTCCATTTGCATATTTTCCAGAATGATAAATTGCTGATTGGTAGGTGATTCCAGATAAAAGGGGCAGCCTTTTTCATGGAAAATGGATTTCAGTTTTTCAGCCATTGTAATGGCGTGACGGGAAATCTCAAAATACAGGTCGTTTGTAAAAAGAGTATCAAATTGAACGCCAAGAAGGCGTCCTTTCGCCAGCAAGGCGCCTCTTCTTTTTACGGAGGTCATAAAGTGGCTGGGTTTGTTCTGTCTGGTAAAGACAATTGCCTCTCCACATAAGGCGCCTGCCTTTGTGCCGCCAATGTAAAAAACGTCACATAATCGCGCAATATCCGGCAGGGTTAAGTCGCTTTCAGGGCTCGTCAGAGCATAGCCCAGGCGCGCGCCGTCCATAAAAAGCGGGATATGGAAGGAGGCGCAGAGTTCAGAAAGCTCCGTCAGTTCTTTTCTGGAATATAGCGTGCCATATTCCGTAGGATATGAAAGATAGACCATTCCAGGGAAGACCATGTGCTCGTGATTTGCATCAGCGTAAAAATCATGGAGATATTGTTTAAGAGAATCCAGTTGGAGCTTTCCTTCCTTATGAGGGAGTTCTATGACTTTGTGACCGGCAAATTCAATAGCGCCGGCTTCATGATAGTTTATATGACCGGTTTTTGCCGCAATAACGCCTTCGTAATCCTGAAGCATGGTGGAGATTACAACGGAATTGGTTTGGGTGCCGCCGGCAAGGAATTCTACCTCTGCCGTGGGACACTCGCAGGCATTTTTTATTTTTTCCCGGGCGCTTTCGCAGTATAAATCCGTGCCATATCCGGTAAGAGGTTCTAGATTTGTTTCTACAAGACGCTGAAGAATGCGGGGATGGGCGCCTGTAATGTAGTCGCTTTCGAAAGAGATCATAAGGTTTCCTTTCATACTGAGGTGTCTTTTTCAAGAACTTTTTTTAGGGGTATCCAAATAATACAGGCAAGAACACTGCCGGTAAGCGCTGTAATCAGCTGGGTAACGGAAAAGGTGATTTTGGCGGTAGACAGAACCATGGGAAGCGCCTCAGGCTTTGGCAGCCTGGAGGCAATATTGCCGCCAAATAAAGGGAGAAGGATCAGAACGATCACAATTCCCATAAAGGCAGCTTTCAGCAGGGAGCCGAGGGCAAGCCCTACAGTGAGACTCTGCCTGAAATGCATTTTATTTTGAAAATACCATGTACACAGGGCGAGGATCGCATTTCCTCCTATGACAGCGGGAAACATAAGCGGAATTGCCGCCATGATGGGGGAACCGGAAATGAAAAACGCTGTGATGGGAGCAATGGCGCTGATCAGCAGCCCGCTCCAAAGACCTGCCGCCAATACGGCGATTATGATGACAGCATTGACGATAGGACCTGTGATATATACGGAAAGATTTTTGAAAAATTGACTGGCAATGCAGATGGCAAGCAGCAGCGCAGTCTGAACCAGTTGTTTTGTTGATAATTTCATAGTGTCTCCTCCTTGTAAACCATCATCAGTATATAAGATAGCGTAAGTTTATTGTAGGAATAGGACAGACAGAATAGCCCCTTGATCCGGT
>CAMWCA010000080.1 GCA_947172705.1 uncultured Lachnospiraceae bacterium
CACTGCATCTGCGCCAAAACGCACAGCCGTCTTTAAAACCTCCAACGAGCTTGCCGGTATTAACAATTCAGGCTTTTTCATATCTCCTCCACTTTTCGCTTTACGCTTACCGTCACACCGTCTCCTATGGGGAGAATATCCGTCAAAAGCTGTTCATGATGCTTTAACGCATAGAGATATTCCCGCATCCTGCTGTGGATGGTGCGATCTCTTCTGGTTACCGCAAACCGGGACTCCATCACATCCCCCTCCTGCAATACATTGTCGGATATAAGAAGCCCTCCCTCCGGCATTAATTTCAAAATATCCGGCAGAAAATGAATATACTGCCCCTTTGCAGCATCCATAAAAATAAAGTCATAGGAACCCTTTAATTCTTTTAAAATTCGGGCAGCATCTCCCTCCAACAGGGTGATTCTTTCCTCTTGCCCGGCTTTTTTAAAATTCTCCTTTGCAAGAGGAATTCTCTTTTCATACTTTTCTATGGTTGTAATATGGCAATCCTTCGGTCCGTATTCGCTCATCAGCAACGCAGAAAAACCAATGGCTGTTCCTACCTCCAGAATTTCTTTCGGCTCCTTCATGGCAAGAAGAAGCTTCAAAAAGCTCTGCATCTGAGGTCTGATAACAGGTACATTGGTTTTCAGTGCAAATTGCTCCAATTCCCTTAAAAAGGGAGTATTCCCCGGATCAAAGGAATTGATAAAAGTGCTGACTCTCTCTTCCGTAATCACCATCGTCCATCCTTCATATCTTGATTTTCCTAAAGCTACTCTGCTGCGGCTTCCTCGTCCTCATCAGAGCCGGACATGATCTCCAGCATCTGCTGCGCCGTCATCTCCGTACTCAGATCGTAAATGCCGGGGATCATCTTTCCCCTATATGCGGAAAGCAGTTCCTGAACTACAAACAACTTTGCATCCTCGATTAAGCCCTTCTCCTGCAGCATATCGGCAACTTCCTTTACGGACGAACCTTCCGCCACACTGACAGATATGGTTCTTCCCCCGGAAACAGAAACCGGCTGATCTGCGAATACACGATAGCCAAAATCATATGCCTCTGTCGCCGTACGAAAAGCAAAAAGAATTACCACTGCCACCACTATCACCTTGATGATGATCTCGATCACCGTAAGTATCAAGCTTTTTACGTTCATAAAATATTCCTTTCCCGCCTATTCAAATTCCAGTCTCTCCGTAATTTCTGCGTTTATCTCCTGCATCATTCTGCAGAAGGCAAGCTCGGCGCGCAGGAAATCATCCACTATGGGATTTTCACGGAATTTCTCATATTCTTTCTCAAAGGCATCCATTTTATCAAACAACTCATCCACCTGGGTGGTGTTCTGTATTTCATAATTATGGTGGCGAAATTCATTTACTTTTTCAAAAAGCTCGGGGTTTTTCTTTAGCTTGTCCAACTGATAGCGGTAGGTTTTATACACTTCCGTATCCTTAACTTCCTTTACAAATCTTTCAGTTGCCGCCTGCATACGATGCTCCAGCATACCTCATCCTCTCCTTATATCTCCATTATGATAGGCAAAATCATGGGACGGCGTTTTGTCTTTTTCCATACATACTCGCCCAGGGAATCTTTTATGGAGCCTTTCAGCTTGCCCCAATCGGAAATTCCCCTGCCAAGACATCCTTCAATGGCGTCATTGACCACGATCCTTGCCTCATCCATCAGTTCATCAGACTCCCGTACATACACAAAGCCTCTGGATACGATATCCGGACCGCTGACCAGCTGATCCGCTTCGTCCAGTCCCAGAACGACGATCATAATGCCGTCCTCTGCAAGATGCTGCCTGTCTCTGAGCACAATGTTTCCCACATCGCCTACCCCAAGACCGTCAACCAGAATATCTCCTACCGGCACCTTACCTGTAATCTGCGCCTTTTCTTCCGTCAGTTCCAGCACATCCCCCGACTGAAGGATGAAAATATTCTCCTTGGCAAATCCCAGTTCTCTGGCGATCTTTGCCTGCGCCTTCAAGTGCTTGAATTCCCCATGTACGGGAATCGCATATTTGGGGCGCACCAGGGTATAGAGCAGCTTGATCTCCTCCTGGCAGGCATGCCCTGATACATGTACATCCTGAAAAATCACATCGGCGCCCTTCAGCAGCAATTCATTGATCACATTGGTAACTGCCTTTTCATTACCAGGAATAGGGTGAGAAGAAAAAATAATGGTGTCTGTAGGACCAATGGATATCTTCCTGTGGTTATCCTCCGCCATCCGGCTTAAAGCCGCCATGCTCTCCCCCTGACTTCCGGTTGTAATAATAACCGTTTTTTCATCAGGATAATTTTTCAGCTGTTCAATATCGATCAGGGTATTGTCAGGAATGCTCAGATAGCCCAGGGTCGTCGCCGTCTCAATAATATTGACCATGCTGCGCCCTTCCACAACCACCTTGCGTCCAAATTTATATGCGGAATTAATGATCTGCTGCACCCGGTCTACGTTGGACGCAAAGGTTGCAATGATAATCCGTGTGTTTTTATGCTCCTCAAACAGAATATCGAAGGTTCTTCCCACCGTCCGCTCCGAAGGGGTAAAACCTGGTCTTTCCGCGTTGGTAGAATCACACATAAGGGCAAGCACGCCCTTTTTACCGATCTCTGCAAACCGCTGCAGATCAATGGCATCGCCAAATACCGGTGTATAATCCACCTTGAAATCTCCTGTGTGCACCACAATGCCCGCCGGAGAATAGATTGCCAAAGCGGCAGCATCCACAATGCTGTGATTGGTTTTAATAAATTCAATTCTGAACTGGCCCAAATTAATGGACTGCCCAAACTTTACCACCTTACGCTTTGTATTGTTTGTCAGATTATGTTCCTTTAACTTATTTTCAATGATACCCATGGTCAGCTTGGTCGCATAAATGGGAACATTGATCTCCCTCAGCACATAAGGGAGGGCGCCAATATGATCTTCATGCCCGTGGGTGATCATAAACCCCTTCACTTTTTCAATGTTATTTTTTAAATACGTCACATCCGGTATCACCAGGTCGATTCCCAGCATATCATCCTCCGGGAAAGAAAGACCACAGTCTACCACAATAATACTGTCTTCGTATTCAAAGGCAGTAATATTCATGCCAATCTGCTCAAGACCTCCAAGCGGAATGATCTTCAGCCCTTGGCTGCTTTTTGGTTCCATTTTTTTCAAACAATTTACCTCCGATTTTTTATTTTTGATTTAGTTGTTTTAAATGCGTCACGAAAATTCAACATCCTCCAGAAGATTTTCAAAGACCGCTGCCAAGGCAGACAGCTCCGTGTCATCCTCCACGATCTCATAAACGCTTTCTTTGGATTCCCGTGCCGGAATCTCCTTCAGGATCAAAGCTTCTCCGTCCCCCTCCGGTATGTCCGTCACTAAAATATACTGGTTTCCGCCAAGTTTCGTCTGCTCTAAAACATAAAATTCTACACTCTCCTGTGTATCAAGTGTAAATTTAATCTTTTCCAAATTACTTTTCTCCCTGTTGCATTCCTTTGTGATCTAAAAACCCCTGTAAAATAAGCACCGCCGCCATTTCATCTGAATATTCCTTGCGGTTCTCCCTTCGTATTCCGGCTTCCATCATCGCCTTTTCGGCGGCAACTGTGGTAAGCCTTTCATCCCAGGTATGTACTGTCAGTCCGGTACGTCTTTCCAATGCTTCCTTGAATGCAAGAGTTGCATCTGCTCTGGGTCCTTTTGTACCGTTCATATTAAGAGGCAGTCCCAGAACAATTTCCCCTACATGGTATTCTTCAATCAGTTCCTCTATCCTGGCAAGGGTTCTGCGCAGTTTATTCTCTTCTTTTCTCTCAATGGTCTCTATTCCCTGTGCCGTGATCAGCAAAGGATCGCTGATCGCCACCCCTGTCGTTTTTGACCCGAAGTCCAGTCCCATTATTCGTAATTCAGGCTCTGTGTGCATCTTTTCCTGCTTCCTGCCCTTTCTTATTTCCAGTGATTACTTTTGATATATTCCGTCAGCATCTCCTCTACCAGCTCGTCCCTGTCTATTTTCATGATCAGGCTTCTGGCATTTTTATAGCTGGTAATATAGGTAGGATCTCCGGACATAATATACCCCACGATCTGGTTCACCGGATTATAACCCTTTTCTGTCAGTGCCGCATAAACATCTGCAAGTATTTCCTTTACGCTTGTGCTGTCTGTCTCTACCCTGAAAAACTGTGTATTTCCTAAATCCTGCATACATGACACCTCTTATCACAACATTTGTTCGTTCTTATCTTACTCCTTTTTACCATAAAATTCAATGGATTTAGGATTGAAACAGCAAAATATCCGGTTCCAGAAAGCCTGTTAACTCTCCCCGGCGCATACATCCGGAAAGCTTTTCTTCCGTTTCAAAAGCTGCGCGGATATATTCTCCGGTATATCCTACCTGATAGCTTTTTCCACCGTTCTGCTTTTCCTCCTCGAAAAGTACCTGAACGTTCTTATGTAAATACTTCTTTCTGTACTCCCGGGACATTTCCCCTTCCAATTCCAGGAGCTGGCTGCTGCGGAGATTTTTTATCTTTTCGGAAATCTGCCCCTCCATTTGGGCGGCAGGAGTTCCCTTTCTCTGGGAATACTTAAATATGTGCATTTCATAAAAACCTACCCTTTGCAGAAACGCTTTTGTCTGTTCAAACTCCTCCTGCGTCTCCCCCGGAAATCCCACGATCACATCGGTGGTAATTGCCGGTTCCCTGAAATATCTTCTTAAAATACATACTTTCTCATAGTATTCCTCGGCGGAATATTTTCTATTCATTCTTTTCAGCACCGTATCCGCGCCGCTTTGAAGAGAAAGATGAAAATGGGGGCAAAGTTTTGTACATTGGGAAAGCCCTTCCGCAAACTTCTCCGTAATGATTCTGGGCTCCAAAGATCCCAGACGGATACGCTCTATTCCTGAAATCTCCTGTACCTTCCAAATCAGATCCAAAAGACGGCTTTGAGAAAAATCATTCCCTCCTGTCATGCCATAAGAGCTCAGGTGAATGCCTGTAAGTACCACCTCCCGGTAGCCCCTCTGCACCAATCCTTCGATCTCCTCTATTACCTCCGCCTGGCTTCGGCTCCTGATCCTGCCCCTGGCATAGGGAATGATACAGTAGGAACAAAATTGATTACAGCCGTCCTGCACTTTAATAAATGCTCTGGTATGCTCCGCCGTATGAGTCAGCTTCATGGATTCGTATTCTCTGATATCTCCAATATCCAGGATGGTTCTTCCCCGGAGAGTCTTGTCTTTGATTTCCGGTTTCTTCCCAATCTCCTTTTCCCTTTCCTCCAGATATTCCTCCAGGATGGAAACAAGATCCTTCTTTCTGTTATTTCCAATGGCAAGATCAATGCTCATATCCTTCAACGCTTCTTCGGCGCCTGTCTGTACATAACAGCCCACAGCCACTACCACAGAATCCGGATTCAACTTCTTTGCACGGTGAAGCATCTGCCTGCTTTTTCTGTCCGCCATATTGGTTACTGTGCAGGTATTGATAATATAAACATCGGCTTTTCCATCAAATGGTACAATCTTATATCCTCTTTCCTTCATGCTTTGTTGCATAAAGTCCATTTCATAGCCGTTCACCTTACACCCCAGGTTATGAAATGCTACGCTTCTTATCTTCTCCATCACTTTTTTTGTGTCCTTTTATCATTGACTTTTGAGGTCTGACCCTTTACTATAATAACAGAGGGTATGAAAATTTAAGGAGGTAATTCCAATGAAAACAGTTCAGATTTCATTAAACTCAATCGATAAGGTAAAGTCTTTCGTAAATGATATTACAAAATTTGATTATGACTTTGACTTGGTATCCGGCAGATACGTAATCGATGCTAAATCGATTATGGGCATTTTCAGTTTAGATCTGTCCAAGCCCATCGATCTGAACATCCATGCGGAAGACAATGTGGATGAAGTTCTCGAAATTATTAAACCTTACCTGATTTAATGCATCTTATGAGCCGGCAAATGCCGGCTCATTTTTTATGCGCAGCCCCGTGCAGAGGAAATATGCTGCTAAGGCGGCGCACAGGGCGCGCGATGAGCAGGGGAAGATGGCTCTTCCCTACTCGATTGCCGTGGTCATTCCCATCTGGCAACGATCAGTTCATCCGTATCCAGCGCTTTCTGCATCAGTTCCTCTATCTTTTCCTCCAGATTCTGTTCATGCCGCTTGATCACATTTAAATTTGGCTTTGTCACCGGATGTTTTGCCACAAAAATGGTACAGCAGTCTTCGTAAGGCAGAATAGAGGTTTCATAGGTCCCGATCTTTTCCGAAACCTCCACGATCTCCATTTTGTCAAACCCGATCAACGGACGAAAGACCGGAAGGCTGCATACTTCATTGGTAACAGCAAGAGACTGTACCGTCTGAGAAGCTACCTGCCCAATGCTCTCTCCTGTGATCAGCCCCAGGCAGTCGTTCTCCTTTGCTATCCTCTCCGCGATTTTCATCATATATCTTCGCATGATAATGGTCAACTCCTCATGAGGACACTTCTCATAGATATAAAGCTGAATATCCGTAAAATTAATAACATGCAGATATACAGGTCCTGCATAACGGGATACCAGCCTTGCCAGATCCACTACCTTCTGCTTTGCCCTGTCGCTTGTGTAGGGAGGCGCATGAAAATAAACCGCATCGATCTTAACCCCCCGCTTTGCAATCATATAACCTGCCACCGGAGAATCGATTCCCCCTGACAAAAGAAGCATTGCCTTACCGTTACTCCCCACAGGCATGCCGCCGGGACCGGGTATTTCTATGGAATAAAGATAGATCTTTTCCCGAATCTCCACCTGAAGCGTCACCTCCGGATGGTGCACGTCTACTTTCATCTCAGGAAACGCATCCAGCACCGCACCCCCCAGTTCCCTGTTCAGTTCCATGGAATTCATGGGGTAATTTTTTCTTGCCCTTCTTGCATGAACCTTAAAGGTAATGTGCTTGTCCTCATAGATCTTGTCCACATATGCCACCAGTTCTGCTGCAAGCTTCTCGTACCCCTCGTCTTCTGCATAAACCACCGGGCATATTCCTGAAATACCAAAAACCGTCTTCAGGTTGTCCACCGTCTCATCATAGTCAAACTCCGATAAGGCATGGACATAGATTCTTCCGTCTGTGCGGGTAATCTTGAATTCCCCCTCACACCTTTTCAGGGCATACTTGATCTGCTGTGCCAGCGCCTCCTCAAAAAGATATTTATTTTTCCCTTTTACGCCGATCTCAGCGTATTTGATCAAAAATGCACGAAACATATTTCCTCTTTCCTTCTCCCAGGGTCACGGCTTTGCCCGGGCAATCTGTTCCATTGCCCAGGCAAAGCCCTTTTTCTTACTTGTATTTTCTAAGCATGGGAATTATATCATACATTGTCTGTAAAGTATAGTTTATTTCATCCATGGTGGTAAAAACCGAAAAACTGAAACGAATGGTGGAACCCAAAAGTTCCTGATCGATCCCCATAGCGCGAAGCGTTGCTGATGGCTGGGGCTTGCGTGCCGAGCAGGCGCTTCCTGCCGAGACATAGATTCCCTTATCCTCCAACGCATGGAGAAGCACTTCGCTGCGCACTCCTTTTATCGAAACGCTTACCACATGAGGTGCCCCTGTTTCATCAGGATGCCCGTTTATCACCACATCCTGGAGCTTTTTTACACCTTCCACAAAAGCTTTTTTCAACTGGTACATCCGCGCCATATCCTGATCCAGATTGCTGTAAACAAGCTCAACCGCTTTTCCCAGCCCGGCAATCGCCGGAACATTTTCCGTACCCGAACGGACGCCGCCCTGCTGACCTCCTCCAAAAAGAATAGGCTTTATTTTGACCTTTTCATCTACATACAGGAAACCGCTTCCCTTAGGTCCATGAATCTTATGCCCGCTTACGGACAAAAGGTCTATTTTCATTTTCTTTGGATATATTCTGAACTTCCCATATCCCTGTACTGCATCCACATGGAACAGGATATGGGGATTCATGCGCTTGATCAAAGCCCCTGCCTCTGCAACAGGCTGCAGAGAGCCCACTTCATTGTTGGTATGCATAATGGAAACCAAAATGGTTTCTCCTGTGATGGCGCGCTGAAGATCCTCCAGCCGGATACATCCCTTCTGATCTACCGGCAGATAGGTTACCCGAAAACCTTCTTCCTCCAGATGCTTCATGGTCTGAAGCACTGCCGGGTGTTCAATCTGTGTGGTGATCAGATGTCTTCCGCTTCGGCAATTTGCATAAGCGCAGCCTCGCAGGGCAAGATTATCTGATTCCGTTCCTCCTGACGTAAAATAAATTTCCTTTTCATTCACTTTTAAATTTCTGGCAATTACATCCTTGGCATAACGGATATATTTCTCTGCCTGAACGCCCTTTCTATGGAGACTTGAGGGATTTCCGTAGTCTTCACACATAATCTGGGTCATCAGCGCAGCTACCCCGTCAAAACATCTGGTGGTTGCCGAATTATCTAAATATACCTCCATAATATCACTGGCCTTTCTGAACAGAGTATTCGTTCTTATCCTACTATTACTATATGATTATTGCTCCAAATGGTACATTATAATAGAAAGCGCCGTCATGCCAGCCGTCTCCGTCCGCAGAATACGCCGTCCTAAAGTGATGGGAATCATACCTCTCTTTACTGCCTGATCGATCTCCTCCTGGTCAAATCCCCCTTCCGGTCCGATAAAAACGGCAATATCCTCTCCGGGCTTTAAACCGTCTATCAGTTCTCTGGTCTTTTCCATACCCTTCCACAGCTCATAAGGTATTAGCCTTACCTGTGCTTTTTGGCTGTATGCAGCCGCCTCCTGGAAGGGCATTACCTGCTGAATTTTGGGAATGATGGCACGTTTACTTTGCTTCGCCGCCGCTTCGGCAATTCCCTGCCATCTTTGTATTTTGTTTTTTGCCTTTTTCTCATCCAGCTTCACCACAGAACGTTTACATGCCACCGGTATGATCTCATATACTCCAAGTTCCACCGCTTTCTGGATGATCATTTCCATCTTATCCGCTTTGGGAAGCCCCTGAAATAAATAAATTTTAGAGGGCAGCTCTACTCCCTCCTCCTTTATAAAACGAAGGGTACAAATAATTTCTTCCTCCCCCAGCTCCTCGATTCCACAGCGATATTCCTTGCCGTCAATACCATTGCTGACGGAAATCTCCTCCCCTAGCTTCATACGAAGAACGTTTTTAATATGATTCACATCCCTGCCCATAATGATAATCCGGTTTTCCTGAATCTGTTCCGGCGCTACAAAAAACTGGTACATATCTGTTACCATGCCTTTCTGTCAAATTCGACTTATCCGCCTTAGCCGTTCTTTCTTGCAACGATCCCGACCCATTCTCCCTGATGATTGACCTCCAGTACTTCCAGCCCTGCTGCCTTTACTGCCTGAAGGACTGTCTGCTCCTTATCATCAATGATTCCGGAGGTAATATAAATACCGCCTTTTTTCAGTTGCTGTACAATAACAGGGGTAAGCGGCACCAGCACCTCCGCCAAAATATTTGCCGCCACAATATCGTAGCATTCATATCCAACGGCATCCTGGATTTCCTTTTCTGTAATGATATTGCCAATGAGAAGCCGGAACGCTTCATCCGCAATACCGTTTGCTTCCTTGTTTTCCCTCACCGCTTCTATAGCGCAGGGATCAAGATCCGTTCCCAGGGCGCTTTTTGCTCCAAACATAATAGAAAGAATTGCCAAAATGCCGCTTCCCGTCCCCACATCCAGCAGCCTGGTTTCCGGCGTAATGTATTTCCGCAGCGCCCGAATGCAGAGCTGGGTGGTTTCATGCATGCCTGTCCCAAACGCCGTGCCCGGATCGATATGCAGGGTCAGTTTCCCCTGATCCGCCGGAGCCGCCTCCTCCCAGGAAGGAATGACCAGAACATCGTCTATGGTAAACTGATGGAAATACTGCTTCCAGTTGTTGATCCAGTCAATGTCCTCCGTCTCCTCCACGGTAATCTTTCCCTCCCCGATCTCCATAAAGCAACGAAGCTCCTCCAGCTGCTCCTGGATCTGCCCAAGAAGCTCTTCCCTGGTAATATCCTCTCCGTTTAAGACAAGCCCGCCTTCTTCCGTAGATGTGCCGTCCTTTTCCTCCACAAAAAAGCTGAGATAAGCGATTCCGTCATCCTCCGGTCCCTCCGGAAGAATATCCACAAACATCTGCTCCTTTTCCAGGGGGGAGAGGGGGATCTTGTCCTCGATCTGCGCTCCCTCCAGCCCCAGATCATACAGAGTGCTGATAATGATGTCCTCGGCATCGGTAATCGTCTTTATTTTAAATTTGACCCATTTCATATTAAAAAGCTTCCTTTCTCCGCATTTCCACGGCAATTAAAGTTATTTTACCATCAAACCTCCGGCAATTCCACTACTTCGAAAAAATCGACGATCACTTTTTGCACCCACGCCAAGGTTTGGGATACGGTGTCGGGCAAAAGGGAGGGGCAAGGGGGCACGGCAGCACGCAGACAATGGGCTACAATCAACGGGTCTGAGGGTTTCACATAGGGCTTCAGTGCGAATCTCGAAATCGGATTTCACTAATGGAATGAGAAAAGTTGTGTGAAACTGTTCGGGTCGGAGTCCGGCGGCATCCGTGCCGCTGACTCCTGATTCCGCCATCCGTGGCGGAATCACCCTGGGTGTTCGGTCATTCCATAAGTGAAATGACCGATTTCTCGCCAAGGCGCTGAACCCCTATGTGAAACCCTCAGCCCCGTTGATTGTAGCCCATTGTCTGCGTGCTGCCGTGCCCCCTTACCCCTCCCTTTTGCCCGACACCGTATCCTAAATCCTGCTGAGAATGTAAAAAGTAATAATTGCCATTTTTTTGCGGTTTATATATAATATGATGTGGGTATCAAAAGCCTTGGCTGGGGAGTGCGCCTGGCAATCTGCACAAAAAGAGTTTGTGCAACTGACTTTTGTGCGATGGAGATGAGACTCAAAA
>CAMWCA010000081.1 GCA_947172705.1 uncultured Lachnospiraceae bacterium
TAAAAACTGGATTTTTGATAATCCCATTGCTTTTTTAATATATTCTTCTTTATTTGCTACAAGCTGAATAAGCCCGGATAACATACCCCAAAAATTAAAAATAGTAGGCATGATTTTCAGATCGCCGCGTAAATCGCCTTTATCCATTCCAGAGATTAAAAATTCCTTCATTTTTTCGTTTATTTCTTCCCCTATTTGATAGGTTTCTTTTTCCTCGGGAAGATAATCGTGGCTTTCAAAATCTATATTGATTTTATCCAATACCATTTTGAAATAAAATGGAAATTCTTCTTGATACTGAATCAGCCCACGGCATATGAAATTATATTGTTCCCTTGTGGTCTCTTGTTGCTCCAGTGCAGAAGCAATGTAATGATAAAGTTTTTTCATGCTATCCAGCACTAAAATTCCAACAATTTCCTCTTTGTTCTCAAAATACACATATAATGTCGCTTTGCTATATCCTGCCGCTTTTGCTATGTCGTCCATAGATGTTGCTGCAATACCTTTATCCATGAACAATACTGAGGCAGCAGAAGCAATTTTTTCTCGGTGTACGCTTTTCGGCTCTTTTTTTCTCCGTGCCATTGTTTGCCTCCTTTTAATTAAACTTCGAGTTTAATTATAGTATTTTTAAGGAACACTGTCAACTTTTATGTCGGTTTATCAAAAAAAAATGCACGAAAGGAATTCCTGTCTCCTTTCGTGCATTTCCACATTAAACTATATCTCTTTTACTGCCTATAAGTACTTCTTAAGCTCCTCAACCTTATCCAGTTTCTCCCAGGGAAGATCCAGATCGTTACGTCCAAAGTGACCGTAAGCTGCCGTCTGCTTATAGATAGGACGGCGCAGATCCAGCATCTTAATAATGCCAGCGGGACGAAGGTCAAAGTTTTCTCTGATGACTTCTACCAGCTTTTCATCGGAAAGCTTACCTGTTCCAAAGGTATCTACCATAATGGAGGTAGGCTGTGCCACACCGATGGCGTAGGACAGCTGGATCTCGCACTTGTCGGCAATTCCCGCCCCTACGATATTCTTTGCAACATAACGTGCAGCGTAAGCTGCGCTTCTGTCCACCTTGGTGCAGTCCTTACCGGAGAAAGCGCCGCCGCCGTGACGGGCATAGCCGCCGTAGGTGTCTACAATAATCTTACGTCCTGTCAGACCTGCATCGCCGTGAGGTCCTCCGATCACAAAACGTCCTGTAGGATTGATGAAATATTTGGTGTTTTCATCCAGCAGCTCCTTGGGGAGAATGGGATCAAACACGTATTTCTTAATATCCTCGTGGATCTGCTCCTGGGTCACATCCTCATCATGCTGTGTGGAGAGAACCACTGCTTCCAGACGAATAGGCTTGCCGTTCTCATCATATTCTACGGAAACCTGGCTCTTGCCGTCGGGTCTTAAGTAAGGAAGGGTTCCGTCCTTACGAACCTTGGTGAGCTGCAAAGCAAGCTTGTGGGCAAGGGAGATGGAATAAGGCATATACTCCTCTGTCTCGTTGGTTGCATAACCGAACATCATTCCCTGATCGCCCGCTCCAATTGCCTCGATCTCTGCATCGGACATTTTATTTTCTTTTGCTTCCAGCGCCTTATCAACGCCCATTGCGATATCTGCGGACTGCTCGTCGATTGCCACCAGCACGGCGCAGGTATTGCCGTCAAAACCATACTCCGATTTGGTATAACCGATCTCCTTTACCGTTTCACGGACTACCTTCTGAATATCCACATAGGCATTGGTGGTAATCTCTCCTGTTACCAGTACAAAACCTGTACAGGTAGCAGTCTCACATGCCACGCGGCTCATGGGGTCTTTTTCCATGCATGCATCCAGAATCGCATCGGAAATCGCATCGCAGACTTTGTCAGGATGCCCTTCTGTTACAGACTCTGAAGTAAATAAACGTTTCTCCATTTTCTTTTCCTCCTGTTAGTGAAAAATAGTTTTAAGGTAACAAAAAATCCACTTATGAATCATAAGCGGACCCGACATTCGATAATCAAATCCTCTTATTGTTCGATTCGCCATAGGCTGTTTCCTCGCTCAGGTAGGCACCTTCCACATCTGGGGTTGCCGTGGCTTCACAGGTCCTCTGTACCTCCACCACTCTGAATAAGAGATTCTCTACAATATTGAATTTTCATATCTGTTATTAGCCTACACCAGCTATTCTACTTTGTCAACACATTTCTTTTGTTTTACAGATCTGTTTAAAATTACAGTTCATTGACAATCATTTCCAATGTGCTTATAATGGAATGTGGGGTAAAAGTGAAAAATCACTGGGGGAATACAACAATGAAACGAGTCAAAACATCTGAACTGATCCCCGGCATGATCACCGCCGAGGATGTCTATTCTTACAACAATCAACTGATCCTGCCAAAGGGACTGATTTTAAACGACCGCTCTATTACCAAGCTTGCCTTCTATTCCATTTTATCTGTAAAAGTGGAGGATACCGAAGAGCCAAGGCCTAAGCATGTTGCCGAAAAATCTTCTTATTCCGAACGTCTGCAGCAAAGCCTGGAATTTATCAAATTCCGCAAAAACTTTGAGACGGACGTCCATAATTTCAGGCTTGCCGTCAACGATGTGGTGGAAAAAGGAGCGCCTTTGGATGTGGATCACCTCATAGATCATACCTTAAAGATTCTTGATCTTGGCGCCACCGCAAACGTATTTGATATCCTTCACAATATGCGCGAATATGATGATGTCACCTACGCCCACAGCATGAATGTTGCCCTGATCTGCAATGTTTTTGCAAGATGGCTGCGTATGAACGAGGAAGAGATCCGGCTTGCCACCATAAGCGGTCTCCTTCACGACATTGGTAAAACCAAAATTCCCGACACCATCATCAAAAAGCCGGGAAGGCTTACCGATGACGAATATGATCTGATCAAGACCCATCCCCAGGAAGGCTACCGCCTCCTGCAGGGCGCCCACCTGGATCAGGCTGTCCTGAACGCAGTTTTAATGCATCATGAGCGCAATGACGGAAGCGGCTATCCTTATGGAGTCAAGGGTGATAAAATTGGTCCCTACGCAAAAATGGTTTCCATTGCAGATGTATATGACGCTCTTACCAGTGCCCGGATCTACCGAGGTCCCTTATGTCCCTTTAAAGCGATCGCCCTTTTTGAAAGCGAAGGGCTTCAGAAATATGATCCTGGTTTTATCCTCACCTTCCTTGAAAATGTTGTAAACACCTATCTTTTGAATGATGTGCGCTTAAGCAACGGTGTTACCGGCAAGGTGGTTTTTGTAAACCGGGACAAACTTTCTGCACCTACCATTCAAACGGAACACGGTTTCCTGGATTTAAGCATTCATCCTGATATAACAATTGAAGCTCTGATCTAAATCAGAGCTTCTTTTTTATCCATAATTCAATTTTATTCAAAGCATTTTAACCTGTTTTCAGGCGAAATTTCTGAAGCTCCCTCTCGGAATTGACTCTTTCGATCTGAGCTCCCAGATTCTGCAATTTAATGTGAAAGTCCTCATAACCTCTTTCGATAAACTTAATATCGTCTATAACCGTGGTTCCTTCCGCCGCAAGCCCTGCGATCACCAGCGCCGCGCCTGCACGCAGATCCGGCGCGCTGATGCTTGCTCCCGTATATTTGGACACCCCGTCGATGATTGCGGTATTGCTTTCCACCTTAATGCTTGCACCCATCCTGGTAAGCTCATCTACATACTTAAACCGATTTTCGAAGATACTTTCTGTTACAATGCTGGTTCCCCTGGATAAGCCCAACGCCACTGTAATCTGGGGCTGCATATCCGTAGGAAATCCCGGATATGGCAGGGTCTTAACATGGGTATGGGAAAGAGGCTTGGACGCCACCACTCTGACAGCATCGTCAGATTCCTCTACTTCACAGCCAATCTCTGTAAGCTTGGCGCTGATGGACTCCAAATGCTTAGGGATCACATTCTTCACCGTCACATCCCCTTTGGTCACTGCTGCGGCAAACATAAAAGTTCCCGCCTCGATCTGATCAGGAATGATGGTATATTCCGTCCCGTGAAGCTTTGGCACCCCTTTTATTCTGATCACATCGGTTCCGGCGCCCCGGATCACAGCTCCCATGCTGTTTAGGAAGTTCGCCACATCCACCACATGAGGTTCTTTGGCTGCGTTTTCAATGATCGTCTGCCCTTCCGCAAGAACTGCCGCCATCATCACGTCAATGGTTGCACCCACCGTCACCACATCCATATAAATATGACCGCCCCGCAGCCTTTCCGCTTCTGCAATAATAAATCCATGTTCAATACGGACATCTGCCCCCAGAGCGCGAAATCCCTTGATATGCTGGTCTATCGGGCGAAGACCGATGTTACAGCCTCCCGGTAACGTTACCTGTGCTTTCTTGTGCTTACCCAGCAAGGCTCCTAAAAGGTAATAGGAGGCACGTATTTTCTTAATAAAATCGTCTTCTATCACCAGATCTGTAATGGATTTGCCTGAGATCCTTACAGTGTGTCTGTCAAGATGCTCCACAATTCCGCCGATACTCTCAATCGCCTGCATCATTACATTGGTATCCCGAACGTCTGGTACGTTCTCTATCAACACGGTCTCATCCGTCATAATGGAAGCTGCAAGGATCGCCAGTGCTGCGTTTTTCGCGCCGCCGATCTCCACCTCTCCCACCAGCGGATTACCGCCTTTAATTGCATACTGTTCCATAGTATACCTCTATATAATCACAATCAAATTTTCATATACTTGTTCATTATATCCAGGATCTGATAAATGGCACATAAGGCAATACTTACCAGATCTTCACTTCTCGCTAACGTACATTATAACATATTGTGACCATTTGTAAACATCAAACATCAGTTCAGATAGTTCAGAGGGTTTACCTGTGATCCGTTAATTAGTATTTCAAAATGCAAATGCGGTCCCGTGCTTACGCCCGTATTTCCGCTAAGCGCTATCTTCTGTCCCTGTGAAACAGTCTGTCCGGCAGATACCAGAACCTTACTTAAATGCCCATATCTCGTCTGTCTGCCATCCGGATGGTTGATATAAACCACATAACCATAGCCGCTTCCCCATCCGGCTTTTGCCACCGTACCACCGCAGGATGCAAATACTGCCGTTCCTGTAGGCGTTGCCCAGTCCACTCCCTTGTGATTGGTGCTGGCGCCCCTGGTAGGTCTGCTTCTGCGTCCGAAATTGGAGGTCAGTCTGCCTCCTGAAATAGGCTTAATATAAGTAGGCGGTATTTTTGTTCCCCGTTCAACGATCTTGGGAACTGCCTCGTAGGTAACCTCTTCCTTGATAATTTCCGTTGCTGTTTCTTTATCATTTTCAAAGGTAACCACCGCAATTACCCTTCTGTGACCTGCAGAGGGTTCCTGCAAAGTTTTTGTCTCAGTGGTATACCAATCGTCATTGTCAATATAGATCACTTCTTCTTCATAATCTTCCTCGTAGTACATTTCCTCCTGGCGTACCACAGCAAGTTTAGGCTCCGGCACGGTAATAATCAGTTCGTCCCCTACTCTGATCATAGAGGTCTCATCTTCCAGCGACTCATTCATCTCAATCAGCTTGTCCATTGGAATATTGGTTTTAATGGCAATTTCAGAAAGGGTATCTCCGGAAACCACCTCGTAGATACCGTTCTTTTCCTCATCCTGTGTCACTTCTCTGATCGCCTGATTTAAGCTTGTCAGTTCCTCCTCTTTGAGATAAGCTTCCACAACCTCCACGGTATCTCCATATTCCATGGAAATCAGCCCCAGCTCATAATCTTCAAAATCCTTTTCCCCCGTGGCTTCTACAGCATCAAAGGTTTCTGTCAGGTCTGCATGGATACCAGCCTCCAGATGAACTGCTTCCTGCGCTTCTTCCACCAATTCTTCCTCTGTTTTGATGGAGGTTGTAAGCACAGACAACTCCCTCTCCGGATCAAGAACCATCTCTACCTGATATCTGCTCTGGCTGTCATATTTGTCCAGAGCTGCCTGCAGCAGCTCCGTCACTTCATTCTGACTGGATAAATTCACCATATATTCATTGATCTTAACAACATAGGATCTGTGCAATGTTTCCTTCACATCACCGGCAAGGATCTGTTTCATTTTGCCGACCACCTGGGAAGGCGTATCGGTTTTACCCCAGAGCACCTCTCTGCCCACAGTTTCCAGATCGCTTTCCACCAGCACAAGCTCTCCGTTTCCCATTGCCAGCTGCCTTCTTGCCTCCACCGCATACGCTTCCGCTTCCTGAGGCGTGGAAACAGTGCCCGCTTCCTGATTGTTTAAAATCACTGTAAAGATATTATTACCCGTTTTTTCAAATGGTACAAAAGAAGGCAGAAAAAATATACTGACAAAAACTGCCAGTACTGCAATTTTTATATTTCTAATTTTTACTTTCTTATAATGACATGTAATCCGTTTCATCTATGGTAAACTCCAACATAAGTAATGTTTTGTAATATTTTTGTAACGATTTCATTCTAACAGTTATCAATTTAGTTGTAAAGGGTATGTTATTTTCAAATATTCTGGTAAGATTAACCTGAAACAGGCTTCTGCTCTTTCAACCTTGATCTGAAAGGAATTGATAATGGACAAAATCATTTTTCACATTGACGTTAATTCGGCATATTTAAGCTGGAGCGCCTTAAAGCGCCTTTCCCAGGGCGACCCTGTGGATCTGCGCAGTATTCCCTCCATCATTGGCGGAGACATGGAGCAGCGGCACGGCGTTGTACTTGCCAAATCCATTCCCGCCAAAAAGTACGGCATCACCACAGGCGAGCCCATTGTAAACGCCCTTCGCAAATGTCCCTCTCTGGTGGTGGAAAGCCCTGATCATGCCCTTTATCATCAAAGAAGCCAGGAATTGATGGATTGCTTATCACAATTCTGCCCTGAAATAGAACAGCTTAGCGTAGACGAATGCTTTATGGATTTTACCCCTATAAGAAACGCCTTTCCTTCCCCCACGGCGGCTGCCTGCACGATCAAGAACCAGATCCGGGAATCCTTTGGATACACTGTAAACATCGGCATTTCCGACAAAAAAGTGCTTGCCAAAATGGCTTCTGATTTTAAAAAGCCTGATCTTATCCACACTCTTTTTACCTGTGAGATCAAAGAAAAAATGTGGCCTCTCCCCGTTTCTTCTTTATATATGTGCGGAAAATCCAGTGCTCAGGCACTGAAAAATCTGGGCATTCAAACCATTGGAGAACTCGCCCAGACAAGCAGGCAGATTCTTGCTTCCCACCTGAAAAGCCACGGGATTCTTCTCTGGGAATATGCCAATGGCATAGACAATTCCCCTGTTATTTCCTCCCCTGTGGAAGCAAAAGGAATCGGCAATTCCACTACCCTGCCCAAAGATGTATCTGACCGCCGGGAAGCATTCCTTACTCTTTTATCTCTCTCTGACAGTGTTTCCGGACGTCTTCGAAAATCCGGTCTTCTCGCCGGCATGATCAGCGTAGAAATCAAATACAGCAGCTTTCAGACGGTCTCTCACCAGATGACCCTCTCCGCTCCCTCCAATACCTCCCAGGTGATCTATGAGACGGCATGCAGGCTTTTTGACGAACTTTGGAACGGTTCTCCCATACGGCTTCTTGGCATTCGTTCCTCCAGACTCAGTGATTTTACCCAGCCCACACAGCTTTCCCTCTTTGACCTGCCAGAAGAAGATATGAACCCCTCCCTTTCCTCCGGGGAAAACACTAAAAAAGACAGCCCGGCTTCTCCCTCCCGGGAAAAACTGGCTGCCCTTGACCAAACGCTGGATCTGATCCGCAAAAAATATGGAGAGTCCGCCGTCGTCCGTGGCAGT
The DNA here is from genome assembly GCA_947172705.1 of uncultured Lachnospiraceae bacterium. Taxonomy (GTDB): domain Bacteria; phylum Bacillota; class Clostridia; order Lachnospirales; family Lachnospiraceae; genus Suilimivivens. The sequence goes on from CAMWCA010000081.1 coordinate 7,859, forward strand.
TTTCTGACAGAGCCGCCGCGCAAATAGCTCAGGTGGTATGCTTTTTGACGCTATAGCCAAAGGTTCCCAGCTTTTCTCCCAGCGTAAAATAGGTTCCATGGGAGTAAGCAATGGGATCTGCCTTTTCCAGGGCAAAACGTCCTTTCTCATCCATATACGCTTCTTCCGCATGTACCGCTGCCACCCTGGCAAGATACATGTCATGGGTTCCCAAACGCAGCGTTTTCTCCACCCTGCATTCTATGTTAACCGGGCTTTCCTTGAGGAGCGGCGCTTTCACCTGCTCTCCCGGCAGAAGCGTCAGATTCATATCTTTGATCTTATCCGTATCCCTTCCGCTTTTCACACCGCAATAGTCTGTGGCAAAAGCAAGCTCCCTTGTAGTAAGGTTAATAACAAATTCCCCTGTCTCCTCTATCATTTGATGGGAATACCTTTCCGGACGTACGGAGATCGATACCATCGGCGGATCGCTGCACACAGTACCTGTCCAGGCAACCGTAAAAACATTGGCATTTCCTTTAAGATCCGCAACTGTAATAAGCACTGCGGGCACAGGATAAAGCATATTGCCCGGCTTCCAAATCTGCTTTGCCATAAAATAATCCTCCATGCTGCCAACACCTGCAAATTTGGGCGTCAGCATTTTCACAGTATTCCTCTTTCTATTTAGAATAAACCTAAAATTCTGGCAATAGTAACCACCAGATTGGTAATGCTTATAATCATGGTGACGATCACAAAAGGCAGCAACGCTTTATTGCCTTTGGCAAGTTTATTCTGCTCTTCCTTCAGCTGCGCCTCCTGCTTCCCCAATTCCTCTATCATAGCCGCTTGCACATTTCGATAGACCTTCACATTATCCACATGAAGGAAATCCTCCATCGTCTTAAACCGCTCTTCGATCTTCGTCTGCAGCTCCGCCATATTTTCGGTAACCTGTTCCAGGTTATCAGAATTTTCTTTGATCTCGGCAATCTTTGCCAAACTTTCATTCAGGGTCTGGTTGATTCCTGCAATAGAAACATCAGAGGTTTCCTTGATTCTGGAAACGGATGCCGCTTCCACCTCTCCCAGCGTCTGCCCCAGCTTTTCGTTTGCCTTGTCGGCAAGCTCCTGCACTCCCTGGGCGCTCTCTATATTTTTCAGATTCAGTCTGCGCATCTCCTGCAGACAATCATCATATTTTTCCATTTGATTCTTAAATAGCGTCAGCTGCTTTTCCAAATTTTCAAGAGCCGCCGCGTCCGCCGCCGCATTTGCCCTGATGATCTCCTGAGAGTTCAGCTTCTCTGCAACCTTATCCATAAAATTGTCCATTATCTTTCCTCCGGTTGTATACTAAGTCCGTGCCGATACACACTTATTGCTTTATCATATCACTTTTATTCCTTTTTTACAATAAACTCCTGCTCATCTCTTACACCTTAATCTATAATTCTTCTTAAAAAGGTATATAAACCTTCGTTTTTGTGCAATTTGCATATTTATTGCGACCATTTTTTTCTTGTATTGTAAAAATTAACGATATTTTCACACTGTGTTCATAGTTTATTCATAATTATGAGGTATATTATATTTAGATCAAACAAATGATTAAACAGTACTTTTCAACAAGCAAATAGATAATTTTTTCATAATAGCCCAGGTGCAGAAATGTATCTGGGCACTCCTCATTTTTACCATATATTACTCGTATGGGTGGCAGAGCAATGGCCAGCTTGCTCCGCGAACTGTCTTTATGTTAAGAAGATGCGGCTCCGTTCCCCACAAAGCCGCATCCTTCTCTACATTTCAATTTTCTTTATCTTGCTTTCTGGCTGATACTCAGCACCTCTTCATTCAGAGACAGCATTTTTGCATCCAGCTCGGACACCATCCTTGCACAGTCCACCAGTTCATTTTTGATATGCTCCGGCGCATTCCCTTCAAACTTATAATGGATCTTGTGTTCCAGGCTTGCCCAGAAGTCCATGGCGACCGTACGAATTTGAATTTCCACCTTAGTATCCACAATTCTGTCGGAAAGATATACCGGCACTGTAACCAGCATGTGATAACTCTTATAACCGCTGCTCTTGGGATTTACAATATAATCCTTTACGGAAATAATCTTAATATCGCTCTGGTTGCTGATCATGTCTGCAATCCGATAAATATCGGATGTGAAAGAACAGATCACGCGAATGCCTGCAATATCATTTACATGATCCACCATGTTTTGAATGGTAGACTCATAACCGTGCTTTTTTAATTTTTTAACAATGCTTTCAGATGTTTTGAGCCTGGATTTGATATGCTCAATAGGATTGTATC
>CAMWCA010000082.1 GCA_947172705.1 uncultured Lachnospiraceae bacterium
AATCCAACGGATAACTTTTAATTATCCATCACCCAAACCTAAAATCCTTCCTCGGATGTTTCGTCGCCAATATATCCCTCTGTTTAGCCATAGCAACATGGGTATAAATCTCCGTAATATTAATCGAGCTATGCCCAAGCATTTCCTGAATATACCGGATATCCACATCCGCCTCCAGCAGGCTTGTGGCGAAAGTATGGCGGAACATATGGGGCGTGATATGCAGTTCTATAGCGGCAAGGGAAGTATACCTGTTGATCATTCTCCGAACCGATTGATCAGATAAGGGTTTTCCGGATTGGTTGGCAAAGAAATGCATACAGCTTTGCATCTGTACTTCGAAAACAGCCTTATACTCCTGCAAAATATGGATAACGTCTTCGCTTCCGATCTGTATTTTTCGCTCCTTGGAGCCTTTACCATAGATTAAAATCGTTCCCTCGTATAAATTCACATCGCAAATTTTCAGAGAACATAATTCGGAGATTCGCATTCCGGTGGCAAAAAGCAGTTCGATCACGGCGATATCCCGAAGGGTATTTTTCCTTTGATAGTCTGTTTTGACGTTTGCAAGTTGTTGATACATGGTGGATAAAAAGCTTTCTACCGTATGGAGAGGAATTGTTTTGGGGAGGATTACAGGCTCCCTAAAGCGGATCTGAAGCTTATTAAAAGGGTTTCGGTCAATGATTTCCCTGTACTCAAAATAGTGAAAGATAGCTTTTAAAGACGCAATTTTTCTTTTTACAGTTTTAGGTTTATAGCTTTTATGAAGTTCCATAATAAAGTGTTCCAGAAGAGCAGGGGTTATCTCGGAAATATTGTCAAAGGGAATTTTCAGTTGGAATTGTGTCAGGTCGATTCGATATGCTTTTAAGGTTTTTTCATCCAGTCTTTTTTGATACCTGCAATACTCTAAATAGTCGTTGATTTGTGTCTGTAAGTTATTCATAAGAAAGCCTCCTTAAACTGAAATTTCTTACTAGTTTATCAAAAAAAAGCAGTTGTTTGGAGGAAAGAAAAATAATTCGGGCAATGACATTGAATTTTTGGGCTAATATACCGATATACAATACAGATACATGGATGTATTTAAAATGAGACAAGGATGTGATAATGTGAAGATCGGAGAAGCACAAAAAATTTACAGAGAACAGATCAGAGAATACCGGGAGCAGAAGACGGCTTTATCGAAGCGGCTGCAGGATGTGAGGACACGGATCGATGTTGCCCCGGAGGCAAATCAGAAGAAACAGTTTGAATCCGAGGCGGTTACGCTGGAACTGACCCTGGATGCCCTTGATGAAAAGCAGACAGAATACCAGGAATATATGGATAAACTGTCGGATAAGTATTGCGCATACTGGAATGCCACAGTGGCGGAGCAGCAGGCGGATGCCATGGAGGAATACGGCATTGAGATGGGGAAGATCATGGAAGTGGCGCGCCGAATTATGAAGGGCGGAATTGTGCCGGCGGCGGATGAAAAAAAGCTGATGGAATTCAGCTTTGAAATGTATCAGACAGCGAAAAATGTAGGCGCCATGGTTCGGCGTGAGAAAAGAGAGGAGTACGATTCTCTTTGGGGAGACGAGGAGGAAAAGGAATACGATGATCCCCAGGAGGTGGCGGAAAACGCCCAGGCACCATCGGGAGCGCCACAGGTGGTAAGCGTGGCAGATACGACGGCATCAGCCACAGGCGAATCATGAAACATATAAAACGATGTATAGCAGGCAGCTAAAACGCCTGCTATATTTTTTACAAATACCTCTGTGCAAAGCCAATCTACCGTTGGTAGGTGTTCATTTTGATACCGGACTTATATAATTTACCATAAGCGGGAGGGCTGAATAATGAATCAGATTAAGATCGGAGCCTTTATTTCCGAATGCCGGAAAGCAAAAGGCTGGACGCAAAGCCAATTAGCAGAAAAACTGGAGATAACCGATAAGGCTGTTTCAAAATGGGAAACAGGTCGGTCTATGCCGGATTTATCTATGTTTATGCCATTATGCACTCTTTTAGGCGTTTCTTTGAACGAACTATTTGCGGGTGAACGCATTGCAGAAGAAAAGCTGAAAGAAAAAGCGGACGAGGTGCTTATGGACGTGATTACAAACTGGTTAGGACATGATAAATGGGAATCAAAAGAATGTGATACGGAATCCCCCAATGTTTTGGAAGTTGAAAATATTTCCAAACTATATGAAAATGATTCTACAGAATATGAAATTGAAAATAATTCTGTATTAGCTGTAAATGATGTGAGCTTTCAGATACCTCATGGCAGCTTTGTGGGAATTATGGGAGCTTCCGGTTCTGGTAAAACAACATTGCTTAATTTAATCGCCACGATAGACAAACCAACAAATGGGACGATAAGAATCAGCGGGCAGAATATAGCGGATCTGCCGGAGGAAGCTGCCGCAGAATTTCGTCGCAGGCATTTAGGGTTTATTTTTCAGGAATACAATCTGCTTGAAACTTTGACGATCTATGAAAATATTGCGCTTGCTTTGACAATGAAAGAGGTTCCCAAAGAAAGCATTCGTCCAATGATTCAAAGTTTATCTGAAAAGCTGGATATAGCGACAATATTAGATAAATTTCCCTATGAGGTATCGGGGGGACAGCGGCAGCGCTGTGCCTGCGCCCGTGCTATTGTAGTTAACCCGGATATTATACTTGCAGATGAGCCTACCGGGGCATTGGATTCTCATGCGGCAAGACAGCTTTTAGACACCCTTACCATGCTTTGCAGAGAATATGGCGCAACAATATTGATGGTCACACATGATGTGATGGCAGCCAGCTATTGCGACAGGATATTGTTTATGAAAGACGGGGAAATAAAAGCTGCCTTAAACCGGGAACAGGGAGATAAACAGACCTTTTTTGCAGATATTTTGAAGAAAATAGAATGGATAGAGGGAGAAAGCAGATGTATTTAAAGTTGTCAATTCGTAATGCCAAACGGTCTTTTGCAAACTATCTCTTATATATTGCTGCCATGACTGTCCTTTTGGCGATTACAGAGGTATCTAATTGTATAACCATTATGGGAGAATCAGCAGGTTTTCAGGTGATCTCTCTGCCATTATTAATAGCGGTCATTCAAATAGTCTTAGTCGGGTATATGGACTCATTTATGCTAAAGCAGCGGGCAAAGGAATTTGCAAGCTATTTATTATTGGGTATGGGAAAAAGGAGATTGACTCGGCTGTTCCTATGGGAAGTTTTGCTGATTGGTTTTTGCTGTTATTTAGCAGGGACAGCCATAGGTTTTGCCATATATGAATTTGGGTATTTCCGTGAATCTTTGCATGAAATGAACCATTGTGGATTTCTTTATGGTAAAAGTATGTTTTATACGTTTTTGTTTTTTTGCATTATTGAAACAGTGTGCTCTTTTCGGCTGAGGAGGCGTTTGGACAAGCTGCAGATAAGGGAGCTGATGTATGAAAGAAACCGCAATCAGGGCATCAAGAATATAGGGAACTATAAAAAATGGGGAATGTTCTTCTTTCTGTGTTTTACGTGTTTAATTGGCTGTGTTTTCGCTATGGTTTTTTTGCCGGAGGTTTATATTGTTTATCCTGTATCTGTTGCAGCAATACCCTTGCTAATATCTATTTTTGCCTTTTACAAATGGGCGTATGGCTGTCTATATGCGCAAAGGAGAATGAAATCCGTCAGGATATATCAAAAAGACAGGCTGTATATTATGGCAAATGTAACATCAAATTTTAAAACGGCTGCTATAGTTAATGCTGTTTTTTGCATATGTCTATTCTTTTCCGGGGGTTCTTTTGTAACCGGAATGTTGATGTTGCAGCCGGAGTTTCAGCTTTTTGATACAGCTATGCGCCGGTGGATGGGAACTTCGCAAATAGGTATTTGTATTGTGTTTTTGGTTATTTATTTTTCCATATTATCATTGCAGCAGATGATAGAGGTCAGGCAAAATTCAAAAAGCAATCAGATCATGCGCTGTATAGGAAAAAGTAACAAGCAGATAAAAAGGCTTGTGCATCAGCAGGCAGTAATTAGGCTGACCACTCCGATGATAATGGTTTTATTGATTATTTTATTCTGCATTCCGTTATTAAATTGGAAAATGAACTTCATGCTGCCAGCTTCCCTGAATAATATTCTACTCAAATTAACCGGTGAGTTTGGGGCGTGTATTATAATTTTCTATGTCTGCTATTTGGCAATTGTCGACGCCATGAGCAATTTGAAGCGCTGAAAGCAATTGACATATTCTCTTAAAGCCATTATATTAAAAATCAGTTTGAAGCTTAGGAGGGATCGATCAGACGGATTTCCATGTGCTTACGGTTTCTGATGACAAATATACGCCATATATAGGGGGAGATATCAGCGAAAGAGACAGGAAGAAAGAACATAAACGGGAAAATATAATTCAAAGGAATAATAAGGAAACAGGTGAAATATGTTGACCATTGGAACCCATATGTCAATTGCGGAGGGCATTGTAAAGACCGCAGAAAATGTTGTAAAAATGGAAGCCAATACCATGCAGATCTTCAGTCGCAATCCCAGAGGTTCCGGATATAAGACCTACAGTGGAGAGGAAATAGAAAAATTTCAGAAAATCACCAAAGAAAACGGCGTTCAATTTTTGTTGGCACATGCCCCCTATACCATGAATCTTGCCAGCGGGAAGGCGGAGACATATGAATTTGCCTGTACGGTCATAAGGGAAGATATTGCCCGGATGGATGCCCTTGGCATGGAAAATCTGGTTTTTCATCCGGGGAGCCATACAGGTATCGGCGTGGAGGCAGGTATAAAAAATATTGTTGCAGGTCTTGACCAGGGAATTACCGGAAGGGAAAACATTACGGTACTGCTTGAAACCATGTCCGGAAAAGGGACGGAGATCGGGGCAAGCTTTGAAGAACTGAAAGCAATTCGGGATGGTGTGAAGCATCCTGAAAAAATTGGGATCTGTCTGGATACCTGTCATGTTTTTGCCGCAGGCTATGATATTGTCCATGATTTGGAGGGTGTGCTTGCGGAATTTGACAGGGTTTTGGGGCTTTCCATTTTAAGGGCGATCCATCTGAACGACAGTATGATGCCTTTTGGCTCTCATAAGGATCGGCATGCGCCTGTGGGAGAAGGAGAAATTGGATTGGAAGCACTGCTGGGAGTTATGCGGCATCCTGCATTAAGGGACCTGCCCTTTTATCTGGAAACCCCTTTTGACGAGGAAGGGCATAAAGCAGAAATACAAATGATCAGAGAAAGGTTAAAGGAAGAGAACTGAAAAAATGTGATTGCCATGAAAAAGGATTTGACAAAAGGAAACGTAACAGGGACCATGCTTCTCTTTGCAGGTTCCATGATATTGGGGAATCTGCTTCAGCAGTGTTATAACATAGCCGACACGTTGATCGTGGGACGCTATTTGGGAGCATCAGCGTTAGCGGCGGTGGGAAGCGCGTATACGCTGATGACTTTTTTAACCTCCATTATCATAGGGCTTTGTATGGGGAGCGGAGCGGTCTTTTCGGTTTATTATGGGAAAAAAGAGGCGCTGCAGATGAAAAAAAGTATGATGACCTCTTTTTTATTTATTGCAGGGGTAACCGTTCTTTTGAATGGGATGGTTTTTGTGGGGATACGCGGCATACTTTATGTGCTTCAGGTGCCTGAAACGGTCTATGAGTTGATGTATGAATATGTGTGGATCATTTTCTTTGGAATTGTGTTTGTATTTCTCTACAATTATTTCGCATTTCTTTTGAGAGCTCTTGGAAATTCCTTTGTTCCGCTATGTTTTTTGGGTGTGGCAGCGGTTTTAAACATTTTATTGGATATTCTTTTTGTGATGGAATTTGGCATGGGGGTAGGCGGCGCCGCCTTTGCGACCGTGATTGCCCAGGGGGTATCCGGAATAGGAATAGGAATTTACACATGGGTGAAGGAACCGGAGCTTCGTCCCCAAAGGGGTGAAAAGCTGGTGGAGGGAAAAACGGCGGTAGAGGTAGTGAGAAATTCTCTTGCAGCCTGTGTGCAGCAATCGGTAATGAACTTTGGTATTTTGATGATACAGGGGCTGGTCAACAGCTTTGGAACTGTGGTTATGGCGGCATTTGCCGCGGCAGTAAAGATCGATTCTTTTGCCTATATGCCGGCACAGGAGTTTGGGAATGCGTTTTCCCTTTTCATTTCTCAAAATCATGGGGCAGGAAAAAGCCAGCGTATCGAGCAGGGGATGAGAAGAGCGGCGGCTGTTTCCATGTCCTTTTGTGCTGTGATCTCAGCGGGAATATTTGTGCTGGCACCTGTGCTTATGAGAATTTTTGTGGACAGGAAGGAGACAGAGATCATACAGGCAGGGACAGAATATTTGAGGGTTGAGGGTTCCTTCTACTGTGGAATTGGACTGCTTTTTTTACTATATGGTTTTTACAGAGGGATAGAAAAGCCGGAAATGTCTTTGGTGCTTACGATCCTTTCTCTTGGAACCAGAGTGCTTCTTGCTTATGCCTTATCGCCCGTCCCGGGGATCGGCGTGCGGGGAATCTGGTGGGCGATACCCATAGGATGGTTTCTTGCAGATGCAGTGGGATTACTCTATATGAAAAGGATAAAAGTGAGGAAAGCTTTTTGAAATTTGTCGTAATTTGTTGAATTAACTTCTTTTCTGTGATAAATTCACTAGTAACGGGATTTCCAAAAATTGGAAAATTTGACGGCGAAGGTGAATGGATCATGGTTAGAAAATATTTGGAACAGAACGTGTATGAGGCGCTGCAGGAGCGCTTGCGGCTGCTTTTTGAAGAATTTGACAATATCTATGTGTCTTTTTCCGGAGGGAAAGACAGCGGTCTTTTGCTGAATCTGGCGCTTGATTATCAGAAGAAATATTATCCCAGAAAAAAAATTGGTGTCTTTCATCAGGATTTTGAGGCACAGTATACTGTGACCACAGAGTATGTAGAGAGAACCTTTGAACGGATCAAGGATGAGGTGGAACCCTACTGGGTGTGTCTTCCCATGGCAACGCGTACGGCGTTGAGCAGTTATGAGATGTATTGGTATCCCTGGGACGATACCAAGGAAGATATTTGGGTCAGGGAGATGCCAGATAAAGAATATGTGATTAATCTGAAAAATAATCCCATTACCACCTACAAATACCGGATGTATCAGGAGGATCTTGCAAAGCAGTTTGGACGTTGGTACAGAAAGGCTCATGGGGACAGGAAAACCGTGTGCCTTCTTGGCATACGCGCCGATGAATCCCTGCAGAGATACAACGGATTTTTGCACAAAAAATACGGCTATAAGGGAGAATGCTGGATTACAAAACAGTTTAAGGATGTATGGTGCGCTTCGCCGCTCTATGACTGGTCATCTCAGGATGTATGGCACGCAAATGCTGCTTTTGGATATGATTATAACGCCTTATATGACCTTTATTATATGGCGGGTCTGAAGATCTCCCAGATGCGGGTCGCATCCCCTTTTAATGACTATTCCAAGGATGCTTTGAATTTGTACCGGGTCATTGACCCGGAAATATGGGTGAAACTGGTAGGGAGAGTACAGGGGGCGAATTTTACCAATATTTACGGAAGAACGAAGGCAATGGGATATCGAAACGTCACACTGCCGGAGGGGCATACCTGGAAATCATATACCTTGTTTTTACTGGACACGCTTCCTACGCGGCTTCGCAATAACTATGTAAAAAAATTTAAAACCTCCATGGATTTTTGGCATACCACAGGCGGGGGGCTGGATGAAGATACCATTCGTGAGTTGGAGGAACATGGTTATCCCATACAAAGAAATGGCGTTTCAAATTATACCATAAGCAAGAAAACCCGAGTGATCTTTACGGGAAAGATTCCTGACAATACGGATGATATTAAATCCTCAAAGGATATTCCAAGCTGGAAGAGGATGTGTTTTTGCATTCTGAAAAATGACCATCTCTGCCGTTTTATGGGATTTGGTATGAACAGGCAGCAGCAGAAGAGAATTGATTTGATCAGACGCAAGTACGAAAGTCTGGAGGAGGTAGAATATGGAGTATAAAAGTCCCACCTATGATATTATTCCGGTACCCATCGAAAAGATAAAGCCCAATACCTATAATCCCAATGCGGTGGCGCCTCCTGAAATGAAGCTGCTCTATGAAAGCATCAGAGAGGACGGATATACAATGCCTATCGTATGCTATTACAACCGGGAAAAGGACATCTATGTGATCGTTGACGGTTTTCATCGTTACAGAATTATGTTAGAGCACCCTGATATTTATGAGAGAGAAAAGGGGCTTCTTCCTGTTTCGGTTATCCGAAAACCACTTGATAAACGGATGGCAAGCACGATCCGCCATAACCGGGCAAGGGGAAGCCACAGCGTAGACCTGATGAGTAATATTGTGAAAGAATTAAACGAGCTGGGACGTTCAGATGCGTGGATCTGTAAACATCTAGGCATGGATAGAGACGAGGTGCTGCGGCTGAAACAGATCACAGGTCTGACTGCAATGTTTAAGGATGTGAAATTTGGCAAAGCATGGCGTCCGGAGAAGGAAGAGGAGTCAGAATAAATGGTTGTCATTACCAAAGATCATTTTTCCATTGGTCAGATCTGCCAGTCAGGGCAGTGCTTCCGGCTGAGAAAGCTGGAAGGGACAGGAAAAGCAGAGGAAAAATATGGGCTTACAGCCCTTGGAAGATATCTGGAGATAGAGCAAAAGGAAAAAGAGGTGGTGTTTGACTGTACCAGGGAAGAATATGAGCAGGTATGGAAGCACTATTTTGATTTGGATGAGGATTATAGCAGGATCATAGGGATGGTCGATGAAAGGGATGCATATCTTTTACAGGCATCGGCATATGGGAGCGGTATTAGGATACTCAGGCAGGAACTGTGGGAAATGATCGTTTCTTTTATTATTTCTCAACAAAATAATATTAAGCGTATTCAGAAATGCATAGATCTTCTCTGTAGAAAATATGGAGAGGAGAAATATACGGAAAAAGGCTTCTGCTATTATGATTTTCCCAAGCCCCAGGCGCTGGCAAAGGCAGCTCTGGAAGAACTCTATGCCTGTAACCTGGGCTATCGCAGCCGTTACATTCACGATACGGCAGAAAGTGTCAGCAGGGGAGAAGTAGATCTTGCCTGCTTGCAGGAAATGAGCTATGAGGCGGCAAAAGCAGAGCTTATGAAGCTGCGGGGAGTAGGCGTTAAGGTTGCGGAGTGCGTTTGCTTATTTGGTCTGCACAGAACGGAGGCGTTCCCCGTGGATACTCATATTAATAAAGTATTGCGCCAACAATACCCTCAGGGCTTTCCCTTTGAAAGGTATAAAGGATATGAGGGAACCCTGCAACAGTATATTTTTTATTATGATTTGATGAAGCCGGAAAAGTGACTACTTGCTTACTTTGGAAGCTCCTGCATATTTGTGATAATAGTCCAGTGCTTCCTCAGGGGATAAGGAAAAATGCCGATTTAACTTATCTATGATAACCGCCTGGTCTTTTCCATCTTCCAGATTATCAAGGATAAGGGCGGCGATTCCTTTGGCAATGCCCTCAGCACGCCCCAGTTCGAGACCTTCTGTTCGTCCCAATTCGAGCCCTTCAGCTCGAGCATCTTCCATAAGATAGGCTTTTTCTTCCC
>CAMWCA010000083.1 GCA_947172705.1 uncultured Lachnospiraceae bacterium
ATGCCCGTCATACGAATCAGGAGTATGCGGCATGGATGCCGCTATACTCCGACCCATCCAGTCTTAAATACCCTTCCCATTCCATTAGTGAAATCCGATTTCGAGACCAGCGCTGAACTCATATGAGAAATTCCCAGCCCCGGCTATGCGCCGCCATACCTTTCCACACCGCCAAAGCGCCCGGGACGCCCCTGCACCTTATCCTTATAACAGGACAAAACTCTCTTTCAGCTTTTCTCCCACTTGAAAATCACAATTCCCACGATCGCTACCAGCATCCCCAGAATCTTCCTCCATTCCAGAGGCTGCTTTTCCACTCCAAACATCCCCAGCAGTTCGATCACATAGGCAACGATCAACTGGGCAATGACGATCAGCATAACCGCTCTGGCGGGTCCCAGCATCTCCATGCTTTTGATCACCGTATAGGTGATAAAGGCTCCAATGGCTCCTCCCAGCAGCATATATTTCGGTTCCACCTTGGCAAGGGTGCCAAAGGAAGAGCGGTCTGTAAACAGCCATGCGCCCAGACAGACCAGCAGCGCGGTAAACTGGACAAAGGCATTGGCAACCCAAATGCCTGAAGTTTTCGTTACCTGTGTATTAAATACCCCCTGGACGCTCATCAATGCGCCCGAAATAAGAGCAATAAAAAATCCAATCATATGAGAGAAACCTCCTTCAACTGTTTCGTTGATTTATTCTCCCCATATGATTGGAAAATTATGCATAAACTTATGTGGTTTTCCTGTTTACCTTCCTTAATCGCCAGTTACCTGGGACATGATCTGGTCTGACAGCTCCTTTAATTTTTCGTCAGCATCCGCACCGTTCCAGATCTGGGAAAAAGCCACCTCCAGATTGACCCAAAAATTGCTGGTCTCGATCATCTTGGGCATGGATATGGATTTCTCATATTCCTGGGCAAACTTAGAAAGCGCCTCGTAGCCATAGTCCACACCGGTTGCTGCTGAAACCTTTCCTGTCCGTGCATACAAAATATCATTGTACTGAGAAGTCAAAAAGAGTGCAAAATCATTTGCCGCTTCCCTGTTTTGAGAATATCCGTTTACCGCAATGCAACTGGTCATGGACAGGGAACGGGATTTCATATTCTCATCAATATCCGGCGTCAGCGCAATGCCATAATCATAAGCAAATAAACCGTCTGATTTTGCATGTTCCAGCTTAAAGACCGCATCCGTAGTCGCCATGGTAAAAACCATCTTTCCTTCCATAAACTCATCCAGGATCGCTTCATAGTCGCTTTCACTGGTTTCAATGGAAAAGAACTGATTTAGCTCCTGATAGACTTTCATACTGGAAATGGAATCCTGATTGTAAATATCGATCTGTGCCGGGTCCCAGCCCGCTTCTCCGCCTATCTTAATGGAATTCCCTACAAAGAAATAATTGTAAAAAATATCGGTTACATCCCACTTAAAAACGCCTTCCACCTGTTCCGGCGCATCGTAGCTGTCTGCAAAGGTCTCAATTTCCTGAACGGTTTCCGGAATCAACTCCCTGACTCTCTCATCCACCTGTTCCTGGGTAAAACGCTCTCCTTCCGTGTTTTCTCCAGGGGAAGCTTCCTCTTCACCTGCCGTTCCGGCTTCCTGGGCTGCATCGGCGCTTTCCTGTGCCGCCTCGCCCTCCGCACGATCCGCTTCCGCTTCCAGCTGGTCTCTTGCCATGTTCTCCAGATAAGTCTTATTGTACAACAAGGAGCTGGTTTCAAAGTAGAAAGGATACCCGATCAGCTTGTCCTTATAGGATGCCGCCTGAAGCCCTGTTCCCATGTAACGCTGCTCCATATCCGTCCCCTCAGGGGGCTTTACTTCCCCTGCAAGCCCTGCAAGGTAAGCTTTTTCCAGAGAGTCATGACCAAGCACATACAGATCTGGGGCATTTTCCGCTAAAGATGCCTGATTAATATTTTCAAGGTATTCCAACCCTGACTGCAATACCGGCACTACCCGCACGTCATGGGTCTCATTATAGGTTACTGCCGCACTGCCAAGGTAAGAAGTCAGGGATTCATCCGTGTACCACAGATAAACCGTTTCCTTTCCTCCAGTAAAAAGCTCCTCTTCTTCCTGCTTTTCACTGACTGACATGCCTGATTTGGCTATACCGAAAGTAACCAATGCGGCTATGGCAATGATTCCTGCTGCCGTAAGTCGTTTTTTCAGACTCATCCTTTACTCCATTTCTTCTTTCAGACAAGCCCGGAGGATTGTCATCATTTCATCTACATGCTCCTTGGTTATGATCAGAGGGGGCACAAAGCGGATTACATTTGCGCCTGCGTTGATCAGAATCAATCCCCGCTCCAATGCCCTGGCAATCACATTCCCCACAGGTCTGTTCAGTACAAGCCCCTGCATCAGCCCTGCCCCTCGCCGGGTTTCCACACAGTCATATTCCTTCACAAGGGTGTCCAACTCCTTTTCCAGATAAGCGCCTGCCTCTTTCACATTATCTATTATATGGTTCTCCTCAAATAAATCAAGTACAATATTGATTGCCGCAGCCGCCAGGGGATTGCCTCCGTAGGTGGTTCCATGGTCGCCGCTGGTAAGGGAATTCGTTCCCACCTTCTCTGTCATTAAGAAAGCCCCCACCGGAACGCCGCAGCCCAACGCCTTTGCCGTGGTCATAATATCCGGCTTGACGCCGTATTTCTGCCATGCGAACATAGAACCGGTACGCCCCATGCCGCATTGGATCTCGTCCAAAATCAGCAGAATATCTTTCTCATCGCAAAGCGCCCTGATCTGCTTCATAAATTCTTCTTCCGCGGGATAAATGCCCCCTTCACCCTGTACCGTCTCAAATAAAATGGCACAGGTCTTATCCGTCACCTGAGAAAGGACGCTCTCAAAATCATTCATCCGGGCAAAGCGGATATTTCCGATCATAGGCTCAAACGCCTCCCGGTACTTAGGGTTTCCCGTTACCGACAAAGCGCCGTAGGTGCGCCCGTGAAAGGAATGCTCCATGGCAATGATCTCATGGTCTGTACAGCCATCCTTCAGATACGCGTATTTCCGCGCCGCCTTGATGGCGCCCTCCACCGCCTCCGCGCCGCTGTTGGTAAAAAATACCCGATCCATGCCGGAAACCTTTTTCAATTTCTTTGCCGCCTCTATCGCCGGCACATTATAATAATAATTGGAGGTGTGGATCACCTTATCGATCTGCGCCTTTAAGGCATCGTTGTATTTCTGGTTATGATACCCCAGAGCAAAAACCCCGATACCGGAGCAGAAATCCAGATACTTTTTGCCTTCTATATCATAAAGATAGACGCCCTCCCCCTTATCCAAAACCACCTGATAACGGTTATAGGTATGCAGCAGCGCCTTTTCAGCCTCTTCTATATATTCCTTCATGGTTTCCATGATCGTTCTCCCTTCTTCTATGCTTCCCCATCCTGTTCGCAAAGCTGCCTGTCCTCGTCTCGAAGGATCATGGTTCCCACGCCCTCATTGGTAAAGATCTCCAATAACAGACAATGAGGAATACGCCCATCCAGAATATGCACTCTGTTTACGCCGTTTTTCACCGCTGAAGTACAGTTTCCAAGCTTGGGCAGCATACCGCCCCCAATCATTCCCTCTGCGATCAATGCGTCCGCATCCGAAACGGTAATTCTGGGAATAAAGGAGCTTTTGTCATTGATGTCTTTATACAGCCCTTCAATATCCGTGAGAAATACCAGCTTATCCGCACCCACTGCCTTGGCAATGGCGCAAGCCGCATCATCCGCATTGATATTGTAGGTCTCAAAGCTTTCATCCAGCCCGATGGGCGCTACGATAGGCAGAAAATCTTTTTCCAGAAGGTCGTAAAGAATTTTGGGATTGACGCTTTGGATCTCCCCCACGAAACCGATATCCTCTCCGTCTGCATATTTCTTCTCCACATTGATCAGCCCGCCGTCCTTGCCGCTGATTCCCACGGCTCTCACGCCAAGCTCCTGCACCATGGTCACCAGCCTTTTATTCACCTTGCCAAGCACCATCTCGGCAATCTCCATGGTTTCCTCGTCTGTGACCCGAAGCCCGTTTACAAACCTTGCTTCCTTTCCCACCTTGCCTACCCAGCGGCTGATCTCCTTACCGCCGCCGTGGACGATAATGGGCTTAAAGCCAACCAGCTTAAGCAAAGTCACATCCTTGATGACATTTTTCTGCAGTTCCTCGTTGCTCATGGCGGAACCGCCGTATTTTACCACGATGATCTTTCGGTTAAACTTCTGAATATACGGAAGCGCCTCGATCAAGACCTCCGCTTTTTTTAACACTTCCTGGATATCCTTCTCCATGCTTTCCTCTCTCCTAACTTCTGTAATCTGCATTGATCTTTACATAATCATAGGTCAGATCACAGCCCCACGCGGTTGCCGTTTCCGTCCCCATCTTCATATCCACAAGGACTCTCACTTCCGGATCTGACAAGATCCGGCTTGCCTCCTCCTCGCTGTAGTCGGCGGCAACGCCGTCCTTATAGATCTGTATCCGTCCCGACTTGCTTTCAAAGAAAAGCTCTATTTTCTCCGGGTCAAAGGATGCCCCTGAATAGCCCAGGGCGCATAAAATTCTTCCCCAGTTGGCATCATGCCCGTAGATCGCCGCCTTGGTAAGACTGGAACAGATCACCGACTTGCTTAAACGCCTTGCGTCCTCCTTAGTTGCCGCTCCGATCACCTTCGTCTCAAAAAGCGCCGTCGCGCCCTCTCCATCCCCTGCCATCATTTTTGCAAGGGTTTCGTTGATGTAATGAAGCGCCTCCAGGAACGCATCAAACTCCGGCGTCCCCTCTTCTATTTCCGGATTTTCCGCCATGCCGTTTGCCATCACCAGAAGGGTATCGTTAGTGGAGGTATCCCCGTCCACGGAAACCATGTTGAAGGTGTCCTTCACATCCTCCTTCACCGCTTTGGTCAAAAGCTCTTTAGAAATCACTGCGTCTGTGGTCACAAAGGCAAGCATGGTGCACATATTGGGGTGGATCATGCCGGAGCCTTTACACATGCCGCCCAAAGTGACTTTTTTCCCTTTTATGTCAATTTCCACTGCCGCCTGTTTCGACCGGGTATCTGTGGTCATGATCGCTTCCGCCGCCATGGTGCCTGCGGCAATGGTATCAGCCTTTGCCCGGGCAAGCTCATCGATTCCCGCCTCTATTTTTTCAATAGGAAGCTGCATTCCGATCACCCCGGTGGACGCCACCAGAACCGCCTCCCCGGGGATGCCCAATGCCTCCCCTCCCCGGGCGGCTGTTCTTTCACAATATCCGTAGCCTTCCTTTCCGGTACAGGCGTTGGCAATTCCCGCATTGATCACCACTGCCTGTCCGAAAGGCGCATCCTCTACCACATGCTTATCCCAGAGCACCGGCGCCGCCTTCACCACGTTGCTGGTAAAGGTTCCTGCAAGCACGCAGGGTCTTTTGCTGTAGATCAGCGCCATATCCTTCCTGTTCTGATATTTGATTCCAGCCTCCACGCCTGCGGCTTCAAAGCCTTTCGCCGCCGTTACGCCGCCTGTTATGATCTCCATGCTTCCCTCATTTCCGCGCTGTATCTTCCACGCTCTTTTTGATTATTGATTAAACCTCACAATATTTTTCCGGTTCAGGACAAAATCATAATAATTCAAATCTTCCCTTTTTGTCCACCCTATTTCCTTCCAAAATGCATTTCCTATGTCGTTTGCGGTAAAAGCAATCAGCGAAACCTTGCTGATCTGCTCCTTTTCCAGTTTCTCCATGCAAAAGACCACCATGCCCTTTCCGATGCCTCGCATACGGTAGTCCTCATGGACGCATACATGGTACAGACAGCCCCGCCTTCCGTCGTGACCGCATAAAATGCTTCCCACGATCCTGCCGTCTTCCAGGGCAACTACGCTGGTTCCGGGATTGCGCTTTAAAAACCGCTCCACTCCCTCCCTGGAATCGTCCAGGCTGCGGATAGCGAAATTTTTGATGCTCATCCACAGGGCGTACACTCCCTCATAATCTTCTATGGTCATTGCTCTTATTTCCATACTATTTTCCATTCCTCCCCGGGAAGCGTTTTTGCAAACGCTACTCCTCCCCTGTTAAATGCACGGTCTGGCAGGTATGCGCCGTAAAAGGCAGAAACTTTTCCATCACATCACTGGTTTTCAGTCTCAGGCTTGCCGTGTTTACACAAGGATGGCAGCCTAAAAACTCTTCCTGCAAAATATCCTCGTCGACCAGCAGCTTTACATGCTGTTCCTTATCGTTCATAAGCCCCATAACGCTTACGGCTCCCGGGGAAATATGCAGATATTCCTCCATAAATTCCTCCGGTGCAAAGGAAAGCCGCGCGCTTCCGATCTGCTTTGAAAGCTCTTTTGTCTTAAATTTCTTTTCCCCGGGCATCAGGAGCAGATAAAACTGGGTTTTCTGTGTATTGCACAAAAAAAGGTTCTTACACATATGTATGCCTAAAAGTTCATCCACTCCCCGGCACGCCTCTATGGTCGCCATTGGCTCATGATCCAGCCGTTTAAAGGGAATGGAAAGCCGGTCAAGCAGCTGGTAAACCGCCATTTCCCGCTGTCTTCTGCCCTCTTTATCCGGAATGGTGTCATATAATGTGGTGTCATGTATCAGCTTGTTCATAAATTAAGCCCTTTATCTTCCTCACAGCCCAGCATGATGTTCAGGCACTGGATCGCCGCCCCGGAAGCGCCTTTTCCCAGATTGTCAAACCGCGCGCTTACCAACGCTCTTTCTTCGTTTCCCGTTACATAAAGCTCTATGCCGTCCCAGCCCGCACAGGCATTGCCCGCAAGGAACCCCTTGTAATCTGCTTCCTTTCCAAAGGGCATGACCTTTACAAACTTCTCCCCTGCATAGTAATCTGTCAAAAATTCATGAAGTTCTTCCGGCGTCTGCTTCCCGGAAAGCATGTCCGTATAAAAAGGCGCGGTAACAAGCATTCCGCTGTAATAATCGCATATAACAGGAGAAAACAGGGGCGTTCTCTTAAGCCCTGTGATCTTCTGCATTTCCTTTAAGTGCTTGTGGTTCTGCGTCAGGGCATATTCCCTGGGGGCGTCAAGCTCCCTGTCGCGCTCCTTTGCCTCATAAAGGGCAATGGTCTTTTTCCCTGCACCGCTGTACCCTGACAGAGCAAAGACGGATACCGGATAATCGGCAGATACGATTCCTCCCTTGATCATGGGGTACAAAATGGAAATAAACCCTGTGGCATAGCAACCGGGCACTGCGATCCGCTTTCCCTCCCTGATCTTCTGCCGATGGGACGCTGATAATTCCGGGAAACCATATGCCCAGCCTTCCTCCGTTCTGTGGGCTGTGGAGGTATCTATGATCTTTACATGCTCATTCTCCACAAGGCTTACAGATTCCCTTGCCGCATCGTCAGGAAGACAGAGAAAGGTAATGTCCGACTGGTTGATCAGCCTTTTTCTCTCCGCAGGGTCCTTTCTCTTTTCAGGATCGATGGGCAGCAGTTCAATATCCTCCCGTCCCTCAAATCTTTCGTGAATCCGCAGCCCAGTGGTTCCTTCGCTTCCGTCAATGAAAATTTTTGTTTTTCCGCTCATAATCGTCCTCGTCTCTGTGGTGCTTCTCTTTACAGTCGCTTCCTTTATTTTTATATGTAGGTAATCAATTCTTCCAGATCTGCAGGATCTCCAAGCAGTCCAAGAGGCGGAGCTCCTTTAAAATCTGCGTCCACGCCAAGCAACAGAGCAAGTCGATTTCCTATTTTGCTATTGTACCACTTGCCATTATACTTTGACTCTTCCATAAAAAGGCAGTATTTCTCTCCTTTATATTCAAAAATGATTACACTTTCCAGAATTTGATCTGCTCCGTAAATGCCTGTCTGACGCTCTACTATATTGCTTTGGTATTCAGAAGTATATTGCTCAGAAAGCGTTTCCGGTAAAATATAGCCAATTATCTCTATAGAAGCCAGATCCATCTTACCCTGCAATGTTTCCCATTTAAGAGAGAAATCATCCTCTTGCATTTCTTCTCCGTTCAAGAAGAAACTGCACGCATAAAGAGCACCCTCCTGACTTAGTATATCATCTGCCAACTGCTCTTTTCGTTCACCACTAATCAATGCCTTCACAAAATCATTAACAGATGGAAACTTCACATCCTGATGCATAAAGCTATATGCCTCAAGATACTCCATATATGCCTGAAGGTTATAATTTTCTGCATAACTTTCCACAGAAAAAGTTGTAAGCATCTGCCCTATGTCGTTTGCCTGCATTCCTTCCAAATAAGCTACAGCAGCTTGCCATGGTGTATCAAAGCCTTCTGCTTCCGTCCTCTGCAAATAAATCTTTTCTTTAGTTCCAGGCAATTCGTGTTCCGTATCCTCCAAAAGCTCTTCCAGTATCTTTTTATCCTCTTCATCCATCCGGACACATCCCGTCGCACTGCTTTCTATCCCCAGGATACTGGCAAATATTCCGCCCATTTGAAGATTGTACCATCTATCATTCTTTTTGATCAGATCGAAAAAAAGCATATACTCATTTCCGTTCACTTTAACTGCTGCCACTCTATTTGCAAGCTCATTAACTCCATAATTTTCTGCAAGAACAGATAGATTTTCCTGATAGGTATCTGTGCTGTAAGTATCGCTGAGGTCATCCGGCAGGACAAAACCCAAAAATTCCATACTGCTAAAATCTGTTTCTTCCATCCGCTGTGCAATCTGCTCAAGCAGTCTTTCAGCATCCCCACTTTCCTTCAACAGCACAGTATTATCAATCTCTATCCCCGGTATTAAATCAATGCCACACAAATATGCATACTGGCAGGCAATAGACTCTGCGCACCTTCCTCCTCCAAAGGAAAGCGCCATACGGTCAAAATCATTGTCCCTCATCCCGGCAAGATAATCCAAAACCGCATCTTCCGGCGTTACGAAGCCTGGTTCCGCACTTTCTAATCCCACCGCTGAATCTGCCTCTGCATTCTCTGTAAATTGCTCGGAAGAGTCCCCACTTGTTTCATCCGCTGACGCCGCTTTCCTTCCCGAGCAGCCTAAAAATCCAAATATAATAAACAACATAACAGCCGCTGTACCAATCGTTTTTCTCTTCCAGTTCATAAGGAACGCCCTCCATATAAGAATATCCACAGATCAAAATTCCGTTCACACCAATATATCACATCAAAAACGGTGTTGCAAGACCTCAGGAAATATGTGGCGGGCTTTTTTATGGAATCTTCTAATAATATAATTATAAGCCTTTACATCATCAGATAATAATTTTAAATTTTGATAAATAATAAAGACATGGCTATCCAC
This sequence comes from uncultured Lachnospiraceae bacterium, assembly GCA_947172705.1. Classification (GTDB taxonomy): domain Bacteria; phylum Bacillota; class Clostridia; order Lachnospirales; family Lachnospiraceae; genus Suilimivivens. The sequence goes on from CAMWCA010000083.1 coordinate 9,344, forward strand.
CATGCCCTGAATTTCTCCATCTAATTCTACCGTTAAATACTGTATTGTATTCTTAATCTTCCATTCCACATGCCGCCAAGTCAGATATTTTAATTTTATACTTTTGCATTTGTATATTTTTTCTCCAGTCTGTCACAAACTGTGTTAAAATCTTTCGTCTTTCCTTCTCTCGCCTGTCTTACCCCATCCATCACACACTGCCTTACTTCTATTTGGTACTGTTCCAAGGTTTCCGCATAATTTTTCTTAACTGCAACTTCCATGCGATTTACCTCCTCGTATTATAAAGTAGTAGTGTTTATAGTCCCTCTCCAAGGACTGTATG
>CAMWCA010000084.1 GCA_947172705.1 uncultured Lachnospiraceae bacterium
CCACGGATGGCGGAATCAGGAGTATGCGGCATGGACGCCGCTATACTCCGACCCGCGCAGTTTGAAATAACCTTCCCCATTCCGTTAGTGAAATCCGATTTCGAGACCCGCGCTGAAACCATATGAGGAATCGCCAGCCCCATTGGCTGTGCTCCGCAGTGTCCTCCCACGCTCCTTTTGCCCGACACCGTATCCCGAATCTTGGCGTAAGTGGAAAAAACTTTTTTCTTTCTCAATTAGTATACCACATGCCCTGTGACTTGCCACCCAAAAAATTCAATGATAAAATAAAATTATCTGGCGTATACTAAGCATTATCATTTTAAAGAAAGAAGGTATATCATGGCAAAGAGAATATTGGATTGTTTTGCATCGGATTTTGAAACATTTACGAAGCAGGATCTCCTGGAATCCATTCGAAAAAGCGAGGGGCGGGTGATCGCCTGTGAAACCATCGGCACTATACGCCCCATGTTGGGAGATGTGTCAAATGTCGAGTTTGTATCTGCAATGGGAGCCGATATTCTTCTTTTAAATATGTTTGACGTGCAAAATCCTGTGATCCAGGGACTGCCCGCGTGTGATCCTGCTCAGATCATACAGTCGATTAAGCAATTAACAGGACGCCCTGTAGGTATCAACCTGGAACCTGTAGCTCCGGACAAGGAAGGGGAAACAGATCCTCTTTGGAAAATGTCTGAGGGAAGGCGCGCCACGTTGGAAAACGCACAGCGTGCCTGCGATATGGGCATTGATATGATCCTTCTCACCGGCAACCCGGGTATGGGCGTCAGCAACGAAGCAATCGAGAAAACGTTGCAGCTATACCGGGAAAAACTGGGCGATAAAATCATTCTTGCCGCCGGGAAAATGCATGCCGCAGGCATTCTGGAGGAAGCGGCAGAGCAGATCATGACCAAAGATGATGTCAAGCGTTTCCGAAAAGCCGGAGCCGATATCCTTCTCTTTCCCGCTCCCGCCACCGTTCCGGGCATTACTATGGAATACGTAAGAGGACTGGTTTCTTATGCCCATAGCCTCGGGGCTTTGACCATTACCGCCATCGGCACTTCCCAGGAAGGCGCCGATATTGATACCATCCGTCAGATCGCACTGATGTGCAAAATGACCGGAACCGACATTCACCACCTGGGAGATACAGGCTACGCGGGCATGTCCCTGCCGGAAAATATACAGGCATATTCCGTTGCCATACGCGGTATCCGGCATACCTATCACCGGATGGCGGCGTCTGTCCGGCGGTAAAGCGCTCAGAGCTCATAGACTGTTTTCATTTTTCAACGCTGCAAAAGAGAGAAAAATTCATTTTTTCTCTTTTGCAAGTCAGTTATTGCCATATCTCATACCCTTTCCATTCTTAAATATTTCTCTCGCAGATACCATGCCTGCTCTGTACTAATAATCTGATTAACTTCCGCGTTATTAATGTCAGTTTGCAGATTACAGTAATCGCAATCCCAATGCAAATATTCCACCCCGCCGTCCAGCTTGCGCCATGCATCGGTCATGACTCGAATAGACTCCTGTAAAAATTCCGGCAATCCACATTCCAGATAGCCATTATCTTTCGGCAAGCCTGTTTCATCATAAGCAGAAGACAATAGCATAATATCCTCCATAGAACAGTCAAGCGCTCTGGCAAGCTGTTGTACTGTTTTTGCACTGCACCGTTCAATACTACTTCTTCCGGCGCATATATCAATAATGGTCGTTTTGGGAACGCCGCTGATTTTGGACAAATGATATTTAGTCATATTCCGCTGATCGAGAAAAGTCTGTAAATCCATTCGCTTTACCTCACTTTTGCCTTGTTTTTATATAATATATCGGTACGCCGATCTAATGTCAATGGCTCAGGCATAAAAAGCAACTCCTCTTCACCCTTTCCCCATCCGTTTCAAAGGTAACCGCCCCCGTTTCATAAGTAATAAAGATATTCGTTTCACATTCTCCAAGCCTTTCAAGCAATTCCTCATGAGGATGTCCATAGGAATTATGTTCTCCGCAGGAGATCACCGTATCATAAGGTGCCAGCAGTTCTAAAAGCTCCTGAGGCGTAGAATATGCCGAGCCATGATGCGCCGCCTTCAGGACAGTGACCCTTCCTTTTTCTCCTTCCTCCCTTAAAAACTGCACCAGCTTTTGCTCTCCCTGCCCCTCCACATCCCCGGTAAGCATGGCTCTGAAATTTCCATAGGAAATCTTCAATACCATGGAATATTCATTTGACTCCTCCAACTCTTCTCCTGATTCCGGGTGCATACAGAGGATATCCATTTTACCGTCCTCCACCCTCTGCCCTCTTCCGATGTAAAGAATTTCAATATTCTTTGCCTTGGCTATATGTTCCAGTTCTAAATAAACATCATTTTTAATATTTCCTGAAATATCCGGAAGCACTAAGCGCTTTACTTTAATTCCCTGTAAATTTCCCGTTTCCATAAGCTCTCTTATCCCATTGCAATGATCCTCATCCGGATGGGACACAAAAACTGCTGCCAGCTCAGAAATCCCCTGGGATTTCAGAAAAGGAATGATGCGGTACTCCCCAACGCTGCTGACGCTGGAACTGCCCCCGTCCACCAGATAATTTTTCCCATTGCCATTTTCAATGCAAATGCAGTCTCCCTGTCCCACATCCAGAAAAGTGATTTTCATCCCTCCCCTTAAAGGAAGGATCAGTATGAGCACAGCTGCCGCCGTCATTCCCCAGCGCACCGCCAGATTTACCTTCTTTTTCACTGCCACCAGCAAAGCCAGTAAAAAAATACAGACCGCCATCCTCCACCCTTCAGGTTTCCCGGGTGTCAGTAAATTACCGGGCAGCCCATCACAGATTTCACAGGCATTCTCATATATTTTCAGGATTCCCTGAATCAGAAGTACAAAAACCAGCGACACAGGAGGGCATAAAAAGCAACTTGCCAGCAGCAACAGCCCTGCCGCCATCAACAAGCTCATAAGAGGGATCACCAGCAGATTCAAAAATATAGAATAAATGGGGAATTGATAATAGAACCAAAGATAGATAGGCAATGTGACCGTTCCCATGGCAATGGCATTCATAAGTCCTTTTCCGATAAAATAAAATCTCCCTCCGAACTCTTTTGAAGGCGGAACCAGCGCCGAAAGGATCAGCCCGATCCCCAGAACACATCCGAAGGAGAAAATAAAACCGCTGTGATGCCAGTACAGAGGCTGCTCAAAAAGAAGCAGCATTGCCGCCACCCCAAGGGCGGTAAGCATGTCATAGGAACGCTTCACCAGCACTCCCAGCATTTGTATGGCAAACATCACAACCGCTCTTACCACAGACGCTGAAAAGCCTGTCATGACGCCGTAAAAAATCATAAAAGCCACTGCAAGCACTGCAGCGCATGCCATGGGTACGCCGCACCTTCTAAGCAGCTTATAAAGCCCCATACCAAGCATGGATACATGAAGTCCGGAAATGGCAAGCACATGGGCGATTCCATTTCTCTGATAAAGAGATTTTAATTCCCTGTCCATCCCTCCCTTTTCTCCAAGCAACATGGTCTGCATCAACGCCGCCTCCTTTTCAGGAAGCCTCTCTGCAAGCTTATCCGCAAGGATTGTTCTAAGCTCATAGACGCTCTGGGTAAATTTGTTATACTGTTTTGATTTTGCTGTGATCACTGCCTGATTCAGGCGGTAAGATATTCCGGAGACCTGATAATAAGAATATGCATCGAATTGTCCCGGATTAGATGCTCTCTGGAAAGCCTTAAGCTTTCCTGTAATTCGGGTTCTGCTGCCCATTTCCGGTTCTCCCTGTCCGGATTTCAGGTAGCAGACCACCCTTTTCCCATAGGGTCCGTTCCCGTCTTCCCTCCCACCGGGGGAGGAAACCTTTAGATAAAGGACGGTCACGACCCTGTTTTCCTGTCTGATCTTTTCTTTCCTGTATATCTTCCCTTCAACCGTAACCTCCCTGCCCTCAAATTCAGTGTAATCCCTGTAGGGGGCAGGATGCAGGCTGACAATAAAAAACACAACCAGAGAAAAGATCAGACAGGTAAAAGCAAGCGGGCGTTTTACCATATAGAATCCTTTCTGATTTATTCCACTAATTCCAGATTTCTTTCAAACACAGTGGATAAACTGATATTTTCCTTGTAATTGATTGCCGTATCACCATTTATAGATATTTGAACCCTGTTTACGTTAGCCAGCTCCACCAGGGAATTGGTAAGGGAATAGATGGTCACATCCGATGTCACATTGTAGATCTGTGTCAGGAAAATATTGTCAAAGTTTACATAACATGTCCCATCTTTTACGTTAACGCTGACGATCTTTGTATCCGGATTGATGGTTGGAAATGCCTTCTCATTCTCACCAGGACCTGCAAGCAGCTGTTCTACCACCAGTCTTTCCATGGAAATATTGCTATTATAAACCACAGATCTGTTCACTGCCCGCAAACCGTCTCCGTTTTCGTTGGCAAAGTAAAGGGTCAGTTTTACTTTTTCATAGGTACTGATCTCATTGCCTGCATTGTCAATAAAAAGGTCTGCGTTCATGGTTCCAATCACAACGCCGGATGCATCCGTCAAAGGCTCAGAGTTGATTTGAAAAGTTACATATTGTATCCCGTCTATCTGTGTCAGCGTTCTTACAATGGCAGCACGCACCAGTACCTCTGTGGTAATGGGCTGCCATTTATAATTTTCATCAAACACAAGGGTCAGCTGATCCTCTGCTATGCTATAATTCAGCAGATTGAAATTACCGGACAAGGGCGCTTTATATTCCAATTTACCGGAGACTGTGCCAAGCTGATCCAAAAGCTCCTCCAGCAAGTCTTCCTTATCCTCTGTTTCCGTCACATAAGGCTGGGAGAAAATACCAGTCTCATCATGATTTTCATAATATACATGATAAGTATGTCCCTGCTCCTGCCTGCTTTGCCCTCCACAGGCACAAAGCAGCATAACCAGCAACACAAACAAAAACAGTATGCTTTTTCTTTTCTTTAACATCATTGCCTGCTCCTTTATACCAGAACTCTGGTAAGCGGTATTTTCACGGTAAAAACAGTCCCCTCTCCCTCTACGCTCTCAACCTTTATGGAGCCTCTGTGAAGAAGCACTGCGCTTTTGGTAATGGCAAGTCCCAACCCTGTACCGCCGATCTCTCTGGAATGGGACTTATCTACCCGATAGAAACGCTCATAGATCTGGTGCAGGGATTCTTCCGGAATACCGATGCCCGTATCCGCCACCTCCACCGTAAAAAATTGGTGATCCGCATCCAGGGTCACGTCTACCTTCCCCTGCTCCCGGTTGTACTTAATCGCATTTTCCACCAGATTGGTCAATATCAGGGACATCTTCACTTCATCCACCTCTGCAATGATCTCTCTTTTACTGATCAGCGTCACTTCGATGTTATTCTTCCTGGCAATGGGACGAAGCCTTTTCAAAATAATTTCCGTAAGCTCGTTGATGTTGATCACACTGATATTCAACACCGCGGCGGATTTATCCATTTTCACAAGGGCAAGAAGATCGTTGATGATCTTGTCCTCCCGCTCGATCTCCGCGGCAATGTCCACCATAAATTCCCGATACAGCTCCGCCGGAACGTCCTGCTGCGCCAGCAGGGAATCGGCAAGCACCTTGACCGAGGTAATGGGCGTTTTAAGCTCATGGGACACATTCGCCACAAATTCCTTTCGGGAATCATCCAGCACTTTCATCCTCTCCAGCAGGCTGTTAAAAGCATCTACAATATGCTCTGTTTCCAGATAATCCGGCACGGAAACCGGGTCGTTGGTATAACCCTCCTTTACCTCGCTGATCGCCTTGGATATCCGGTCGAAGGGTCTGATCAGGATCTGCGCCAAAACCAATGCGATCACAAAAATGCAAAAGAACATAATAATCTCTACGATCAATGCTTTCCGATTCAGGATCTCCATGGTTGCCACTATGCTGTCCGTGGAAACGCTGGTAAGCATAACGCCCCTGACCAGTTCCGTTCCCTCCGGCAGATCAGCCGTTGCCATCTGGGCGGAGACGGTTTCCACAATGGGCAGAGTGATCTCTATAAACCCGTTAACCGAATCATAATTGACGGTATTAGTTCCCTTCATACAGCGGATTACTTCCTGAGATACAATGGTCTTTCCTTCGCTGATACCGTAGGTATCCTTTACCACCTTTAAGTTTCCATTGATTACAAGCACCCTTCCGCTATAGAGATTGGAAAGCTGCTCCAGTTCCGCCCCGATCACCTCCGACGAGGTGTCCTGTAGATAATTATAGGTAATCAAATGATTTGCAATGATTCTGAGCTGGGTCTGTACATCGGAGGTACGCACCTCCACTGCACGGCTCTCATAGTTTTCCAGAATCCCTGCGCGCACAAAGATACCGGGGATCGTCCCCGTAAGAAAAATAATGACAAACAGGCGGGCCTTAAGGCTCCGCCATATTCTCATTTTTTTAAGAATTTTTTTTATTTTATCAGCCATAAATTGGCACTGCCTTTCATTTACGCTTTCCCACCGCTATGCAAAATAATAGCCTACTCCCCATTTCGTATGCACATACTTAGGCTCTGAGGGGTTCTGCTCGATCTTTTCCCGAAGTCTTCTGATATGTACATCCACTGTCCGCACATCCCCCGGATAATCGTTCCCCCATACCAGCTTCAGAAGATTTTCCCTGCTGTATACCTTATTGGCATTGACTACGAGAAGCTCTAAAAGCTCAAATTCCTTTGCCGTCAGGTTGATCTCCTTTCCGGCAATATAGACTCTCCTGCCGTCACAGTCAAGCTTCATATCTCCGCTCTCTATGGTCTTTAAGGCTTCTTTGGGCTTGGGCGTAGTACGTCTTATGATTGCCTTCAGCCTTGCTTTTACCTCCAGAATATTAAAGGGCTTGGTAATATAATCGTCTGCGCCATATTCCAATCCCAGGATCTTGTCCATATCTTCGCCTTTAGCGGTTAACATAACAATAGGAATATTGGAAAATTCCCTCACCTGCTGGCATACCTCAAACCCGGTAAGCTTTGGCAGCATCACATCCAGCAAAATGATGTCATACTCCTTACTTTTGATCATTTCCAGCGCTTCCTCACCATCATAAGCGCAGTCTACTTCCATTCCATCCTGCTCCAGGCTGAAACGAATTCCCTTTACAATCAATTTCTCATCATCTACAACCAGCACTTTTTTTGCCATGTCACCCATCCTGCCTTTTCTACAACTAACCTTACACCGTAATGCTGTCTTTTATTTTTTGAAACAGCCCCTCCTTTATCCCTTCCACCTTCATAATATCCTCCGCCTGCCGGAAACCGCCGTTCTTTTCCCGATAAGCGATAATGCTCTTTGCCTTGCTCTCCCCCACGCCGGGAAGGGTTCTTAATAGTTCTTCCCCAGCCGTGTTGATATTCACAAGCCCCTTTTCCTGCGCTGCGCTTTCCGTTTTCGCCCAGCCGCCTGCAGGCTGCAATTCCTCCGCCTCGGTCACGGTAGGAACATAAATTTTCATGCCGTCTGCAATCAGATCCGCCTGATTCAGATAATCCGAAGCCGCATCCTCCCGAAAGCCGCCTGCCTCTTCTACCGCCTGATAGATCCGGCTTTTTTCTTCCAGCGTATAGACGCCCGGCTCCTTCACGGCTCCGCAAATATGTATCACACAGTACCGCCTGTCCTCCTCCGGGTATGCCACCCCGTCGCCGCTGCTTCTGACAACATCAGCGGCATCCACCACGCCGCCGTCCGGGAGAACCCCATCCGCATCCTGAAAACTCACATCCTGCGCCGCTTCCTCCCCGTCTGCCGGGAGAAGAAATTCCTCATCCTTTTCCTTTTTCACACAGCCTTGGAGCATACAAAAAATAATAACTGCCGTTACTGCCGCTATTTTCAATTTCTTTTCCATCGCTATTCCTTCCCGTCACCGGAAAGCCCCTTATAACGATACTATTTCATTGTAAAGTAAATCTGAGGGATTGACAAGCCAAAGATTCTTCATTTTTTCTTCATTTTTTTACTTTTCACACTTATGTCAGAGGGCGGGATGCGGTATCGGACAATGGGGGTGAGAGGACACAGGAGGCGAGACTGGAAATTTCTTATAGGGGTTCAGCGCTGGTCTCGGAATCGGATTTCACTAATGGAATGGGGAAGGTTGCCTAAGACTGTTCGGGTCGGAGTATAGCGGCATCCATGCCGCATACTCCTGATTCCGCCATCCATGGCGGAATCACCCTGGATACTCTACCATTCCATAAGTGAAATAACCGATTTCTCGCCAAGGCACTGAACCCCTATAAGAAATTTCCAGTCTCGCCTCCTGTGTCCTCTAACCCCCATTGCCCGATACCGCATCCTGAACCCTGGCATAAATATAAAAAGCAGCTATCTTCCCTTATAGCCAGCGGTTTTGTCCTGTTGTAAGGATAAGGTGCAGGGGCGTCCCGGGCGCTTTGGCGGTGTGGAAGGCATGGCGGCGCATAGCCGGGGCTGGGAATTTCTCATATGAGTTCAGCAACTTGACGAGAAATCGGGCATTTCACTTATGGAATGGCTGAATAACTTAGGGTGATTCCGCCACGGACGGCGATCGAGTAGGGGAGATTAAATCTCCCCTCTCACACC
>CAMWCA010000085.1 GCA_947172705.1 uncultured Lachnospiraceae bacterium
CCCAAATCCTACCCCCCCTCTATTTCAATATTCAATCTTGCACTTTGGTGTATTTTTAGTATAATAAAGATGAGTAGAGAGCACCTGCCTGCGTAGGTGCTCTTTCAGTAAAGGGAAGACATGAGAGGATACCATGGAAATAGAATTTGATGTAAAGATAACGCCTGGGGTACTTTATGATTACCTGCTGGCGCATACGTATACCAGCCCTTCAGGGCTGATCGGCGCAGTGGCTGGCGCATTGATGGTGGTTGCCTTTTTTATGGGGGCAAATGTTCTGGCGTTGATCGCAGGAATCATTGTATTAGCTTACCTGCCCTGGACTTTATTTTTGAAGTCAAGGCAGCAGTATCTTGCAAATCCTGCTTTTAAGGAGCCTCTTCATTACAAAATGACGGAGGAAGGCGTTGCAGTTTCACAGAAGGAAGAAGTGCAGGAGCAGAAGTGGGAGGATATGTATAAAGCGGTATCCACTTCCCGCAGCCTGATTTTGTATACATCTCCTGTGAATGCGTCCATTTTTCCAAAGAAGGATCTGGGAGATCAGACGGCAGGAGTGATCGAGATGATTTCTACCCACATGCCTCCTTCTAAGGTTAAGATTCGCAGCTGACCGAAGAAGAATGGCGGAATGAAGGAATAAAGAGAGAAGATGGAGATGGAAGAAGTAGTGACAGAGACCTTCAGTCCTGAGGAAACCTTTGAACTGGGCAGAAGGATCGGAGAGAAAGCAAAGCCCGGGGAGGTGTTTACCCTGATCGGCGATCTGGGCGTGGGGAAAACCGTTTTTACCCAGGGAATGGCGGCAGGCTTGGGGATTACAGAGCCGGTAAGCAGCCCTACTTTTACGATTTTGCAGGTTTACGAGGAGGGAAGATGTCCCTTTTATCATTTTGACGTATACCGGATCGGGGATCTGTCGGAGATGGATGAGATCGGGTATGAGGACTGTTTTTACGGGGAGGGTGTCAGTCTTATCGAGTGGGCTGATCTGATAGAAGAAATTCTTCCGGAGCACTACACACAAATCACCATTTCCAAGGATCTGGAAAAGGGATTTGATTACAGGAAGATCATTGTGAGAGGAAAATAATCTGACATGAAAATCATTGCAATAGACAGCTCGGGGCTGGTTGCCTCGGTGGCAATTGTGGAGGATGAGACGCTCATTGGCGAGTATAATCTTCAATATAAAAAGACCCACTCCCAGACCCTGCTCCCTATGCTGGCGGAGCTTAAAAGGATGGTGGAGCTTGATTTGGATACGGTGGACGCTATTGCCCTGGCGGCAGGACCCGGCTCCTTTACAGGGCTTAGAATTGGTTCTGCTACGGCAAAAGGACTGGGGCTTGCGATGGATGTTCCGCTGATAGAGATACCTACGTTGGATGGGCTTGCCTGCAATTTATATGGTTCCGAGAAACTGGTCTGCCCTATTATGGATGCCAGACGGAATCAGGTTTATACAGGTATCTATGAATTTGTCAAAACCCAGGAGCTTCCTTTTACATATCATCTTTCCCGGCTTCTGCCCCAGCGTGCAGTTTCCATTGACGAGATCGTGGACCAATGTAATGAGTATGGCAGGGAAGTGATCTTTTTGGGAGACGGCGTGCCGGTGTTTGCCAGGAAGCTCTCTGAGAGGATGAAGGTTCCCTACAGTTTTGCGCCGGCGCATATGAACAGGCAGCGTGCGGCTGCTTTTGGGGTACTTGCATTTCAATATTTTAAGGAAGGGAAATATGTTCCTGCAAAAGAACATGCACCGGAATATTTAAGGTTATCACAGGCGGAAAGAGAAAAAGCCGAGAAGGAAAGTAAGGCACAGGAGAAGGAAAGCTGATTTTGTGCAGAGGATAAGGAGAGGTGTATGCTTCGGATCAGAGAAATGACAGCCGGCGACGTGGAGGCGGCAAGCAAAATTGAAAGCAAAGTGTTCTCCATGCCCTGGACGGCAAAGGATTTCCTGGAAATGCTGGAGGCTGATTACGCTTATTATTATGTGGCGGAGATGGATGGTGAAATTGCAGGCTGCTGTGGAATCAGGAATATAGCCGGAGAAGGTGAGATTACCAATGTGGTAGTGGCGCCGGAATACCGAAAAAGGGGAATTGCATTAAAAATGATGGAATACATGCTGGAGAATGCCGCAAGGATAGGCATTACAGTCTGTACTTTGGAGGTGCGGGTCAGCAATCAGCCGGCGATCAGGCTCTATGAGCGCCTTGGTTTCAAGGGGGAGGGGGTGCGACCTCACTTTTATGACAAGCCGGATGAGGACGCCCTGATCATGTGGAAAAGGTAGGAAGAGCATGGAAGAATTACCACTGTTTCTTATTTCTCTTTTATGTATAATAGTACTTAGAGGATACCAAAGGAGGATAAGACCATGCGAATTTATTCAGATAAAAATAAAAATGAATTGACAGCTGTTGTATGCAATCAATGCAAAAAAGAATTAAAGGTTGAAAACGGAATTATAAAAGAAGGCTGCTTTTGCGGGGACATCCGTTTCGGATATTTCAGCAGGAAAGACGGCAGCAGGCATTCCTTTGATTTGTGCGAGGAATGCTATGATAAATTGATAAAAGGATTTGCCGTTCCGGTGGAGGAAGAGGAGGTAACAGAACTGATCTGAAATTCCGTGCCGGAATGGGTGAATTTGGTTTGGAGGAATCATGCTGGATATTTGCTTATTGGGAACCGGAGGAATGATGCCGCTCCCATACAGATGGCTTACATCCATGATGGCCAGGTATAATGGACAAAGTATATTGATCGATTGTGGGGAAGGAACCCAGATCGCCATGAAGGAAAAGGGCTGGAGCCCTAAGCCTGTTGACGTGATCTGTTTTACCCACTTTCATGCGGACCATATTAGCGGACTGCCGGGAATGCTTCTCACCATGGGAAATGCAGAACGGACAGAGCCGCTTCTTTTGGTAGGACCAAAGGGGCTTGCAAGAGTGGTGGCATCTCTGCGGGTGATTGCTCCTGAACTGCCCTTTGTGATCGACTGTCTGGAGTTGAACGAGGCGGAGCATAAGATACATTTTGACGGATTTACCATAGAGGCTTTTAAAGTGAACCACAATGTACCCTGTTATGGATATAGTTTGTCCATTGACAGAACCGGTAAATTTCAGGTGGATCAGGCACTTGCCCTGGGAATTGAAAAAAAATACTGGAATCGCCTGCAGCGAGGGGAAACCATTGAAACAGGAGAAGCGACCTTTACGCCGGAAATGGTTTTGGGACCGGCAAGGAAAGGGCTTAAGGTTACTTATTGCACAGATACAAGACCTACGGAGAGTATTGTAAAACACGCTGAGGGCTCAGACCTTTTTATCTGTGAGGGAATGTACGGGGAGCCGGACAAAAAGGCAAAGGCAAGGGAAAATAAGCATATGACTTTTTATGAGGCGGCGGAGCTTGCAAAGCGTGCCAAAGCGGCACGGCTTTGGCTGACCCACTACAGCCCTTCTTTAAACCGACCGGAGGAATACCTTCCGGCGGCAAGAAAGATTTTTCCCGGAACGGAGGTCTGCAGGGACGGTAAAACCATTGCGCTTGTATTTGAAGACGAGGAAGCGAAAGCATAAAGAATAAAAAGGAGGGAGAATGAATGAAAAAGGGAAGAGGAATCAAAACTCTGATCATTGCAGTTGTTCTGCTGTGCCTGGTGCTTGGCTACTATTATTATTTATCCAACAAAAAATCAAGAGATGCCGAAAGTAATGTAAAGCTGACCGCGACACAGGAGGTTTTGCTCCGCAATCTGGACAATAATTATCCGCCTACCCCCCGGGAGGTGGTGAAATGCTTTGGAGAGATCGCCCAGTGCGTTTATGGGGGAGCCTATACGGAGGAGGAGTTTCAGCAGCTGGCGGCACAGGCAAAGAAACTCTATGACGAGGAGCTGCTTGCCAACAATCCGGAAAAGCAATATATAGAAAACCTGAAATGGGATGTGGATGATTTTAAAAATCAGGAAATCGTGATATCCAGTTTCTCCCCATCGTCCAGTGCGGATGTGGAGCAGTTTACCCAGGACGGGTACAGCTGGGCACAGCTTCGCTGTGTTTTCAGCTTAAGGAAAGGGACACAGCTTGCATCGGTGGAAGAGATTTTCCTTTTGCGCAAGGATGAAACGGGACACTGGAAAATATATGGGTGGACGCTTGCGGAAGACGGAAAGGGCACAGAGAGCGTCAAATAAGATGGAGAAAGAAATGGAAAAGGATGTTTTGATACTTGCAATCGAAAGCTCCTGTGATGAAACGGCGGCGGCGGTAGTTAAAAACGGAAGGGAAGTGCTTTCCAACGTAATTTATTCTCAGATCGCCCTGCACACAGAGTACGGCGGCGTAGTGCCGGAGATTGCTTCCCGCAAGCATATAGAGAAGATCAATCAAGTGATTGAACAGGCGCTTAAGGACGCGGATAAAAAGCTGTCTGAAATGACGGCGATTGCCGTCACCTATGGTCCGGGGCTTGTAGGCGCGCTGCTGGTGGGGGTTTCCGCAGCGAAGGCAATCAGCTTTGCGGCAGATCTGCCATTGATTGGCGTTCACCATATAGAAGGGCATATCAGTGCAAATTATATTGAGAACAAAGAGTTAGAGCCTCCTTTTTTATGCCTGGTAGTGTCCGGCGGACATTCCCATTTGGTGGAGGTTAAGGATTACGGAGAATATAAGATTATTGGCAGAACCAGAGATGATGCTGCAGGGGAGGCATTCGATAAGGTAGCAAGGGCAATTGGTCTGGGCTATCCGGGAGGACCGAAGATTGACCGGGTTTCAAAGGAAGGAAATTCGGATGCCGTTCATTTTCCCAGGGCGAAGGTTGGAAATGCAGAATATGATTTCAGTTTTAGCGGATTGAAATCGGCAGTTTTAAATCATTTGAATTCCTGCCAGATGAAAGGGGAAGAGGTCAATACTGCGGATATAGCGGCGTCCTTTCAAAAGGCGGTGGTAGATGTGCTGGTGGAGCATTCCATGGATGCGCTGAGCAGATATGGCTATAAGAAATTCGCCATAGCGGGCGGCGTTGCGTCAAACAGCAGCTTGAGAAAGGCTTTTGAGGAGGCGTGCCAAAAGGAGGGGATTGCCTTTTATTATCCCTCCCCTGTCTACTGTACAGACAATGGGGCAATGATTGGGGCGGCGGCTTATTATGAATACCGGAAGGGAGTCCGTCATGGCTTTGATTTAAATGCGGTACCTAATCTGAAGCTGGGTGAAAGACTCTGACGGAGGCGAAAGAGAATGGGGCAAAAAGTGCGTACAGCAGCAGTTATTTTGGCGGCAGGCAGCGGAAAAAGAATGGGAAGTGATACAAAAAAACAATATATGCTCATTCATGAAAAGCCTGTCATTTATTACGCTCTTAAAACCTTCCAGGAAAGCTTTCTGGATGAGATCGTTTTGGTGGTTTCGCCTGGAGATATTGCGTATTGCAAAAGCGAGATCGTGGAGCGGTATGGTTTTTATAAGGTAAAGTGTATTGTAGAAGGCGGAAAAGAGAGATACCATTCTGTGGCATTGGGGCTGGAACAAATATCGGACTGCGATTATGTGTTCATTCATGACGGCGCCAGACCCATGGTAACGGAAGAAATTCTTTCCAGAGCATTGGCGGAGGTTCAGATTTATAAGTCGTGTGTGGTTGGGATGCCTGTGAAGGACACCATCAAGATTGCGGACGAAAAGGGAAACATTGCATATACGCCTGATCGAAAGCGGGTATGGATGATACAGACTCCTCAGGTTTTTGCATTTCAATTGATCAGAGAAGCCTATAGAAAACTGATTTTGGAGGAACAGCAGCTGAAGGAAGAGGGGATCTCCATTACAGATGATGCCATGGTGGTGGAAACCCTGGCAGGGCACACAGTTCGATTGGTATACGGTTCCTACGAAAATATAAAAATTACCACACCGGAAGATTTATCAGTAGCGGAAAAATTTATGGAGGATAAAGGAGAAGGCGGATGATCGACAAGATGAAATGGAATGATCGGTTTAATCTGGGAGTGGAATCTATTGATAAGGCGCACCAGAGACTTTTTTCCATTGTACAGAAAATGCTGCGGCTCAATGACGATGAGAAAGACAGACAGTGGATCTGTGAAGAGGGGATTAAATATTTTAAGAGCTACACCCTGAAGCATTTTGCAGACGAAGAGGCATATATGCAGTCTATTCATTATGAGGGGTATGAAGCGCATAAAAGGGTTCATGATGATATGAAGAATAAGACCTTACCAGCATTGGAAAAAGATATGGTGGAATCGGAATACTCCATGGAATCCGTTCAGCATTTTCTGGGAATCTGCATTGGATGGCTGACGGGACATATCATGTTGGAAGATCATGCTATTACCGGAAAAATTTCCTACAAATGGAAATATGAGCTGACGGAAGAAACTGCTGTTTTGGAAGAAGTGATCATCAAGGTCTTTAAGGAGTTGTTCGGGCTGGATCTGGAGACAGTCAGTGAACATTATGCAGGAGAAGACTTTGGAAAAAAAGTATGCTACCGCTTGTCCTATCAGGATCAGGAAAAGAAAGTGACACAGGTATTTTTTATATTGGAGGAAAGATTGACTTTGCGCATGATCAGTCAATTGGTGGGCAGAGAAATTACAAAGATAAGCAAGGTGGCGGTGGATGCTGCAAATTTGATTGCCCAGCAGTTTATGAAGCGTGTAGGGGTATGTTTTGATGCAAGCGGACTTTGGCATCTGGAGAAGACGAATCTCATAACGGACGATCAGCTGAGTCAGGATTTTGGACGTGAATATCCCAGATACAGCTTATTGTTTAATACGGGAGTGGGATATTTTGCGCTGTGCATAAAAAACAGGTAGCATTTATATTTTTAAAATTCAGGTATATTTCGAAAGTTTAACACATAATAATGGTATTCAGGACTTAAATTCAGTATGGGTCGGGAAGGGAATAGCAGAATTATGGATAAGGTGGAAGAAACATACCAGATTTTTTTAAAACAGATGGGGGAAACAGCTTTTTTGGCGCCGTACAGGAAAGCATGCAGAAAAATAGAGCAAAAGCTTGAAAAAATAAACGATGAGTATTCAGGGCGGCTTGGGAGAGTACTGATCAGCCAGATCACCTGCCGGATCAAAACCCCGGAAAGCTGCCTGAATAAAATGCTCAGGAAAAAATGTGTTTTGGAAAAGCAGACAGCGCAGGAACAGCTGAATGATATTTCAGGTGTAAGAGTCGTGTGCAGTTTTTTAGACGACATTTATAAATTGATGGAGATCTTAAAGGCGGATCAGGAAATTGAAGTGGTTAAGACAAAGGATTATGTGAGAAAGCCCAAGGCGAGCGGTTATCAGAGTCTCCATGTAATCGTTCTGGTACCCGTTGGCGGAGGGGAGAGGAAAAAAGTAGAAATCCAGATCAGAACCCAGGCAATGAATTTCTGGGCGGTTGTGGAGCATCACTTTGTATATAAAAAAGGAAACTACGGAAAATACGAATTCCAAAAGGATTTGAAGGAGTGTGCCAGAGCCATTTACAAAATTGACAAAAAGATGCTTTTAATCAGGGAGAAAATGGAGATGGCACAGGAAATGAAATAGAGATTTTCCGTGACGTAACAGTTCCGCCTGCCGTAAGGAGCAAAGATGTATCGGCATCCCGGCTTTGCACCCGGGGACATACCTCCTTCCCAGACTTGTCTACGAATTGGATTTCACTAACAGAATGCGGAAAATGATTCAAGTCAGTCGGGTCAGAGCCAGCGGCATCCGTGCCGCGAGGCTCTTAAAACCGCCGTCCTGGCGGTTTTGCCCTCGTTACAGGAGCATTCTGTAAGTGAAATTACCAATTCTCCGCCAAAGCCTGGGAAGGAGGTATGTCCCCGGGTGCAAAGCCGGGATGCCGATACACCTTTGCTCCTTACGGCAGGCGAAACTGTTACTCCATGACGAAAAAAACATGGCGAAAAAAATATAAAAAAAGTGTTGACACTGCCAAAGGTATTTGCTACAATAATTTTTGCGCTGGTCGAGAGGCGCACGACATGGAGAGGTATCGAAGTGGTCATAACGAGGCGGTCTTGAAAACCGTTTGTCCGAAAGGGCGCGTGGGTTCGAATCCCACCCTCTCCGCTGGAGATACCTTCTCCGCCGGGCTTTTTGTCCGGTCATATAAAAATGAAATCAGCTTGATTTGGAGAAGTACCCAAGAGGCTGAAGGGGCTCCCCTGGAAAGGGA
>CAMWCA010000086.1 GCA_947172705.1 uncultured Lachnospiraceae bacterium
AGGCTGCCGCCCCACGTAACCATAGCCCTAAAGCCTGCCCCGTCATCACCCATCCCGCCCAAATCCCTCATTTATCCCACTATGTAGAAAGAGGAAGAGAACAGGCGCATGGCGGAAAGCGGGTTTGAAGGCTTTTTCGCTGCCCCTGGTTTTGCAGTTCCTCTTTGGAAGCCTTATGGGAAGCGGTTAGAAAGACTTAGTATCCCTGTCGATAACCAGCAAGACGCGGACAGGACGTCCGCGGAAGGCGCGACTCGGTCATGGATGACCGACCGCGCCGTTTGCGTCAACTTGCAATTACCTTTGCATGGATACTTAGCCTTTCTTACCGCTGTACACAGGATTCCAAAGAGGAACTGCAAAACCAGGCGCAGAGGAAAAGCCTTCAAACCCGCTTTCCGCCATGCGCCTGTTCCTTATATTTATACCATATCTTCCGCTATTCGTGCCGTAACGCCTCAATCGGACTTAATTTCGCCGCCTTCCGTGCCGGGTAAATCCCGAAGAAAATACCCACGCCGCAGGAAAATACAGAAGCAAATAGAATGGTTCCAAGGCTCACCTGAGGCGAGATATCGGCAATGGAACCTACCCCTAAAGCCCCCAGGATTCCCAGGATAATGCCAATGATGCCTCCCAGCAAAGTGATAATGCCTGCTTCCGCCAAAAACTGCAGGAGTACGGAACCGGTTCTTGCACCTAAGGCTTTCCGGATACCGATCTCCCGGGTCCGCTCTGTAACGGATACCAGCATAATATTCATAACGCCGATACCGCCTACCAGAAGGGAAATGGCGGCAACAAAGGAAATGAATATGGTGATAAAGCCCAAAATAGTATCGTATTGCGCCGCTACGTCTGTAAAGCTCTGCATCTGAATCTGATTTTCTCCCCGCACGTTATGTCTGCCTTCCAACAGGGCAAGGGTCTTGGAAGCGACTTCAGTACAATAGGCGGAGGACTCTGCAATCACATAGAACTGTTCTATTTCGTCAATATAATATCCCAGCTTGTTCGCCATAAAGGTAAGGGGAACTTCGGCTTCTATGGTCGTAACCCCATAGCTCCCGCTGATAATAGAAGAAGCGCTGTCCTGTCTGATTCCCACTACCCGCAGCTCTTGGGTAATACCCCAAAAGGTTGCATCAAAGCTCATGCCTATTACATCGGTCGTTCCAAATAACGCCACTGCACTGCTCTCTGTAATCACACAGGCATTACTCGCACCATCATAATCATTTTGCGAAAAGTATTTTCCTCTTATAATAGGTTCAGCGGAAATGTACTGAAGTCCCACTGTGCCTCCGCTCATCCTGATATCATAATCCCCTTTAGGACCTTCCGCTGTACCCCATGTCCCAAATTGAGGGGTTACACCTTTCACATGCTCCACCAGCGTCTGGACGGCATCAAAATCCGATTGGTTAAAAGACACCGTAGTATCCTTTCTGGTGCTGTCCGCATAAAAAACAATCTGACCGCCTGCCAGCCCCTCCAACTCGGAGTTGACCTGCCCCCTTACGCCGTTACCAATGGAAATAACCATAATGACGGAAGAAATACCGATGATGATCCCCAGCATGGTAAGGACTGAACGTCCCTTATTGCTTCTGATATTCATCAGCGCAATCTTGATATATTCCCATATCTGTGCCATTTTTACCTCCACTTTGTTTCTACTGCCTCTTTTGCAGTACTTTTTACTGATAGCTCATTTAATGCTACTGAGGCATAGCCGCTACGGTCATCCCTTCCATAAGATTTGCCGTCACATCCGTAACTACCTGTTCGCCTTCTGCAAGACCCTCTGTTATCTGCACCATGGTATCGGAGGAAATTCCTGTTACAACCCGTTTTTTCACAAGAATACCTTCCTCTACCACATAAACAAATTCTCCTTCCATGTCCACGTTAACGGCAGTCACCGGAATCAGCACTGCATTCTCTTCCTGTGCGGTACTGATCACTACCTTTGCCTCCACGCCCAGAATCACATTGCTGTCAGGGTTGGTGATTTTGATCTCAGTACCTACTACGGAAGCGCCGCTGTTATTCTGCTCCGCCATTTTATTGATTTTTTCTACCTTACCTTCATACTCCTTACTGCCGATGGTAACCTTTGCTTTCTGTCCAACTGCAATTTTATCCAGATCATATTTGGTCACGGTAATCCGAACCATTACGTCCTGGGTGCTTTCCAGTTTCAAAAGCTGTGAACCCGGCGCAACAGTACCGCCTTCTACTGCATTTACCTCTGTCACTACACCGTCAAATTCCGCTGTAATGCCATTTGAAACCGCCTCGAGACTCTCTAAGGAATCTGCTGCCTCAATGCCCTTTGACTGGTTTTCCGCTTCCAGTTCTTCTTTCGCGCCTGCGGTCAGCTTCCCTGACTCCGCCGAGCTTTTCTGGGACTTCATTTCCGAGCGGTACTCTTTATAGTCTGCAAGCATTTTGTTGTAGACATCCAGTTCGTCCTGCCAGCCTTTGACCTCTTCATTATTCTGCTGTTCATAGCTGTTTAACTGCACCAGCTTCTGCAAATTCATATATTCATCGGACTCCGGATTATCCTGCCAGTCCAAAAGAGAAATCTGAAGGAGTGCACCCTCATAGGCAAGATCGCTTTTTTTCTGTTCGATCTTATTTTCCAAACTGGTTATGTAAGCTTCCGTATCCGCGATCTGCTGATCCAGTACTTCTATATTCACATTTGCCTCGTTCAGATCTCCCCACTTTTCGCTGTTGCTCTGAACGGAATTTTTGTAATTTCCCTCATTGGACTGGATCTTCAGCTTTGCCAGTTCCTTTTCTTTTTCAAGAGAATCTGCATCATATGAAATCAGCACATCCCCCGCCTTTACCGCATCGCCTGCCTGCACAGCCACATCGCCTATTACCACATTTACATCGGAAAAATAGTTTTTGGTCTGCTCTGTGGACACGGTTCCGCTGGTATTAATGGTCTGCTCGATTTCACCGGTAACCGCTCCCGTCGTCATGACCACTGCCTGCGGTCCCTTTCCGCCAAATATCTTGCTCAAAATAAAGAGCAATACCAAAATTCCAAGGATAATGAAAATAATAATTCTTCTGCGTTTTTTCTTTGCCGCCTTGTCAAGAGGCTTTTTTTCTTTCTTCTCTTTCTTTTTCTTGTCCTTTTTCTTTGAATCTGTCTTTATAATTTCCACGTTCTCCGAAACTGCCGGAGCCTTCGTCTCTTCTGAAGCAGCCGTTGCTTCTTCTAAAATCACAGCCTTCTCTTCCTGTTTTGCCACATCATTTTTCTGTTTCATTTTATCAGACATTTTCCTTTCCTCCCACTTGCTGTCCATTACATTTCCTGCTGATTTATAATATCGTCAACGATCTTACCGTCCATAATCCGTATGATCCGTTTTGCTCTGGCGGCAATATCATTGTCATGGGTAATGAGTATTACGGTTCTGCCCTCTGCATGAAGCCCTTTTAGAATTTCCATAATTTCCTTGGTCGATCCTGAGTCAAGATTTCCGGTCGGCTCATCGGCGAGAATCACCGGAGGCGCCTGGGCAATGGCTCTTGCTATGGCAACCCTCTGTTGCTGACCGCCGCTCATTTCCGAAGGTTTATGCTCCATTCTTGCCTTCAGCCCCACCTTTTCCAGCGCTGTTCTGGATAACTGTATTCTCTCTTTCTTGCCTACTCCCCGGTATATGAGGGGCAGTTCTACATTTTCCAGTGCCGTCAGCCCTGAAATCAGATTAAATCCCTGAAAAATAAATCCGATCTCTCTGTTTCTGATATCTGACAGATCATCATCTGTCAATCCCGAAACATCCTGTCCATTTAATATGTATGTGCCGCTGGAGGGTACATCCAAACATCCCAGCATATTCATCAGAGTTGATTTGCCGGAGCCCGACTGTCCGATGATGGCAACAAATTCATTTTTATCAATCTTCAAATTCACATGGTCAAGTGCACGAACCTCGTTTTCTCCGGGATTATAAATTTTACACATATCCTGGATCTCAATTAATTCATTCATCCGTCTAAAGCGCTCCTCCTTTTGTTTGTACTATTGTATTATATAACTAGAACAGTATTTGTCAAGCCCTATTTCCCGAAAAACCATTTTTTTGTCCTGAAATGTTCCGTTGCATATTATAACGAAGTATATGGGGAAAAAATTACAATATAGCATAATAATTTCTTAATTTTATCTAAAGAATAAAAAACAGCGTCAATTTCCTTATATCCTTTTAAGGAAACGACGCTGCATCCGACATGATCATTTTCTTTTCTCTCCTCAGCTTTTTACAGCTTTCAAATACCTTTTCAACAGAAAGCCGCAGAAATACGGGAAGGTATATATTTTATTGTCATAGCCAACATTCCCTCCTGTCAACTTAATTCCATAATGGATATCCTCATATTTATCACTGCTTATCAGGGTTCTCAGGGATTTTGCGCGCCCGTTCACCGCCTTTACCTCAATAGGGATCAGATCCTCCGCCGTCCGCACAAAAAAGTCCTCCTCCAAGGTAGAATCTTCACGTTTATAATAATACAATCCATATCCGCTTTTAGCCAACGCTTCCCCTACTATATTTTCATATAAAGCGCCCTTATAAACCCCTAAATTTCGATTCGCCCGCAGATCCTCCTGTGCCTCCTCATCCAGCATTGCCACCAGCAGCCCGCTGTCTGCAAAATAGATCTTATACTTTGTCTCGTCAAAATTTCCTTTCAAAGGCAATTCGGGGTAATTCATACAGCAGCACACCTGTATCATTCCTGCATCCGAAAGCCACTCGATACATCCCCTGTAATCCTTAAACCGCGCTCCGGGAGCCACCTTTGAAATCTGAAATTTCTTATTATCCTTTGCCAGCTGTATTGGAATCTGGCGGAACACATTCAAAATCCGCGTCTGATCCATACCCTCCGCATATTTTCTCACATCCTCTTCATAGTCGGCAAGAAGCTGCCTTTGAATGGAAAGAGAACCTTCAAAGGTGCCTTTCAAAATATATTCTCTCACCACGGCAGGCATTCCTCCCAGAATACAGAAGTCCAGAAACAGCCCGCTGCATACCGACAGATCCACCTCATTAAAAGGAGACAGCTCTACCATATGGGCAAGCAGCTCCTCCACAAAAGCGGCATCGTATCCTTTTGCCCATAAAAATTCCTCAAAATCAAGAGAATGCATTTCATAATCGATCTTATAGCCCACGCTGTTACTTTCGATCCGGCTATAATGGATTCCCAGCATGGAACCGCTGCATATTACGTCAAACCTGCCGTCTGTGCAGAAAAATTTAAGTGCCGTAGCGATTTCCGGAAATTCCTGCAGCTCGTCAAAAAATATAAGAGTTTTTCCCTCCTCAAATTTTTTCGAAGGGTCTATGCGGGAAATATTTTTGATCAGCTCCGAAGCATTGTACCCATCCGCAACGATCAGCTTATACTTGGGCTCCTCCACAAAATTGATCTCCACTACATTCTCATAATTCTCTTCTCCAAATCGTCTGATGGATTCTGTTTTTCCGATCTGCCTTGGACCTTTCACAATAATCGGTTTCCGGTCTTCGCCGGATTTCCACTCCCTCAGAAAATCGTCTATTTTCCGCTTTAAATAAATCATGCCGTTTTCTCCCTCAAATTCTTATCCTTAGTATATGCCGTTTTCCTAAAAAATACAACCGAATTACAAAAAAATGAGGGAAATTATTCTGATTTGTCACAAAAAATGAGGGAATAATTTTATATTTTTACAAAAAGATGAGGGAAATATGGTGGAGTACGGCAAAAGCCCTGGTTTATCCTATGGGGCGGGGGACAGCAAAAGAAGCTTGCGGGCGCTCCGTTGCACCGGGCATTCCGATGAGCCTCGTAAAAAGAGTCTCATCTCCATGGTGCAAAAGTCGTTTCCGCAAGCTTCTTTTGCTGTCCCCCGCCCCATAGGATAAACCAGGGCTTTTGCCTCTAACATTACCTTGCCGCTTATCTTGCTTCCTCCACCAGGTCTTTAAATTCCTCTTTATACTCGTCATCCAATTCCAAATCGCTAAGAACAGATAATACGTGCGCTATGGAGGCATCTTCGGGGTAATCGCTATGGGATGCAAGCAGTCCGAATTCGGCTACTGCTGCTGCAAAGCGGAAGTCTTCGCCGGGCTGGTAGGTATAGCTGTCAAAGCTTACGGGATATTGCAGCAGGTTGCTGGTATCTTCGGCAGGCTTTTTGTAGCGTACGCTGATGGTCAGCCATTCTTCTTCCGTTGCCCTGCTGGAAGTTTCAGAGGCTTCCAGTTCTTCCTTGTAATTGTCTCCGTATTTCAGGTTTCCGATCTCTTCCTGACTCAGGGAGCCGAGGGGCTCCTTTAAGATCAGCTCGTACAGTGCTGTGACACTGTGCCCGGCGCCGATCTCGCCGGCATCCTTGGTATCATCGTTAAAGTCTTCTTTTGCAAGGCTTCGGTTTTCATAGCCCACCAGTCTGTACTCTGAGACTACGGCGGGGTTAAACTCTACCTGAAATTTTACGTCTTTGCAGATGGTCAGAAGGGTTGCCGTCATTTCATCCTGCAGCACCTTTTTGGCTTCCCGCATGCAATCGATGTAAGCGTAATTTCCATTTCCTTTGTCGGCTAAGGTTTCCATCTTATTATCTTTGATATTGCCTGTTCCAAAGCCCAAAACAGAAAGGAAAATGCCCGACTCCTTCTTTTCGCTGATCAACTCCTCCAGTTCCTCCTCACTGGTCATACCAATATTTAAGTCGCCGTCCGTTGCAAGAATAATCCGGTTATTGCCGCCTTCAATGAAATTTTCCTCTGCAAGTCTGTATGCCGTTTCAATTCCCTTGCTTCCGTAGGTACCGCCGCCCGCCTCAAGACGGTTTAAGGCTTTGCAGATCTTGCGGGTCTTGCTTCCTTCCACGCCCTCCAAAACGATCCGGTCTTCTGACGCGTAGGTTACAATGGATATTCTGTCCTTATCCGTAAGATTTTCGGCAAGAATGCCAAATGCCTCCTGTAAGAGGGGAAGCTTGTCATGATCTCCCATAGAACCGGAAACGTCCAGTAAAAACACCAGGTTGGAAGGGGGCGCCTGATCGTAATCTATCTCCTCAGTTTTCAGCCCTACCATTAAAAGCTCCGCTTCCTGATTCCAAGGACATTTGCCAAGCACTGTGGTTACGCCGAAAGGTTCACTTCCCTCTGGCTCCTTATAATCGTATGTAAAGTAATTGAGCATTTCTTCAATTCTGACCGTCCCTTTGGAGATATCCTCAAGCCGATAGCCGTCTGTGATCATCCTCCGCAAGTTGCTGTAGGACGCCGTATCCACATCCGCTGAAAAGGTGGACAAAGGCTCGCTCATAACGGAAGAAAAGCCTTTCTCCTCCCATTTACTGTATTCCTCGGCATTTACCGTGGACCAGTCAAAGGAATAACAGGATGCCGCATAGCTTTCCCCTTCGCTTCCCGGTATTGCAACGTCTACTCGCTCCTCTGTTTCATCATAAAATTCCTCCTCCGCCGCTGCTTCCGCTTCTACCTCCGCATTCTCATAATGACCTGCATCCGTCGGTGCTTCCGTACTGGACGAACCCTTCATTCCGCATCCGGCAAACGTTCCTGCCGCCAGCGAAATACATAAAATTACCGCTGCCAATCTTTTTTTCATAATTTTCCTCCCTTTGTACTTCACTTTTACCTATTATTTATTGTACCTAATTTATATACGTCACAAAAGCCTTTTTTTATGGAAAATTTCCTTTTTTTATCATTTTTGTCATATTTCACATCAGGGTCTGAATGCGGCGTCAGACAGGGAGGATACGGCAGCGCACGGTCAATAGCGCATAGCCTATGAGGCTGGGAATTGTGC
>CAMWCA010000087.1 GCA_947172705.1 uncultured Lachnospiraceae bacterium
GGAAACACGGAAGCTGTTTCAGAGCGATATGCGCATTGTTGCAGACTATCTTGCCCTGGGAGACGGCTATCGCTCCCAGCAGAAGATCGTACATAAAGCTGCATTGATCAAAATGATCAAGGTACTTTCAGGGGAACTGGAAACAGACGATATTGAAAAGTGGATGGAAGAACAGGGGATCAGGGAGGAGGATGAGATTACAGTGTGCGAATTATTTGACCAGTATGTTAGACAGGGAAGAAATGAAGGCAGGAAATATGGAGAAGCCAGGCGTCTGGTGGCGGATATTGAAAATGCCGTAAATTATTTTCAGGTTACGCTGGAAAAGGCGTGCGAAGGCTTGGGAACCACCGTAAGCGGCTATGAGGAAGCCAAAAAACTTGCATGTCGGAATCTCTCAAATCTATATAAATGCTAAAATATTATTGAAATTTGCTATGCAACATATTACAATAAGTATATCTAATTAAGCATTTGAAAATGCATTCTAAAGAATTCTCTGACCAGGATTTTTCCTGTCTTATCATTTGGGAACCAGTTCCCTGTCTGAATCGAAATTTCATGCTTAATTTCCAGTAAAGGTTTGTTATCAGAATAAAAGGCTTTTGAGAAAGGAGCATGAATGGCAGGGACAGAAGAAAAAAAGGATCTGGTAGAAAAAGAATTTATCGGATTCCCAGACGTTGCGGCGGACGTAATCAACGTGCTGCTGTATCAGGGAAAAAAGGAAGTCGCAGTTGAAAATTTATGCCCGGGTCCTACGGAAACGATCTATCAGGGACAGGAGAAGCTTCGGAGCCAGTATGAGGATCTATGCAAATATGAGATAAAAGACGGGCATATAAGGGTGATGTACCTGATCGCCAACCAGAGTGGGATAGACAGCAAAATTGTATTGCGGAAGGCAGGCTATGTGGGCGGGGCTTACAGGGAGCAGTATGAAGGTAAGGTAAAAGATACGTTTCCTGTCGTAGAATTGGTGCTCTATTGGGGAAATGCCAGGTGGAAAAATCATGTCAGCATCAGACAG
Organism: uncultured Lachnospiraceae bacterium; assembly: GCA_947172705.1. Taxonomy (GTDB): domain Bacteria; phylum Bacillota; class Clostridia; order Lachnospirales; family Lachnospiraceae; genus Suilimivivens. The sequence goes on from CAMWCA010000087.1 coordinate 1,031, forward strand.
TTGTTCCGGAAACGACATCTGCCATCAGGAATATGGAAGTATATAGACGAAATAAAGGTTCCCATATTCGGAATGAGAAATTTACCGGAGGAAACGAGGAAGCTATTTCAGAGCGATATGCGTATTGTTGCAGATTATCTGGTGCAGGGAGACGGCTATCGTTCCCAGCAGAAGATCGTACATAAAGCTGCGTTAATCAAAATGATCAAGGTGCTTTCAGGGGAACTGGAAACAGACGATATTGAAAAGTGGATGGAAGAACAGGGGATCAGAGAGGAGGATGAAATTACAGTGTGCGAATTATTTGACCAATATGTAAGGCAAGGCAGAAAAGAAGGCAAACAAGAAGGACTAAAATACGGAGAAGCCAAGCGTCTGGTAGCAGATATTGAAAATGCCGTAAATTATTTTCAGGTTACGCTGGAAAAAGCGTGCGAAGGTCTGGGAACCACCGTAAGCGGCTATGAGGAAGCCAAAAAACTTGCATGTCTAAATCTTCAACAATAGGATATATGAGGAACACAAAATACAGGGGTTTGCTCTTCATATTTTGTTTTAATTTTTTTCGCAGAATGGCTAATTCTGCGATATTTTTTCGCCATTATAAAATGGGGTTTGCGTATCTGATGTGATCACAATTTTCTTTCTACCTGCTTCCACAAGATATTTAGGTATTTTTTACCCTAAATATCTTCTATTGCTTAGTTCCTATAATCATCGTTAATATAATAATGCTTGTTGACAAGTAATCTTAAATTCGCTAAACTAACCTCGGTGACCACGTGGTCATCATGGCTAAGCATACATAATAACCGTACAGTCACCAAAGGGGGATTTATAATGCCAACTTCTCTATTTCTCGAACTGAATCCTGAAAAACAGCAAAAGATCTTTACCGCAGGCGTATCCGAATTTGCCCAATACGGCTACGAAAACAGCTCTACAAATCGAATTGTCAAAAAAGCCGGTATCAGTAAAGGCAGCCTGTTCAAATACTTCCCCAGGAAAGAGGATTTTTACTTTTATATTCTCGATCAGGTTACATCCGAGCTTATTTCCAGTCTGGAGAAAAAGGAAAATACCCTTTCAACCGATTTATTTCAGCGGATAACGGAATACTCTGTTTTGGAGTTTTCATGGTATATTCTGCATCCCGAAAGGGCAAAGCTGATCGTCAAAGCGTTTACCAAAAACGATGCTCCCATTTACAGAAAAACCTTATTGAAATATGGAGACAGGCAGCAGGAGATTTTTGACTGGTTTTTAGAGAATATCGATACAGCGCAATTCCCATGGGACAGGGAAAAAATCACCGATGTGTTAAGATGGTTTCTGAAAGGCTTTAATGAAGGCTTTTTAGCCCAAATACAAATGTCACCGGATACTGATTTTGAAAAGTTAAAAAAGGAATATGTAAAAAACTTGTCAGAATATTTAGAAATACTAAAAACAGGAATTGTAAAATAAAGGAGAAGTGTTATGCTTTATCATGCTTATAGCGGAAGCGTACCTGTTGGAGATTCCCAAATGGATTACATCTCTTTTGGAAAAGGAAACAGAACGCTTGTGATGCTGCCCGGGCTGGGCGACGGGCTTTCCACCGTAAAAGGAATGGCTTTCATTTTTTCAGTCATGTATCGCATATATGCAAAAGAATTTACAGTGTATGTTTTCAGCCGCAAAAATCATCTGCCGGAAGGATATTCCACCAGAGAAATGGCAAAAGACCAGGCGGATGCCATGGCGGCGCTTGGCATCTCAAAAGCCAGTGTTCTGGGCATATCCCAGGGAGGGATGATCGCCCAATATCTTGCCATTGACTATCCCGATCTGGTGGATCGGCTGGTATTGGCTGTGACAAGCTCAAAACCAAACGAAACCATAGAACACGTTGTGAGCACCTGGATGGAAATGGCTGCCCAAGGGCATTATAAAGCCCTCATGATCGATACCGCCGAAAAATCTTATTCAGAAAGTTACCTGAAAAAATACCGGCTGTTTTATCCTTTCCTTGGAAAGATAGGAAAGCCCAAGAGCTTTCAGCGTTTTCGTATACAGGCGGCTTCCTGCATCACCCACAATGCCTATGGCGAACTAAATAGAATCCTATGCCCTACGTTAATCATAGGCGGAGACTGTGATAAAATTGTGGGGACTGCCTCTGCTCCGGCTATGGCTGACCAGATCAAAGGGAGTCAGCTGTTTCTTTATAAGGGGCTTGGTCACGCTGCCTATGAGGAAGCAAAGGATTTTCACAGTCGGGTTTTGGATTTTCTTTCCTTAATATGAATTATGTGTCAAATTAAGGTTATTGTTTCTATTTTTATTCTATATTGTGTATTCACAGAAAATTCACAGAAATTATTAGCACTCACTATTGACGAGTGCTAATAAAAGTGTTATAACACAGTTAGAACAAAGGAAACAACAAAACAATTTATTTCATATTTAGAAAAGGAGAGATGACTTATGATGACACCTAGTATTTTTGGAGAAAACTTATTTGACAATTTCTTTGACGGCTTTTTTGATTTTCCGGTATTTGACGATAAGGCAATACAAAAAGCACAGAGAGAATTGTATGGACGCCATGGGGCAAACATGATGAAAACAGATGTGCAGGAACATGACGACCATTACGAGGTAGATATTGATCTGCCCGGTTTCAAGAAAGAGGAACTTTCCCTGGAGTTGAAGGACGGATATCTGGTAATCAACGCGGCAAAAGGGCTTGACAAAGACGAAACTGAAAAGGAATCCGGAAAATTTGTCCGCCGTGAGCGTTATGCAGGCAGCATGAGCAGATCCTTCTACGTTGGAGAAGCTTTGAAACAAGAAGACATCCATGCCAAGTATGAAAGCGGCGTATTAAAGCTGAATATTCCAAAGATGGATGCCAGGAAATCAAATATCGAAGAGAAGAAATATATTGCCATTGAAGGATAAAAATCTTTTCTTCAATATAATATAAACACTGGTATAAGCCGGAGTATGGGGCAGTATAAACACTGACCCTGCTCCGGAAATTTTTTACAAATCTAAACTATTGGGGTTCAGAAGAAAGTCCATAATGCCCATTATCACAATCCCTTTTTCGTTGCGCCAAAGTTTAATCCTATCTTTTACCACAATGATTTTTTTAAAAGAATCTCTAATATTTACCAGAGATTTTTGCTCCTGCTGCATCTTTTCATTGTCAGGAATCGCAGACGCTGACTGAATGTAGTACCGCTGATTCCCTCTGTTACAGACAAAATCCACTTCCAGTCTTTTCCGGATGGTCTTTCCACTTTCGTCTCGCTCTGAATGCTCCACAACACCCACATCTACATTATACCCTCGAACCAACAGTTCATTATAAATAATATTTTCCATAATATGGTTTTCTTCCTGCTGTCGAAAATTAAGTTGAGCGTTGCGGACTCCTATATCGGTAAAATAATACTTAAACGGGGAAGCAATATATTTTTTCCCTTTAATATCATAACGCTCCGCTTTGCTAATCAAAAAAGCATCCATTAGATACCCAATATAGGCTCCAATGGTCTTATCACTAACATGTGTCCCATTACTTTCAAATGTCTTAGCCAGCTTAGTCGGATTTGTCAAAGAACCCACTGCAGATGCAAGAATATTTACCACAACCGCCATAACATTATCACCATGCAAATTGTGGCGATCTTCAATATCCTTTAAATACAGTTCTTTACACAGATCGATCAGATATCTGGATTTAAGTTCATCTGTTTTCCGGCTTAAAATAAGTGGTAACCCGCCATAAGTACAATAATCAATCCAGGCATCATACTTATCTCCGGAGCAGGCAGATACATATTCAGAAAATGATAATGGATAAACCCTCACCTCATCTCCACGCCCACGGAACTCCGTCAACACATCAGAAGAAAGAAATTTGGAATTACTCCCAGTTACATAGATATCCAAATTTTCTCGTCTGTTGAGACCATTAAGTACCCCTTCAAAGCCATTACATAATTGGACCTCATCTAAAAACACATACCATATGCCGTCATCTGTTATATGCTGTTTAACATATGCGCTTAGTTTTTTACTGTCGCGCAATTCTTTATAATCATCATCATCTAAAGGAACGGCAATAATTCTATCAGCATCCACGCCGGAGTCCAGCAGATACTGATAGTACAACTTAAATAGTAAATAGGATTTACCGCATCTGCGAATACCGGTAACCACTTTAATCAAACCATTTTCTCTCCGCTCGATCAGACGGTTCAAATACAGTTCTCGTTTAATAGTTTCCATGTCGCCCTCCTCAATTCGGGTTTTTGTATATTGATGCATTTTTCCGTAATAGATTTATTATATCCCAGCCTATAATAAAAAGTCAAATCAATATCCGGGCAAACCACACTTACCGTAAAGCTCTCTTTCCAATTCTGGAAACCAATCTATAATAAAAACAAAGCCATCCATCCCGCACTTCCTTCCAGCAAGAATATTCTTTTCCCTGTCCGCGTCAAAATCCCTTTTCCCATAATACATGCCCTATCTCCTTTTAAAAAATCAGGACTGACGGATAAACCGATCAGCCCTTTATGATGAAATATTTGCAATTATCATTATAATACAGTTAAGGCAGAAAAAATATTTCATTTCTGCCTCCAAATATCACAATCCTGCCATTTTGTCCAGGTATCATGCTTTTAAAACCCCATTAAATCAATTTCATATATAAAAGGGGATATGGGTTTCCCTGCTCATCATGATCTGTTCTTTTACAGACCTGAAAACCCATATGTTCATAAAATCCTTTTGCCTGCGGGTTTTGTTCATTGACTGTTAATTCGTTGACTGCATAATGCCGAATGCCATATTTCAGGAGTGCTTTCCCAAGCCCATGTCCCCTTTCTTTTCTTGAAACAAACAGCATTTCAAGCTTCTGCCCTTCTATTCCCATAAATGCAACAGGCTGTTCCCTGTCATTCACTGCAATCATCAAATGCTGCACGGCTTCTATTGCCTGTGGAACATCCCCTTTGATCGCTTCTATCTCATCATCGGATAAAAACAAGTGGGTTTCCTTCACAGAACCTTCCCAAACCTCCAATAACTGCTCTATCAATAGCGGAACCCTGTTTTCCACTTCTATGATTTTCATATACACTTGTATGATGTTTACAGAAGTAAAACACCATAACTTCCTTTCTTTTTAATATCGTGGTTCAATACAACTCAGATACTGTGGACTTTTGATTATTACCCTGTAGCTTGACTACTCAACTGGAGTGTATTGCCGCTGCCTTTATCTGAATTGTTTATCTGCTGGATGAACCGGAGCATATAGCCCCAAGTTCTTATTTCAATCAAGTCTACGATGATAATCGCTGGTGGATATCACGGTATCAGACTTTATGAAAGGGAGGTACAACCTCATGATCTACGTAGGCATCGACATTGCCAAACTCAACCATTTTGCATCAGCCATATCTTCTGATGGCACTGAACTCATGAAGCCGTTCAAATTTACCAATGACGGTGATGGCTTCCAACTGCTGCAGTCTCGTCTTATTGAACTTTCTTACTCTGACGACAGCATCATCATCGGTCTTGAATCAACGGCACACTACGGCGACAACCTTATAAGATACCTTGTTGCCTGCAATTACAACGTGTGTGTGTTGAACCCCATCAAAACCTCGGTCATGCGTAAAGAAAACATCCGCAAGACCAAGACTGACAAAGTCGACACATTCATAATTGCCAAAACACTTATGATGCAGGATTCCTACAGGTTTGTCTCTTTTTATGACCTTGACCTGATGGATCTCAAACAGCTCGGCAGGTTCCGCCAGAAGACCATCAAGCAGCGGACCCGCTTAAAGATCCAGCTGACTTCCTATGTTGACCAGACCTTCCCGGAACTGCAGTATTTCTTCAAGTCCGGTCTGCATCAGAAAGCTGTCTATGCTCTTTTGAAAGAGGCTCCTTCGCCAAAGGACATCGCTTCCATGCATATGACTCATCTGAGCCATCTCCTCGTGACTGCCTCACACGGTCACTTCAAAAAGGAGCAGGCAAAAGAATTAAGAGTTCTCGCACAGAAGTCTGTCGGCACATCTGACAGCTCATTATCTATTCAGATAACTCACACCATTTCACAGATCGAGTTATTGGATAGCCAGTTAAACCGTGTCGAGGCTGAAATGACAGAAATCATGAAGTTCAATGATTCTGTTATCATGACCATTCCGGGTATCGGTTACATCAACGGCGGAATGATCCTGGGTGAGATCGGCGACATACATCGTTTCTCCACCCCCGCTAAGCTGCTTGCTTTTTCCGGTTTAGACCCTTCTGTTTACCAGTCTGGTAATTACAGTGCCAAGCGCACCAGAATGTCCAAACGCGGATCACGGGTACTCAGATATGCCCTCGTTAATGCGGCCCACAATGTTGTTAAGAACAATGCCACCTTCAAAATTTATTATGACAAAAAGATGGCGGAAGGTCGGACACACTACAATGCACTCGGGCACTGTGCCGGCAAGCTTGTCAGGGTCATCTGGAAGATGCTTACTGACGGAATCGAATTTAACCTCGACTAAGAGGTCTGTATACCAATATCGGTAGATTTTGAAAATGCACCCTTTGGGAGCTTTATTAAGGTTACCCTTTTTTACCACCGATAGGAAAAAGAATTTTTTACTAATTTA
>CAMWCA010000088.1 GCA_947172705.1 uncultured Lachnospiraceae bacterium
GCTATTGCCCTGCCGTTCCCCTTTGCCATCCATCCCCTGGGGCAGCGCCCTTTATACCAACATCATTTGAATCTTATCATATCTCTCAGAAGGCTCACAAGGTATGGTTTTAATCAATTTAATTGATCTTTTTTATTCTTTTTATTTTTTTTATGACTTATAGGAAAATTTTGTGTATAATGATGCTTAAGTTGGTCACAGATAAAATATAAGTTATGGGAGGTATGACATGATTACCGATGATATTCTTTACCTTGGTGTAAATGACAGGGAAATCGATCTTTTTGAAGGGCAGTATGTTGTTCCCAATGGCATTTCTTACAATTCTTATGTGATACTGGATGATAAAATTGCCGTTATGGACACGGTGGATGAAAGGAAAAAAGAGGATTATCTTGCAAATCTGGAGAAAGCTTTGGGTGGAAAATCCCCCGACTATCTGGTGGTTTCCCATGTGGAGCCGGATCACGCTTCCAGTATAGACGCTTTTCTTCAAGAATATCCCGACACACAGTTGGTTGGCAATGCAAAGACGTTTCAGATGCTTGCCCTGTATTTTGACAGAAGCTTTGATAATGCCCTGATCGTGAAGGAAGGAGATACACTTTCTCTGGGAAAGCATGAGCTGCACTTTATTATGACGCCTATGGTTCACTGGCCCGAGGTTATGTTTACTTATGACAGCTTTAGCAAGGTATTATTCAGCGCAGACGCTTTTGGTAAGTTCGGCGCTCTTGATTCTGAGGAAGATTGGACCTGCGAGGCACGGAGATATTATTTTAACATTGTGGGCAAATTTGGCATGCCTGTTCAGACGGTGTTGAAAAAAGCGATGGCATTGGACATTCAGATCATCTGTCCGCTTCATGGTCCCGTTTTGAAGGAAAATTTAAGCTATTATTTGGACAAGTACCAGATCTGGAGCAGTTATGAACCCGAATCGGAAGGCGTCTTCATTGCATACGCTTCTCTTCATGGCAATACCGCTGGAGCCGCAAAACAGTTGGGCGAACTCCTGAACGCCAAAGGCTGTCCTAAGGTTGCAATTGCCGATCTGGCAAGGGACGATATGGCGGAGGCTCTGGAGGATGCCTTCCGCTATGGCAAGATCGTTCTTGCCGCCTCCTCTTACAATGGCGGCGTAATGCCTTTCATGGAAGATTTTCTTCATCATTTAAAGGGGAAAAATTATCAGAAGCGCACCGTTGCCCTGATCGAAAACGGCTCCTGGGCACCTTCGGCAAATAAGACCATGAGGGAGATCCTTTCCCAGATGAAGGATATTCAGATTCTGGAAAACTGCGTTACCATTAAGGGGGCAGTGAAGGAAGAAGATATAAAGGGGTTGGAAGCATTGGCGGAAGCGTTAATGCAGTAGCATCGGCAATGCTTTTCATGTAACAGGAAGATTAGTTACTCCTCCCGAGGAATGTAGCGGGTACAATATTCTTTATATACCCCTTCGTAATCGTAATCCGGTGCAAAATTTTGAGCTATTTCATAGATAGGCTGAATGATCTGGATTTCCTCTTCCAGATCTTCAGCAATCTCTGATATTGGCTTTTGCTTGCGCATTTTTTTGCAAATTAATTGTATCAGTTTCAGCATTTCGCCCTCATTTTTCCCGTCTTGACGGGCATATTCCAATTCTTCCCACCTCTGCATATATTTCACCCCTAATTTTTCCGATATCCTTATTTTCCTGACATTGTCATGAAGCATTTTAATTCGTTTGCTTTTTGTATTTCCTGCCGTTTCGTCTGTTGACGATGTAAGATAGATCATAAAGTCCAAAAATTCTTGTGAGAAATCCTCTCTATTCTTTCCCTTCGTATTAATGAAAATCCGAACTGAACCGTCTTCCAACTTAAGATCCGGACATTCTCTGCAAACTCCTTCAAAAGTATATCGAAAAAGTCCTCGTCCAAATATATCAAACGGTGCAATTAATATAAAACAGCTGTCATTCAGAATATTGAAATCTGTACTTCCCGGTTCCAGTAACGATACATCTAATTGCGCCTGATAGTAGCGGCTCCGTCTTATGAGATTCCCGGTATTTCTCTTTTGCATTTCTGTGTAATAAATCTTTTTTTCCTGATCCATACTAATAGTATCCAATCGGATCTGGCGTAGTTGTGGTGATACACGCAGTTCTTTTTCTGTTTCTGGTTTTCTGATCAACTCTACCTCATTTTCCAGTAAAATACTTACAACTGCACGATAAGAATCAATATCCTCCATTATTTCATCAAAAAGAAATTTGTCCACAAGGTTTAATTGATCCAGTTTCGTAGTAACATGGTTTACCATATGTTTTCCTCCTTTTTGCAGGAAAATACAATTAAAACCTAATAAACGGATGATAAATCTTCCCCTGTGCATTACCACGTTTTATTTCTTTTCCTGCTATGTTCAATTAATTTGATGTAAAAGCAGGATTTCAAAAGTTTGAGAACAGATATGTCACAGACACGGCATTGCCGCAAAATAAGCTTTCGCTTAAAGAAATCTTTTGCTTTTAATTTACTATATCATGTCTGGAATTATATTGCAATTATTTTTAAATTATTTTTAGTTAATATATTGTATATAAAAAATTTAGAAATTGACATTATCTGCAAACTTCTATATTATAATTAGATATAAAAGCCTCAGGGCTTTATTCTTATGGAGGGAGGAAAAGGAAATGGCTACATCTTACTACGATTATGAAGCTTATGATGCAGCGCTTGCTGCAGTAGGCGCTGGCGTTTATATGGTTTGCATGATCATCAGTCTTATCTTTCTTGTTTTAACGGTAATTGCCAGGTGGAAGATCTACACCAAAGCAGGAAAACCCGGATGGGCAAGTCTGATACCGTTTTATACGGATTACTGCATGTTTGACATCGCATGGGGCAGCGGCTGGTTGTTCTTGCTTATGTTTGTACCCTGCGTCAACTTTGTAGTTTCCATTATGCTGTGCTTCAAGCTTGCCAAAGCATTTGGCAAAGGTACAGGATTCGGATTCGGACTTTTATTCTTAAACACGATCTTTGTCCTGATTCTTGGATTTGGCAGTGACCAGTACATCGGTCCGCAATAATTACAAACCATTTTAAAAAGACGGGTGAAAAGCAATCGCTTTTTCGCCCGTCTTTTTTGCCAAATGCATTATTATTCTTCTGTCCCTGTGGAAAACTTTTGCAGTACCAATGAATAAGCTTCCTTATCTCTGTAGATCAAATCCACCTCAAAGACGCCATCCTTCACCAGTGCAGCAGAGGAATATACCGGTACAAAAATCTGGATCTCTTCTCCCTGGGCAAAATTATCTGAAGCGTCCTCTTCCACAATGGCTCTGTACAATTCCCCCATCCCTTCTATATCTGTGCCGCCGTCCACACTCTTTCCCTCGTCCAGAACCTGAATCCTTACATGCTCTAGAACGGCTCCGTCTTCCGCCTGGAGTTTCTTTGCAGTCTGCGGCTTGGCAGCTTCCAGTTCATTCATTTTATCACTTTCTTTCGCTTCCTCTTTATTCCCCATGTCATCTGCTGCGTTTTCCATCTCCCGGCTCACATCTGCAGCCGATTCCGAAACGCCTCCCGACGCAGATGCAGACTCCTGAACAGGCGCTTCCGCCATATCATACACGGCTCCTGTTTCCGCCTCATCTGTCGTTTCATATACTGCTTCTTCCGCCGGCTCCGCCACGTCTTCCCATTCTTCCGCCGCTGCCTCTGCTTCCCCTTCCTCTACAATTCTTTCCGCCGCCATTTCCGGTGCGCTGGTGCAGGCATCGTTTTCCGATTTGGTTCTCTGACTGCCAAAAAACAGTACCGCCGGTGCAATCAGGATGGCGCAGACAACTACCGCCGCAATTCCCGCATATTGCCTGAAATAAAACTTTTTGATCTTATGCTGTCTTTCCTCTTTTTCGGGGGTGGATCTTTCACTGAGTCCGGCTTCGATTCTGTTCCACAAGTCAGGGACTTCGTTTTGCGCCAATTCTTTATATGCCTGTTCAAAATCTTTACTCATATCCACACCTCCTTAATTTTTTCATTGCATTCTGGTATTTCCATGTGACGGTTCCCATAGGAATTCCCATACATGCCGCTATTTCTTTAAAGGTCATCTCGCCTAATACCTTCAAACTGACGATCTGCCGCTCCCCTGGCTTTAAAGTCTCAAGTGCCTGCTTCACAGTGAGCTCTGAAATGACCTCCCGCTCTACCTGACTATCCTTTTCCACTGGAAACGCCGATGTCTTTTTCTCCTCCTCGGGGTCTGTCCCCAGATCCTGCATCAATGCAGTCAATTCCTCTTTTTTATGCTTCCGCAGAAAATCGATCGCCATATTTCTTGCCATAGTCGCCAGATAACCTCTGTGACCGCTTCCGGGCTTAAACTGCTCCGCCTTGTCCCACAGCCTGATAAAAAATTCGCTGGTCACATCCTCTGCATTTTCCTTATTCTGCAGCACTTCAAAAATAATTCTGTAAATGTAACCTATGTAATGCTCATAGATCTCCTTTAGCCCGGTTTTATCTCCCTGAACCATCCGCGCCACAGCTTCTTCAAACTGATGCTCGTTCACCTTTTCCTCCCTCCTCTTTTGATACGGGTCAGCCTCCGCTATTTTATGGGTATGCCGCTCCTCCAAAAATATCCTTATGTGAAAAAGCTGCTGCCAAAAGGATTCTAAGATTTTCCTTTTGGTAACAGCTCTTTTTTAATCCTTTTATAACGCTTTAATTCTGTCCACTGCCTCCACTGTATTTTCATAGCTTCCGAAAGCAGTCAGCCTGAAGTAAGTCTCGCCGCTGGGACCAAAACCTGAACCGGGTGTGCCTACCACATTTGCCTGCTCTAACAGATAGTCAAAGAATTCCCAGCTGGTCATGCCCTTCGGCGCTTTCAGCCAGATATAGGGAGCGTTAACACCGCCTGAAACGGTATAGCCTGCACTCTTTAAGCCCTCCAGAATATACTTTGCGTTGTTCATGTAATATGCCACCTGCTGCCGAATCTGCGCCCTGCCCTCTTCTGAATATACCGCCGCACCTGCACGCTGCACAATGTAGGGAGCGCCGTTGTATTTGGTTCCATGTCTTCTTGCCCACAGGCTGTGAAGAGAAACCTCCCCACATTTCAAGTCCTTGGGAATCACCGTAAAGCCCAGACGGACACCTGTAAATCCTGCATTTTTGGAGAAGGAGCGAAGCTCGATGGCACAGGTTCTTGCGCCCTCACACTCATAAATGGAATGGGGTACTTCTTCCTCTGAAATATACGCTTCATAAGCAGCGTCGTAAATGATTACCGCGCCCACTTTATTGGCATAGTCCACCCACTCCTGAAGCTGCTTTTTCGTGATGGTAGAACCGGTAGGATTGTTGGGGAAGCAGAGATAAATCAGATCCGGCGTTTCCTTTGGAAGCTCCGGCGCAAAGTTATTTTCCGCCAGGCAGGGCATATAGATCACATCACTCCAGGTCTCTTTGCCGCTGTCGTACACGCCCGTTCTGCCCGCCATCACATTGGTATCCACATAAACGGGATACACAGGATCGCAGACGGCAATCTTATTGTCCACGCTGAAAATCTCCTGAATATTGCCGGAATCACATTTGGCGCCGTCGGATACAAAGATCTCATCGGCGGCTATCTCGCAGCCTCTTGCCTTATAATCGTTATCTGCAATTGCCGTTCTCAAAAATTCATAGCCCAGATCCGGCGCATAGCCCTTAAAGGTCTCGGCGTGTGCCATCTCATCCACCGCCCCGTGAAGCGCCGTGATGATTGCCGGAGCAAGGGGCTGGGTCACATCGCCGATTCCAAGGCGGATGATCTTCTTGTCCGGATTTGCCGCCGCATAGGCGTTTACCTTTTTCCCTATGGTTGAAAACAGATAGCTTCCGGGAAGTTTTAAATAATTGTCATTGATCTTAAACATCTCTTTTTCCTCCTCTTTCACATCTTATATCGCAATTTCACCTTCAAAGACCGTCTCGGCAGGTCCGGTCATATAGACCAGATTTGCTTCCCTGTCCCATTGGATCTGCAAATTTCCACCTAATAGTTTAACAGTAACCGCATTCTCCGTCAAACCATTTAATACACATGCCACTGTCACCGCGCAGGCGCCGGTTCCACAGGCAAGGGTCTCACCGGTTCCTCGTTCCCATACCCGCATTTCCACATGTTCTCTGTCAATGACTTTGACAAACTCTGTGTTAATGCGCTTGGGAAAACGCACATGATTTTCAAAAAGAGGTCCGATCTCTTCCATGGGCAGCTCTGACACCTGATCCATAAAGATCACCGCATGGGGATTTCCCATTGACACGCATGTCATTTCATAAAGCTTATCCCCTGTTTCGATCCGCTCTCCTATCACCTGATCCGAATCGGAGATCACCGGAATATCCGAAGCATTCAAGATCGGGGAACCCATATTGACTTTAACGGTCGATACTTTTCCATCCTGCACAGACAGTTCCAGATATTTGATCTTGCCGCAGCTGATCACGCTTATGGAGGTTTTATCCGTAAGCCCTTTGTCATAGACGAATTTTGCCACACAGCGAATGCCGTTTCCGCACATTTCCGCCCTGGAACCGTCCATATTGTACATCTCCATCTCAAAATCCGCCTCATTGGAGGGATTGATGAAAATAACACCGTCCCCGCCGATGCCAAAATGCCTGTCGCTTAAACGCCTCACGATCTCAGGCTTTTGATCCTGGGGAACCTTCTCCGCCCCGCCATCCACGTAAATATAATCATTTCCGCAGCCATGCATTTTCGTAAACTTCATCCTTCCGAAACCTCCTTATGCCTGTTTTTTCATCTAAAAATAATATGATGTGGGTGTTAAAAGCCCTGGCTACGGAGTGCGCCTGGTAATCTGCACAAAAAAGTTGTGCGCCTTCCATTGTGCGGAGCATTCCGATGAGCCTCTGAAAGCGAAAATCGTGTTCAGCAGAGGCTTCCACG
>CAMWCA010000089.1 GCA_947172705.1 uncultured Lachnospiraceae bacterium
GTTTGGTCGGCATTGCCGCCAAACAGTTAAATTAAGCGACTTCGTGTCGCACCCAGGGATAGGTGTTAAAAGCGCCCAGAGAATCGTGAGGGCAAGGCGAAACGGTAATCTGAATTTTCAGGATTTAAAGAAGATCGGCGTTACGTTAAAGCGTGCATTGTATTTTATCACCTGCAATGGAAAAATGATGTATCCCACGAAAATAGAGGAAGACTATATTACCCGAAATCTCATTGACCGCAAAGAGAAGCTTCCCTTCGACAGAGACGGCATGACCTACAAACAGCTGTCTTTGTTTGATGACAACGAGGAGTGCCTATGGAAGAATATTATCTGATCTGCGAGGATTCCCTGGAGGGGATCTTTACAGGAATATACAACGCTTACCTTAAGAAAAAGCCCCATGGGCAGATCCATATCAGCTTGGGAGAGGATGAGAATTATCGTCTTTTTGCAGTTTATGAAAATTGCCAGCCGGAGGAACAGAAGGCGGCACGGGTTGCCGCAACTATTATCAGAGAGTTTGGGAAGGAAACTTATCTTGTGATTTGCAGGGCGCTTGCTTCTGAAAAGCCTGACAAAGGGGAAGCTGTTTACAAAACCGTTGTAACAGGTCTTTCCATGAAAGATAAAAGAGATCTTATGGGGAATCTTGCAAATCCATATATTCACAGGGTATTTGAACTGGCAAGATTTACGGCAAACGAGGCGCATTATCATGTGGAGTTTTTAAGATTTAAGGAGCTGGAAAATAAAATTTTATATGCATCCATGGGACCGAAGAATAATGTAATTACCTTTATCGTCCCGCATTTTGCGGATAGGCTTCCTCTTGAAAATTTTGTGATTCATGATGAAGTTCGCAACATTTTTGCCCTTCATCCTGCCAGGAGGGATTGGTATCTTGTGTCCGGAGAGGAAAAGGACTGGCAAATGGAACATGCTTTTTCAGAGGGAGAGAAGAAGTACAGTGAACTGTTTAGCAGTTTTTTTCATACCATAGCAATAAAAGAACGCAATAATTATGGGCTTCAGCGGAACATGCTGCCTATCAGATACCGCAGATATATGACGGAGTTTCAAGAAAATAGCAGTATATGATCAGAGTTTTTGGTAAATAATGAAGAATGCAGGAAAGAGATGTATGAATTTCCAGGATATAACGAAGTTTGGAAAATTGTACTAGAAAAAGTACTTTACAAATTTTGTAATGGGTGGTAATCTTTCTTCAAGTACAAGAAAACGTTTTCAGAGCCTGCATGGAGGAGAAAGAAAGGTGATGTTATAATGCAGCGAAGAATTAAACTAAACTTAAATGAGGTGAAGGATTTCGTAGCAGCCGCTTCAAAATGTGATTTTGATATTGACGTTTTTTATAACAGGTATACGGTAGACGCCAAGTCAATCGTAGGCGTGTTAGGACTTGATTTGAGGCAGGTGCTGACAGTATCCTATGACGGGTATAACCCGGAGTTTGAACAAATTGTAAATCGTCTTGCACTGGCAAGTTAATTGCCGATCTATGTTGTGCTGTAGGCACATGCCATGCATGCACGTCCGTGTGCATGTATATGAAATAAGCATCTTCATGACTCCCTGAAAAGATAGTGTTATCTTTTTGGGGAGTTTTCTGTTAATATGAAATGAGAGGCAGAGGAGCGGATGGAAACGCTTCGGGAGAGAAAAAATGGAGATACATATATCTGTTCGGAACCTTGTGGAGTTTATTCTGCGGTCCGGAAATATTGACAATAGAAGAGCGGCAGCCCCGGAGAATGCCATGCAGGAGGGCGGAAGAATCCACCGGATGATTCAACGACGGATGGATGCAGACTATCATGCGGAGGTTTCCCTGAATTATCGCTATGAGGCAGGGGAGTATGTCATTTGTGTGGAAGGCCGGGCAGACGGTATTATCCTTCAGCAGGGAGGAGACCAGGCACAGACTCCGGAGCTTTCCCATGAGGGGATTCCGGCAGCGTACAGAGATATGGTGACAGTTACCGTTGACGAGATCAAGGGAACCTACAGGGAACTACATAAAATCAGGGAAGCAGTGCCGGTTCATCTGGCACAGGCAAAGTGCTACGCATACATTTTTGGAACGCAAAATGAGCTGAAGCATATCCGGGTGAGAATTACCTATTGTAATATTGATACCGAGGAGCTTCGCTATTTTCATTTTGAGTATGATATGGAGGAATTGGAGGAGTGGTTTGGCGGATTGATGAGAGAATACCGGAAGTGGGCGGACTTTCAATTTCAGTGGCAAAAGCAGCGTACCCAGTCCATCAAAGCGCTGCCCTTTCCCTTTGCTTACAGGGAGGGGCAGAAGGAGCTTGCCTCTTATGTTTATCAGACCATTTATCACAAACGAAAATTATTTATAGAAGCCCCTACTGGAGTGGGGAAAACCATATCTGCCCTTTTCCCGGCTGTGAAAGCAATGGGGGAGGGGATAGGAGAGCGGATTTTTTATCTGACGGCAAAGACCATTACCAGGACGGTGGCGGACGACACCATTGAACTGATGCGGAGAAAAGGGCTCAGCCTGAAATCGGTTATATTGACTGCTAAAGACAAAATATGCTTTATGGAGGAAAGAGAGTGTAATCCGGAGTATTGTCCTTATGCAAAGGGACATTTTGACCGGATCAATGATGCGATTTATGATTTATTGACTCATAGGGACAATTTTAATCGGGAGACAATAGAAGAGTATGCCCGCCGGCATAAGGTATGTCCCTTTGAGATGAGTCTTGACATGAGCCTGTTTTCTGATGTGATCATTGGGGACTATAATTATTTATTTGATCCTCATGTGTATCTGAAACGATTTTTCTCTGAGGGTATCAGAGAGGACTACCTGTTTCTCATAGACGAGGCGCATAATCTGGTGGACCGGGGGAGGGAAATGTACAGCGCTTTGCTTCGAAAGGAAGATTTTCTGGGACTGAAAAGAATCGTCAAGGAGTACGACGGAAAAATGTACCGGCAGCTGGAAAAGTGTAACCGGGAGCTTTTGGAACTAAAGCGGGAATGTGAAGATTATGCTTATCTGGATGAAACGGAAGCCGCCCTTTTTATGCGTGCTCTCGTAAGACTTTCCTCTGTTATGGAGGCTTACCTGGAGGAGCATGAGGAAAGCCCTGTGAGGAAGGATGTGCTTGACTTTTATTTTGAAGTGTCCCATTTCCTTTTGATCCATGATAAACTGGATGAAAATTATGTGATTTATACCCAAATGGAATCCGATGGAGGATTTATCATAAAGCTGTTTTGTGTGAATCCTTCCAGAAATTTAAGAGAATGTATGATGAGGGGCAGAAGCAGCGTCCTGTTTTCAGCGACCCTTCTCCCGATTCAATACTATAAACAGCTTCTCGGGGCGCAGGAAGGGGACTATGAGGTGTATGCCCATTCTGTTTTTGACCCCAGAAAAAAAGGCCTTTTTATTGCTACAGATGTGACCAGCAAGTATACCAGGCGGTCTGACAGAGAATATTACAACATTGCCGCATATATTCATAAGATCGTCTCTGGAAGAGAAGGCAATTACATGGTTTTTTTCCCCTCCCATATTTTCCTTAAAAATGTATATGAGGTCTATTGCGCTTACTTTAAGGAGGAGACAGGAACGGAATGCCTGATCCAGGAGGAGCGTATGGATGAGGAGAGCAGGGAAGTGTTTCTGGAGCGTTTTTCCCGTAAAAAAGAAGAGGGAGGAACCTTGTTGGGGTTTTGTGTTCTGGGAGGAATTTTCAGTGAAGGCATCGACTTGAAAAACGACAGTCTGATTGGAGCCGTGATCGTCGGAACAGGGCTTCCACAGGTTTGTACGGAACGGGAAATCCTGAAAAGATATTTTGACGCCCAGGGGGACAACGGATTTGATTTTTCCTACAAATATCCTGGCATGAATAAGGTGCTGCAGGCAGCCGGCAGAGTCATAAGAACGGTGGAGGATGTGGGGATTGTTGCTCTCTTAGATGAAAGATTTCTGACCTCTTCGTACCTGCGTATGTTCCCCAGAGAGTGGCAGGAGTACGAAGCGGTATCCTTGGAACAAGTGGGAAAGCGGATAGAACGTTTTTGGGATGAGTGGTTGTAGAATTTGGCATGTGGATAACTTCCCATGCCATTTTTTGTGGATAAGCGGTGAATCTATCCGTAAAATAGCAAGGATGTGAGAACTTTGACCGTAAAAGTATGAAATAACTCGAAAAATGCAGGATAATCGCAAAACGACGTCGCATTTTGGAAAAAAAGATAGTTGATTCTGTTAAAATGACACTATTGTCGTTGTGGATAACTCTGTGGAAATTGGGGATTTCTTGGTTTTTTAAAGTCTTTTTGTAAAAAATCACATAAACGGTTTTCCCAAAAAAAATGCAAGTGCGGACATTCAAATTAGAAAAATACTTATTGAGTCAATAGAAAAGAGCCGAAAATTGACCAATTGCGTACTAACGGAATATTGCTGATTCTGTAAGGAGTAAGGTGGTAAGTGAAATGACTGATTTTCCACCAGAGTCTGAAAATGCCTTATACTTTGCGCTGCCCACCCTCCATCTGCGCAAGGCATTCCTGTCCAGAAGCTGCTTGGAATAGAATTTATTTTTTCTCAGGCATATACACAAAAATGAAAATGTGGTAAACTGGGTGGAGGTCAGAAGCGGTAATGGAATATGGTTGCTGCAAATCAGTATGACTTAATTTAGGAGGCGTAAAAATGTGGGCATATGAGAGTGTTTTTTATCAGATCTATCCTCTTGGGTTTTGTGGAGCGCCATTTGAGAATGACGGCGTACCGGCAAGCAGGATTAAGAAAGTGGAGGACTGGATTCCTCATATAAAGAAGCTGGGAGCAAATGCAGTTTACTTCTCTCCGGTTTTTGAATCGGATACCCATGGCTACAACACAAGGGATTATAAGAAGATTGACACAAGGCTTGGAACCAACGAGGATTTTAAGGAGGTCTGCCGCAAGCTCCATGAAAATGGGATCAAGGTGGTACTGGACGGTGTGTTTAATCATGTGGGCAGAGGGTTTTATCAGTTCCAGGATGTAGTGAAAAACAGGGAGAATTCTCCCTACCTTCATTGGTTCCATATCAGCCTGGAGGGAAATTCCAATTACAATGACGGGCTTTGGTATGAAGGCTGGGAGGGAAACTACGATCTGGTGAAACTGAACCTGCAGAATAATGAGGTGGTGGAACACATCTTGGATGCGGTGAAATACTGGGTGGATACCTTTGATATTGACGGGCTTCGTCTGGATGTGGCGTACTGCCTGGATGAAAACTTTGTAAGAAGGCTGCGCGCTTTTACCGATGGCTTGAAACCGGAGTTTTATCTTTTGGGTGAAATGCTCCATGGAGACTATAACCGCCTGATGAATGACGCCATGCTGCATTCCGCTACCAACTATGAATGCTATAAAGGGCTTTTTTCCAGCTTCAACAGCATGAATATGTTTGAGATCGTTCATTCCCTGCTGCGGCAGTTTGGACCGGAAAACTGGACTTTATACAGAGGAAAGCATCTTCTGTCTTTTGTGGATAACCACGATGTGACCAGAGTGGCAAGTATTTTGAGCAATGAAAAGCATCTTCCTCTGATCTATGCCATGTGCTTTGGAATGCCTGGCATCCCCTGTGTATATTATGGAAGCGAGTGGGGAGCAGAAGGCAACAAGAGCCAGGGTGATCCTGCGCTTCGCGCCTGCTTTGAGGCGCCTGTATTTAACGAGCTGTCTGAGTGGATCAGCAAGCTTGCGAAGGCGAAAAAGGAATCACAGGCTTTAAATTACGGGGATTTCAAATCCATTGTACTGACCAACAAGCAGTGCATCTTTGAGAGAAAGACAGAAGGCGAAAGAGTTCTGGTTGCCATCAATGCGGACAGTGAAGCCTATACGGCGCATTTTGACGCAGGATGCGGACAGGCGGTAGATCTGATCAGCGGAGAACTCCATGATTTCGGAGGCGGAAGCCAGCTTCCTCCTTACAGTGCATATTTCTGGAAAATGGAACGTTAAATAAATTAAAAAGAGGAACGTCTGTCATAGAGGCAGGCGTTCTTTTTTATTAAAATGTAGACTTATACGACTATACCGAGATAATAAACGATTCATAATAATATGGAATTAGAGAGTCATGCGTCAGGAACTTCATTTCTTCTACTTTCGCCTGAGCAATCATTATCCTGTCAAATGGATCATTATGCCGTGGGGCATCGTCTGGATATTTTAAATCTTTTAAAGCAAAGGTGTGTTGGTTTAAAATTGGCAGAACTTTGAATCCTGTATTTTCACAACTTTGCGCCAAGGTGTATCAATCAAAACTTTCATTTATCCACTCCAAACATTTCAGCAATTTCACTATTACACTCATCCAAATCATATCCATCTGCAATAAGTTTTTTCCCCTTTAGAATACCCAATTTACGTTTTTTTCTTTGTGCTGTGGTCTCTATCAATTGGTTTTCAGCTGGTTTCACAAAACGCTGTATCATATCAAGTATAAATTCAAGGCTATCGTCAGACAAACCTTCTATTGATTGAACCACCTGATTTTGTAATGTGGACATTATTGAGCACCTCCTTCAAAAACATAACACAAGTTAAAAATATATTATTCTCTTTACATATAATTTACCATATGACGCAGAAATTATCAATATTAGCGCTTTTTTTGATAGCGTAAGTTTATTGTAGGAATAGGACAGACAGAATAGCCCCTTGATCCGGT
>CAMWCA010000090.1 GCA_947172705.1 uncultured Lachnospiraceae bacterium
ATATCCACTTCGATATGATAAAACTTAACTTAATGACATTGGCATCCGTGCCGTGTGACTCCTGATTCCGCCGTCCTTGGCGGAATCACCCTGGATATTCTGCCATTCCGTAAGTGAAATGACCGATTTTTCGCCAAGATCCTGAAACCATGGGTGCCAATCCCCCGCTGCGTCTGCCATACAGTGCCCTTCCATCCCCTCCTGAATATAATCTGTTGACAATATCTCACATTTATACTATACTTGTAGAATATTCCACTTATTGAATATATAGTTTTCCTATGAAAAGAAAGGACAGAATGCCTTATGTTAAAACACGGAATTTTAGGGCTGCTAAATTACCACCAGTTCACCGGCTATGAGATCATGGAGGTTTTTCGGGATTCCCTTCGTTTTTTCTGGAATGCCCAGACCAGTCAGATCTACCGTGAACTCCAGGGGCTGGAGCAGCGGAAATGGGTCAGTAAAACTGTTGTTCCTCAAAAAGGGAAACCTGACAAAAACGTTTATTCCATTACTTCCCAGGGTAAAGAAGAACTGCTCAAATGGCTGGGAAACGGCGATCTGGGACTTACTGTGAACGATCCTGTTTTAATGAAAGTATTTTTTATGGGGGAGCGATCCCCGGAAGAAAACATTCTTTACTTTCAGCAGGTAAAGGAAGCATGCCAGATGTTTTTAAACAGTCTGGACCCCATTCCCCAGTACATTGAGACATATAGCAATCTGATCGATCAAAAAGAGAAGTCTCTTTATTGGGAAATGACCGTGGACTATGGACGGCGTAATATGAAGCTGCTCATAGACTGGGCGGAGGATTGTATTCGAAAGATAGAGAACACGCAAACGCTTTCTTAGCACAAAACGCTTCGGATGGAGGAAAATATGAACATTTTAGTAATCAACGGGAGCCCTAAGGGCACCGGAAGCAATACCTGGAAACTGACCACCGCTTTTCTGGAAGGGATAAAGCAGTCTCTCTCTGAAACCGGCGTCGCCGCTGAAATAGAGGAACTGCAGGTGAACCGCCTTGATATCAACCCCTGTCTGGGCTGCTTTTCCTGCTGGAATAAGACCCCCGGGCAGTGCTGCATTCAGGACGATATGCAGCAGGTGATCTCCCGGCTTCTTTGGGCGGATCTCACCATATGGAGCTTTCCTCTTTACTATTATACGGTTCCGGGAGGATTGAAAAATCTGATAGACCGGCAGCTCCCCATGGTGCTTCCTTTTATGGTGGAAAACGAAAGCGGGAGGGGAAACGGAAGTCACCCTTCCCGATATGATATGAGCGGCAAAAAAACAGTGGTGATCTCCACCTGCGGTTTTTATACTGCCGAGGGAAATTATGACGGCATATATAGTCTTTTTGACCATGAATACGGCAAGAACCAATATACAGCCATCTTCTGCGGGCAGGGAGAGTTGTTCCGTGTCCCTGAGGTTTCCGCCCGCACCAATGAATATCTGTCTTATGTAAACCAGGCTGGGCAGGAATATGCACGGGGCGGCATTTCACAGCAGACACAAAGCAAGTTAGATCAACTGCTGTTTCCCAAAGAAACCTTTGAGGCATGGGCGGATGCCAGCTGGGGCATCGATCCCGAAACCTCCGCCAAAGAGTCCGATACCCTGATCTTTACCAGGCAAATTGCGGCTCTTTATCAAAAGGACAGCTATCCCGGAAAAGATCTTGTCCTGGAAATGTGCTACACGGATGTGAACGAATGCTACCAGATTCTGCTGGGAAAAGAAGGCAGCAAGGTCTATACCGATCACTCCCTGACAGCCACCACAAGAATTGAAACCCCCGTTACCGTATGGCGTTCCATTGCTGCCGGGGAAATCCGGGGCGACGAGGCTATGATGCAGCAGCTTTACAAGGTAAAAGGGGATTTTAACCTTATGCTGAATTGGGATCATTATTTTGGCAGCGCCGCTCCCAAGGCTGCCCCTTCCGCCCACACAGAATCTTCCCAAAAGGAAACCAATATGAGCATCCTGCTGATCCCCTGGATCGTACTGTGGGCTGCCGCGGCAATAGACCGCCATTGGGGATGCCTTGCCAGCATTACCGCATGTGCCCTGATTCCTCTTTTCTTTTATCAAAACAAGAAAACCATATACGACATTTTAACAGGAACATTGGTAACCGGGGTCTCCATTGCCATCTTGTCCGGCGCCCCCGTGGGACTTATGCTGCCCCTCTCCTACCTTGCCTTTGGCGTTATGTGGCTTTTCAGCTGCTTCGTCAAGATCCCCCTTACGGCACATTATTCCAAGAACGGCTACGGGGGTGAGGATGCGCTGAAAAATCCCCTCTTCATGAAGACCAACCGTATCCTGACCATGCTGTGGGGAATTTTATATCTGTTTACCACGGTTTTCACCTGGTTCTTCATGAAAACGTCTTATAGCAGCCTGACCGGTCTTATCAACTCTGTGCTTCCTGTTTTCATGGGTATTTTCACCGTATGGTTTCAGAAATGGTATCCTGCAAAGGTGGCGAGAGGCGATTGAGCCAGGCGGAAGTAATGCCTTCCCCTGTGTTGGGGCGCATACTGCACCAGGCGGCATCCGCTACAAAAACAAGCAACAGAACAAGGCAGCTGATCATACGCCATTTAGGCGGAATCCTGTGATAAAGCCTCTCATACAAAGGCAGAAACAGGCTGATCAGCGCCACCCCTCCCAGCCCAAATACCACTGCTCCCAGCAGGCAGATCCTGCCGCTGATATTTAAAAAGTGACCGCTGTAATCCCACCATCTGACCCCAAAACGTCTTTCCAGAAAAAAGCTGGTAAGGTATTCCAAAACAGAACACAACGCTGCCGACAAAAAAAAGACCCGCACAGGCTTTCGGCGAAAGGAACGGAAAGCCATGCACAGCAAAAGCCCGCCCACTCCATAAATGGGCAGATAGGGTCCCCGGTATACGCCTCTGTTGATAAAGGCATGTTCCGTAAAAAAATACAGAACCTCCTCCCACAGCCATCCGGCAAAGGCAAGGGAGAAAAATAATAAAACATAATAGTCAAATCCATGGAATACTTTCTTTTTTCTCATATTTTCCAGTGTATCCCACAGGCAGAATTTTATTTCCATAAATGCTGCTTACATGACAATTATTTATTTTCCCTGATTCAGTTTCCTGTATTCTCTCGGCGTACTGTTATAAAAGCGTTTAAACATTTTGGCAAAGTTGCTTGGGCTGTCAAAACCGCACAGAGCCGCCACCTCCGAAACGCTCACTGCCGGATTATCCACCAGGAGATCGGCTCCCTGCATCACTCTGTATTTCAGCAGATACTGCATGGGGGAAAGCTGTATGGTTCTCTGAAAGCAGCGAAGGCACTCCCGCTCTCCAATGCCCGCCTCCCTGGCAATGTCCAATAAGGCAATATCTTCACTGAAATGCTCCTGAATGTAATCCATCATCTTTCGAATGCGGACGCCGTCCTGATTCAGGCTCCTGCCTCCGGCAAGGATCTCTTCCTGAAACTGTTGATACAGAAAAAAGCAAATTCTGGACAAGCCCTCCCGAACCGTAAATTCAAAACCGGGCAAGTCAAAGGCAAGGGCTTCAAATCCCTTCACAAATCCCTCAATCAATTCCGAATGCTCCTCCCCTTTCAGCCAATAGCCGTCAAAAGAGGTATGAATTAAAGGCATAATATATTTTTGTGCATAAACAGACTCCTGGTTTCCGGTGATCAGACCTGTACCAAAGACGATGGACTGAAGCTGGCTTGACAAGCTTGCTTCCGCATAATGAAGGATATTTCCGTTTATTACAAAACAATCCCCCTCCTTCAGTTCACAGCACCGTCCCGGTATCTGCAGCTTCACCCTTCCCTTCCGCACATACACAACCTCTATTTCCTCATGCCAGTGCCAGGGAACCGTATTGTCAAACAGGCTGGTATATAGCTCCGAATATCCGGCGCAGGGAAATTCAAGAGACCCATGGGCTTTTAATTCCTGAAAAGCACGATTTACATTGACGCCGCATTTTTGTAATCCCATAAGCGATCCTCTCTGGTCGTTTTTTTTATATTATAAGTCCAAAATAAAATTGCATCAATCCCGCCTCCATGATATTCTTGTAATAAAAAAACAGGAGTGTAACCATAAAATGTTCCATTTATTACTTGCAATCATTTATCTTGCATTTATCAGCCTTGGGCTTCCCGACTCCCTTTTGGGTTCGGCATGGCCCTCCATGTATCAGGAATTCCAGGTACCCGTTTCCTATGCCGGCATTATATCCATGATCATTGCGGTTGGAACCATTGTTTCCAGTCTCCAGAGCGATCGCCTCACAAGAAGATTCGGAACAGGAATGGTTACCGCTGCCAGTGTGTTTATGACTGCCGCCGCCCTCTTTGGCTTTTCAGTAAGTCATTCCTTCTTTGCCTTATGCCTGTGGGCGGTTCCCTATGGTCTGGGTGCCGGCAGCGTAGACGCTTCCCTGAACAATTATGTGGCGCTGCATTATGCCAGCCGGCATATGAGCTGGCTTCACTGTATGTGGGGGGTAGGCGCTTCCCTTGGACCATACATTATGGGATATGCTTTGACCAATGGGCAGGGGTGGAATATGGGCTATCGGTATATTGCCATTTTGCAGATCGCCCTGACTGCCATTTTGCTGTTCAGCCTGCCCCTGTGGAAAAAACGCCCTTCCTCCGGTTCCGCCTCAGAAGAGAATTCCTCCGGGGATGCACCGCTGTCTTTAAAAGAAATTTTTAAAATTCCCGGCGCAAAAGAAGTCATGATCACCTTTTTCTGCTATTGCGCGCTGGAACAAACCGCCGGGCTGTGGGCAAGCAGCTATCTGGTGCTCCATCACGGACTTTCCTCCCAGGCTGCCGCCGGCTTTGCCAGCTGGTTTTATATTGGAATCACCATTGGCAGGGCGCTCAGCGGATTTCTCACCATAAAATTAAACGACGTTCAAATGGTACGCCTGGGACAGGGGATCATATTGGCAGGCTGCGCCCTTCTGTTTCTGCCCCTGGGCACCAAAGTCGCCCTGACAGGGCTAATCCTTATCGGACTGGGCTGCGCCCCCATTTATCCCTGCATCATCCACTCCACGCCGGAACACTTCGGCGCTGATAAATCTCAGGCGATCATTGGCGTTCAGATGGCATTTGCGTACATTGGCACCTGCCTGATGCCTCCTTTATTTGGGCTGATCGCCAACCATATCAGCGTAACTTTGTTTCCTTTTTATCTGGCAGCGATTTTAGCGCTTATGATCCTTATGCACGAATTGCTGCTGAAAAACGTGGCGAGAACCGTCTGAGACACCTGGGGGAAGGAAATCGCCGGCATGAACGGCAGATCCCAGCCCCCAGGTGTTTCAGGCAGTTTTTATTTTCTATACGGCTTATCCATAAGCCCAATTCCCCATACCAGCACTGGTATGAGCGTAACGCTAAGCAGTATAACCGCTCCCACCTTTCCTCTGGTAAGGGCAAAATATGCAATCAGGGCAAAAACGATCATATATTTATAAAGAAAACTGTAAAATTTCCGTTTTCTTTTTGACAGAGCAGGGTCCTCCGCGATTTCCGGATGGGTCATGGAGCAGTGTACTACGGCTCCAAACCGCCGGAAGATTCGCTCCGCCGTATATTCCACCTGATCGATCTCAAATATCGGATACATCCCCGGCTTCGTGATCACAAGATTCAAATTATTTTCTTTTGCATAGGTCAAAAGCGCCTCCGTAAATTCTTCCGGATTCATAACCATAGAATCCGGAGTGAAGGTAAAGGATTTCACCGCCTCCTCTTTTTTCACCCTGCGATAATCGTCTATAATAGAAGTAAAAATACCGCCTCTCTTTTCCTCTTTTTCCATCTTAAGCAATACCTCCTCTACATCCAGTGAATCCAGGCTGGCATGAGACAAACTCATGCACACATGGATACTGGTTTCCAGTTCCTCTTTTTTCCCCGTTAAAACCTCCAAATGTTTTTCAACCGCCTGATCCAACGGAAGTTCCTCTGATAACACTCTGTGAATATCACCAATAGGCATATCCAGCTTTCGCAACACCTTAATAATCTGAAGAACCCTCACATCCTCCTGGGTATATTCCCGGTAATTATTCAAAGCAGCGCGCTTAGGCTTGATCAGCCCTTCCTTTTCATAAAACCGGATATTCTGTTTGGTAATACCCGTCCTTCTCTCCATTTCATTAATGTTCACCTTCAAGCCTCCTTTCTGTCCTTTACTTTACGTAGAGTATAAAGCTTATAGTCAATATAATGTCAATGGTTTTTATACATATTCTAAAAATATTTGCCAACGCCCCGCCCTGGGATAATAAGAAGCGGCATCGTGGGTGAATAACCCCCCATGCCGGGAATAGTTTAACAACGCGGGGGGGTGTGTAAAAATTAAGGTTACG
>CAMWCA010000091.1 GCA_947172705.1 uncultured Lachnospiraceae bacterium
CCTGCGACCTCCTGGTCCCAAACCAGGCGCTCTAGCCAAGCTGAGCCACACCCCGCTGGTTTCCTGTTGCACACTCTCACGCAACGCAAGATATATTATAAGGTATGACCCTGCTCCTGTCAACAAGAAACTTTTAAAAAATTAAAGAAAATTAATTGTAAAATGGGCTTTTCCCTTTTTATCCAAATCCATAATAATGTAAGAAGGGCGTCTTCCTTCCTGTCTGGGATAGGTAAGGCTTCCAGGATTCACTGCAATAATATCTCCTTCCAGATCCACTACCGGTTTATGGGTATGACCATACATCACAATGTCCATCCCCCGCATTCTTGCCTCATGCTTGATGTTTTCATTACCCATGGAAACATAATAATTGTGGCCGTGGGTAAGCCAGACTTTATAATTTCCTATCATAAATTCTTTTTCCCTTGGAAGATCCGAAAAAAAGTCATTGTTCCCGGTAACCATCTGCACAGGGCACCCGGCGCTTTCTGCAATCAGATACTCGCTGCCCTCAATATCTCCACAGTGGATCACCATGTCCACCGGCGCTACCCTGCTAAGGACTTTTATGTAATTGTCATTTTTGCGATGGGTATCACTGACAATCAGTACCTTCATATATAAGCCTCTCTTTCATTGCACGCAGCGCTTTTCCTCTGTGGCTGATGGCATTTTTCTCTTCCTCCGACAGCTCGGCTGTGCTCCTTCCATAAGCCGGCACCATAAAAATGGGATCATAGCCAAAACCGTTTTCTCCTTTTTCCTCATACCCAATGGTACCCTCTATCGCAGCATTCTCTGTTAAAACCCTGCCGTCAGGAAGAACACAGGCAATGGCACACACAAATCTTGCGGTTCTCTCTTCCATGGGAACATCCTTAAGCCGCCAAATGAGATTGGCGTTTTTTTCGTGATAAGAGGTATCCTCTCCCATATATCTTGCAGAATAAATTCCCGGCTCTTTGTTCAGGTAGTCGATCTCAAGACCGGAATCGTCCGCCAGCACAATAGCCCCTTGCGCCGCTGCTGCCACCGCTTTTGCCTTGATCACGGCATTTTCCTCAAAGCTTTTTCCTGTTTCTTCTATTTCAACCTGTATTCCGGCTTCTTTCATGGAAAGGATCTCCACCGGTTCTTCTTTGATCTTCAAGTCGCTCAGGATCGTTCGGATCTCCCGCATTTTTCCGGCATTTCCTGTGGCAAAAATCACTTTCTGCATAGCAGATTCTTCCTTTCTTTAATTGATTTTCATTTCTTCATAAACCTGTATAATTGCATTGTATATTCCGGAAGCAATTTTCTCCTGGTAATCTTCCCGTCCCAGAAGGATCGCCTCCTGCTTATTGCTTAAACAGCCTGCTTTAATAGCGGCAGCAGGTATTGTAATATGCTTGATGGCATATTCCTCAGTCCCTGCCTCCTCAAGCCCCAGGGCTTTTCCCTTAATATCAGTTACAACTGATCTTTCCAGCAGATCTGCCAGTTCCACACTGCCAAATCCCGGAATAAAATAGTCTCCATTGTATACCACTGTGGTGCCGTACAAGCTCTCGTCCTGGTTCCAGTCCATCTGGATTCGGATATACATATCCGCTCTGGTTCCATTTGCAAGCTCTACCCGTTCTTCCTCTTCCGGATTAACGTCGTCCATTCTGGTGTAATATGCTTTGATATCGGTCTTATCCAGCTTTTCCTTTAGCTTTTGGGCAATCTGAAGGTTAATTTTCTTCTCATAAATATTCCCTGTTCCATAACCCGTATTTGAACCTCCGCATGCAGGATCGATCACCACGATCTTATCGTACATTTCCCTTGGGCTTAAAAAGCTCACATATAAATCGTTATTCTCCAGGATCGTACGATATTCAAATATATCTGTCAACATGAAACGAAGCCTGACTCCCTCCTTGCTCTCCTCAAAGCTTCCCTGCCTGACCATCTCCCGGTTTCCGGAAATGGCATTGGACTCATAAAAGGCGGAATCCGTATTTTTAACAATAACACACAGCTCCTGGTCCATATAATGGTTTTCGATCACAATATCCTCCGCCCGGCATTCCTCCGGCAACGGAATCCTTAAGTAGCTTGTATCCGCCTCTCCCAGAACAAAGGTCAGCGCCTGCTCTTTCATGTCGCTTCCCTGCTGCCCTGACAAGACGTCCCTGTGGACTTCATCCTGCGCTACATCTGAAATTGTGATTACCTTTCCTGCGGACAAATATAAAATCATTCCCATAGCCACAGTGGAAAAAAGAACACTTCCGATTGCGGCTTTTTTCATCAGATTCAGTTTCATGGATACCCCTACAAATTTTTCTTAGGCGGTTTCGGTCCGGGGAACTGATAGAAATAGGTTTTCATCATCCCGTTGTATATTTTTCTGTTTTTAGCCGCCTTCATTCCCATCGCATCCTCCGCCTGTTCATATGCGGTGATCAGGTACATGGACCACGCATCCAGCGCCTTAAACCGCTCTCCGATCCATCCGTACAACTCAGGCAGATTCTTTTTTTCCTCTATTCTCTCTCCGTAAGGAGGATTGGTAATGATAAAGCCATACTTTTTGCTGTGGCTCAGTTGACGCACATCCCTCTTTTGAAAGTGGACAAGCTTTTCCACCCCTGCAAGCCTGGCATTTTCCCTTGCAATTGCCACCATTGATTCGTCAAGATCATATCCCTGGATATCTGTGCAGATATCCATTCTGATTTCTTCTCTCGCTTCTTCTACCGTCTCCTGCCATTCTTTCCCGGCAATCAGGTGGTTCCAGCTCTGGGCGGTAAAGCTTCGGTTCATTCCAGGCGCCATATTTGCCGCCATCATCGCCGCTTCTATGGGAAAGGTTCCGCTGCCGCAAAAAGGATCTACCAAAATCCGGTCGCCCTTCCATGGCGTCAGCATGATCAGCGCCGCCGCAAGATTTTCAGCAATGGGCGCTCTCGCCGTCAGCTTCCGATAGCCCCTTTTATGAAGGGATTCCCCTGTGGTGTCCAACGCAGCCGTTACTTCATCCTTCATCAGGAATACCCGTACCGGAAAAGACGCTCCGCTTTCCGGGAACCATTCCACATGATAGACCTCTTTCATCCGCTCCACCATTGCCTTTTTCATAATGGACTGAATATCGGAAGGGCTGAAAAGCTTACTTTTAACGCTTGCCGCCTTGGTGATCCAGAACCTTCCATCCGGCGGAATCAACTCCTCCCAGGGAATGCTTTTCGTCCCCTGAAAAAGCTCTTCAAAGGTTTCCGCGTGGAAGCTTCCCGCCTTAATTAATATACGCTCCGCTGTGCGCAAAAAAATATTGGCGCGGCAGATGGCTTCGGCATCGCCAATAAAGGTGACCCGTCCGTCTTCTACTTTGGAAACATCATATCCCAGATCTGTAATTTCCCGTTTCAGGATAGACTCCAGACCAAAATGGCAGGGAGCTATCAGCTCGTATCGTTTCATGTATGCCTCGTTTCTCTCAAATTTCTTATGAATTATACCACAATCATTTTTCTTTGTATAGGGAGCAAGTAAATTAGAAAAATGTATTTTAGCAGTGAAAAAATGCAGGTTGCAAGGTTTGGGTTGTGGGGACGAAGGGCGTATGATAAATTTAGTCTATGGCTTTTTGGGCAATGTGAGATGAAACAGAAATCGGATGCCTGGAAGGCTCTGAGGTTCAAAGATCGGTTGGAGGAAACGGTGGAAATGAAAATATTGATAGAAACGCCGGGGGAGGGACAGGAAGATGAGGTTATTTTCAGGTGCTCTCATATAGATGAAGAGATGATGGCATTCATTCAGATGCTGAAAAATGGTAAACGGAAAGTGTCCGTGCGGTCGGAAACCGGAATTGTGATGTTGTCTCTGGGAGAGATTTTCTATTTTGAATCTGTGGATAGCAGAACCTTTGCCTATACGGAAAATAATGTGTTTGAGATCAAAAGAAAATTATATGAGTTGGAACAGGAATATGGAGATACAGATTTTATTCGTATTTCCAAGTCTGTTATTGTAAATGTTTCTAAAATTGTGCATCTAAAACCGCTCCTTTACGGGCGCTTTGAGGGGAAATTGAAAAACGAGGAAAAGGTCATTGTTTCCCGTCAGTATATCGGCAATTTACGAAAAAAGCTGGGATTGTGAGGTGAAAAAATGAAGAAAATTTCAGATTATTGTCAATATTTTGCTTATATCACCTTTGGCATTGTGATCGTGTGCGCGGTAAATTTCTCCTTGTTTCATAATGGAGAACTGCCCCAAAACACTTTGTGGGAAATTCTTTTTTCCAGTTTTCTCACAACCGCTGTCACAGTGGTATTGATTCCAACGGACTGTGAGAAAAATCCCAGGGTTATTTGGCGGCTTGTTTTCCATTACTTATGTCTCTGCGTCATTATGACAGGCTGCGGTCTGTGTTTTGGTTGGATGGATTTTACACTCAAAGGCGCTTTAATGATGTTTATGTCCGTTGCATGCGTCTATTTCATAGCATTCCTTTTACACTATACCGCAGATCAAAAGCTTGCCAACCAGCTAAACGAGGCTTTAAAGAAAAGAAATGGAGAGTAAAGAGAAATGGAGAAAAAAGTGAAACAAAATTCTTTAAATGCAAATCAATTAAAGCTCATTGCAATGTCCGCCATGACAGTAGATCATCTCATGTGGGTCATTTATCCGGGTTACCCCAAAGATTGGTGGATTCTTCTGGTGCATGGTTTGGGAAGATTAGCTGCTCCTATTTTTTGGTTTTTTATTGCAGAAGGCTACCATCATACAAAGGATTGGAAAAAATATGCTCTTAGGCTCTTGTTGTTTTCTGTAATTGGACACTTTGCATACAATTTTGCATTTGGGATTCCATTTCTTCCCTTTCAAACATCCATCTTTAATCAGACAAGCGTACTCTGGTCGCTGTTCTGGGGATTGATTGCACTGGTCATTACCGACAGTATCCACATAAAGCAATGGCAAAAGCCCCTTTTCATTTTAGGAATCACCATCATCACATTCTGTTCCGACTGGAGCTGCATTGCTGTTCTTATCATCCTGCATATAGGAGAAAACAGAGGGAATTTCAAAAAACAGATGACCGGAATGATGCTGTGGACAGCAGCCTATGCTCTTGTTTACGCACTCTTTATTGATCCCATCTATGGCATCCTTCAATTTTTTGTGGCGCTCACCATCCCCCTGCTCAAAAAATATAGTGGTGAACGGGGTACATGGAAAGGTATGAAATGGCTTTTCTATCTCTACTATCCTCTGCATCTGTTGGTCTGCGGACTGATCAGAATTGCCCTACACGGAAACTTCGGGGTTATGATCGGAGGATCGTGAAAAGGTTACTTTTCGTCCACGCCTGAGAGAGGCATTGCACCATGCAGTATTGGGATAGGGGCGCAGCGGGGATGG
>CAMWCA010000092.1 GCA_947172705.1 uncultured Lachnospiraceae bacterium
AATTTCGATTCAGACAGGGAACTGGTTCCCAAATGATAAGACAGGAAAAATCCTGACCAGAAAATCTTACAGAATGCATTTTCAAATGCTTAATCAGACATCTTTATTGTAGCATTATACATAGCATATCTCAATGACTTTTTGTCTTTTATTGAAAAATTAATAAATTATTTCGTTATATTTTATGTTTGTTTCCACTGTATTTTAATAGCAAAAGCAGTATAATACTTTCACAGGCAAATGCTTTCCAACAAATCAATGCCCCACAACAGCTGCCCAATGCCTTCAGACCGCCATTCGGCTCGTTGCCTGTGGGAATAAACACTGAAAATGGAGATTCACATGGAAAGAATATTAGTGATAGAAGATGATCAAAGTATCCGCCAAGAGCTGACTGCCCTTTTACAGGCAAATGGCTTTACAGTGGTAGCACAACCGCCTTGCGAACTGGCGCTTTTGGATATCAATCTGCCCGGAGAAAGCGGATTTGAGATCTGCCAAAAACTGCGGCAGACCCTGGATATTCCCATTATCTTTCTTACTGCAAGAGATTCCGCCGAAGACGAACTTCTGGGCTTTGGGGTAGGAGCGGATGATTTTATTCGGAAGCCTTACCATTCCTCCGTTCTTCTTGCCAGGATTTCCCGGCTTTTAAAGCGACACAGCACCACTTCTCTGACGGTACGGGAACTGACGGTGAATCTTACGGAACTGACCCTGTGCTATCGCGGGCAGGTTCAGGAACTGACCAAAAACGAAACCCGTATTCTTGCCTGCCTGATGCAGAAAGAGCTTTGTACCAAAGAAGAACTGGTGGAGGATCTTTGGATGAATCAACTGTATATAGATGAGAATACTCTCTACGTAAATATTAATCGCCTAAGAGAAAAATTAAAGAAACTGGGCGCCGCAGACTATATCAAAACCGTGCGGGGCGTGGGGTATCGCTTATGAGTGTGAAAGATTTTTTATCCGCTAAAGTTCTTACTTTGTGTTTTCTTGGAATCGGATGGATTCTCATGGGAATTCTTCTGCTTCTTGCCGGTAACAGTTTCTCTCTCCTGGG
This sequence comes from uncultured Lachnospiraceae bacterium, assembly GCA_947172705.1. Taxonomy (GTDB): domain Bacteria; phylum Bacillota; class Clostridia; order Lachnospirales; family Lachnospiraceae; genus Suilimivivens. The sequence continues at coordinate 1,067 of CAMWCA010000092.1, forward strand.
CGTACTTACCGCCGCCTTTCTGATGCTGATTCTTTTTTGGCTCACGGCAGATTTTTTGGATAAAAGCAGGCGTTTTCGGAAATTAAAAAAAATCTCCGATGAAATATCTGAAAAATATCTTCTTGGAGAAGTTCTGCCTAAGCCCTCAGGTACCCTGGAAAAACAGTACTTTTATATTATGAAGGAAATATCCCGTTCCGCTGTGGGCATCGTGGAAGAAGCCAAACGAGAGAAAGAAGAATACTGCAATTATGTGGAAAGCTGGATACATGAGTTGAAAACGCCCCTTACCAGCTGTTCCCTCATTCTCGCCAACGATAGAGACCCCCGTAAATTGAAACAGGAACTGAAACGCGCCGACAACCTTACAGAAAATATTTTATATTACGCCCGCCTGCGGACTGCGGAAAAGGATCTTATCATCCAGGAGTTTTCCGCCGCCCAGATAATTCGTGAAGCCGTTACAAGTCAAATGGAGCTGCTTATTTCTGCCAAAATCAGCATAGATGTTGCCGGAGATTTCCTTCTATCCAGCGACAGTAAATCTATCTGTTTTATTTTAAAGCAGTTGTTAATCAATTGTGTCAAATACTGCCCCGGCTGCCACATTCAAATTTCCGCTCAGGAAGGACAGATTACCGTGGAAGATAACGGAATCGGGATTCCTTCCCATGAATTGAAGAGAATAACAGAGCGCGGCTTCACGGGACGAAGCGGTAAAGCACTGGGCGGAAGTACCGGCATGGGGCTTTATCTTGTAAATGAATTATGCCGCCAGTTGGAAATCGATCTTAAAATCCAATCCGTCTATAAGGAATTCACCCGCGTTATTCTTTCCTTTCCCCATCTTACATAAATGAAACTTACATAAATGTAAGGAAAAATGCAGTCTCTGTTAGAACCAATGAACAGACTCCATGCTATTATGATGGCGAAAGGAAGGTGCAGAATCTATGAAAACCATTTTAGAACTTCAAAATGTCACCAAGTATTACAGCAGCGGAAGCATTGTCACTAAGGCACTTGATGGAATCTCCTTTTCCATGGAACCGGGTGAATTTGTCGCCGTTATGGGTGCATCCGGCTCCGGCAAAAGCACTCTGCTCAACGTAATTGCTACCATTGACCAAATCAGTTCCGGCGATATATGTATGACCGGAACCCATCTACAAGATATGAAGGAAGCAGATCTATCAGCTTTCAGAAGAGATCAGCTGGGTTTTATCTTTCAGGAATACAATCTTCTGGATACTCTGACCATCGAAGAAAATATAACCCTGCCGCTCCACCTAAAACGACTGCCTCTAAAGGAAACCCAGGAAGCGCTGCAGCATGTCTCAAAGGTGCTGGGTATTGCAGATCAGCTAAAAAAGTTTCCCTGGGAGCTTTCCGGCGGTCAGCGTCAACGAGCTGCCTGTGCCCGCGCAATCATCACATCTCCAGCGTTGGTTCTTGCCGATGAACCCACCGGCGCCCTGGATTCCAAAAATTCCAAAACTCTAATGGAAACCTTTCAGATGATGAATCAGTCTCTGAAATCCACTATCTTAATGGTAACCCACGATCCGGTTGTCGGCTCCCATGCCAATCGGGTTCTGTTTTTGCGGGACGGAAAAATATGGAGCGAGGTTCACCAGGGAGATCGCTCCCGAAAAGAACTTTATCGTGAAATTCTCACAGTCAGCGCAGCATTAGGGGGTGATATGGATGTTTTCTAAACTGGCAATTCGAAATGTCAAACGGCAATTTGGCAACTACATGATTTATTTTATGACCATCATCTTTACCGTAGCGTTGCTTTTTGCTGTCAACAACGCCATCTACGGAGAGTATTTCTCACAGGATAGTTTCAATAAGATGTTTCGCCATGGATTGTTGGGAATCATCATTCTGATCTCTCTTGTGGTTTCTTTCATTTTAAGTTACGCAACCACCTTTATGTTAAAGCTGCGAAAGCGGGAATTCGGCACTTATCTTACCCTGGGAATGACCCGGAAAAATATCCTTACCATCTTTCTGGTAGAAACCCTTGTAATCTACACTTTTGCTCTGGCTTTTGGTCTTATTATAGGTTTGTTTCTCTATCAGGGACTCACCGCTATTATTGCAAATCTTCTGGAACTGCCTTTTCATATCTCCTCTTACTCCCCCGCGGGACTACGCGCTACGATTATGTTGGTTGGCGGAATTTTTATCGCAGCTTCCCTCTCCTCCGCCTTTTATCTGAAAAAAGTCAGTATATACGATCTTCTTCAAGGAGGCAAAAAGGCAGAAAAAGGAACCGCCCATCCTCTATTATGGGCAATTTCTGCTTTTCTGGCTTTTACTCTGCTGATCTGGAGCAGTCGGGAATGCTTTCTGGAGATGGATAAAATCATTCTCTCCAATTCCGATACCCTGAGAATTGCACGTATGCTTTCTCTTGTGGGGGTCTCCATCATTCTGCTTTATTTCTGCCTTGGAAAAAGCCTGACTTCCCTGCTTCTCCGATGCAAACGGCTGTGCAATCGAGACACCAATACCTTTATTCTGCGCCAGCTCTCCGGTACTTTAAGTGAAAATGCTCTGATGCTGGGATGCCTTGCTTTTTTACTGACCTTTACCGTCTTTTTGGCAAACGCCTCTTTTATACTAAAAGCAGCCAACGAGGAAGCCTTGCATAAAATTTATCCTTACAATATCATCTATTCCGAAGATTCCGATTTTGATCTGTCTACCGACAGCAGACTTCCCCTTGCACGGGCAGAGCAGATCATCGAGGAATACGTAAAAATCGAGAAAAAACTGACTTATGCCATCTACACATCCAATGCACATGATTTTTATTCGCATACCCAGTGGTACGATAACCCCGATTCTGAAAAAGCCTATTATGGTCCTTTGGACTATTTTATGTCTCTCAGCGATTTTAACAGCATCACAGTGCCTCTGGGCTACGAACCGGTAACCTTGAAGGATCAGTTTATGATCGTTGGAAGACTAAATGATACGGAAACCGTAGATTGGGAGCAAATGCGCTTTCAGCATGGACAAAAAAATTATACCTTTCACAGCTGCCGCATGGATTATCCTTATTTTACTTTCACCTACTTTTTAGTGATTCTTCCAGACGAAGCGCTCTCAGATATGCAGCAAGTCATACGCTATACCGCCTACGTCACGGAGGATCATCCTTATGACGCGGCAGGTCTCAAGCAACGGCTCTCTTATACTGCCTCAGAAACGCTTTCTGACGAAGTGATATTTTATGAGGCCTGCCCTTTTAGCCTGCTGGAATACGGACGGATCGAGCAGAACAGCACCTCGGCGTTTCTTGTAGTAGGCGCGCTATATGCCTCCGCCGTATTTCTCTTAATGGCAATGGCAATTCTGGCGCTTAAAACCCTTTCCACTCTTGCTGACAACCAGAAACGTTACAGAATACTGTTTCGTCTGGGCGCAGGAGAAAGACTGCAAAGAAAAACCTTATTCCGTCAGACCTTCAGCTTTTTTATACTGCCTTTTCTCATGCCCATGGCAATGACGGTTCCCATCATCTTTTTCTGTTCCCGCTTTCTGACCCTGGCACATATAGAATTTCTTCTTCCTGCAATTTCGGTTACTACACTTGCCATTGCAGGCGCTATGACAGTACTTTATCTTCTATATTACACGGCAACCTATCTGATTACGGTAAACGCCGTCACGCATTTGCCTAGCGATTCCATCGAGTAGGGAAGCTTCTTCCCTGCTCGCTAAACCAGATAATCATTTGTCAGGCGCAGCATCCTCCTGCACCTTTCGGGTCCCCGTACATGGGCTGATCTGATACCCATGCTAATACTGCCGTAGGTTTACGCATATAAGATTTTTCGCCTCCTCATAACCGCCTACGGTAGTTCCCAGACCTTCACACGCCTTTTCCAACGTAACCTGAAAATAACTCACGGCATTTTCAATATCCGCTACCAGACGCCTGGCTTCTCCATATTTGATCCCTTCTTGCGTTCCCTCTCGTTTTCCTTCTTTCC
>CAMWCA010000093.1 GCA_947172705.1 uncultured Lachnospiraceae bacterium
AAGGCACAGGACTTTGACTCCTGCATTCGCTGGTTCGAATCCAGCTAGCCCAGTTACATATATATATGGGCCACTAGCTCAGGTGGTAGAGCACTTGACTTTTAATCAAGTTGTCCGGGGTTCGAGTCCCCGGTGGCTCATTTATTTAAAAGATATCAGTTTAACTGATGTTCTTTTTTTTTCGCCCGTTGGCGAACCTTTTACAGATGATTTTACAGGACAGAAAGAAAGGAGTCGTACAAATTATGGAAACAACAAAAGAAAACAAGATGGGCGTTATGCCGGTGAATCAGCTGTTGGTCAGCATGTCGCTGCCCATGATGATTTCAATGCTGGTGCAGGCATTGTACAATATCGTAGACAGTATTTTTGTATCCAGAATCAATGAGAACGCGCTTACAGCCGTATCCCTTGCCTTCCCCATTCAGACGTTAATGATCGCGCTTGGGACAGGTACAGGGGTGGGAATCAATGCGCTGCTGTCGAAGTCTCTTGGAGAAAAGGATTTGGAAAAAGCGAATAAAACAGCGGCAAACGGAGTATTTCTTGCAGTGGTTAATTATGTGATCTTTCTGCTGGTAGGGATTTTTGTGACAGGACCTTTTTATCTCAGTCAGACAAAGGATGCCCAGATCCTGGAATACGGGCAGGTTTATCTTACCATTGTGTGCTGCTGCTCCTTTGGTATTTACATGCAGTTCGTCTTCGAAAGGCTGCTGCAGTCTACAGGGAAGACCTTTTATACCATGCTGACCCAGGGAACAGGAGCCATCATCAATATTATTTTAGATCCAATTTTCATTTTTGGATATTTTGGCGCTCCCCGTATGGGCGTGGCGGGCGCGGCAATCGCCACGGTGATCGGTCAGGTAATAGCAGGAATCATTGCCATGATGATCAATGAAAAGAAAAATACGGAGATCAAGGTGCAGCTGAAAGGCTTTCGCCCTGACCCCCACATTATCAAACAGATCTATCAGGTTGGAATTCCCTCCATTATCATGCAGGCAATCGGCTCAGTGATGACTTATGGTATGAACAAGATCCTTCTTGCCTTCACCAACACCGCAGCGGCAGTATTTGGCGCATATTTTAAGCTTCAAAGTTTTATTTTCATGCCGGTGTTTGGATTGAACAATGGTATGGTGCCTATTGTTGCCTACAATTATGGCGCGGGCAAAAAGGACAGGTTGATCCGGACGGTAAAGCTCAGTGTTTTTTATGCGATCTGCCTGATGCTGATGGGTTTTATCGTGTTCCAGGTTTTCCCCACTCAGCTTCTGCTGCTATTTGATGCTTCTGAGACTATGCTTGCCATTGGGGTACCGGCGCTTCGCATTATCAGCTGCAGTTTTCTGCTTGCAGGGTTCTGTATTATCTGCGGCACCATGTTTCAGGCGCTGGGGAACGGTGTTTACAGTATGATCGTCTCCATTGCAAGGCAGCTTGTGGTACTGCTTCCGGTGGCGTATCTTTTGTCCCTGACAGGAAATGTGACGTATGTATGGCTTGCTTTTCCCATTGCAGAGCTGATGTCCCTTTTCCTCTCGGTGTTTTTCCTGGTGCGTATTTATAATAAGGTAATAAAACATATAGGGGAGCATAATTAAGGGCGGAAGCTGGTTGTGAGGCGAAAAGCAAATGATAGAGATCTGTGAGGTTACCAAGAAATTTGAACATGTTATCTGCCTTGACCATGTTTCCCTGACCATTCCCGAAGGGACGATTTATGGTCTGGCGGGAGAGAACGGGGCAGGAAAGAGTACATTGCTGCGCTTGATCGCGGGTGTTTACCGGGCGGATCAGGGGGAGATCCGGATCGGGGGGAAAAAGGCGGCAAGCCCGGCGGCGAAGGAGAAACTCTTTTATATGCCGGATCAGCAGTATTATGAAAAAACTGCTACGCCTTTATCGATAGGCAGCTTCTATAAGACTTTTTATCCCCGGTTTGCCATGGAAGAGTATCGTTATCTTTTGGAGCAGTTTGGTCTTCAGGAAGGGGCGTCGGTGGCTGCTTTTTCCAAAGGGATGAAAAAGCAGATGTTTGTTGCCGCGGCGACCTGCGCCTGTACCGATTATCTGCTTTGCGATGAGGTTTTTGACGGGCTGTCCCCCAAGATCCGCCTTAAGGTAAACGATCTTTTGAAAAATGCGGCGTCTGCAAGGGGCATGACGGTTCTGATGGTATCCCATTATCTGGAGGAACTGGATCGAATCTGCACAGCAAGGGGCTTTCTCCACAGGGGAAAGATCTTAAGTGAAGAGGAATGGAAGCGTTTGGGATGAAAAAGCAGCTTGGGTTACAAAGGGAAAATCTGAAAAATAAGCTATGGATGATTGCGGCGGCATGGTATATTCTGGGAATGATCTGCCTTCTGTTCTCTGCAAAATTGACCATTCCGGAGGGGGAGGTCCGGAGCCTTTACGTGGGACCGGGAAACACTTCTTTTTTTGCAGTAATGGTATTATTGGGTGTTCTGATGGGAGCAGGGGCTTTCCGATATCTTCATTGGGAGGAACAGGAGGATCTGTATTTAAGCCTGCCTGTTTCCAGAAGTCAGTTGTTTTGGGTGGAGTATGGGAATTTGCTTCTGATTTTTGCCTTTCCGGCGGTGGTGTGCAAGCTTTTATTTTTCCGTATTTCTCTGTCCATGGGCTACTGTCGGTATGAGGAGAGCGCTTTTTCCGTTTGGATGAGTTGTGTGATCTTGATTTTGGGATTCCTGCTGGTTATGAACTTGTCCATACTTGCCTCCCTGCTTGCGTTAAAGGGAGCAGGAACGGCGGGGCTTCTTGTCTTATTTTTTGCCGCTCCCGGCGTAGGGCTTGGGCTGCTGGAAAAGATGCTGGCAATGTTTGATCCCTCTTTCTATCGGTCTGAGCTTTTAGAAAAGCTGAAGGGATATCTTTCTCCGCTTTCCCTGTTGAAAAATGTGACGGGAATAGAGACTTACAGGGACGGCGCCTATTGGAGTATGGAGGAAGGGGGAGCCTGGCTTTTTTATCTGGCAGTTTTGGTAGCGGTTCTTACGCTGATGAACCTGCTTTGCTTCTGCCTGCGTCCGGCGGAACGAAAAAGCGGAATTTTTTCTTTCCCTGTGACAGCAACTCTGGTACGGTATAGCTGCACGGGACTGTCGGTATTATGGTTTGTGGATCTGTTTCAGCTCTTTTCCTTTGGGAAGTTTTCTTGGGCGACGGTGATTGCGGGGCTGGCGATTGGACTTCCTCTGACCCATGGATTGATCAATATGGTTCTTGAGTGGAATGCAAAAAAATTCTTTTTTTATGGGAAAAGTTTTCTGGCGGAGCTGGCGGTGATGGTTTTCCTGATGGCGGGACTTTCCTTTTGGGGAAAGCAGGAAGGAAAAGCCCCTGAGAAGGAAGAATTATCTGCCATGGCAGTTTGTTTTCCGGCGCTTGAAAGCAGCGATGGTGAAGAAGAGATCTTGCAGAATATGGAGCTGACAGGGGAGGAATTGTCCGCTGCTTATGACTGGGTCAACGAAGATTATGGAGAAACGGAATCTGATTATCAGGCAGTGGTGAAATACATGGGAAAGGATGGCGGAAACCGGTATTGCAGATATCAGATACCTTGGTATGGGCTGGAGGGCTTTGAATCGGTTTTTGCAGGACGACAGTTTAAGGAGGGAGCCTATGGAGGGCTACGCCTGGATTCTATGAAATATTATGAGATCCGCTGGACGAACGGTGTGGAGAGCTATACCCTGGATCTGGAGGAAGGTGAGAGAGAAAGACTATGGGAGGCTTATCGGCAGGATTTTGCAGAGCTTGATTTCCCGGAGTTGAGAGCACAGACCCCTGTGGGCATCATGACCTTTGCATCCGTTAAAAATCAGGGAGACGAGCAGGTTTATATCTATCCTGGATATGACAGTGTTTTGAGGCAGTTAAAGGAATACGGAATCGACGGAACCAAAGGGATTAAGGACTATGAGATCAAAGAGATCGTGGCGGAGAAGTATGTGCTGACGGAAGGGTTGCTGTATCAGGCAGAATCCCTGGAATGGCGGAAAAGCATCACTGACGAAACCATGATCAGGGAACTGACGGAGGTTCTTTTTTGCCAGGAGCTTTGCCGGGATGACAGGCTTTGCGAAAAGAATGAGCAGATGGAATTTACGGTGTATTACCGGGATTCAGAGGGAAAGACGGTGGATCATGTGAAATGCAGGGCACAGGCGGACCCGGAGGGAAATGAGGTGCTGAGAGGGCTTTTGAAGGAGTAGGAAAAGTGTGGGAAGAGCAGCAACGGGAAAAAGCCATCACCATAAGAAGACGTTGACAGGGTGTGGGGAGGGTGTTAAGATAGTTTACGTGAATATTTAGCGGGTATGGCGGAATTGGCAGACGCGCCAGATTTAGGTTCTGGTGGGAGACCGTGCAGGTTCAAGTCCTGTTACCCGCATTTGAAGAACGCTTGGGATGGGCGTTCTTTTTATTTTGTATTGCATTTCGTGCTATATAATATAGAAAAATGATCGTTTTATAGTGGTGTGTTTCAGACCGCATTGGGAGGAAGGCGCGGCGTTAAGCCGGAAGGGGTTGGACGGATAGCCAGCGGAGGAAGTAATAGGACAAGGGATTGCACACATGGATTCCAGGGCTGGTCTCAAAATCAGATTTCACTAACGGAATGGGAAAGACTTTTGAAAACTGTTCGGGTCGGAGCCCAGCGGCGTCCTGCCGCATGACTCCTGATTCGTATGACGGGCATGCCCGTGCTCTGTGGTGAAAGTCCACATAGG
>CAMWCA010000094.1 GCA_947172705.1 uncultured Lachnospiraceae bacterium
AGACCGCCCTTTGGCCCGATACCGTTTACGGTAATCAGCTTTTTAAAAATTTCCAGATCGTCTCTTGTAAGGAAACCATATAGGCAAAACTGATCTTCCCTGACGCAGGTATAGGTATACAGCTTCACCTCTTCTCCGCCTCCCGGAAGGAGCGCTGCCGTTCCCGGGGAGATCTTTATGTTTATACCCAGACCGCCTACATCCACCACCACATTTTCTTCCGTAAGATCTTCAATCGTTCCTCTCACAAACCCTATCATGGTTCATAGCTTCCTTTCGTAATTATCCTTTGAAGATATGGCAGAACCAGCGATGAAACTATGCCGATCACAATTCCCGTCACAAGCCCTGCCACTATCAGAATGGGCATATAATATACCACCCCATAGGTCTCTATCACAATCCCTGCTATCAAAAGCTGTCCCAAATTGTGAAAAACCCCTCCTGCCCCGCTCACTGCCGGTACATGAAACCAACCGGTTTTCTTTAGCAGGATCATCACAAGAACGCTTAAAAACGCGCCGGCTGCCGAGTAAATGATCATGGAAAGACTGCCGAACATAAAGCCGCTGAGCAACGCCTTTACCACCGATAAGAGCAGCGCCTCTCTCCAGCCAAGAAGATACAGGCAAAGCACTACTGCAAGATTGGCAAGCCCCAGCTTGATTCCCGGTATCCCTGTTTGAAAGGGAATTAACGTCTCCAGATAGGAAAGGATCAGTGCAAATGCCAATAAAAGTCCCAAATAAGCCGTTTTGCTTTTCATCCTCAGTAAGTGACCGCATCCAGGTCGCTTTCCTCCTTTGATTCAATTTGAATTACCAGTCTGTGAGGCAGACAGATAATGCTCTCTCCCCTTCTGCTGACGGCTCTCTGATGAACACACAGCCCGTCGGGGCAGTCTGCGTCTGTAACCATCGCCGCACCGTTGCTGATCAGCAGCAGATTGTAATGCTCCCCTTCATAGGGGATAGACACGGTCCGCTCCTCTGTCAGGGAGTATATGCCCAGTGTTCTTCCATCCTGAAGCACCCTCACCATTCCAGGTATTTCTTTATTTAAAAAAGCAGGAAACAGCCACAGCGCAAATGCTGCAAGCAGAATTCCTGATAATAGCAGGATATCTTTCCATATTTTTTTCATAAAAACATTTTAGCACACGCGAACATATGTTTCAAGTTCTTTTGATCCTGCTGGACAATTTCAGACACCTGTGATACCATTTTTACAAACAAAACCCACAGCTTGAAAGGAGCCGATCAATGAAAATCATTTTTGTCCGCCACGGCGAACCGGATTATGCAAATGACACCTTAACGGAAAAAGGATGGCGTGAGGCAGAGCTTTTATCTGAGCGTATCAGCAAATGGGATGTAACCGATTTTTACTGCTCACCTTTGGGCCGTGCCAGAGACACTGCCTCCTGTACTTTAAAGAAAATGAACCGTACCGCTGTTACCCTGGACTGGATGCGGGAATTTGCTTACCCCATCGATGATCCTATTACAGGGCGTCACGGTGTCCCATGGGATTTTGTGCCTTCCTTTTGGAGCGGCGATCCTCTTATGAGAGATCAGAATCGCTGGGTGGAGGCGGATGTGATGAAGGGGAATCCGCAAATTGCCCTGGAATACCCCAAGGTATGTAAGGAGCTTGATGTCCTTCTCTCCAACTACGGCTATGTGAGAGAAGAACATTTTTACCGCATGCCCGGGGCAAAGGAACGGTTTGTGAGGGGAACCAATTCTCCCATTGATCCGGATCAGCCTCCTGAGAATGAATGTCATTCTGAACCGGTGATCGTCATTTTCTGCCACCTTGGCATTACCTGTGTGGCGCTCTCTCACCTGCTGAGCATCCCTTTTCAGGCTCTGGTTCACGGCTTCTTTCTTCCCACCACTTCTGTGACGGTTTTATCCAGTGAAGAACGCTGGAGCAATGAAGCTTATTTCAGGGTGCAGGTCATGGGGGACACCCATCATCTTCTTGCAGGAGCGGAACCCCTGTCTTCGGCAGGTTCCTTCTGTAAGGTTTTTCAGGGATAAAAAAGCGGATGTCCTGTGCAAAGGGCATCCGCTTTCTTTCACATTTATACATACTGTTTTATTCGGCAGCTTCCTCATTTTCATCAGAAGAAGCATCCTCATCCTCTGCTGTTTCCCGGGGAATGGTCAGATATTTCAATTCACCTTTCAGATCCGTCACCTGATATCCGTCTACAAGAGTTGCAACATAGGCAGAAACCTTTTCGCTTGACAGCGTACCGGAAATTCTCTCATCGTCTGTCTCATCATAATAGCGTTTTACAAACTCCACCACATAATACTGATGACTGTCGTCATCTCTTAAAACGGTAAGATCCCCTTCCCCACGGGTCTCATCATAAAGCCAGTCCGCCATAACAGTGGCAATTCCGGAAGAATACCTTCCCTCGTTGAGGCAATGTTCCGTATCAGGGTCTTCATAATCTGCCTTAAGCTCTTCAGAAGCATTTTCTGCGCACAGGGTATCAAAGTCTTCACCGGATTGACGTGCCTCATACATTGCCTGGGCTTTTCCTTCAAGCTCATCCATCGCCTGGCTGGTTTCTTCCTCTCCGGCATCTTCACCAATCTCCGCAGTGAAGGTAAAGCTTCTGTAGTCCACCTTGTCGTAAGTTCTCTTGTTCTCCTCATAATATGCTTTAATCTCTTCATCAGAAGGCGCATTGCTTTCTAATAGCTCGTCATAATAGGCGCCTGCAAACATTCCTTCTTTCACAAAGGGTTCTACGTTTTTCGCTGTGGCATAAGCGCCAAAGTTTTCCTTGTAGTAATTGCCAACGCTTACATTTTCCGATTTTGCCGCTTCCTGGAAGCTTGTGACAAAGCTCTCATAATCGGCGGCCGTATCATAGGTAAATCCCGCCTTCTCCCCGTCATCCACCAAAGCCTTGGTCTGTTTGATCTGTTCCACTGTCATTTCATCAAACAGATCTTTCCAGGTTAAGCCTTCGGCATATTCCTGATCGGCAAAATCTCTGGAAGTATCCAATCCCAGGTAAGGCAGGAAAGATGCCATGCTGTTTAAGTAGTTCGTAACGGTGGTATTATAAAAATAGTCGTACTCAACCTGCGTCAGTTCATGTTCGCCGATCTTAACGTAAGCGCCGTTCAGAGCTGTATTTTTTCTGATAAAAGATACTGCAACAGAAATAACCACCGCAGCCACAAGCCCAATTCCAATCACCGCAGCCACTGTCCGGGTCATTTTCTCCTGACGCTGGTCCTTTAACTTCTGTTGTTTCCGCGCCTCCATTTTGCGGTCATATTTCGTCTGAACTTCCCTTTGAACCTCAGGCGTATTTTTCTTAGCCATTTATAAAGCTCCTCCTCATTTTCAATGGTTTATCACAAAGCATATCATATCAGAGAAATGTGTCCATCCTGTGAATATTCCTGCAAATTTCACATCCGACCGGCTATTTTTGATTGATATAATTGACCAATCCCTCCGCCGCAATGATTTTTTGCATAAACTCAGGAAATGCCTGTCCTTTAAATTCCGTTCCCCTGGTAAGATTTCTTATGATGCCGGAATCAAAATCAACCTCAACCTCATCTCCCGCCTCAATGCCTTTGGATGCTTCCGGACATTCCACGATGGGAAGCCCTATGTTGATTGCATTTCTGTAAAAAATTCTGGCAAAGGTCTCTGCAATCACACAGCTTACCCCTGCCGCCTTAATGGCGATGGGCGCATGTTCGCGGGAAGAACCGCAGCCAAAATTTTTTTCTGCAACAATAATATCTCCCTTTTTTACTTTTTTAATAAAATCCTGATCGATATCCTCCATGCAGTGCTCCGCAAGCTCGGCGGGGTCTGAGGAGTTTAAGTATCTTGCCGGAATGATCACATCCGTATCTACGTTATCGCCGTATTTAAAAACGGTTCCTTTTGCTGCTTTCATGCTTTATCCCCTTTCTCAACTCTCAATTTATAACTGACACGGACAGGAAATCTTTCCTGTGACGGCGCTTGCAGCCGCTACCGCCGGACTTGCAAGAAAAATTTCAGAATTCACATGTCCCATACGCCCAACGAAGTTTCGGTTGGTGGTGGAAACACACTTTTCCCCTTCCGCTAAAATGCCCATGTAGCCGCCAAGGCACGGCCCGCAGGTAGGGGTGCTCACAATCGCCCCCGCTTCAATGAAGATTTTCAGAAGCCCCTCCTCCATTGCCTGCATGTAGATCGCCTGAGTTGCAGGAATCACGATACAGCGCATTCCTTTTGCCACATGTCTTCCCTTCAAAACCTCAGCGGCAATGCGCATATCGTCAATACGTCCGTTGGTACAGGAACCGATCACCACCTGATCGATCTTGATGTCCTCTGTGATCTCATCGATGGTTTTGGTATTTTCGGGCAAATGAGGAAACGCAATGGTGGGACGGAGGGCGCTTAAATCAATGGTGTATTCTTCATCGTAAACCGCATCTTCATCCGCTTCATAAATGGTATAAGGCTTATTGGAATGCTCTTTCATATAGGCAATTGCCAGATCGTCCACTGGGAAAATACCGTTCTTTCCGCCCGCTTCAATCGCCATATTGGCAATGGTAAAGCGGTCGTCCAT
>CAMWCA010000095.1 GCA_947172705.1 uncultured Lachnospiraceae bacterium
GTACGCCGCCGCCCGCCATCGAGCAGAGTTTTTACACCTAATTGGGGATAAAACACTTCAAGGCAGGTACCTCCCAGTTCAAATCGGTCTCCCTCCTTTATCACATGCCATGAGACCTTATCGCCATCCGGTGCCATATCTTCCATATCTATGACTAATCCGACATCCCTAGTCTGTCTGCTCAACATATCTTCACAGGCTGCTCTGTCCTTTGCAGAATAAACGGTACTTGCCATATCCAAATCTCCCATGTGGATATATGCTTCTCTAAAATATCCGATACCTCCCACATGATCCGGATGCCCATGGGACGCAACTACTATAATTGGTTTCTCTGTCATCTTTTCACATAGACATTTAATATTGCCATACCCGGATCCCGTGTCAAAAAGCAATGCCTGATTCTCTCCCTCTATCAAAGTCATGTTTTCCTGACCTGCGCCTATTATTCGAACGATATGACTCGTAATCGGGCATACCCAAAACGGTTCCTTTTGAGCTATGTGCCTCACTGTTATCCCCCCTCTCTGTTTTTCGATTTTATCAGTTAATTGATTTAATCGATAAATTCATTTTAGTATTGTTTGATAAATAAGTCAACCATTTATTTACATTTTGTTCACTATACATATTTATATCCCTCGATTTTTGTGCAATATGTCAATTATTAAATTTGCATACTAGCCAAAATAACTTTTAAAATACAAAGAGACGCATTAAAGCCATAATTTATAGCTTTAATACGTCTCTAACGAATACCATCCTTTATTAATCTATATTCGGTCCCTGAAACAACTCGTCAAACTTCTCATCCTGTGAAAGAGAACTGATGATTTTATCCATTTCCTTTTTGGATTTTGCATCCTTGCATTTAAAAATAATGTGCTCCTTCTCTGTTTCACTTAAGCCCTCAAAGTTGTCCCTGGCATGACGATTCATGGTCAGTCCCATGCCAAGACCCAAAGGAAGGTCGGGAAATTGATGATCCATTTGCAACCACACCTCCAAAATCAGTATGTGGAGTTTGGATCTTTTTATGCTGCCTTATCTTTCCTCTTTTTAAAAACAAAAAATTTACTAATCACATAATTTGCAACGGTAACCAACACCGCAGATACGATCTTACTGATGCCGTCATGAATGCCCATAACGGTTACCATCACAAACATCACGATCATGTCAAGGAACAACGTAGACAGCCTGGATGCCGAAAACTGTGCTGCTTCCTTTAATATATTTTTTTCTTTGCTCTTAAAAACAAACTTGCGGTTGGTCACATAAGCAAAAGTCACGCCTGCTATCCATGATAAAATATTAGCGATCTGAAGCTGAACGCCATCGTTGGCATCCAAAAAGGTGTATACACTGGCAAAATACACCATCCAGCTAACCAGCGTTGTCAAGCCCCCCACAATCACATAATTAATCATTTCCTCATATTTCTTATACAAGCCCAATATTTTCTCTTTCATACTTTTATCCCTTTTACTGCTGTTTCCGCCCATTTGAAAAATTATTCGATTGCCCCCAAAGCCTGCGCAAGATCGGCAATCAAGTCTTCCTTATCCTCCAAGCCGCAGGAAATACGGACCAGACCTGCGGGAATTCCTGCCTCATTCAACTGCTCTTCCGTCATCTGCCTGTGGGTGGATGTCGCCGGATTCAGGCAACAGGTTCTGGCATCCGCCACGTGAGTCTCAATTGCCGCCAGCTTCAGGTGCTTCATAAAACTTTCCGCAGCTTTGCGCCCTCCCTTTAATTCAAAAGAAACCACCCCACAGCCTCCATTTGGCATATACTTTTGTGCAATCTCATAATAACGGTCTCCCTTAAGACCCGGATAATTTACAAATGACACTTGCGGCTGTTCCCTTAAAAACTCCGCTACCGCCTGTCCGTTTTCCACATGCCGCGGCATTCTTACATGCAGCGACTCCAGGCCCAGATTTAAAATATATGCATTTTGAGGAGACTGAATACAACCTAAATCTCTCATCAGTTGAGAGGTACATTTGGTTATAAAAGCGCCCTCTTTTCCAAATTTTTCTGCATAGGTAACACCATGATAGGATTCGTCCGGTGTACAAAGCCCTGGAAATTGATCGGCATGCGCCATCCAGTCAAATCTGCCAGCATCTACAATAGCGCCTCCCACTGCCGCTCCATGCCCATCCATATACTTGGTAGTGGAGTGGGTTACAATATCCGCCCCCCACTCTATAGGACGGCAGTTCACCGGTGTTGGAAAGGTATTATCCACGATCAACGGTACGCCATGTTCGTGAGCTGCTTTTGCAAACTTTTCTATATCCAGAACCGTCAGCGCAGGATTGGCAATGGATTCCCCAAATACCGCCCTGGTATTTTCCCTGAACGCCTTGTTCAGCTCTTCCCCGCTGCAATCCGGTGAAACAAAGGTAACCTCCACCCCCATTTTTGCCATGGTAACAGAAATCAAATTGAAGGTTCCGCCATAAATAGAAGAAGATGATACAATATGACTGCCACATTCACAGATATTAAAGAGTGCAAAAAAATTCGCTGCCTGCCCTGAGGATGTAAGCATTGCTGCGCTTCCCCCCTCAAGCTCCGCTATTTTAGCTGCCACATGATCGTTGGTGGGATTTTGAAGTCTGGTATAAAAGTATCCTGATGCCTCCAGATCAAAAAGCTTTCCCATATCCTCGCTGGTATTATACTTAAATGTTGTGGACTGAATGATGGGAATCTGCCTCGGTTCGCCGTTCCCCGGCGTATAACCTGCCTGTACGCATTTTGTATTCATCTTATATTCGCTCATCTTATCTTTTCCTCCTCCTTTTACCTTGACGGGTTTACTTTACCTTTTTTACTTTTTCTATGGTTCCATCCGGTCTTTGGATGGATAAGTTCTCTAATTGCCCCCTTAAATTTCCCCTGACACTGTCAATGTATCTCTGCCTGAGTTCCTTCTGCTCCTGCTTTTCTTCCTCCGTCAGTCCTTCCTTCTGGGATTTATGATAAAGGGCATTAATTCGTTTGATGGTTTCCTCCATTGTCATAGCTTTCCTCCATTCCGCGCAGTTCTCCCGCACCCGAACCTTTATTCTTATTTTGCAAGAAAATACCAACAATATCCTTTAAATAGCAATGTTTTCTTTTCCCTCTCAAAGATCGGTTCCAGGGTGTCCCAAAACCATTCCCTGATCTCCGCCTCATCTCTTCCCTTTTCATTGATCTGTACATTTACATTAGATTGGAGCAGCATAAATCTGATAAAAGCATTCTGATCAAATTCATATTCCATGCTATAGTTTGTCCGGCTTTTCGCTTCAAAACCAAAGGGTTCCGTCAGACTCCCTGTCCAGACCACTTCCTTTCTGGGCGGCTTGGGGAAATCTTTCAAGTAGCTGTCATGACACCATTTTGTGTATTCAACGCTTTCTTTCATCTGGTCTGTAATCCAGAAATCATAAATTACCAGAACTCCCTCATCTTTCATCATTGGTCTTAAATTAGAAAGAAATTTCTTTTCATCTATCCATCCGGTTACACCCGCCGCCGTCACAATATCAAAGGAGGCGCAAGGCGCCTTTATCTCCTCCGCGCTACTCTGCCAAAAGGTATAGGCAGGCGGTTGATACAACGCCCTTGCAGCTTCAATCATTTCCCCTGAAATATCCGTACCTGCCACCTGGTCACAAAGCATTTTCAATGCCTTTGTAGAAAGTCCTGCTCCGCAGCCTACGTCCAATCCATATGCCAGATTCCCAGTCAAATGAAGTTCTTTTTTCACTTGCTCCATCACCTGTCCATGTAAAAACGGACGATCCTTGGCATATCCCTCTGCTATCCTTTTATAATCAAAAGACCTGCTGTTCATGAAAATCTCCTTCCGAAGCTGTCATTTGCCCTGCCCCTGTCCAATTCCATCTTTAGAATATAACAAAAAATAGAAGAAATATTGTGAATACCAACATTTCTTCTACTTTCAGCCAGTGCCGGCGACCGGAATCGAACCGGTACGGGAGATTAGTCCCGCAGGATTTTAAGT
>CAMWCA010000096.1 GCA_947172705.1 uncultured Lachnospiraceae bacterium
ACATGGAAATTGAAGAAGAATGAGAGGTATAAGAAGATGAAAGACATGAAGATGAAAACAAAAACGATCCTTGGGTTTGGAGTTCCTATTGTACTGACACTGTTCAATGTGATGCTTGGGAGTATGGCATTAAAGAAGGTAAGAACGGTAAATAACGTAGAAACATATGTAAGAAATGCGAATATTTTTTCTGCTGTTATTGCGGTGCTTTCCGTATTAATAACGGTATTTCTTGCAAGAGCTATTATCAAAGCAATTGAGAAGAACGTGCAGCAATTCTATGAAGCGGCAAAGGTGATCGCATTAGGTCGCGTTGACGTTAACATCATCAAATATCATGAGGATGAATTTGGTGCATTGGCAGACGAATATACAAAGGTAGTTGACAATATCAAGTATCAGTCTGAGATTGCAGAAGAAGTGTCAAATGGTAATCTGACCGTTACAGTTACTCCGAAGTCAGCAGAAGACCTTTTGGGTAATTCTTTAAAGAAGCTGGTTGAGGATAACCTCCACGTATTGTCTAACATCAGTGAAGTTGGTTCACAGGTAACCATCAGCGCATCCCAGGTAGCAAGCGCAAGCCAGGCATTGGCACAGGGCTCCACAGAGCAGGCAAGCGCCATCCAGGAGATCACGGCTTCCATCGATGAGATCGCAGAAAAGACCAAACAGAATGCAGAGCAGGCAAATGAGGCTTCAGGGCTTGTAGGCGTGGCGATCGGTGATGTAAAGCATGGAAACGAACAGATGAAGAACATGATGGAGGCTATGGAAGACATCAACAAGTCATCCGAGAGCATTTCCAGGATCATCAAGGTGATCGACGACATTGCATTCCAGACCAATATCCTTGCCTTAAACGCAGCAGTTGAAGCGGCACGTGCCGGGGAGGCAGGAAAAGGCTTTGCAGTGGTAGCGGAAGAAGTCAGGAGCCTTGCGGCAAAGAGTGCGGCAGCGGCTGCAGAGACGGCAGAGCTGATCGAAGCATCTATTAACAAGGTAAATTCCGGAAGCAGGATCGCAGACGATACGGCAAAGGCAATGGATGCCATTGCAAAGGTGGTACAGCAAAGCGAGGTAATCATCAAAGGTATCGCGGAATCCTCCAACTACCAGGCAACAGCAGTGGCACAGATCGAGCAGGCGATCACACAGGTATCCCAGGTAGTGCAGACCAACTCCGCTACCAGCGAGGAGTGTGCGGCAGCCAGCGAAGAGCTTTCCAACCAGGCTTCCAGGATGAGAGAAATGCTTTCTATCTATAACCTGGGTTCAGGAAGCGCTTCTTCTAAAGGTTCGTACTCATCTTCTTCCAGCAATGAGCAGGTAATCTCTCTGGGAGACGGATTTGATAAATATTGATCAGCAGGAGATAAGGTGTAAAAAACAGTCAGGCGCAGGGTAAAAACCTGCGCCTTTTGTAATCCTGGCACATGAGGAGAAAGCAAAGGATGACAACCAGAAGAGAGTATGGTACACTGCCGCCGGAAAAGCATAAAATAAAAATAATGGAGCGTATTAAGGTGGGAAAATTGCATGGAAAATCAAAAGCTGGAGGCTTTGCTGAATCTTGCGCTTGAAGTGGAAGAGGCGGAACGTTTGAAATCGGGGCAGTTAAATGTGGGTTTTTTGGAGGATACGGGTGAGTGGGAGCTGATTGTAAAATATAATGGAAATATTGGAAGGCTTCAAAGTAATGTGATACAAGTAGAAGAATTAATTGCAGGATACGCCATTGTCACTATGCCGGAAAATTTAATTGATACCTTCACGCAGCTGGAAGAGGTGGAATATGTGGAAAAGCCAAAAAGGCTGTACTTTTCCACTTTACAGGGGAAACAGGCTTCCTGTGTTTTTCCTGTCACGGCAAGAGAACCTTATTTGTCGGGAAGAGACGTTTTAATTGCAGTGATCGATTCGGGAATTGATTTTGAAAACCCGGAATTTCTGGACAGACAGGGAAATTCCAGAATACAGTTTTTATGGGATCAGACCTTGAGCCCAGAGCAGGTTGACCGCCAATTGCCGGAAGAATACGAAGAATTTGCAGGAAAAGCGGCTCCGCCGGAGGGATTTAAAACAGGAGTCGAATTTTCCAAATACCGCATCGATGAGGCGTTAAAGAGCCGTTTTCCCAAACAGATCGTACCCAGCACAGACACTTCAGGGCACGGGACGGCAGTGACAGCCATAGCGGCTGGAGGAGGAAGACTTTTGGACGGACAGTATCAGGGGGTGGCGCCGGAAAGCGAGCTGTTGATTGTAAAAATGGGAACACCCAGACCAGATTCTTTTCCAAAGACTACAGAACTGATGCGCGCTATGACATATGTAGTGAAGAAGGCAGTGGAATTGGGCAAACCCCTTGCCGTTAACCTGAGCTTTGGAAATACATATGGCTCTCATGATGGGACTTCGCTGGTGGAACGCTTTCTTGATAATGCAGCGGAGATTGGAAGAACAGTGGTATGTGTGGGAAGCGGCAACGAGGGGGCGGCGGGAGGACATGTAGCGGGGAATTTCGGAATGAGTAATGGAACCTCTCAGGGACGTCAGATTGAACTGAGCATTGGAAATTACCAGACAACGGCTAATGTACAACTTTGGAAAGAGTATGTGGACGTTCTGGGGATAGAATTAACCTCGCCGGGAGGAAAGAGGACGGTGGTCGATATACAAATGACGGGGGGAAGAAGTGTTGTTTTGGAGGAAACGCAGATCTTGATTTATGTAGGAGAGCCGTCACCTTATTCTGTCAACCAGGAGGTTTATTTTGATTTTTTACCGGTAGACCGGTATATCAATCAGGGGATCTGGACAATTCATTTATATCCCATCCAGACCGTAACGGGAAATTATGATCTGTACCTGCCAAGCAGCGTGGTATTAAACGCAGACACCCGTTTTTTTACGCCTACGCCAGCGAAAACACTTACCATTCCCTCTACAGCCTCAAAGGTGATAACGGTAGGGGCATACGATGCAACTTATGAAGCCTATGCAGATTTCTCAGGGAGAGGCTATCCTCTTACAAGCATTCCCGGAGAGCGGATTTCCCAAGGGGATGTGAAGCCGGATCTGGTTGCGCCGGGAACCAATATCAATACCATTGGTCCTAATAATACCTTTGTACAGGTTTCCGGAACATCCTTTGCCGCGCCCTTTGTGACGGGGAGCGCTGCTCTTTTGCAGGAGTGGGGTATTGTAAGAGGAAATGATCCCTTTTTGTATGGGGAAAAGGTAAAGGCGTACCTGCGCAGAGGGGCAAAACCAATCCGGGGGGAGAGGGAGTATCCAAATGAGAAGGTGGGGTATGGGGCGTTGTGCGTGGAAAATAGTCTGCCGGGGTAGAGATGAGGAGGTTTTGGGGATAATAAGCACTTTATTTGGAGATGTATGGTATCGAATAATGTGCTATTCAAAATTAATAGGATGGGAACTTTTATATGTTCCAAAATACCAATTTAAATTTTATTTCATGTATTCAAATTTTCTCTTAAATATGGTATTCTAATAGTAAATCATAGTAAAGAGGAAGACAAATATGCGAAAATGTGCGGATGGATTGAAACGAATTGAAGAGGCATCAAAAAAATATTTAAAAGCTGAGAAAGAGAGTGCAACCGTAGAGGAATTCAGAAAATGTATTTTTGAGGAAGTTTTTCGAAAAAAATTAGGATATGATCGTGCTTCAAGAATAGATTGGAGTATTGAACAACAAGTATATATAATAAATGATAAATTGAAAATTCAAATAACGTTTGATGAAGTAGATGAAAGAAGTGTTGTAAACCGTTTATTCAGAGATTACACAGAGGAAGGAGTAAAAGATAGCATTGCTGAATGGGGTATAGTAATCAGCCCTAAAGGTA